>JBBDXN010000099.1:0-72297 GCA_040902305.1 Candidatus Rokuibacteriota bacterium | reverse complement strand
CCCGCGGGGACGGCGCGCGCGCCGACACCTGGCGCACTCACGTGCACGCGCTGAAGGCCTCTCTCGAAGCCCACGCGTGGGACGGGGACTGGTATCGCCGCGCCTATTTCGACGACGGCACCCCTCTCGGATCGGTCGCCAACGCGGAATGCCGCATCGACTCCATCGCGCAGTCGTGGGGCGTGATCTCCGGGGCCGCCGAGCCGGCGCGGGCCGCGCGCGCGATGGCGGCGGTGGAGGAATATCTCGTCCGGCGAGACCAGGAGCTGATCCTTCTCTTCACCCCGCCGTTCGACCACGCGCCGCTCGACCCCGGGTACATCAAGGGCTACCCGCCCGGCATTCGAGAGAACGGCGGCCAGTATACGCACGCCGCCATCTGGGCCGTGATGGCCTTCGCCGCGCTCGGGGACGGCGACAAGGCGAACGAGCTCTTCTCGATCCTGAACCCGATCAACCGCGCGAGCACCCGCGCCGGCGTCCATCGCTACAAGGTGGAGCCGTACGTCGCGGCCGCCGACGTCTACGCCGAGTACCCGCACGTCGGCCGAGGAGGATGGACCTGGTATACGGGATCCGCGGGCTGGATGTACCGGGCCGGGCTCGAGTGGCTCCTCGGGTTCCGGCTACGTGACGCGATTCTCCATCTCGATCCCTGCATCCCGCGCGCCTGGCGGCGCTTCGACATCACGTTCCGATACCACGCGTCGCGCTACGAGATCGAGGTCGAGAACCCGAACGGGGTGACCCGCGGGATCTCGACCATAGAAGTCGACGGGATTCCCCTGGCCTTCGCGGGCGGGAGCCTCCCCCTCACGAGTGACGGGGCGACTCACCGCGTTCGGATCGTCCTCGGGTAAAAGCGCGACCGGCGGTGAAAATGCGACCGGGGGTGAGCATACGACCGGGGTGCCGGACGGCCGGGCCCTGAGACAGGGCCCGGCCGTCCGTTTGACGCTGGGGTTGGGTCAGGCCTTGCGAACGTTGGCGGCCTGGAGCCCCTTCGGGCCCTTGGTCACCTCGAACTCGACCTTGTCGCCCTCGGACAGGCTCTTGAAGCCCTGAGCCTGGATGGCGTTGAAGTGCACGAACACGTCCTCGCCACCCTCCTGGGTGATGAAGCCGTACCCCTTCGCATCGTTGAACCACTTGACGGTACCTTGTGCCATTGACTCTACCTCTCTTGTGAGGCTTGCGCCTCGGTGAAGCCCCGCCACCATGGCGGGGAGGTCCTCCTGAAGTGGAGGACAAACGAAAATGCCGCGGGACCCGGGGTCCGCGCGGCATTTGATCTCGACTCTCGCGAATTCGTGCTCGCTACCAATCGGCAACCGAATGAACGTACCACCGGAATTGAGCGTACATGCGGCCCCGCCCGCTGTCAAGCAAAGATCGTGGCGCGGGCAAGCGGGGGGCCTGGTCCCGGCCCGGCCCGCTAGTCTCCGTGTCCATCAGCCGCCGGCGGCCCCAGCGCCACCGACGCTCCAACGACCTCCACCAGCGCGAGCGCCGCGAGACACCGGATCACCAGCCACGACGGATCGAACTCGAACCGCCGCATGCTGAATTTCGGGGCGCGCGGATGCGCGTGATGATTGTTGTGCAGGCTCTCGCCCCCCGTCAGCCAGGCCAGGGCCCTCGAGTTGTACGCGGTGTTGGCGAAGTTCTGGGTTCCCCTCCAGTGCCCGAGACCGTTGATCAGCGGGGCGAGCACGAAGACGTACAGGACCGCATGCATCAGTCCCGTGAGCAGCCCGGGCCAGAGGCCCAGCGCGAGGCACAGCATCGCGACACCCAGCGTGAGTCCGCTCAGACCCCGGGAGAAGAACAGGCGGTCTCCCCAGTCCTCCGTGATGTCGGGCGCGAACGTCCGGATCGTCTCGGAATTGCGCGCTTCCCGCATGTAGTAGTAGACGTTCCAGACCTGGACCCGCCAGAGGCCGAGCAGTCGAGGGCTATGGGGGTCGCCCTCGCGATCCGTGAACGTGTGATGCTTCCGGTGCACCGCGACCCATTCCCGGCGCGTCTGGCCCGTCGTGAGCCAGAGCAGGGTCCGGAACCCCACGTCCGCGACCGGATGCAGCCGCAGCGAGCGATGGGCGAGCCCGCGGTGCAGGTAGACGGACGTCGCGATGGCCGCGACCTGGGTCAGCGCCAGCGCCACGAGCGGAACCGCCCAGGCCTGATCCCACGTCATCCGCTCAGATCCTGTCCTCGCCGCACGTCGCTCAGCTCTCCGCGCAGTCGCTCTTCGAGCCCCCTCACGGCAGCACCCCCGTCGAAAGCGTCGCACGACGGTTGCGGGCCCGACAGGTCGGGGTCTTTTCCCCGCACCCGGGCCGTCCCCCACCGCGAGACACGGTCGTGATGCGATCCGCGATCACTCCCTTGGACACCAGATAGACCATGGCGGACTGCGCCCGCTGTCCACCGATCGCTCGGCTGAACGCGCTGTCCCCGGGCTCGTCGGTATGCCCTTCGATGACGAGGAAGCGCGTCCCTTCGCGCAGCCATGACGCGTGCGCATCGCCATGCCAGGCGCCTGACGTTCGCCGGGAGCGCGAAGGTTCGCGCGGCAGGGATCTGCGGCGTGAAGGTCTCGGGCGGGTCCGCGTGGTCCAGGGTCACGATCTCGGCGCCCCCGGCCCCGCCACCCGGTGGATCGCGTCGAGCAAGGCCCGGCCATCGAACGGCTTCCCCAGGTACCCGGCCGCGCCGGAGCGTCGGATGCGGTCGCGCGTCGACGCATCGTCGTGCGCGGTCATGAAGATGATCGGGATCGCGACCCGATCCGCGGCCAGCTGCTCCTGAAGCTCGAATCCGGTCATCCCGTCCAGGTAGATGTCCAGGACCAGGCACGCGGTACGGGTCGTCGCCGGCGTCGAGCTGAGAAACTCCCGCGCCGACGCGAACGTCTCGACCAGGTAGCCCGCCGACCCCACCAGCCGGCGGAGGGCCCGACGTACCGAACGATCGTCGTCCACGATCGAGATCATCGGGGTGGGCTTGTGCATGGCATCTCGACACGATCCTACAGGACGGCGATGGGGACGATAGTGGACCTTGGTCCAATTCCCGAGCCGGTCATCAGCCCGCCGTCATCACACTCCCTTCGCCCGCGAGCCGGACCAGCTCCGCGAGGGACCCCGCCTGCATCTTCTCCATGACCCGGGCTCGATGGACCTTCACCGTCTTCTCGACGACGCCGAGCTTGGACGCGATCTGCTTGTTCAGCATCCCGGTCACCACCAGCGCGAAGACCGCGGCCTCCCGCGGGGTCAGCGTCGCGATGCGGTCCCGGATCTCCGTCACGCGGGCCAGTTGCCGCCGGTCCGCGAGCGTCCGAGCCACCGCCTGCTGGATCGCTCCCAGGAGCGTCTCGCCGTCCACCGGCTTCGTGAGGAAATCGACGGCCCCGCCCTTCATGGCCTTGACGCTCACCGGGACGTCGCGATGGCCCGTGATGAACACGATCGCCAAGCGCTGTCCCGCGACTCGGAGGGTTTCCTGCAGGTCGAGCCCGGTCAGGCCGGGCATGCGGACGTCCAGGACCAGGCAGCACGGGCCCTCGTGCGGGCGGCGGGCCAGGAAGTCCTGAACCGACGCGAAGGTCTCGGCCTCGTATCCGGCGGCCTTGACGAGCCTGGCCAGGCTCTTGCGGACGGCCGCGTCGTCGTCCACGACGAACACCAGGGCGGTGGCCGGCACGCTCACGGCTCCTTCTCGATGCCGGGAAGCGTGAACGAGAAGGTGGCCCCACCCTGGGAGTTGCTCCTCGCATCGAGTCGGCCGCCGTGCGCCTCCACGATGGAGCGGGCGATCGCCAGCCCCATCCCCAGCCCGTCGGGCTTCGTCGTATAGAACGCGTGGAAGACATGGTCCAGGTCGGCCACGTCGATGCCGACTCCCGAGTCCTCCACCGCCACGACAACGCCGGCCGGGCCGGCGCCGGATGTCCTCAACACGAGCGTCCGCTCCCCGAGGCCGGGTTCCCGCATCGCGTCCAGTCCGTTCATGAGCAAGTTCAGGACGACCTGTTGCAGCTGCACCCGGTCGCCGGTCACCGGAGGCAGCCCCGGGGCCAGCTCGAGCCGGATCGCCACGTTGCGAATGATCGCATCGCTGGTCACGAGCCGCGCCACCTGGCCGACCAGCTCTCCGATGTCGAGGGTCGAGAGCTCGAGGGTGCCCTTCTTGAGGAAGCCGCGCAGCCGGTGGATCACCTCGCCGGCGCGCTTGTCGTCCTCGACGATATCCGCCAGGATCTCGCGTATCTCGGCGAGGTCCGCGGTGTCGGAGTCGAGGATCCGCTCGGCCGCCTGCGCGTTGCTCAGGATCGCGGTCAGGGGCTGATTGAGCTCGTGCGCCAGCGATGCGGTCAGCTCTCCCATCGTCGAGACGCGCCCGACGTGGGCGAGATCCTGCCGGAGCTGTTGTCCCTCCATCTCCGATCGGCGGCGCGACAGCGTATTGGCGAACACGTCCCCGAGGAGATGCAGTCGCTGAACCAGCTCGTCCCGCCACGCCCGCTCGGTGCCGACGGTGCTGAACGCCAGGGCGCCCACCACGACCCCCTCCACTGTCAAGGGAACCGCGACCTGGGACTTGATGCCCAACCGGCGAAACGTCTGCCGATCCACCGCCGCTTCGCTCTCCGGCAGCTCCTCGACGCTCGAGAACCTGACCAGCTCTCCCCTCCGCAGCCGGGTCACGACCCACGGAATCTCGTCGAATCCGATCGCCCACGGTGGCGGTCCCACCCCCTCGGCCACCCACCGGTGGGTGACCCGCGCGGTCTGGCCGTCATTCGAGTACTCGGTGAGATTGCCCCAATCCACCGCGAGGAAATCGGCGAGCCGCCGGAGCGCCCGCTGGATCTCGCGGTCGACGTCGGCCACCGATATCCGGCTGAACGTGGCCACCTGCTCCGACAGCAACGTCTCGAAGCGGAGTCGCTCGCCGAGAGATAGCTCCGCGCGCCTCCGGCCCGCCCGCTCGAGCACGAGCCCGACGCCGAGAATCACCAGCGCGAGGATGAGCACCACCCCCACGACGACCTGCCAGACGACCCAATCGCCCGACTGGGCTACGTCGTGGGTGGCGGCACCGGCAGGAGGAGAAGCCGGAAAGCAGAGCAGCGCGAGCAGTAGCAGGCCTGCGCGCCGGACCAGAGACACCGGACTCGACATCCGGTCGCCACTATAGTCCCCCCCTGGCCCGCGGGCAATGCCGCCGCCCTCTTACGACCAGGGTCCACTACGTCACTCTCGGCGCCGCTGGCAGCTGGCCGGGCGAGTGTCGGCCTAGCCCGGACTATGCGTGAACACGGGCGCCACCCTCACCCCGACCCTCTCCCTCGCCGAGGGAGAGGGGGCCGTTTCGATCCCCTCGCCCCCGGAGGGGGAGAGGGGCCGGGTGAGGGGGCTGGTGGAGGGGGCGGGCCGGACGCGGGACCCGCATTCGTGAATAGCGCGGCCTAGCCTCTGAACGTCAGCGTCCATTCGGGGCCGGCGTGCGACTCGTGCAGGACGATCACCAGTCGGCCCCGGCACCGGTCATCGCCGCAGGCGCACGCCGTGATCTCGACCGGTTGGGACGACCAGTCCCCGATCGGATACGTGATCTTGAGCACCGAGCCCTCCGCCCCGCCGGGATCGTCCAGAAAGACGAGCCGAGCCCGCCGATCGAGCAGCGCGCCGAGGACGTGCGCACCGGTTTCCATCCGGATCAGGGGCCGCGCCCCGGCATCGTAGAGATGGTAGGGCCCTTCGTGGTCGCGAAAGCGCCGGGCAAACAGGCCTTCATCCGTCGCGGCCGCTGCGACCGCTCCCGGTCCGGACGCCGAGGTTCGGGGAGCCTGTCGTCTGATCCCGGTGGTCGCCATGGGACGTTGGTCGCCTTCACGTCCGAGACTACCGGGCGCGATCACGTCCGGCCTATTGGACCTTGGTCCACTACTCGATCCCCCGCGCAGCGGTTACCGTGAGTGTGGGAGGGACCGATACCATGGCTCAGACAAAACACACGACGACCCTACACCCGCTGCACGACCGGGTCCTCATCAAGCGAATCGAGGACGAGCCGGCGCGGCGGGGCAGCATCATCATCCCGGACAGCGCCAAGGAGAAGCCCCAGGAGGGCAAGGTCATCGCGGTCGGCAAAGGCAAGGTCTCCGAGGACGGCAAGAAGACCCCGCTCGACGTCAAGGCGGGCGATCGGGTGCTCTTCGGCAAGTACTCCGGTAGCGAGGTCAAGCTGAACGGCGAGGAGCTGCTCATCATGAAGGAAGAGGACGTCCTCGGCATCCTCGGCTCCTGATCCTGGTAGCTCAGCAGCTCAGTCGCGGTTAAACGGTCTGCCCACATACGCCGGAGGAACAGCTCCATGCCAAAGCAGCTCGCATTCAACGAAGAAGCCCGTGCCGCGCTCCTGCGCGGAGTCAACGTCATGGCCCACGCGGTCAAGGTCACGCTGGGCCCGAAGGGACGCAACGTCGTCATCGACAAGAAGTTCGGCAGCCCCACCATCACGAAGGACGGGGTGACGGTCGCCAAGGAGATCGAGCTCAAGGATCCCTACGAGAACATGGGCGCCCAGATGATCAAGGAGGTCGCCTCCAAGACCTCGGACGTCGCGGGCGACGGGACCACCACCGCGACCGTCCTGGCCCAGGCCATCTTCCGCGGGGGCCTCAAGAACGTGACCGCCGGCGCGAACCCCATGGGGCTTCACCGGGGCATCGAGCAGGCGGTCGAGAAGGTCGTCGAAGAGCTGAGGAAGATGTCGAAGTCCACCAAGGACAAGAAGGAGATCGCGCAGGTCGCCACGATCGCGGCCAACAATGACGCGACGGTCGGCAGCCTCATCGCCGAGGCGATGGAGAAGGTCGGCAAGGACGGCGTCGTGACGGTCGAGGAAGCCAAGGGGATGGAGACCACCCTCGAGGTCGTCGAAGGGATGCAGTTCGATCGCGGCTACCTCTCCCCGTACATGGTGACCGACCCCGAGCGCATGGAAGCCATCCTCGAGGACTGCCTCATCCTGATCCACGAGAAGAAGCTCAGCGTCATGAAGGACATGCTGCCGCTGCTGGAGCAGGTCGCCCACTCGGGCAAGCCGCTCCTGATCGTCGCGGAGGACGTGGAGGGTGAGGCCCTGGCCACCCTCGTGGTCAACAAGCTGCGCGGGACCCTCGCCTCCTGCGCGGTGAAGGCGCCGGGTTTCGGGGATCGGCGCAAGGCGATGCTGGAAGACATCGCCATCCTGACCGGCGGCAAGGCCATCACCGAGGACCTGGGCATCAAGCTCGAGAACCTCAAGCTGGAGGATCTCGGCACGGTCAAGAAGGTGGTGGTGGACAAGGACAAGACGACCCTGGTCGACGGCGCGGGCAAGACCGCGACCATCGAGGGCCGCATCAAGCAGATCCGCGCGCAGATCGAGGAGACCACCTCGGACTACGACCGCGAGAAGCTCCAGGAGCGGCTCGCCAAGCTGGCCGGCGGAGTGGCGGTGATCAAGGTGGGAGCCCCGACCGAGACCGCCATGAAGGAGAAGAAGGCTCGCGTGGAGGACGCCCTCAACGCCACCCGCGCCGCGGTGGAGGAAGGCATCGTGCCGGGCGGCGGGGTCGCCCTGCTCAGGGCCTCGAAGGCGCTGGACACCCTCAAGCTCTCCGGCGATGAGGCGACCGGCGCCGACATCGTCCGACGGGCCCTCGAGGAGCCGCTCCGGCAGATCGTGCAGAACGCCGGCATCGAGGGTTCCATCGTCGTCGAGAAGGTCCGGAACGCCAGGGACGTGGCGCAGGGCTTCGACGCCGAGTCGAACGAGTACGTCGACATGGTACGGGCCGGGATCATCGATCCCACCAAGGTCGAGCGGGTCGCTCTCCAGCACGCGGCGTCGATCGCCTCGCTGCTTCTGACCACCGAGGCGCTCATCACCGACCTCCCGAGCGACAAGGCGGCCATGCCGGCCATGCCGCACGGCGGCGGCGACTACTAGGCGTCCGGCGCCGGCCCGGCGGGGTGGAGCCGGGCGGCGCCGGTTGCATTGACATCGCAGGGGGAGGAGGGCACATCATCAAGCGGTTCTACGTCGTCGCGGCCGTGGTCGTGCTGCTCACGATCCTCGCGTACCTCGAGGTCGGCTAAGGGGCGGTGTCCGCGCCCGGGTCGTGTTGTCAGGAGGCGTTTGAGCGCGAAGAGGTTGTTCTGCGATGCGCAGATCTGGCCCCACGCCCTGACGTTGAAGTGATGCTGATACACCTCGCCCTCCTCGTTGACGCGGCTACTTGCCCGCGCCGATCGAGACCACGAAGTTGACCGTCTCCTCCCGGAACGGTGACGGGATGTAGGAGAGATCGAGGCGGATCTCCTTCAGCTTCTTCGCCTCCAGCGCCTCGACCGGGAACTCCACGTCGAGGGGTCGGGTGATATCCGCCCCGGGATCGAGCCGCTCGTTGCCGTACGTGAACTTGACGATGGAATCGGTCCGGGCCGACTCGAGCCGGATGGGCTGCCCCTGGGCATCGATGAACCGGAGCTTGCCCTCGACCAGGCGAACCGTCCGATTCGAGGACGTATTCTCGAGCCGCAGGGTCCCGGTGAGCCTGGCCGGCGAGACGATGCGGTCGGAGCCCTTCTCGACGCGCTCGATGACCTTCAGCTCCATTACCTCGCCGGTGATGATCCCGATCTTCACCGTCATCGACGCGGGTGTGACCGGATAGACCCGGTCCTCGATCTCGACTCCCCCTGACGTCTCCCGCCACACCTTCATCGCATCCTTCTCCCGGTATCCTCCGAAGACCGCCTCACGTCGAAGAGCCGCCTCCGCCTCGCGGTGGACGGTCGATAATAGAGCGCTACCCCGCGACGCTGTGCCATCGCGGGTGAGCGGGACTACGCAGCGCTTACTTGGCGGTGGCGGTCTTGAGGAGCGCGGATGCGCAGGCCTCGGCCACCGCTCGGTTGGGATCCGATTGCCCCGGGAAGGTCGCCCATCCGGTCTTCATCACGAATTCCGTCCGCTCGTACGACGACGTGATGGCCGTGAGCTCTCCGAGCTTCTGGGCGCGAGCAACGTCGGCCTTCTCCTCGGCCAGACAGATCGGCAGCAGCGTCGTGGTGACCGCGTCATCGGCCTGTCTCATCGCCACTTGGTTGGCGCTGCTACTCGTCATCCAGCCTCCCCAGCTGAAACCCACGATCATCGTGAGAATGCTGCCCACCACCGCACCCCAGATCCCCGACTTCAACCACGCGACTTGCAATTGCATCATCCGCCTCCTGGCCCTTCAGAGAATGTGTGAGTTGGATCCGAGTCTAGAGGAGCCCTCCCCGGCCTGGATAGTGGACCAAAGGCCAACACGAGCTCTGCCGCCGCGTCAGCGGCCGGTCGCGTGGACGCCCGATTGCAGCGCGCCGGGCACCTGGCCATCGGGTTGGGGCGTCCAGGTTCCCGCCGCATACTCGCCCAGGCCCTTCAGCAGCACCTGGCGTAGCGTGGTTCCATCGCTCACCGCGCGCACCCGGGCCTCCCGCTGAAGCTCGAGCGGTACACCGCGCAGCAAGTCCCGGTCGTCGCCATACGCAGAAGGGCGCCAGTCGGCCTCGCCCGGCCCACCCCCAGCTCCACCAGGCGACCCCTCCTTGCGCTCCCGCGCACCGGGGGCACAAGGCCCTCCCGGCGTTGCACTCCACCGATGGTCACAGCACTTCCGCGAAGCTGATCACGACTCCTTGAGGATCCGGCAGCTCGAAATATCGCTCGCCCCATTCGGCATCCTTGGGCGCGGTGGGACCGAGACCCTTTTCGACCAGATCCAGGTGGAGCGCGTCCACGCCGCGAACGCGGAGGATCACGCGATTCAACGACTTGCCCGCGGTGGCGGTCGCCTGCCGGAGGTTGATGACGCTCTGACCCGCCCGCATCGTGGTGAAGGGAGCATCGGGTCCGCCGTACGAGACATCGAGCCCAAGCTTCTGATAGAACGCCACCGATTCGCCCATCTCGAGCACAGCCAACGTCACGGCGCTGATGTGATCGATCGCCCAATCATCTCGGCTCCCCATGGGCTCACTCTAGTCCGGCGCGATCCGTCCGGCCTATTGGACATTGGTCCAATAGGCACGCCGACCAGGCGCTGGTAGCGTGGGGGCTCCTTGCACCGGACACCCATGGAGGCGGTCATGCTGCCGCAGCTACCGAAGGAAGAACAGCGAAGGGTTTGCGACGGATGCGGCAAAGCCACCTTCCTGCCCTACTCTCTCCGGATTGGTGAGACCGCTACCGCGGTGGAGCGTGTCTTTTGCTCCCTCGCATGCGCTCGCCTTCAGGCTCCTGGCTTCACCGGTCAAGGCTCCGGGCGCTGAGGAGACGGCCCGGGGTGGGAAGGAGGAAGACATGTACGACATCAGAAGAGGAGCTTCGATCACCGGGCTCGGACTGGTCATCGTGTTCGTATTGTCGCTCTCGCTGCTCGCATCCGGCATCTCCCTCGCGGCCGATGACTCGAAGGTGAAGGCCGCCACGGAACAGGTCGAACGCGGCGCGAAGAAGATCCCTGACGGCAAGATCGGGGAAGGCGTCGGAGAGACGGCCAAAGGCATCGGCAACACGGTTTCCGAAGGCGCGAAGTACAGCGGTGAAAAGCTGAAGGAGGCGGGTAAGGCCGCCGAGCCGCCGGCGAAGACCGCCTGGAGCAACGCGCGCGAGAGCGCCGTCGGCTTCGGGCACAGCGTCAAGAGCTTCTTCACGAATCTCTTCTCGAACTGACCGGCGGCCTACGATGGTCATGGTGCCGGTCCTCTTCTTCGCGGCTCTCCTCTGGACGGGGGAGGCCAGGGAGCTTGCTGACGATAGCGGCTCGAGCCAAAGCGGGAGCTCTCCCAGCTACTCGGCTCCGGTCAGGCTTGCCCCTGAGGTCATCTGCGGCTGCACTGATGCACTGAAGAACTTCGCCTGATCGGCCGGCGCGGAGCCGCGTCGGTACCCGCCTCCTTGACACCGTGTCCGGTGCGCTGTATCAGGGGCCAATCGCCGCCGGACGGGACATCGGCGGACTCTGCCACGTCAAGGAGCCGATCGTATGCCCGGACCGCTCGACGGAGTGCGCATCCTGGACTGCACCTCGGTGGTGCTGGGGCCGTGGGCCGCCCAGCAGCTCGGCGACCTCGGCGCCGACGTGATCAAGATCGAGCCGCCCGAGGGCGACACCACGCGCCAGCTCGGGCCGCGCCGCCACCCCGGCATGGCCGCCTTCTATCTCGGCTGCAACCGCAGCAAGCGGAGCCTCGTGCTCGACTTGAAGCACGACGCCGGCCGGCGCGCGCTCTTCCGGCTGGCCGAGCGCGCCGACATCCTGATGCACAACTTCCGCCCGGAGCCGGCGGGCCGCCTCGGGCTCCGCTACGAGGCCTTCGAGGCGATCAACCCGCGCCTCATCTACCTCGCGACGTACGGGTACCGCGCGGGCGGGCCCTACGGTGCCAAGGCGGCGTACGACGACATCATCCAGGCCGGCGCCGGCTTCGCGTGGCTCCAGACCGCGGTGGCGGGAACACCGCGCTACCTGCCCACCATCGTCGCCGACAAGACCAGCTCGAACGGCGTGGTATCGGCCGTCCTGGCCGCCCTCTACGCGCGCGAGCGGAGCGGGGTGGGACAGGCCGTCGAGGTGCCGATGATGGAGACCCTGGTGTCCTTCGTGATGGTCGAGCACATGTACGGGGAGACGTTCGTCCCCGCCCTCGAGAGCGCCGGCTACAAGCGCATCCTGAACCCGCAGCGCCGCCCCTACGCCACCAAGGACGGCTTCCTCGCCATCCTCCCCTACACCGACGGCCACTGGCGCGAGTTCTGCGGGCTGGTCAGCCGGCCCGACCTGCTCGACGACGCGCGCTTCGCCTCGATCACCCACCGGCTCGCCAACGTCGAGGCGTACTACGGGACGCTGGGCGAGATCGCCCTCACCCGCAGCAACGCCGAATGGCTCGCGCTGCTCGAGACATCCAACGTCCCCCACGGGCCGGTGAACTCGCTCGAGGACCTCCTCACCGACCCGCAGCTCGAGGCCACCGACTTCTGGAAGGTCGTCGACCACCCGAGCGAGGGAAAGATCCGGATGCCGGACGTCCCGCCGCGCTTCAGCAAGACGCCGCCGGAGATCCGGCGCCTCCAGCCCCGCCTCGGCGAGCACAGCGTCGAGGTGCTGCGCGAGGCGGGGTTCAGCGCCGAGGAGGTGGACGCGATGCTCGCATCCGGCACCACCATGAAGGCGCGCGAACCGGCCGCCTGATCGGTCCCGATCGGCCGCGCCGGACGAAGGCCCTACCCTCGGCGGTAGCGAGGCGAGGCGGTATGCAGACCGGCTACCGCTGACTCCCGCCACGAGGTTCCGGTACGCCGGTGTCCCACCGGCGACGCGTGTGGTACGATCCCGCCCGCCTGCACCCCATAGGAGGATTCCATGTCCCACGACTTGTTGATCAAGAACGGCATGCTGGTGGACGGCACGGGGGCGCCGGCGCGCCGGGCCGATGTGGCCATCACCGGCGGCAAGATCGCCGAGATCGGCCGAGCGACGGCCGGCGCCACCGCCGTGATCGATGCCACCGATCTCGTGGTCGCGCCGGGCTTCATCGATCCGCACACCCACTACGATGCGCAGATCTGCTGGGACGGCGCGGTGACCCCCTCGTCGTGGCACGGCGTCACCAGCGTCATCATGGGAAACTGCGGGGTCGGCATCGCGCCGTGCAAGCCCAAGGCGCGCGAGATCGCCATGCGTGACCTGGTCAACGTCGAAGCCATTCCGTTCGACGTCCTCAACATGGGCATCACCTGGGACTGGGAGACCTTCCCCGACTTCATCGCGGCCGCGGCCCGGCGGCGTCCCTCGCTCAATCTCGCCTTCCTGGCGCCCCTCACCCCGTTCCGCCACTATGTGATGGGCGAGGCGTCGATGGAGCGCGCCGCCACGTCCGACGAGACGGCGCAGATCAAGGCGCTGCTCGGCGAAGCGATCGATGCCGGCGCCTTCGGCTTCTCGACGACGATCCTCAATCAGCACGTCGGCTTCCAGGGCCGCCCGCTCGCGTGCCGCAACGCCAGCCGCGACGAGCTCAAGGCCTACGCCAACGCCCTCAAGGAGCGCGGCAAGGGCGCCATCGAGATCGCGCTGACCCGCAAGATCGCGGTGATGGACGACGAGGAGTACGACCTGCTCGATTTCCTGTTGCGCGAGAGCGGCCAGCACGTGACCTTCCTGGCTCTCTTCGACCGTGACGACATCCCGGAGGCGGTACGCGACACGCTGCGCAAGGCGGCGCCCCTCATCGCGCGCGGCGCTCGGCCCCAGACCTCGCCGCTCCCGCTGACGCGCGACATCAACATGCGCAACCCGTTCTCCTTCGCGGCCTTTCCGAGCTGGAACCGGGTCTTCGTCGACAAGTCGAAGCCGGCCCAGGCGGCGGTCTACGCCGATACCGCCTTCCGCAACCAGTTCCGCGAGGAGTTGAAGCAGCCGATGGCCTTCGGCAACTGGGCGCGCATCAACGTGCACGAGGTCAGGTCGCCGGCCCTCAAAGCGCTCGAGGGCCGCTCGATCGAGGACATCGCCCGGGGGCAGGGCAAGGATGGCGTCGATGCCTTCCTGGACCTGACCCTCCAGGACGACCTCGACATCGAATTCACCATGGCCTCGTTCAATACGCGGGTTGACCGCATGACCGAGATCCTGAACGACAAGAGTGTGCTGGTGGCGCTGGGTGACGGCGGCGCTCACGTCGACATGCTGTGCGACGCGGGCTATCCGACCTACCTGCTCGGCACGTGGGTGCGCGAGCGCCAGGCGTTGACGCTCGAAGAAGGGGTGCGCCGGCTCACCTCGGATCCGGCCGATCTCTTCGGCATCCGGGACCGCGGCCGGCTCGCCCCCGGCCTCGCCGCAGACCTTGCCATCTTCGACCCGGCTCGCGTCGGCTCGACGAACCGCGGCGAGCGGCGCTTCGACCTGCCCGGAGGCGCCAAGCGCATGGTCATGCCGTCGCGCGGCGTCGAGTACACGGTGGTCAACGGCGTGGTCACCTGGGCGGACGGAAAGCTCACCGGGGCCGCCGCGGGCCAGGTGCTGCATTCCTAGCCGGGACGATTCATGAATGCGTGTCCCGCGTCCGGCCCGCCCCCTCACCGGGGCCAGCTACGCGACCAGACCACGACTTCCTTGGGAGGCTCCTGATGATGCCACGTCGCTTTGCCGCCGTTGGACTGGCCGCTCTTCTCTGCGCGGGGCCCGCGCTCGCCCAGGACAAACTTCCACCGCTCAAGACCGGCGTCGACGGCACCTTCGCGCCGCACGCCATGCCCAAGCTGGGCGGCGGCGTCGAGGGCTTCCAGATCGACCTCTTCACCGAGGTCGCGCGCCGCATGAAGCGCGAGATCACGATCGACGCGGTGAGCTTCTCGACCCTGATCCCGGGCATGCAGTCCGGCCGCTACGACTTCATCGCCGCGCCGACGACGGTGACCAAGGAGCGGGCGGAGAACATGCTGTTCACCGCGGGCTACCTGTGGACCGCGTACCAGTTCGGCATCAAGAAGGGCTCGGCGCCGATCAAGGGCTGGGCCGACCTCAAGGGCAAGTCGGTGGCGGTCAACAAGGGCACGCCCTACGAGACGATGTCCAAGGCCAAGGGCGCCGAGCACGGCTTCACGGTGCAGGTCTACGACACCCAGCCGGACGCCACCCAGGCCGTCCTCTCGGGCCGCGCGTACGCCACGCTCGGGGGCAATACCACCATCGTCTACGCCGCCTCGAAGAACCCCCAGTTCGTGGCCGACCTCGAGCTCAAGGACACGCGCACCCACTGGGCCGCGCCGGTGCCCAAGAACAACCCGAAGCTCCGCGCCGAGATCCAGGATGCGCTCGACTGCATGAAGAAGGACGGCACGATCGCCAAGATGTCCGAGAGGTGGTTCGGCCGCAAGCCGCCGGCCGACGGCCTCGAAGTGGTGATCACGCCGGGCTACGGCGTGCCGGGCATGCCGGGCTACGACCCGACCCCACACGAGGTCAAGTGCAACTGACCTGAGCGAGTGGACAACCCGATCGTCGACGCGCGCGGCATCCACAAGCATTTCGGCGCCCTTCACGTTCTGAAGGGCGTCGATCTCCGGGTGGCCGAACGCGAGCTGGTGTTCGTCATCGGACCGTCCGGCTCGGGCAAGTCGACCCTGCTCCGCTGCCTCAACCGGCTGGAGGAGCCGTCCTCCGGCCGCGTGGTGGTGGACGGCATCGACATGCTCGACCCGCGAACCGACATCAACCACGCCCGCCAGCGCATCGGCATGGTGTTCCAGTCCTTCAACCTCTATCCGCACATGACCGCGCTCGGCAACGTGACCCTCGCGCTCCGCAAGGTCGCGGGCAAGTCGCGCGCCGGCGCCGAGGCGCTGGGCCACGCCGCCCTGGAGCGGGTCGGCCTCGCCGACCGCGCCGGCCACACGCCGGGACAGCTCTCGGGCGGCCAGCAGCAGCGGGTCGCCATCGCGCGCGCGATCGCGCTGGAGCCCCGGGTCATGCTGTTCGACGAGCCGACCAGCGCGCTCGATCCGGAGCTGGTCGGCTCGGTGCTCGAGGTCATGCGCTCCTTGCGCGAGAGCGGCATGACCATGATCGTGGTCAGCCACGAGATGGGCTTTGCCCGCAACGCGGCCGACCGGGTCGTCTTCATGGACGAGGGCGCCATCGTGGAGCAGGGGCCGCCCGCCGCGATCTTCGAGGCCCCGGCCCACGAGCGCACGCGCACCTTCATCGGCCAGATCCAGCGGCACTGAGACGGCGGCCCGCGGAACCCCTTCCCATGTCGAGCTGGGACCGCTTCACCGATACGTTCTTCAACGCCAAGGTGATGCTCCGGTACCTGCCGGACATCCTGTCCGGCGTGGTGGTCACGATCGAGCTTGCCCTCCTCATCGTCGTCACCGGGATCGGCGCCGGCCTGGCCCTGGCGCTGCTCAGAAGTCTCGCCATCCGGCCGCTCAACTGGCTGATCATCTTCATCGTCGATCTGTTCCGCTCGCTGCCGCCGCTGGTCATCATCGTGCTCATCTACTTCGGCCTGCCCAGCGTCGGCCTCTCGCCCTCCGGCTTCGTCTCGACCTGGCTGTCGCTCGCCTTCGTGCTGATGGCCTTCTCCGAGGAGATCTTCTGGGCCGGCATCACCTCGGTGGCCAAGGGCCAGTGGGAGGCCGCGCGCTCGACCGGCCTGTCGTTCGGCCAGACCCTCGTGCACGTCGTGCTGCCGCAGGCTTTCCGGCTGACCATCCCGCCGCTCACCAACCGCACCATCGCCATCACCAAGGGCACCGCGCTCGGCACCGTCGTCGCGGTCACCGATCTGGGCCAGGCGAGCTCGGCGATGTCCAACTCCTACAATCCCTCGCCGCTGATGATGGGCGCCGCGGCCTACATCGTGCTGTTCTTCCCCGTCGTGGTGGCGGGCCGCTGGGTCGAGACCAGGTTCGCGTGGAAGCGCTGATCCAGACCTTCTTCAACCCGGAGATCATCGCCGCTTCCTGGCCGATCGTGCGGGCGGGGCTGTGGAACACCGTGCTGCTGTCGCTGCTCGTGGTGCCGCTCGGCCTGTTCGGCGGTCTGATCCTGGCGCTGCTCGCGAGTGTGAGGAATCCCGCGGTGCGCTGGCCGCTGATGGCCTGGGTCGATTTCTTCCGCGCCTTTCCGCCCCTGGTGCTGCTGGTCCTGCTCTTTGCCGGGCTGCCGTTCGCCGGGCTGGAGCTGGGCGGCTTCGTCTGCGTGGCCATCGCGTTCTTCCTCAACACGGGCGCCTACTACGGCGAGATCCTGAGGGCGGGAATCGAATCCGTGCCGGCCGGCCAGGTCGAGGCCGCGCGCTCCACCGGCCTCTCCCGCCTGCAGGCCATGGCCTACGTGGTGCTGCCCCAGGCGGTGCGCAACGTGCTGCCCGACCTGCTCTCCAACACGCTCGAGGTGGTGAAGCTCACCTCGCTCGGCAGCGTGGTGGCCGTGCCCGAGCTCCTCTATCAGGCGCGCCAGGCGCAGAGCATCATCTACAACCCGACGCCCATCGTGGTGGCGGCGATCATCTACTTCCTGATGCTGTGGCCGGTGGTGCGGCTCCTGAGCCGGCTGGAGAACCGCGCGCTCGCCGGACGGTAGGCCTCATCGTCAAGCGGCGCCTCGCTCGCTCTAGGGGTCCGGGAGGCCGAGAAGTCGACGCTCGGTGCTTGGGCACCGCTCCCCGCCGAGCTGCCGCGCCGTGATCAGCCGCCAGCAGCCCACGCAGAGGGCCAGGCCGTCAGGCAGCTGAGGGGAGCCCCAGGAGGGCGAGTGCCCTGGCATCATGTTCTCCTCGCCGGAACCCTCCAGGTCCCGGGCAGCGTCTTCGAGCAGCGCGCCGTTGGCGGCACCCGGGACGATGGGCTCGAGTACTGGTACGCCCGGCTGATTCATCGGTCCCTCCTTCTCCTCAGGAGACGCCTGCACACTCAACCGCCAAGTGGTCCGAAACTTCCTCCATCGTCAAGACCGATTTGGACCGCAAGCAATGCGGTCAACGCGCCGAGACTGCCGCTCCGAGGCTAGAACACTGGGCCAGAGCGCTGGATCGTCACCGGGAATGCTCCAATTGAGCCTCCCAAAGCTGTCATCCTCTTGCGAGCGCGCCAGGCCGTCGAAATTTCATCCTGGGGATTTCTGTGGATATGTGGATAAGTCGTGCGGCCCCTGCGTCCGGCCTCCTGCTACACTCGCGGGCGCGGTTCGGCACGACCGCCAAGGTTCGGCACGACCGCCAAGGAGGATGCGATGCCGGTCGACAAGAGCGCAATCGGCAGGACGGGCGAGCCCGTGATCATGCACGTGGAGCGCGGTAAGATCCGGGAGTTCGCGCGGGCCATCAAGGACGATGATCCGCTGTACTACGACGAGGGCCACGCGGCGAAAGAGGCCGGCGGCATCATGCCTCCGGTGACGTTCTTACAAACCGTATCGCACTGGGACGACGGGCGGGGCCGGCCGCGCCTGCCCTTCGACCTCAAGCGCGTGCTGCACGGCGAGCAAGAGTTCGAGTTCCTCGCTCCCATCCACGCCGGCGACGTGCTGACCGCGGTGAGCCGGATCGTGGACGTGTACGAGAAACCGGGCAAGCGCGGCGGCTCCATGACTTTCGCGGTGACGGAGACCGAGTACCGCAACGCCAGCGGCGCGCTGGTGGCCCGCGCGCGCGCCGTCGGCATCGAGACCGGCCGGGTCGTCAAGGACTGAGAGGGAGATCGCCATGCCCGCGACCAAGCGCTTCTGGGAGGACGTCAAGGAGGGTGACCCGCTGCCCGAGGTCCGCGTCGACAAGCTCACGCGGACCGACTTCGTGAAGTACGCCGGGGCCTCCGGCGACTTCAACCCGATCCACCACGATCAGACCTTCGCGGAGGCCTCCGGAAACCCCACCGTCTTCGCCATGGGCATGCTCAACGCGAGCATCCTGAGCCGGGTGGTCACCGGGTTCGCGGGGCGGCCCAACGTGCGGCGCTACAAGGTGCGCTTCTCGACGCGGGCCTGGCCGGGCGACGACGTGATCTGCCGGGGCACGGTGACGCGCAAGCTCGAGCAGGCGGGCGAGAAGCTGGTGGAGGGCGAGCTCGAGGCCATCAACCAGAAGGGCGAGACCCTCATCAGCGGCACGTTCGTCGCCGCGCTCCCGTCGCGCGGCTGAGGCGACGCGTGAAGCTCGGGCTCTCGATCGGGTACTCCGGCGCCCAGCTCGACCTGCCGGTCAAGCGCGTGCAGCTCGCGGAGCGGCTGGGCTACGACTCGGTGTGGACGGCGGAGGCGTACGGGTCGGATGCCCTCACCCCGCTGGCCTACCTGGCCGCGGTGACGAAGCGCATCCGGCTCGGCACCGGGATCATGCAGCTCGCCGCCCGCACCCCCGCGGCCGCCGCGATGGCCGTGGGCACGATCGACGCGCTGGCCGGCGGCGGGCGCGTCATCGCGGGCCTCGGCGTGTCGGGCCCCCAGATCGTGGAGGGCTGGTACGGCCAGCCGTGGGGCAAGCCCTACTGGCGCCTGCGGGACTATGTCGGGATCATGCGGAAAGTCTTCGCCCGCAAGTCGCCCGTGCAGCACGAGGGCCGCGAGATCTCGCTGCCCTACACGGGTCCCGGCTCGGCCGGCCTGGCCAAGCCCCTGACGTCGATCCTGCACATGCGCCCGGACATCCCCATCTGGCTCGGGACCGGCGGGGAATCCACCGTGAAGCTCACCGCCGAGATCGCGGACGGCTGGCTGCCCCTGGGCTTCACGCCCGCGCGCATGAAGGCCTTCCGGCCCTGGCTGGACGAGGGGCTCCGCCGCGCCGGCGGCGGCAAGACGCTGCGCGACCTCGAGATCCAGCCGCGGGCCTTCGTGGTGCTGACCGACGACGTGCGGGCGGGGCTCCTGACCCTCAAGCCGCGCGTGGCCCTCTACGTCGGCGGCATGGGCCACCGCGACAAGAACTTCCACACCCAGGCGATGACGGCGAACGGCTACGGCCTGGCGGCCGAGCGCATCCAGGAGCTCTACCTGGCCGGCCGCAAGGCGGAGGCGGTGGCCGCGGTGCCCGACGACTTCATCGACGAGGGCGCGCTGGTGGGGCCGAAAGACCGGATCAGCGAGCGCTTCCGGGCATGGGCGGACAGCGGCGCGACGGGCCTCACGGTGGCCACCCAGCAGGACGAGGCCATCGAGCTGATGGCCGACCTCGCCGGGTGCCGATGAGGGCGTCAGCCCGGACGTAGCCGGTTGAAACGAGATTCAATCGCTGCGTCGACGGGCGACCTCGGGGCCCGGGACCGGCTGGACGCAGCCTTCGCCCGTGAGGAGCGGCGGGGCCTGATGGTGGCGGCCGCGGACACGCTGGCCGAGCGAGACGAGCCGCTGGGCCGCGTGCGCCGGCAGGCGGTGGGCGTGCTCTTCGCCGATCTGGCGGGCTTCACCACCATGGCCGAGGAGATGACGCCGGAGGAGGTCATGGGGTTATTGCGGGACTTCCACGGCCGCATGGAAGAGGAGGTGTTCCGCCACGGCGGCTGCCTGGAGAAGTTCATCGGCGACGCGCTGCTGGCCACGTTCGGCATCCCCGATACCGGGCGCCGTGACGCGACCGACGCCCTGGCCTGCGCCCGCGGCATGCTGGCGGCCCTCACCGCCTGGAACCGCGAGCGGGAGGCGGCCGGGCTGCGACCGCTGCAGATTGGGCTGGGTCTACACTACGGCCCGGTGGTGGCCGGCGACATTGGCAGCCGCCGCAGCATGGCCTTCGCGACGGTGGGTGACACCACCAACGTCACCAGCCGGCTCCAGGCCCTCACGCGCGAGCTCCGGGTCAGCATCGTGGCCAGCGGCGCGCTGGTGGCCGCCGTCGAGCGCGAGGCCGCCGATCTCGCGCTCCTGCAAGGTCTGACCACGCGGGGGCCCAGCGTGCTGCGGGGGCGCGACACGCCGATCGAGCTGTGGGCGGAGTAGGTTCTATCGGGTCACTGCTCAGGCGGGGGCGCGCAGCGCGGGGAACACGCGCGTGGCGAGGAGCTCGATCGTGCGCAGCACGTTGGCCTGCTCGATGCCCGGCCACTGGATCCGGAAGATGAAGGTGTTGACGCCCAACCGTTCGGCGTAGCGCTTGATCTCGCGGACGGCGTCGTCGGGGTCGCCCACGATGAAGCGGTCCGCCACGAGCTCCTCGAACTCGTGGGCAAAGCTGTCTCCCTCGGGCAGCGCCTTGTCCTGTCCCCACGAGGCATAGGCCTTGTACTTGGCCTCGAGGAAGGGCCGGCATTCCTGCACGGCGGCGCGGCGGTCGGGGGCCACGTACAGCTCCTTGATGATCGGCAGCTCCGCCGGGAACGGGCGGCCGGCCTCGCGCAGGGCCTGACGGTACACGTCCATCTGGCGCTCGAGCACCGCGAGCTTGGCATGCGGGTTGATGACCCAGGTGTCGCCCAAACGGGCCGCGCGCACCACCGCGGCGTCGTTGTTGGCCGCGAACCAGATGGGCGGATGGGGCCGCTGCACCGGGCGCAGCATCATGCGCGCGCGCGTGAGGTGGTAGAAGCGCCCGTGATGGGTCACCTCATCCCCCGACCACAGGCGCTTGATGACCTCCAAGCTCTCCACCAGGCGCCCCACCCGCTCCTTGGGCGCCACCCCGAACGCCTCGTTCTCCTCGTCGCGATAGCCCAGTCCCACGCCGAAGATGAAGCGCCCCTCGGTGATGACGTCGAGCGTGGCCACCTGCTCGGCCACGTCCACCGGATTGAGCAGCGGCAGCAGGATCACGGTGGCGCCCACCCGCATGGTCCCCGCCTCGGCGGCGAGCCGGGCGAGCGCGGGCAGGCTCTGCACCTCCTGGAACGGCGTCGAAAGGAAGTGCTGACCCATCACGATGAGGTCGAAGCCGGCGTCGCGGGCCGCCCGGACCTGCTCGATGTGCTCGCGGAAGCGATCGACCATGGATACGCCCGGCGGGTGCTGCTTCGACACGATCAGTCCGAAGTTCATGCGCTCTCCTCGACCGGCATGTGCTGCGGCGCGATCGTACCGGGTCCGCCCCGTGGGGGCAAGGCGCGCCCGACGTTTGACCCCCCCGAGCGTCTCTGGCAGGATCACCCCGCCACGCCGCACCGCAACCACCGACGTGGCCCGAACGGGAGGATCACGATGGAGTGGTATCGGAAGCGGACGCTGGGCGGCATCCTGGACGAGGCGGCTCAGCGCTGGGGTCAGCGCGAGGCCCTGGTCTTCGGATCCCGGCGGTGGACCTATGCCGAGCTGAACGCCGAGACCGACCGCGTCGCCCGGGCCCTGATGGCGCTCGGCGTGGAGCCCGGCGAGAACGTCGCGCTCTGGATGACGAACCGCCCCGAGTGGCTGTTCGTGATGTTCGCGGTCGCCCGGATCGGGGCCTGCCTCGTGCCGCTCAACACGCGCTACCGCACCGACGACGTCGCGTACACGCTCCGCCAGTCCCGCAGCGGGACCATGATCACCCTCGACCGGTCGGGCCCCGTCGACTACCAGGGTATGCTGATGGAGACCATGCCGGCTCCGGCGCGCCGCGGCGACGGAACCCTGGCCATCGACGGGTATCCCGATCTGAGACGCGTGGTCGTCCTGGGCCAGCCCCGCCTGGATCACGCCACGGACTGGCCGGCGTTCATGGCCGCCGCCGCCGGCGTCGGCGTGGCGGCGCTCGCGGCACGCAAGGCCGCCGTCGATCCGGACGGACGCATGGTCATCTGCTATACCTCCGGCACCACCGGCCACCCCAAGGGCGCGGTGCACTCGCATCGCCCGATCCGCAATGCCCACGAGCGGGCGCGGATGTTCGGCATGACGATGCACGATATCCACATGAGCTACCTCCCGCTCTTCCACATCTATGGCTATTCCGAGATCGCCATGGGCGCGGTGCTGGTCGGCGCCAAGCAGATCCTGATGGAGGTCTTCGACGCCGAGCGCGCCCTCGATCTGGCCGAGCAGGAGCAGGCCACCGTGCTCCATGGCTTCGAGGCCCACTGGCTCGACCTGCTGAACGCGCACGCGCGCAAGCCGCGCCGGATCGTCATGCGCCTCGGCACCCTGCCCTCCGGCGTCGAGAGCACGGTGCCGATCGCCGCCAAGGTGCAGGACGTCTTCGGCCCGACCGTCAGCGGCTGGGGCATGAGCGAGACGTGGGCCTTCGTCTCCTGCGACACCGCGTCCTCGACGCACGAGCAGCGCGTACACGCCTCCGGTTTCCCCATGATCGACTGCGAGTGCCGGGTGGTCGACCCCGAGACCGGGGCCGAGCAGCCGCCCGGCGTGGCCGGCGAGCTACTCGTGCGGGGCTACACCGTGATGGACGGCTACTGGGACAAGCCCGAGGCCACCGCCGCCGCCATCGACGCGGAGGGGTGGATGCACACCGGGGACATGGCCGTCACCCGGAGCGACGGCTGCCTGGTGTTCATGGGCCGCTACAAGGACATGCTCAAGGTCGGCGGCGAGAACGTCTCGCCCGCCGAGGTCGAGGCCTACCTGCGCAACATGCCCGAGGTGCGCGACGCGGCGGTGGTCGCCTACCCCGATCCGCGCCTGGCCGAGGTGCCGGTGGCGTTCGTGATCCCGGAGCCGGGCCACCACGTCCCGGCCGACGCGCTGCTCCGGCGCATGCAGGGCCGCCTCGCGAGCTTCAAGATCCCGAAGCACGTGTTCTTCGTGGACGCGTACCCGATGACGTCGAGCGGCAAGATCCGCAAGATCGAGCTGCGCGCCGAGGCCCGCCGCCTGCTCGGCTGAGCGCGGCTGCGCGAGCCATGCCCCACCCACCGCCCAGGAGGATCCCATGACGATCTACGAGATGCGAACCTCCTGAGGCGAAGCCGCGCCGGGGCGAGAACCCCTCGGCCGCGGGAGCTGAGGTAAGATGCCGCTCCGGAGGACTTGACCGATGAAACGCAGCGTCGACCGCGTCCTGACCACCCACACCGGCAGCCTCCCCCGCCCGGCCGACCTGATCCGCATGATGTTCGCGCGGGAAGAAGGGGTGCCGGTCGACGGGCCCGCGCTGGCCGCGCGCATTCGCACCGCGGTGGCGGAGGTCGTCCGCAAGCAGACCGACGCCGGCATCACCGTCGTCAGCGACGGGGAGCTGAGCAAGCCGAGCTACGCCACCTACATCAAGGACCGGCTGAACGGATTCGGCGGCACGAGCCAGCCGCTCCAGTACCGCGACCTGGTGGACTTCCCGGAGATGGCCAAGCGGGTGTTCGGCGATCCGGGCCGGTCGCGCCGGAAAACACCGGCCTGTACCGGCCCGATCAGCCTGCGCGACCCGGCGGCGGCCCAGGTCGATGTGGACAATCTGAAGACGGCCCTCGGGCCGGTCGAGGTCAAGGACGTGTTCATGAGCGCGGCCTCCCCCGGCGTGATCTCCCTCTTTTTCCGAAACGACCACTACGGCAGCCACGAGGCCTACCTCTTGGCCATCGCGGACGCGATGCGGCACGAGTACGAGACGGTGGCCCGGGCCGGCTTCATCCTCCAGCTGGACTGTCCGGACCTCGCCATGGGCCGGCACATCCAGTTCGCCGGCCTCGGCCTCGAGGAGTTCCGGACGATGGCCCGCCTGCATCTTGCCGCGCTCGATCACGCGGTGGCCAACATCCCGCCCGAGCAGCTCCGTATCCACCTCTGCTGGGGCAACTACGAGGGGCCGCATCACTACGACGTACCGCTCGCCGACATCCTCGACCTCGTCTTCGCGGCCCGTCCCCAGGGCGTCTCCTTCGAGGCCGCCAACCCCCGGCACGCGCACGAGTGGCGGGTCTTCGAGCGCGTGAAACTCCCCCCGGACAAGCTCATCATCCCCGGGGTGCTCGACTCGACGACCAACTTCATCGAGCACCCCGAGCTGGTCGCCGAGCGGATCGGCCGCTACGCGCGGCTGGTCGGTCGCGAGAACGTCATCGCCGGGACCGATTGCGGTTTCGGCACCTGGGTCGGCCAGGCCGCGGTGGACCCCGACATCGTCTGGGCGAAGCTGGCGAGCCTGTCCGAGGGCGCGCGCCTGGCCTCGGGCGAGCTCTGGTAGCGGCAGCGCTGATCCACGAATGGAGAACTCCCTTGTCCCCGCCATGGCGCATGGCGCGCCGGCCGAGTCAACCGCCGGTGGACACGCCGGCCGAGGAGGGCGATGGTGAGCACCGCGCACGACAAATACACGGCCCTTCAACGCCACCGCAATGCGGGCCCCCTGGCGCTCGATCCCCGCACCACCGCGCTCGTGATCATCGACATGCAGGAGTACTTCGTGAACCCAGCCTCGCCGTTCTCGCGAGCCTACGACGCCATCGTCCCGGGCGTGCTGAGCCACTTCCACGAGCGGGGCCGGGGTGTCGTCGAGCCGTCACTCCGGCGGCTGCTCGACTTCTTCCGTGCCCATGGGCTGCGCACCGTCTACACCACCGTGGCCTCGGAGCTGCCCGATGGCAGCGACCTGATGCCCATCTTCCAGCAGCGCAACGCCGCCACCCGCGCGGCGGTGGGTGACGCCGCCATTCCCCCGCGGGGCGACGCCTGGGCTCGCATCGTCGCGAGCCTCGAGCCGCGACCGGGCGAGCTCGTCGTGAACAAGACGACGTACGGCACGTTCAACTCGACGGGACTCGATCACGCCCTGCGCTCGCTGGGCATCACGTCCCTCATCGTGGGAGGCGTCGTGACGAACGTCTGCGTGGAGACCACCGCGCGAGACGCCGCCGATCGCGGCTACGAGGTGGTGTTGCTCGACGACGGGTGCGCTGCGTTCTCGCCGGAGATCCACGAGGCCACCCTCCTCTCGTTCCAGGGCCCATTCGGCCGCGTGCGGAGGACCGACGAGGTGCTCGCTCTCCTCGACCCATGAGGCGGTGTCACTCGCACGAGATCCTAGTCCGGACTATTCACGAATGCGGGTCCCGCGTCCGGCCCGCCCCCTCTCCCCCTCCGGGGGCGAGGGGATCGAAACGGCCCCCTCTCCCTCGGCGAGGGAGAGGGTCGGGGTGCCGGGCTTGTCGGTGCGCATGGGCGCGCTCAGTCGAAGGTCAAGACGGTGCGCGCGACCTCGCCCGCCTTCATCGCTCGGAAGGCCTCGTTGATGTCGTCGAGGTGGCCCCGGCGGGTCACCATCTCGTCGAGCAGAAGGCGGCCCTGGCGATAGAAGTCGAGGTACCGCGGAATGTCGATGCGGAAGCGGTTGCCGCCCATGCGCGAGGTCTGCACGCGACACTCGGGGCGGATGGCCATCCACGGGAACTCGATCGTCGCGTCGGGCGGCAGCACGCCGACGATGGTGGCGGTGCCGCGGATGGCCAGGCTCTCGATGGCCTGGCGCACGAGGGTCGTGTTGCCGACGGCCTCGAACGCGTGGTCGACGCCGGCGCCGCCGGTGAGCGCGCGCACCGCCTCGACGGGGTCATCGTTCGACGTGTTGACCACGTGTGTCGCGCCGACGCGCCGGGCCATCTCGAGCTTGCTGTCGAACCGGTCGAGCGCGATGATCCGCCGGGCCCCGCCGATGCGCGCCCCCTGCACGATCGACAGGCCCACCCCGCCACAGCCGAAGACCGCCACGGTCTGCCCGGCCTCGAGTCCCGCGCTCCGGAGCGCCGCCCCGACTCCGGTGAGCACGCCGCAGCCCACGAGGGCGGCGCGATCCAGCGGCAGGTCGTCGTCGATCTTCACCACGGAGTTCTCGTGCAGCAGCATGCGCTCGGCATAGCTGCCGATGCCGGCGAACGACGGGATGCCCTGCCCCTTCTTCGATAGCCGCGGCGGCGCCGACTCGCCGCGCGCCACCGCCCCCCCGACGCAGACGTTGGGGTGACCGCTGAGGCACTGGGCGCAGCTTCCGCAGAAACCGGAGAGACACGCCACCACGTGGTCGCCGGGACGGAGCGCCGTCACCTGATCGCCGACCGCCTCGACGATGCCCGCCCCCTCGTGCCCGAGCACGATCCCGCGATCGAGGGCGAAACGGCCGTCCCCGTCCACCACGTGCAGGTCGCTGTGGCAGACGCCCGTCGCGACGGTGCGGACCAGGACCTCGCGGCCGAGCGGCCGATCGATGTCGATGGATTCGATGCCCACCGGCACATGCGTCGCGCGGCAGACGGCAGCCTTGATCTCCATGGGACGGCCTCCTTGTCCTGCGTCGGCCGAGTATAGCGCGGCCGCGGTCCCGCGCGGCACCGGCGTGGTGCGCCGGCGGGCGCCCGTGCCACAATGCGAACGACGGGGATGAAGAATACGCTCGCCTGGCTCGTCCGGGGACTGGCGCACCGTGGGCGGCGCGTTCTCTTCGATTCCGTCCCCGACCGCGTCGTCCTGGCTCGCCGCTTCAAGCGCACGTTCGGCCGGCGGTTGAATCTCCGGAACCCGCAGACGTTCACCGAGAAGCTCTACTGGCTCATGCTCTACTACCGGCCCCCGCTCATGACGCAGCTGGCCGACAAGTACGCGGTGCGACGCTACGTCGCCGAGCGGGTGGGGCCGCACGTCCTGAACGATCTCTACGGCGTCTGGGATCGCGTTGCCGACATCGACTTCGCGCGCCTCGCGGACGCGTTCGTCCTCAAGGTCAACTGGGGCTGGCGGATGAACCTCTTCTGCCCGGACAAGTCCACGCTCGACGTCGAGGCGACCAGGCGGCAGCTCGCCGCGTGGATGCGCCGCAGTCACTACTGGAGCATGCGGGAGTGGGTCTACAAGGACATCACCCCGCACATCATCTGCGAGCGGCTCCTGACGGACCCCGTGTGGAGCAGCCCGACCGACTATTCCTTCTACTGCTTCGGGGGCGAGCCGGGCTTCCTCGGCGTCGAGACGGATCGGGCCGGGCGGCTGGGCGTCGACCTCTTCGACCTGCAGTGGCAGACCCTGCCGTTCGTCGTGAACCGGCCTCCCAGCGGGCGAGGCATCCCGCAGCCGAGCAACTTCGATGAGATGGTAGCCGCCGCCCGCAGCCTGGCTCGCGGCTGGCCCTTCGTCCGGGTCGACCTCTACAGCGTCGAGGGCCGCACCATCTTCGGGGAGATGACCTGGTCGCCCGGTGCCGGCACCAACCGCTTCATCCCCGAATCGTACGACCGCTACTGGGGGAACCAGCTCCAGTTGCCGCGCCCGCAGTGGTGACCCACCACCGCGCGAACCCCTAGCCGGCGCTATTCACGAATGCAGGTCCCGCGTCCGGCCCGCCCCCACCCCCAGACCCACACCCCCCACCCGGGGGGGGGAGAGCAGGGTGAGGGGGCGGCCTCCCTGCCGACAGGGGCTTCGTGAATAGCGCGGGCTACATCCTCTCCGCGGGGCGCGGCGGCGGGGTGGTCCCCACCTGGCGAGGCTCGCCGTGGGCGTGGGTCTCGGCGGACTGGGGCTCCGGATCCGGCGCCCTCCAGCCGTCGCGGACGAGTCCCAGGGCCCGGAGCACCCGCCCCACGCTGCCGCGCGGGCCGGCGGCCGGACGGCCGATGCGGAGCCGCGCGGCCAGGTCGTCCAGCAGCGAGTACGCGACCGGGGTCGCCAGGAGCGTCAGCACCAGCGACAGCGTCTGACCCCCGATGATGACCACCGCGATCACGCGGCGCTCCTCGGCTCCGGGACCGGTGCCGACGGCGAGCGGGACCATGCCGGCCACGAAGGTGAGCGTCGTCATGAGGATCGGTCGAAGCCGGTCCCGGTTGCCCTGGAGGATCGCGGGGAGCCGCTCCATGCCGCCCGCCCGCAGCGTGTTCATGTGGTCGATCTGGAGGATCGCGTTCTTCTTGACCACGCCGAAGAGGACGAGGATCCCGAGGGCGGAGTAGAGGTTCAGGGTGTTGCCGGTGAGCCAGAGCGACAGGAGGGCGAACGGCACGCACAGGGGCAGCGAGAGCAGGATCGTGAACGGGTGCACCAGGCTCTCGAACTGCGCGGCGAGGATCATGTACATGAAGACGATCGACAGGGCGAAGGCCAGCCCCATCTCCACGAAGGTCAGCTCCAGCTCCCGCGCCCGGCCCGCGATCACCGTGTCGTAGCCCGGCGGCAGGTCCATGCGCACGACCTCCTCGCGGAGAGCCTCCACCCGGTCGGCCAGCGCGTAGCCCGGCGCGACGTTGGCTCGCAGCCGCGCCTCCCGGGCGCGGTCCAGGCGGTCGATGCGCGAGGCGCCCCAGCCCGACGTCATCGTGACCAGGTTGTCAAGCCGCGCGATGCCGCCGCCGGCCCGGGGCACCCACAGGAGGCCGATCACGCCGGGGTCGTTACGGTCCTCCTCCCGCAGGCGGAGCTGGACGTCATACTCGTAGTTCGCGCGGGCGTCGTAGAACCGGGTCACCTCCTCGTCACCGCCCACCATCACCCGCAGCGCGGTGGCGATGTCGGCGGTGTCCACGCCCAGGTCGGCGGCGCGCTCCCGGTCGATCCGGACGCGCAGCTCGGGCTTGTCGAGCTTGAGCGTGGTGTCGGCGTCGATGAGGCCCAGATCGTCGGAGCGCTGGCGGAGACGCTCGGTGTACGCGGCCAGCGCGTCGAGATCCGGGCCCCGGAGCACGAAGTCGATGTCGATGAAGCCCCCCACGAACCGGAAGCCCGCGGGGTTCCGCACCTGGGTGCGTACGTCGGGGCCGCCGATCCCGCGGAGCCGCCGCCGCACGTCCTGCATGACCTCCTGCTGGGAGCGGTTGCCCCGGAAGGCCGCCCCGGGATCCCCGCCCAGAAGGCCCCGCGCGAGGCGCCCGATCGAGAACACGCGCTGCTCGTGCGGCGCGAGGCCCACGTACATGCGCGCCTCGTTGACGGATCCCAGGAAGGAGCCGCCGCTGGTGGCCAGCACGAGGTGCACCCCGGCCACCTGCCGGATCTGGCCCTCGATCTCGCGCACCAGGGTGTCCATGGCGGGGAGGCTGATGCCCTGTGGCGCGGTCAGCCGCACCTCGAACTCGCCCTCGTCCACCCCGGTCGGGAGGTAGTCCTTCCCGAGGACCCGGTACAGCGGCACCATCGAGATCATCACGGCGAGCGCGACCAGGCTGATCGCGAGCCGATGCCGCATGGCGAAGGCGAGGGCGGTCATGTACCCGTGGTCGAGCCGGCGGTAGAACCCGGCCCGCGACCGCGCCTCGTGGGCGGGGCCGGACGGCGCGCCCTCCGGACGCAGCAGGCGCGCGCTCATCATCGGCGTGAGCGTGAAGGACACGAGGAGGCTGACCATGACCGCCACCCCCGCGGTCAGGCCGAACTGGTAGAGGAAGCGGCCGGAGATGCTCGACATGAAGGACACCGGCACGAAGATCACGACGAGCGACAGCGTCGTGGCCATGACCGCCAGCCCAATGTCGGCGGTCGCGGCCCGCGCCGCCTCGAACGGCCGCATCTTCTTCTCATCTATGAACCGGAAGATGTTCTCGAGGACGACGATGGCGTCGTCGATGACCACGCCCACCATCAGGACCAGCGCGAGCATCGTGACGCTGTTGAGCGTGAACTCCAGGAAGCGCATCATCGCGAACGTCGTGATGACCGATGCGGGGATGGCCACCGCGGCGATCACCGTCGAGGCCCAGCTCCGCATGAAGGCGAGGACCACCAGCGACGCCAGGATCGCGCCCAGGACCAGGTGCACGTTGATCTCGTGCAGGGCCGCGTGGATGTAGCGTGACTGGTCCTGGAGCACCTCGACCCGCACGCCCGGGGGCAGCGCCGCGGCCGCCTGGGCCAGGTTCGTCTTGATCGCGTCGATGGTCGCCACCGTGTTGGCGCCCGACTGCCGGCGCACCTCGAGGATCACGGCGCGCGCGCCGTTGAGACGGGCGATGGAGCGCTGCTCCTTGGTCCCGTCCTCGGCCCGGCCGAGGTCGCTGACGCGCACCGGCACGCCGCCCACCGTGGCCACCACCAGCTCGTTGAAGGCCTGGACGTCGGGCAGCCGCCCCATGGTCCGCAGGGAATGCTCCCGCGCCCGGCCGGTGACGTTGCCGCCGGGCAGGCCGGAGTTCTGGCGCCGGATGGCGTCGCGGACCGCGGTGATGGGCAGCCGGTAGGCTGCGAGCCGATCGGCGTCGATCCACACGTTGATGGCCCGCTCGAGCCCGCCCACGAGCTGGACCTGGCCGACCCCGCTCGCCCGCTCCAGCCGCAGCTTGACGACCTTGTCCGCCAGCTCGGTCAGCTCGCGGATCGGCCGGTCCCCCGACAACGCCACCGTCAGCACCGGCGACGACTCGTTGTCGAACTTGGAGACGATGGGCGGCTCGGCGTCCTCGGGGAGAGTCGTGAGCACCGTCGCCACCCGGTCCCGGACGTCCTGCGCGGCGGTCTCGATGTCGAGGTCCAGATCGAAGGTGACGATGACGATGGAGGAGCCGGCGGCCGAGATGGAGCGCATCTCGTCGATGCCGGCCACCGTGTTGACCGCCTCCTCGATGCGCTGGGAGATCTGGATCTCGACCTCCTCGGCGGAGGCGCCCGGGAGCTGGGTGCGGATGATCACGGTGGGCAGGTCCACCACCGGGAAGCGGTCCACCCCGAGGCGCATCCAGGACACCGCGCCCACGACCACGAGCGAGAGGATGAGCATGGCCGCGAAGACCGGCCGGCGGATGCAGACCTCGGCGAGCTTCTGCATGGCCTACTTCGTCCCGCCGCCGCGCCCGCCCGCGGGCCGCTCTTCGCGGGATCCGGCGACCGTCACCGGCGCGCCGTCGTGGAGCTGGGCGAGGCCCGAGGTGGCGACCTGTTCGCCCGGCTGCACGCCCTTGACCACCTCGATGAAGCCGTCCTTCCGCGCCCCGAGGCTGACCGCTCGCTCGTGGGCCGCGCCGGCCGTCACGACGAACACCTTGGTGATGCCGGCGAAGTAGGCCACCGCGCTCTCCGGAACGAAGGCCACTTCCTGGTCCTGGCGTAGCACGACGGCGGCCCGGGCGAAGAGACCGGGCTTGAGCAGCCGCTCCCGGTTGGGCACCTCGGCCTCGATCGTGACGGTCCGGCTCGCCACGTCCACCGCCGGGCTCACGCGAGTCACCCGGCCCGGGAAGTCGCGCCCCGGCACGGGATCGACGCGGATGCGCACGGACTGCCCCGGCCGCACGTCGAGCGAGGCGTGCTCGGGCACCGTGCCGGTGAACTTCAGCACATCGGTGCGGACGATGGTGAAGACGGGCGTGTTCTCGGGAACGTACTGGCCCGGGTTGAGATGCCGCCGGGCGATGGACCCCGTAAGGGGCGCCCGGAGGGTGACGTCGGTGAACTTCTTCCGCACCAGCGCCAGGTCGGCCTCGCGGCGCCGCAGGTCGGCCTCGGCGACCCGGATCGCCGAGCGGTCGCTCTCGAGATTGGCCTCGCCGACACGCACCCGGTCGGGGAACTGGCTCAGCTCCACCTGAGACGTCTCGTGCTGCGCGGCCGCCGTCTCGTACTGCGTGCGGGCCACGTCCACCTCCCGCTGCGCGACCAGGGACTCGCCGGCCAGCGTGCGCATCCGCTGCAGATTGGCGCGTGTCTCCTCGAGCCCCGCCTGCGTCCGATTGAGCGCGGCCGCCAGCGACCGGCGGCTTTCGCGCACCTGCTGGAGCTGGGCCATGCTCGCCTGGGCCTGCGCCTTCGCGCGCCCCAGGGCGTCCCGCGCGGCGCCGACGCCGGCCTCGGCCTGTTCCACGGCCAGAGCCGCCTCGCGCGGATCCTGCTCGGCGACGACCTGGCCGGCCTGTACCTGGTCGCCCAGGTCCACCAGGAGTCGGGCCACGGTCCCGGCGATCGATGTGTTGAGGACCACTTCCTCCCAGGCGAGGAGGCTCCCGGTGGCGTCCACCATGCGCTCGAGCACGCGGGCTTCGACACTGGCGACGCTCACGGCGGGGGCGCGGGGGGCGGCCGTCGCAGGCTTGCGCTCGACGGCGCTCGGAGGCTCCCCCGAGCAGCCGGCCCCGGCCACGAACCCGATCAGGAGGGGGACGAACACCCGGGCCCACCGCCGCAACCTGTCCGAGCGGAGGCCGCTCACTTCGGTGGGTTCCCGAGCCACGCCCGCTAGTGTAATCGACATCGGGCCGGGGGCAAGCGCTCCTGATGCCATCCGGCCCGGTCGCGGGCCCAGCCATCGCGGCGCGGCCCCGGCGGGCAGCCGGGCGTGGACGGTGGCCCGCCGGAGCCTCGCCCCGGAGCCCGCCACCCCCGAGTGAGCCTTACCGTGTCGCTTCTACGGAGCCGTCCGCCGGTCCGGGAGGCGTGTTCGGTTCGCCTCGCCTCCGCCACGCCGCGAGCCGCTCCACCGCGACGTAGAACGCCGGGACGAGCAGCACGCCCAGCACCGTCACCGCGAGCATCCCGCCGACCACGGTGGTGCCCATCGAGTGCCGGCTGGCCGCGCCCGCTCCCGACGCGACGACCAGCGGCAGCGAGCCCAGGATGAAGGCGAAGGACGTCATCAGGATGGGGCGGAAGCGCAGCCGGGCGGCTTCCCGCGCCGCCTCCCGGACCTCGATCCCGCGCCCGCGACGCTCCTTCGCGAACTCCACGATGAGGATGGCGTTCTTGCTCGCCAGCCCGATGAGCAGCGCGAGGCCGATCTGCGCGTACACGTCGTTCGCGAGCCCGCTGAGCCAGAGCGCTCCCAGCGCGCCGAGGACTCCCAGCGGCACCGCCAGGATCACCGCCAGCGGGACGAGCCAGCTCTCGTACTGGGCGGCCAGGACGAGGAACACGAAGAACGCGGAGAGGGCGAAGACGAACCCCGCCCGGCTGCCCGCCTCGATCTCCTGGAAGGCGAGGCCCGACCACTCATACGCCATGCCCGGCGGCAGGAGACGCTGCGCCACGTCCTGCATGGCCGCGATGGCCTGGCCGGAGCTGGCCCCCGGCGCGGTGTCGCCCGCGATCTCCGCCGACCGATAGAGATTGTAGTGGGAGATGGTGTCGGGGCCCGTGGTGGGCTTCACGGTGACGAGCGTGCTCAGCGGCACCATCTGGGCGGGCTGCCCGTTCGGTCCGGGCTGGCTCCGCACGTAGAGTCGCGCGACGTCGCTCGGCGTCGCGCGGAAGCTCGGCTCGGCCTGTAGCTGGACGCGATAGACGCGGCCGAACGCGTTGAAGTCGTTGACGTAGAGCGAGCCCAGGAAGATCTGGAGACTCGAGAACACGTCGGACAGCGGCACCCCGAGCGCCTTGGCCTTGGCCCGGTCGACCTGCGCGTCGAGCTGCGGCACGCCCGGCCGGAACCCCGTGAAGGTCGCGGCCAGCTCCGGGCGCTGACGGGCCGCGTCCATGATCCGCCGGGCCGCGGCGTCGAGATCCTGGAGCGAGCCGCCGGCCACGCTCTGCAGCTCGAACTGGAACCCGCCGCCCGAGCTGATGCCCCGGATGGGGGGCGGCGGGAAGACCACGACGACGGCCTCCTGGATGCCGCCGAGGCGCGCGCGCAGGCGCCCCAGGATCGCGCCGGCCTGAAGCTCGGCCGTCTTCCGGGTCGACCACGGCGCGAGCCGGGGAAAGAGGGAGGCGACGTTCGGGCCGTTGACGCCCGTGATGAAGCTGCGCCCGCCGATGGCCACCACCGTCTCGATGCCGGGCGTCTCGAGGAGAATCTGCTCGATCTGGCGAACGACGGCGTCGGTCCGCTCGAGGGAGGCGGCGTCGGGCAGCTGGACGTTGACGAGGAGGTAGCCCTGGTCCTCGGTGGGCGCGAAGCCGGTGGGCACCGCGCGCAGCAAGGCGTAGGCGACCCCGCTCAGGAGCAGCAGCACCACCACCGCGAGGGCGGACCGCCGGACGATGCGCTGCACGGTCCGGTCGTAGCCGTTGGTGAGCCGGAGAAACGCCGCGTTCCAGGCCCGGGCGAGCCAGCGCTTCCGGGCGCGGCCGGCGGGACGCAGGAGAAGCGCGCACAGCGCCGGGGTCAGGGTGAGCGCGTTGAGGGCGGAGAGCGCCACCGACACCGCGATCGTCAGCGCGAACTGGCGGTAGAGCTGACCGGTGATGCCGGGCAGAAACGCGATCGGAATGAACACCGCCATCAGGACGAGCGCGGTCGCGATGACCGGCCCCACCACCTCCGCGGTCGCGCGACGAGTCGCCTCGCGCGGATCCAACCCCTCCTCCTCGAGGTGTCGCTGGGTGTTCTCCACCACCACGATGGCGTCGTCCACCACGATCCCGATGGCGAGGACGAGGCCGAAGAGCGTCAGCGTATTGATCGAGAATCCGAACACGCTGATGACCGCGAAGGTGCCCACCAGCGACACCGGGATGGTCAGGGTCGGGATGAGGGTGGCGCGCCAGTCCTGCAGGAAGACGTAGACGACGAGCACGACGAGGCCGATGGCGATGAAGAGGGTCAGCACGACCTCCTCGATCGAGACCCGGACGAACTCGGTCGTGTTGTAGGGACGCGTATGGGTGACGCCGCTCGGGAAGCTCGGGGCGAGGCGGGCCACCGCCTCCTGGACCCCCCGCGACACCTCGAGGGCATTGGCGCCGGGAAGCTGGAAGATGCCGACGAGGGCGGCCGGCTTCCCACCGACGCGGCCGAACGACCCGTAGCCCTGGGCGCCCAGCTCCACGCGGGCGACATCGCGGACGCGGAGCAGCGAGCCGTCGGACCGGGTGCGGAGGATGATGTCCTCGAACTCGGCCGGCGTCGAGAGGCGCCCGCGCGTGGTGACGGTGTACTGGAACTGCTGCCCGGGGAGCGCCGGGGGCTGGCCGATCTGCCCGGCGGCGGCCTGCAGGTTCTGCTCCCGGACCGCGTCGGCCACGTCGCCCGCGGTGAGACCCAGGCCCGCGAGCCGATCCGGGTTGAGCCAGAGGCGCATGCCGTAGTCCCGCCCGTTGAACACGGTCACCTGCCCCACGCCGGGCACCCGCGCCAGCACGTCCACGACCTGGAGCGTGGCGTAGTTCGCAAGGTAGAGCTCGTCCCGACTCCCGTCGGGCGAGGTCAAGGCGACGATCTCGACCAGATCCGGAGACTGCTTGACGATCGTGAGGCCCTGACGGGTCACGTCCGCGGGAAGCTTCGCCTCGGCGATCGCGACCCGGTTCTGCACGTTGACGGCGGCGATGTCGAGGTCGGTCCCGACGTTGAAAGTCACGGTGAGCGTCATCGTCCCGTCGCTCCCGCTGCGGGAGGACATGTAGATCATGTTCTCGACGCCGTTGACCTGCTGCTCGATCGGCGTGGTCACCGTCTGCTCCACGACCTCGGCGCTGGCCCCCGGATAGGTGGCGGTCACGACCACCTGGGGCGGCGTGATCTCGGGAAACATCGCGATCGGCAGGAACGGGATCGCCACCGCGCCGGCCAGCACGATGACGATGGCCAGCACGGAGGCGAAGATGGGGCGGTCGATGAAGAAGTTGACGAACACCGGCGTCAGCTCCCGGGTGCCGGCGGGAGCGCCTCCAGGGTCGGCTCCACGCGCAACCCGGCCCGGACCTGCTGGAGGCCCTTGACCACGACGTGCTCGCCGGGCTTCACACCCTCCTCGACGACCCACAGCGGTCCCACGCGCGGCCCCATCCGGACGGCCCGCGCCTGCACCGTCTGATCCGGCCCCACCACGAACAGCGACGCCGAGCCCTGGCTCTCCTGAATCGCGGCCTGGGGCACGACGAGCGCGTCGGGGCGCTCGGCGAGGAGGATCCGGAGCCGCACGTATTGACCCGGCTGGAGCATCCGCGCCGGATTCGGGAAGGCGGCGCGCAGGGCGAGGGTGCCGGTCCGGGGGTCCACGGCGCGGTCCACGAAGTCGAGCCGGCCGCCGTGCGGATACGGGCTGTCATCCGGCAGCGTCATGGTGATCCCGGAGGAGCTCGGCCGCGCCTGCATCTCCGCCCGGCGACGCGCCCACACGGACAGGGCCTCGCGCTCGCTCACGCTCCAGTTGACGTACATCGGATCGACCGTGGACACCGTGGCGAGGAGCGTGGCCTCACCCTTTCCGACCAGGGCTCCCACCCGAACCTCGGCTCGCCCCATGCGCCCATCCAGCGGCGACTCGATCGACGTGTAGCCGAGCTGGAGCCGGGCGTTGTCGGCGGCGGCCTCGTTGGCGCGGATCGAGGCCCGCGCGGTCTCGATGGCCGCTCGGGCGGCGGCGAGCGCGGCCCGCGCGTTCTCGAGGGCGGCGCGGTCGGCCTCCACGGTGGCCTCGAGCGCGGTCATGTTGGTGCGGATCTGGTCGTACTGCTCCCGCGCGATCAGCCCTTGCTGGACGAGCGTGCGATAGCGCGCCTCCTGCGTCCGGGCATTCTCGACCTGCGCGACGTCGCGCTCGACATTGGCCTGCGCCTGCCGCACGTCGGCTTCGCGCTGGGTGAGCGCGGCCTCCGTCTGGCGGAGCTGGGCGAGGTCGCGGGCCACATTGGCCTCCGCCTGGCGGAGGGCGGCCTCGAAGGGGCGCGGATCGATGACGAAGAGCAGGTCGCCGGCCTTGACGTTCGCGCCGTCGGGCGCCACCTGCCGCTCGATGAAGCCCTCGACCCGCGCGCGCACCTCTACGGTCTTCACCGCCTCCGTCTGGCCCACGTACTGGCCGTAGACCGGGACCGAGCGCTGAGCCACGGCGACCACCGTGACGGCGGGGGGTTTCGGGGCAGCCCCCACCTCGGGCGCCCGATCGCACGCGGCCAGCCCCAACAGAAGCGCGATCAGCGCGACACCGGCCAAACGTCGCGCGTATCCCGCACCAGGCCCCGGGAGAAGTCGGTTCACGGCCTTATGATGAGTCGGCCTCGGCCAGGGCTTCCGGTCGCTGTCCCCTCATGTCGATCCGGAAGCAGGCATTCTGCCCGATACCGGACTATCGCACCAAAGAGGTTGCGGCGGTAGCGCCAGTCAGGTGCGCCGGTCCTCAGATCCAGTTCCTTGACCGCCCTGGGCTGTCGGACTACCCTCGTGCCACCTGTCCGACCTGTCCCGGCCTAGTTGGCTGGGAGGTTACCGACATGCAGTGCGCTCGGTGCCATGCGGAGAACCGCGAAGGTCGCGCCCTCGAAGACGAGCGGCCGGTTGCCCACTGAGCCATATCACCAGCAAGAGGAGAAGAGCGCATGAAGGAACTTGTGTTCGCATTGCAGTTCAAAGGGAAGGCACGGCCGGTCGAAGGGGTCGAGGGGAAGCTTGCCGCCAAGACGACCGCGGCCGGCCAGGTCCTGCGCACGGCACTGACCGCAAAGGGGGTACAGGCCAAGGCGGAATCGAGACCGGGCCCCCGTGCCACCTTCGAGTCGGAGGTGCAGATGACCGGCGCCGGGACCTTCATGGAGAGCGGGCGCATCAGCTACGGCAAGGCCGGCGGGGTGACGTTCAAGACGGCGGGTCATGGAGTGCTTGGGGCAAGCGGGGTGGACGGTCTCCAGCGGGGCGCGGTGATCTGGGAAGTGACCGAGGGGCGAGGCCAGTTTGCGGGGGCTACGGGGCTTATCACCTCCAACTTCACGGTGGGGGCGAAGGGCGAGGTCGTAGACAACCACTACGTTCGCCTGTTCTTGAGATCCGTCATGCACGAGTCGGGCGTCAGAGCGCCCGCGCGATCAGCGACGCGCCGCTGAACAGGAGCACCGCACCGACGATCCGCGCGACCTTCGCCGGAGCCACGCGCATGTGCACCCGATTCCCGGTCCAGACACCCGCCCACGCGACCGGAAGGAGCAACCCGATTGCGAGCCACAGGTCGCGGCCGGTGAAGAGTCCCGCAATGGCGAACGCAGCGACGCGCAGCCCCACGTTGAGGGCGACCATCTGCGAGATCGTCGCGCGCTGCGCCGTGGTATCGGGAATGCGCCCGGCGATGTAAACGACGTAGGGAGGGCCGCCCACACCGAACAGGGCGCCGAGCACGCCGCTGAGTAGACCCGCCGGCGCGGCCCACGCTCGCCCGAGAGGGCGCCGCGCGCCACGATGGAGCATGGTGTACAGCGCATAGCCGCAGACGAAGACCCCGAGTGCGAGTAGCGTGGCATCGCGGGGGAGGCTGACGAGTAGCGTCACGCCGATGGCGAGGCCGATGATCGTGAACGGCGCCAGCACCAGCAGCTCGCGGACATCGGCCTGCTTCTTCGTGTGAACGCCGAGTGCCGCGGCCGATCCGAGATCGAGGGCGGCGGCCAGCGACAGGACGAACGGCAGCGGCAGGAAATGCGCGAGCACGGGGACCGTGATCGGTGACGCGCCGAACCCGGTCACGCCGAACACCGTGTAGCCGGCGAAGACGATCAGCGCCGCCAGGAACAACGTTTCCGTCCTACCGTCCCCGGGTTCGACGGTGGCGAGACACTGCCGCCCGAAGCGCGTCAAGGTTCCAAGCCTCGACACCGAGCGGCGCGGCGAGCGCGCCGGCGAGTGTGGTCACCAGGAAGCGGCGGCGGTCCATGTCGGCACGGTAGGTCGGACGAGGAGCAGACGTCAAGCCGGTCGGAGCCCGGCTGACCCCTGGGCTTGCGCTCGGAGCCCGGGGGAAAGAGGATGGAGTGCCATGGCATATTGGCTCCTGAAGTCCGAGCCCGATGATTGGTCGTGGGCCGAGCAGGTCGCGAAGGGCCGCCAAGGGGCGGAGTGGACCGGGATCCGCAACTTCTCGGCCCAGAAGCACCTGCGCGCCATGAAGAAGGGTGAGCAGGCGTTTTTCTACCACACCGGCAAGGAGCGCGCGATCGTGGGCATCGTCAAGGTGATCGCGGAAGCGCACCCGGATTCGACCGATCCCGCCTGGCGCGCCATCGACGTCGCCGCGGTCGAGCCGCTCCCGACGCCGGTCGGCCTCGATCGGATCAAGGCGGACAAGCGCTTCGCCGGCATGGCCCTGGTCAGGCTGCCCCGGCTGTCGGTTCAGCCGGTGACCGATGCCGAGTGGCGGCTCGTCTGTCAGATGGGGGGCGGCGGCTAGGCCCACTCCTGCCGCGCCCGCGCGCGGAGCTTGCCCTCAGGCGCCCGTCCCGCCCGCGCCACCCTCCCGCTGCCTGCGCAGGAAGTCCTCGACGTCTCGCATCAGCCGGTCCGAGTCGAGCTCTCCCCCAGGTAGTGGTGGGTGCTGCTCCTCGCCCGCCGTCGCGTCGTACTCCTGCTCCAGCTTCCGCACGTGCTCTCGGGTGGCGCGGTCCCTGGCCACCGCCTTATCGCACTGGGCGCGGAAGTCCTGGATGGCCTCGGCGAAATGGGACATGTCCGGGCTCAGGCCGAGCAGACGGGCCACGTAAGTCACCAGGGTTTCGATCGCGGCCGGATTCTCGGAATCGGGTAGATAGTGCGGCGCTTGCCCCATGAAGCCGACATGCTGCATTCCCCGGCGCTCCGCCGCGTCCAGGATGACCGTGGAGATGCCGGTCGGGCCTTCGTAGGTCGGAGGACGATAGATGCCCCAGGCTTCGAGCAACGACTTCTCGGCGGGGTCGGTGCAGCGGGCCGTGACCCGCACCGGCCGGGTGTGAGGAGCGCCCGCCAGGAGCGCCCCGAGCGAGACGATCCGCCTCACCCCACAGCGCTCGGCCACGCCGAGGAACGCCTTCGTATAGGTTTGCCACCTCTGATGGGGCTCCGGGCCGCGAAACAGAAGGAGACCGTCTCGACCACCTCCTGGATCCCACGCCGAGAATTCGCTCCGTGGCCATCGGATAACGCGACCCCCATCGGCCCTCAACCGCACCTCGGGCCGCTCCTGGGTGAACACGAAGAACTCTTCAGCGGTTATCCGCGCGAGTCGCGTGGCCCGGAGGTCGCGGGCCAGGTGGCGCAGGGCGCCGGTGGCCGCCCGGCCGGCATCGATCCATCCTCCAAACGCCATGACCATCGTCGGCAAGACGGCGGGCGGGTCGCGGTCGAACTCTACATTGTCCATCGCAGACCAGCTTAGCAAATCAGCGCGGGAAGAAGCTACGCGGATGAGGTGAGCAGGTCGCAGCAAGTCTCGGACGTGGTCTCGATGATGCATAATGGCGGGAAGATGACGATGGCGACCCTGCCGAAGCGCCTGGGTTTCTTCACGCGCCTACTCGATCAAGCGGACCCCGCCGAGCGGTACCGGCTGGCGACCGCGCAGATCATCCACGCCGAGCGGTTCGGCTTCCATTCGGCCTGGATCGCCCAGCACCATTTCCATGAAGACGAGGGCGGTCTTCCCGCGCCGTTCGTCTTCCTGGCCCAGGTCGCCACCCAGACAACGCGGATCCGCCTCGGGACGGGGATCGTGACCCTGCCGCTGGAGCAGCCGATCCGGGTGGCCGAGGACGCCGCCGTGCTCGATCTGATGTGTGGCGGCCGCCTGGAAGTGGGCGTCGGAGCCGGGGGCAACCTTTCCTCCTACGCGGCGTTCGGTCAGAACAGTGCCGAGCGCGCGACGGTGCTCGCCGGGCACCTTCAATTGTTACGCGACGCCTGGGCGGGGCGGCCGTTGCCCGGCGGAGGAGATCAACTGTATCCGGCGAATCCGAGCCTGGTCGAGCGCGTCTGGCAGGCGACGTTCTCGGTCGATGGAGCGAGGCGCGCTGGCGCAGCGGGGGACGGTCTCATGCTGTCGCGCACGCAGCCCCGGCCGGCCCACGCTCCCGACCTGTCGCTGGCCGATATCCAGAACCCGCTGATCGACGCGTACCTGGCTGCGCTGGCCGAGGGCCGCGCGCCCCGCATCCTCGCCTCCCGCACCGTGTTCGTTACCGATGACGACCAGGAAGCCCTGCGTTTGGCCGAGATCGGGCTGGGGCGGCATCGCGCGCGCCTGGCCAGATTGGGCCGCGCGACCGGAGATGGATCGCTGGACGGGATGATCGCCGCCATGGATGCTCATCTCGGAACGCCAGACAAGGTGATCGCCTCGCTCCAGGCGGACACCCCGCTCGCCCGCGCGACGGACGTCGCCGTTCAGGTGCATTCGATCGATCCGCCGCATCCCTTCATCCTCAGATCGATCGAGCTGGTCTCCGAGGTGCTGGCGCCCGCGCTCGGCTGGGGACGGGATGTGGCGGGAGCCCGGCGTGTCGCGTGACCACTGAGCCAAGAGGACGATGACAATGCCAGGGACGGACGCCGACGTCATCGATGCGCTGGTCGGGATCGCGCCGGGATCTCCCTTGAGCGCGATCCGCGCCCGGAGACCGGAAGCGCGCACGCACGCGCAGGCCACGTATCGGGCGCTGTTCGCGCCGGAGGCGCCCGGCAACGTCACCGCCCAGGAGCGGTCTGCGGTAGGCGGATTCGTCGCCGGCCTGCACGGCGCCCCTGCGATCGCGCTCCACTATGCCGCGCGCCTCGCCGAGTGCTGCGCCTCGGCGGCGCTGAGGGAAGCGGTCGACGCGGCCATCGCGGAGGCCAGGACCAGCGGCCCCTATGGCCGCTACCCCGCGGGGCCGCTGAGTCGCGAAGACACGACCGGTTCAAGCTATCGCGTGGGCGCGGCGATCCGCCGGACGCTCGGTCCGCGCCTCGCCGCGGCATTCGAGCACGTGCACCTGCTCGTCTTTCACCCGCGCGACGCCGCGCCGACGGCTCTGCAGGCGCTGCTGGACGCCGGCTGGTCCACTACCGACATCGTGACGCTCTCCCAGATCGTCGCCTTCCTGTCCTTCCAGATCCGGGTCGTCACCGGATTGCGCGTCCTGGCCGGCCAGGTGTCGGCATGACTGACAAAGTGCTGGTGCCCCCGGACCACACGGTTCCCACCGCCTTCACCCGGGCCCAGCTCGACTGGCTCCCCTGGCTCGAGCCGCTCGCCGTCGAAGCGATGACCGAGCGCCACCTGGCGAGTCTCGTGGACGCCGCGCGCGTGAAATCGCCGTACTTCCGCCTCCTCGCCCGCGACCCGGACGCGCTGGCGGCCAGGACGCGAACCGACAAGGACATCTTCTACAACCCCGATGCCGGCCTTCCGCGCGCCGAGCGCGAGCTGGCCGCGGCCGCGACGTCCCGCTTCAACGGGTGCCTCTACTGTGCCTCGGTGCATGCGCGCCACGCCGCGACCTACTCGAAGCGCGAGGCCGACATTCAGCGCCTGCTCGACACCGGCGTCACCGCCGATCTCGGAGAACGCTGGAATGCCATCGTCGCGGCCTCGGTGGCGCTGACCGCGACGCCAAGCGTGTTCGGGCCGGAGCACGTCGACCGCCTGCGTCGCTCGGGGCTGGACGATCTGGCGATCGCCGACGTCATTCACGCCGCCGCCTTCTTCAACTGGGCCAATCGCCTGATGCTCTCGCTCGGTGAACCGGCGGCCGCGGCCGGGCCGTAGGCCTGACGGACCGACCAGGAGTCCCGGCCCATCGTGACGCCTGTGAAAGGCAAGGAGAGGCCGATGCGTCAGGGTGCCAAGCCCACGAAGGTCAAGGCCGGCGGGTCGCCGAAGGACCGCGGCCCTACGGTCCGCGACCTCGAGAAGCGCTTGGCGGAAGCGCTCGACGAGTTGCAGGCCCGCAACCGCGACCTCACCGAGGCGCTCGGGCGCCAGACGGCCACCAGCGAGATCCTCCGCGTCATCAGCAGCTTCCAGACCGATGTCCAGCCGGTCTTCGATGCCATCGCGGCCAAGGCACTGGACCTGTGCCGGGCACGACGAAAAGCAGGAAGAGTACCTGCGCGACATCCACGATTCGGGGCAGCATCTCCTGTCCCTCATCAACGACATCCTCGATCTATCGAAGATCGAGGCCGGGCGGATGGAGCTCGAGCTGACGGACTTCGATCTGCCCACCGCGATCGAGAACGCCCTGACCCTGCTCCGGGAACGAGCCGGCCGCCGGGGGATTACCCTGCACCATGCGGTGGATCAACGGCTGGGCCCGATCCGGGGCGATGAGCGAAAGATCAAGCAGGTGCTGCTCAATCTTCTGTCCAACGCGCTGAAGTTCACGCCGGAAGGCGGCCGCATCGACGTCCGCGCGGGACTCGTCGACGGGATGGCGGACATCTCGGTGGCTGACACCGGGATCGGCATCGCGCCAGAGGATCAAGAGGCGGTGTTCGAGGAGTTCAGGCAAGTCGGGACGGCGGCCAAGAAGGTGGAAGGCACCGGCCTCGGTCTGGCCCTCTCGCGGAAGTTCGTCGAACTCCACGGCGGCAGGATCTGGATCACGAGCCAGCTGGGCGCCGGCTCCACCTTCACCTTCACGTTGCCGCTGAGCGACGCCGGACCGATTCCTGGGTAAACGAAAGGGGCTAGCCCGGACTATTCACGAAGCCGCTGTCGGCAGGGAGGCCGCCCCCTCACCCTGCCCTCTCCCCCTCGCGGGGGAGAGGGATCACCAACCGGCTCCCTCTCGTTGTGGGGACCCGCAACCACTGGCCGGCAAACAGGATGCTAGAAGCGTTAGAGCAGCTCCGCCAGCCGGCGCACGCCCGCGCGGATCTCCCCTTCCGTGAGCGCGGCATAGCCGAAGAGGAGGCCCGCGCACCGCGGCGGCTCGGCGTAGTACGGCGCCACCGAGTAGATCCCCACGCCGGCCCTGGCCGCCCGCGCGATGAGGGCGCTTAGCTCCCGCGGGGGCACGTCGTTCAGCCAGACCACCAGGTGCACGCCGGTGTTCTCGCCCGCGATCTCCACTCGGCTGCCGAAGCGCTCGCGCAGCGCGGCGACGAGGGCCCGCCGGCGCCCCGCGTTCCGGGCGCCCGCGCGGCGGAGATAGCGCTCGAACTGGCCGCTGGTGATGAGCTCGGCCAGCGCCTCCTGGTAGAGCGGGGCGGAGAAGCGATCCGCCGCCCACTTGGCGGCGAGGAAGGGGCGCACCAGAGCGCGCGGCAGCACGAGATAGCCCACGCGCAGCGCGGGGAACAGGGTCTTCGAGAAGGACCCCATGTAGATCGCCCGCTCGTCGCGGTCCAGCGACTGGAGCGCCTCCAGCGGGTGGCCCTCGTAGCGGAACTCGCTCACGTAATCATCCTCGACGACCCAGGCGCCGACCCGGGACGCCCACTGGAGCAGGGACAGGCGCCGCTCGAGCGGCATGATGACGCCGCTGGGGAACTGGTGGCAGGGCGTCACGTAGGCCAGCCGCGGGCGCTCCACGGCGGGCGGCAGCTTGGCCGGATCAAGCCCGCCCGCGTCCACCGGCACGCGCAGGAGGCGGGCGCCCACCGCCTCGAAGGGAATGGTGGCCCCGGGGTAGTGCGGCTCCTCTACCACCGCGCCGTCGCCGGGATCGAGCAGCACGCGCGCGATCAGGTCCAGCGCCTGCTGTGTCCCGTTCACCACGACGATGCGCTCGGGGTCGCTCACGACGCCGCGCGCCCGGCCGAGGTACTCGCTGAGCGCCGCGCGCAGCGGGCCGTGGCCGGCGGGCGAGCCGTAACCGAGCGCGTCGGAGGAGGCGCGACGCGCGTGAGCGGCGAGGAGCCGGCGCCAGATCTCCCGCGGGAACTCGTCCACCGCGGGCCGGGCGTAGCGGAAATCATAGCGGAGCGCGGGCCGCGGGCCGGGCGGGCGCGAGGGCGCGAGGTCGAGCCGCGCGGTCAGGCGCCGCGCGTAGGCGGACATCGGCGCGGGACGCTCCGCCGCGGGCCGAGCGGGCGCCGAGGCTGGGCGCGGCGACGCCACCCCCGCCACGGAGGTCGCACCGCGGTGGCGGCTCACCAGGTAGCCCTCCGCCGCGAGCTGCTCGTACGCCAGCATCACGGTGTTGCGCGACACGCCGAGGTCCCTCGCCAGCGCGCGCGTGGAAGGGACCTTGGTGGCCGGGCCGAGGCCGCCGGCCCGGATCTTGTCCTTGAGCGCCAGGTAGACGCGGCGATAGAGCGGCCCGCCCGCCCCCCGCAGGCTCAGTAGCATCGCGCCTCCCTCGGGGCCCGGACGCTCTGGCCCCTTCGCTTCGTTGAAATCTGGCTCTTTCTCAGGGCCAGCATCGAGCCTAGGATAACCGTGGTCAAACGAACACGGAAGGAGGAAATGAACGATGGCGAGCAGGGCGGACGATCTCGAGACGCTCGAGGCCTTGAACCGCGGCTATCTCCTTGCGGCGGAGAAGTCCGACGTGGCCTGGTACACCGAGCGCCTGGCCGACGACTACCGCGCCACCAACCCCGACGGCTCCTTCGTGGACAAGGCGGGCTTCCTGGCCCGCATCGGACGGCCCCACACCCTCACGAGCTTCCGCGCGCCCGAGGTCTCCATCCAGCGCGTGGGCGACGTGGCCCTGATCCACGCGAGCTTCGAGGACACGCGGCCCGACGGCAGCCACGGTCGCGGCCGCTACACCGACATCTGGCAGCAACGGGACGGGCGCTGGCTCTGCGTGTCCGCCCACTTCGCGAGGTGCTGACCATGGCCACCGACCAGGCGACTCTTCAGGCGCTCAACCGCGAGTACATCCGATCGGTCAGCGAGGCGGACGTGCGGTGGTTCGACGCGAACCTCGCGGCGGACTTCGTCAACAGCAATCCCGACTGCTCGCGGCTGGACCGGGCGGGCTTCCTCGCCCAGATCGGGCGCGGGTCGACCGTGAAGAACCTCGACATCGAGGACGTGCTGATCCGCGTGCTGGGCAACGTGGCGCTGATCCACGCCCGCACCACGTACACCAGGGCGGACGGCCAGCCGGGCGCCGGGCGCTACACCGACGTGTGGGCGCGGCGCGGGGACGGCTGGGTGTGCGTGGCCGCGAACGTCACGCGCCTTTGAGACGCGGGCCCGGCTAGCCCCCTCCTTGCCGCCCGGCGGCGACGGGTTCGTGCGCCTTGAGGAAGCGCCGCGCGTGCTCCACGACCTCGTCGATGTGCGCCGGCGAGTCCTTCCAGGGATAGATGGTCACCTCGGCGTTCGGGGCGAGGCTGGCCACCTCCATCGCGACCTTGTACGGGTGCGCGGGCACATCGTCGGGCGCGACCAGCAGCGGCGTCTGGATGGAGCGCACGAAATCGCGCGACACCGTGAACACGAAGTCGGCGCGATTCGTGTACATGCTGGTCAGGAAGTCATGGACCATGGCCATCGTGACGTCGGGGCGCTTCTCGCACAGCGCCGGCCCCCAACCCTTGATGTTGTTCTGGTAGAACAGGTCCCGGATCTCGGGCCTGGAGCCGCTGGGCTGCATCATCGCGGCCGCGACGACGCGCTCCGGAGCCCGCCGGATGAGGTTGTGGATCATCGGCCCGCCGATGCAGAAGCCCATGACCAGGAACTCCCGGATGCCCAGATGGTCCATCAGCCCGAGCTGGTCGTCGGTGTAGGCGTCCCAGGGGCGATCGATCTCCAGCGGGCCGCTGGACCGGCCGGGGTTGGCGTTCCGCAGATCGGCGCAGATACAGCGGAAGTCGTCCTTGTACCGCTCCATCGGGTTGAACGGCGAGGCGGTCTGCCAGGATGAGAGGGCTGAATTGAGCCCGCCGCCCGGTATGAGCAGCAGGGGGAAGCCGGAGCCGACCTCTTCGTAGTGGATGCGGACGGGGCCTCGTTCGTAGAACGGCATGCGATTGTCCTCCCTCAGCGAGTTGCCGCTACTCTAACTCACGGCGCCGATCTTTTCACCGGGGCTTTGCCGACTACGCTTGCCGCCCGTGACCTCCGAACAGCGGAGCCGGGCCCGGCCGAGACCACGCGGGCGCCCGGCGTGACCGGCGAGCCACTACAGTCCTTCCGCAAGTGGGCCATCACCGTCTCGGTGATGGTGGTCACGGTCATGCAAGTGCTCGACACCAGCATCACCAACGTCGCTCTCCCACACATGCAGGGGTCGGCCCTGGTGTTCATGGCCGTGCTGCCCATGCTGCCGTTCCTCCGACGCGTGCGCGCCGAGGAGAACGAGCCGGCGCGCGCCGCTCCGCGCCGGGCCGAGGCGCCGACGCCCGCCGCCGGCGCCACCCGGGTGCCCGACGCGCTCGACTGAGCGCGCGGCGACCGCCGCGCCCCCCGGTTTGACCTCCCCGGCGCGCTCTGGCAGGATCGGGCCCGGCCACCGAACCGGGCCCAGCCCGCATGCTGGGCGTAAACACGGCACACGTCTGACACGCATCGAGCGCCAAGCGACCGTGGACCTGAAGAACACGTGGGCACCCTGGCTCGGGGCGGCCATCGGGCTCGCCGTGGCGGCCGAGGCCGGCCTCGTCGCCCTCCGCGCCGGCGTGCCGGGGGTCGCGATCGTCCAGACCGAGATCGTCGGGCTCGCGTACCTGGCTGCGGGCGCGATCGCCTGGCACCGCCGCCCGCACAATCGGACCGGCCCGCTCCTCCTGGCCATCGGGTACGTCTGGGACATCCCCGACTTCCAGGCCTCGTCCGTGCCGGCGGTCGCCGCCCTGGCCTTCGCGACCCGCCGTCTGGTCAATTCGCTGACGCCGTACCTGATGCTCACCTTCCCGTCGGGCCGCCTGGGCCTCAGGCGCCACCGGCTGGCCATGGTCCTCGTGATCGCCCTCGCGGCGATCCAGATCCCGACCCGCTTGCTGCTGGTGGATCGAATCCCGGCGGTCCTGGAGCATGTCGATCGCGTCACCACGATCGGCTGTGACTGCGTCAATCCTTTCGCCCTTGCCCCCGCCCCTGCCGTATCCGCCGGGGTCGAGCGCTGGACGGGCTTCCTTGCCGTCGGGACCGCCCTCCTCGTCATGGCTCTCGTCATCTTGCGCCTGACCGATGCAACCGCACCGATGCGTCGGCTTCGCGATCACACCTGGCCCGACGGGGCGGTCGTGCGCGTCCGGATCGGGCTCCACCACGGTCAGCCGCGGATGACCGACGACGGCTACGTCGGGCTCGACGTGCACCGCGCGACCCGGATCGGTTCGGCGGGTCACGGGGGGCAGGTCCTGCTGTCGGAGGCGACGCGTCAGCGCATCGAGCCGCGCCTGCCCTCGGATGCAGCACTGCACCGGCTCGGCGCGTTCGTCCTGAAGGGCCTGCCCGGCCTGGAGTCGATCTCGCAGCTCACCGTGCCGGATCTCCCGAGCGCGTTTCCGCCACTTCGCCTCGAGACGCCTGCTCGTGCCGACGCCTGAGCGGCCGAGCGGTGCGACGGGGTATTCTTGCCCTGGATCGTCCCGTGCCCCGTCCCGCGCCCGCGCCTTGAGCAGCACCGCGCTGCTCTGCTTCATCAGCCTCTGCAGCTGCTTCTCGATGGGCGCCTTCAGCCCGCTGCTGCCCGAGATCGGCCGCGCCGGCGCGCTGGCCGACTGGCAGCTCGGCGTCGTGGCCGGGGCACTGGGCTTCGCCCGCATGGCCGCCGCGCTCCCCGCCGGCTGGCTGGCCGGCCGTTACCTCGGCACCACTCTCTGCGTGGCGCCCGCGCTCATGCTCGCCGGCACCGTGTTGCTGGCCGCATCCTCGTCGTTCGCCCTGCTCGTGCTCGGGCGGCTGATCCTGGGATTCGCCTACACCCTCGGCACCGTGAGTGGGCTCATCGCGCTGCTGCTCGACGACCGAGGGCCCAGGGCCTCGATGCGCCTGAACATCTTCGAGTTCTCCGCGATGATCGGCGTCCTCGGCGGGCTCGCGCTCGTCGGGCTGCTCCCCGGCCACTGGAGCTGGAGCCTCTCGCTGCTGATCGGCTCGTCGCCCCTGCTCCTGATCCTCGCCGCGGTACCGGGCATCCGCCGGCGCTTCCCCGACGCCTCGCGGGCACCGGAGACGCGCGCGTCGAACACATCGGACGCGGGCCGCGAGGATCGGATGTCGGTCACGCTGTGGACGATGTTCGCCGTGGGCATCGTCCTCGCCCTGGCGTGGTCCGCGGTCACCCAGTTCCTCCTGCCGCTCCGGGGGACGCGTGAGTTCGGCCTGGACCGGGGTGGCGTCTCGGGCCTGCTCATGCTCGCGCAGCTCGTGGACCTCGTCGCCCTGCTGCCCGTGGGGCGGCTCGCCGACGGCCTGGGGCGCACACCCGTCCTCGGCTTCGTCATCGTGGTGCTCGGGCTGGGCACGGCCGCGGTCGGCCTGGGGTCGTTCCCGTGGTTCGTGGCGGGCTGCGCGTGCTTCGGGTTCGGCCTCGCGGGCTGGATGCTGCCGGTCGGCGTGATCCGCGAGCACACGCGCCCCGCGCACCTGGCGTGGCGGATGGGCCTCTACCGCGTCGGCGTCGACGCCGCGATGTTCCTCGGCCCGTTCGCGAGCGGCCTTCTGGGCGAGGACAATGCGGGGATCTTCGTGACCGCGGTGGGCGGGCTGGCGCTCGTCGTGGGCGGGCGCCTGCTCCTCACCCCGAGCGCCCGCCGCGCCGCGGAGGTCTCACCATGACCCTGGCGCACGGCACCGACCGGCTGGAGTCGGCTCGCCTCATGCTGCGCCGGATCGCGCCGGACGATCTGCCGTTCTTCACTCGCATCCACGCACTCCCCGAAGTCGCGCAACACCTTTATCCCGGAGGCCGGTCGCCCTCGCCCGAGGAGACGGCCGCATGGTTGCAGTACACGCTCGCGAGTTATGAGCAGCTCGCGCTCGGCTATCTCGCGGTCCTGCGCAAGGAAGACGGAGCGCTGATCGGGCGCTGCGGCTTGATGGACCTCGTGGTCGAATCCGTGGCACCCGAGCACGGGATCCGCAGAGGATGGTTCGGGCGCGCAGAGGCGCCCGCGGGCGTCGCGCTGACCTTCGAGTGTGAGCTCGGCTACACGTTCGACCCCGCCGTCTGGGGCCAGGGTTTCGCGACCGAAGCGGCGCGTTGCGTTCGTGACTACGCGCGCGACGTGCTGCGGCTGTCGTACGCGATCTCGGCCATTCTTCCGCAGAACGCCCGCTCGCGGCGCGTCGCTGAACGGTCGGGCGCGCGAGCCGCCGGCCAGATGGACGTGGTCGGCCTCACGTGGGATCGCTACGTGTGGCCGCTCGCGACAGGCGGCGCGGCTCGGCTCCAGCCGGCATCCACGAACTAGGCGTGCCCCGTACTGGCGCGCGCGGTGGCGTGGAAGCCCAGGCCCTCGGCGGCCCCGGGCTCGAGTCCTCGCCGGCCGACCCTTCCTAGCCGTGATCTCGGAGGCGGCGCAGCTCGAGGAACACCCCGATGATCGTCGGGTCGATGCGGCTGCCGAGGGATGGAAGGTCGGCCGCGCCGGCCCGCCGTCGGTCAATGCCGTCGTCACCTGGATCTGCGGTATCATGCGGCGGTCGAATCGCGCGGGGGGCACCAGCACGTTCCCCGAGCTGACGGGCATCCGACCACGTGAGGAGGAGCCGATGCCGCTGCAACCGATGATCGCCGGCGCGCGCCACATGATCTCGGCCGGCCACTACCTGGCCGCCGAGGCCGGCGATGCCGTGCTCAAGGCCGGCGGCAATGTGGTCGACGCGGGCGTCGCGGCCGGCATCGCGCTGGGCGTGGTGCACAGCGATCAGGTCCAGTTCTCCGGCGTGGCCCCGATGCTCATCCACCAGGCCGACCGCAACGAGACCGTCACGATCGCCGGGCTCGGGGGCTGGCCGCGCGCGGCGCGCCTCGAGACCTTCGTGGAGCAGCACGGGGGCACCATCCCGGTCGGCCTGCTGCGCACGGTGGTGCCGGCGGCGCCCGACGCCTGGATTCTGGCCCTCGAGCGCTACGGCACGCTGAGCTTCGGCGACGTGGCCGCCGCGGCCATCCGCTACGCGCGCGAGGGCTTCACCATGCATCCGGTGATGGCCCACTACATCGAGAAGAATGCCGACGGGTACCGTCGCTGGCCGGCCAGCTCGGCGATCTGGCTCCCCGGAGGTCGCGCCCCCCGCGAGGGTGAGCTCTTCGTCCAGACCGATCTTGCCCGGTCGCTGCAGTTCATGGTGGACGAGGAGCGTGCCGCGAGCCCGCGCGGCCGCGTCGCCGGCCTGCAGGCCGCGCGGGACGCCTTCTACCGTGGTGACCTCGCCGCCGTCATGGTCCGGTATCACCGCGAGAACGGCGGCTGGCTGACGGCCGACGACCTGGCATCCTACCGGTCCGAGGTCATGCCCCCGGTGCGCACCATGTTCGGCGGCATGGACGTGCTCTCCTGCGGCGCCTGGTGCCAGGGGCCGGTCCTGCTGCAGATGCTCTCGTTGCTGGAAGGCGTCGATCTCAAGTCCCTCGGCCACAACACGCCGGCGTACGTCCATCTGATCGCGGAGGTGATGAAGCTCTGCTTTGCCGATCGCGAGCGGTACTACGGCGACCCGCGCTTCGTCGAGGTGCCGATGAACGCGCTGCTGGCGCCGGCGTACGCCGCCGAGCGGCGGCGGCTCATCGGCGAGCGCGCCTGGCCCGAGATGCCGCCGGCCGGCAACGTGACTGGCTTCGATGCCTCGGCGGCCGTGGCCCGCGCGGCCCAGCCGGTGGCCGGGGGTGGCGCCGACCTCGACGGCGACACCTCCTACGTGTGCGTCGTCGATCGTCGCGGCAACGCGTTCTCGGCGACGCCCAGCGACGTATCGTGGGAGAGCCCGGTGATCCCCGGCCTGGGCTTCTGCCCATCCTCGCGCGGGTCGCAGTCGTGGGTGGTGCCGGGCCACGCGTCCTGCGTCTCGCCGGGCAAGCGGCCGCGCCTGACGCCCAACCCGGCGCTCGCGCGGCGCGGCCGCGAGTGGATCATGCCGTTCGGGGCGCCCGGCGGCGATCTTCAGCCCCAGGGCATGCTGCAGGTCTTCCTGAACCACACCGTGTTCGCCATGAGCATCCAGGAGGCGGTCGAGGCGCCGCGGTTCGTCACGCACAGCTTCCCGGGATCGTTCGAGCCCCACCCTTACCACCCCGGCCGCCTCGACATCGAGCGGTCCGTCGGGGAGGCGACGGGCGAGGCCCTGGCCGCGCGCGGGCATCGGGTGCAGTGGCTGCCCGACCTGTCGATCGGCACCGCGGGGGTGTGCGCGATCTCCGGCGATCTGGAGCGGGGAATCCTCTACGGCGGCGCCGACCCGCGCCGAGCGGCGCGGGCGATAGGATGGTGAGCGATCAGACCGCCGACTTCTCCAAGTGGCCGTCCGCCCCGCCCCTGGGCTCCAGCCCGCGGGCCGCACCGGTCAGTAGAGGGCGCGGGTGGTCGACGGCTGCCCGGCGGCTCGCGCCTCGTCCACTGCGGCCGCGAGGTCGGCCAGGTACTCGCCGATGATCGGCGCGTGCACCGGGGTCAGCACGGGATCGACCTCTCCAAGGCGATGATCGCCCGGCTGCGCGCCAAGCCGGGCGGAGACGACATCGGCGTGACGATCGGCAACTTCGCGACGACCGCGGTCGACGGGTCGTCTTACACGGTGCTTCCTGGTCCTTCACCTTGACGCCTCAGCAGTCTGTTAGCAAGCTGGCAAGGAGGACCCGCGGTGGCACGAGATCATCCCGGCGCTGCTCGGACTCCTGAAGACCCCACGTCCCGGGAGCCCGACAAAAGGAGGGACCACATGCCAACCCACAAAGTGGTGAAGCACGACGAGTGGCTCAAGGCGCGGAAGAAGCACCTGGCGAAGGAGAAGGAGTTTACCCGGATGCGCGACCAGCTGAGCCGGGAGCGGCGCGATCTACCCTGGGAGCTGGTCGAAAAGCAATACACCTTCGAGGGCGAGCACGGCGCGCAGACTCTCGGCGACCTCTTCGAGGGACGCAGCCAGCTGGTCATCTATCACGCGATGTTCAACCCCGACACCGCGGGGCTCCATACGCCCTGGACAGCGGACGCGCCCTGCTTCGTCTGCTCCTTCTGGATGGACAACTTCAACGGCATCACGGTCCATCTGAATCATCGCGACATCACGATGGCCGCGATCTCACTGGCCCCCTACGCGAAGCTCGCCGCCTACAAGAAGCGGATGGGCTGGGGCTTCCCGTGGTTGTCATCGCTCCCGAGCGACTTCAACTTCGACTATCACGTCTCTTTCACCGATGCGGAGCTGAAGGCCAACAAGGTCGACTACAACTATCGGCTCAACCCGTGGTCGGGGAGCGAGGGACCCGGCATCAGCGTGTTCCTGAAAGACGGCGGCCAGATCTACCACACGTACTCCACCTATGCGCGTGGGCTCGACATGCTGAACGTCGCCTACCACTACATGGATCTCGTCCCGAAGGGCCGCGATGAGGGCGACGGAGGCGCCACCGTGTGGGTTCACCGTCGGGACGAGTATCCGGGCTGATGCACGGCGGCCGGCTCTTCGCGGCGATCGGATTCGTCAGGCGCGCGAGGCCCGGCGGATTCTGTCCGGCGTGCCGAGCGCTGATGAAGGCCCGCGATGCCAGCCAGGGGCTGGCCAAGCCCATGGTGGCCGCATTGGTCGTCCTCGCGGTCGCCGGCCTTGCCTGGGCGGCCATGGTCCAGCACTCGCGCTCGATGGCCGGAATGGACGGAATGGACATGGGCCTCGGCCCGATCGAGTCTTTCGCCGTGACCTGGGTCGTGATGATGGCCGCGATGATGTTGCCTTCCGCGATCCCGGTGGTCCTCGAGTTCGCGCGAACGGCCGAAGGGCGAAGGGGATGGCCGGTTGCCACTGGCGTGCTTGCCGTCACGTACCTCGGCGTGTGGCTGATGTTCGGCGTGGTGTGCTACGCGATCTACACCGCCGTGAGAATGCCCTGGCCCAACCAGGCGGTGGTGGTTGGACTGGCTTTGGCACTGGCCGGCGTCTACTCCGTCAGCCCGATCAAACGGGCGAGCCAGGCTCGTTGCCGCGAGCTGTGCGCGCTGCATGGGCCGCTTCCCTTCAACCTGATGCGGAGCGCCGCTGTCGCAGGCGTGCGCTACGGCCTCAGCTGCCTTGGATGCAGCGCGGCGCTGATGGTGGCCATGGTCCTTCTCGGGATGTCCAGCCTGTGGTGGGCGGTGATCCTGGGCGTTGCCGTCCTCATCTACAAGTTCGCGCCTCCGCTGCGAATGCGGGATGAGCTGGCCCTTTCGGCCGCTCTGGTAGCTCTCGGCGTGGGTTACCTCATCACGGCTTGAGGCGGACGGGGCGTGAGCTGCCCATCCTGCGGACACGAGAACCCCGCCGGCGCGAGGTTCTGTAACGATTGTGGCGCGCCCCTCGCGGCGCCCACGATCACCCCCGAGCCGCGCTCCTACACCCCGCGGCATCTCGCCGAGAAGATTCTTGCCTCCCAGAGCGCGCTCCGGGGTGAGCGCAAGCTGGTCACCGTCCTCTTCGCCGACGTCGTGCGCTCGATGGAGCTCGCGGAGCGCGTCGATCCCGAAGAATGGCATCGCCTGCTGGATCGCCTGTTCCGGATCCTTGCGGGCGGCATTCACCGATACGAGGGGACCATCAACCAGTACACCGGTGACGGCATCATGGCGCTCTTCGGCGCCCCGATCGCCCACGAGGACCACGCCCAGCGCGCCTGCGCGGCCGCCCTGGATCTGACGCGCGAGCTCGGCGTGCTCGCCGAACACGTGCGGCGCGAGAGTGGCCTCGAGTTCGCGGTGCGGATGGGCCTCAACTCGGGCGAGGTCGTCGTGGGTCGGATCGGCGACGACCTGCGCATGGACTACACCGCGCAGGGGCACGTCGTCGGGCTCGCCGCTCGGGTGCAGCAGCTGGCCCCACCAGGCGGCATCACCGTGACGGAGCAGACCGCGCGCCTCGCGGCGGGCCTCTTCGACTTCCTCGACCGTGGGGAGCAGAGTCTCAAGGGCGCAAGCGTTCCCGTGCGCGTGTTCGAGCTGCGGGGACCGGGCCAGATCCGGAGCCGCCTAGAGAGCTCCCGGGCCCGTGGCTTTTCGCGCTTCGTCGGCCGTGAGCGCGAGCTCGCCCTGCTCGAGAGAGCTCTGCGCGAGGTGCAGTCAGGTCGACCGACAGTCGTCCTAATCACCGCGGAGCCGGGCGCGGGAAAGAGCCGGCTCTGTCACGAGTTCGTCGAGCGCGCCCGCGGTGTGCCGTTTCACTATGCCCGCGCGCTCTCCCACGGGCGCAGGCTTCCCTTTCACGCCATCGTCGCGCTTGCGCGCAGTCTCTTCGGTGTCGGCGAAGGCGCGTCACCTTCGGACGTCCGAGACGTCGTGCGACGCGCTCTCGGGAACGCGCCGCCCGACTCGACCGCCCTGGATTTCTGGCTCGAGCTTTTCGGGGTGTCCGATCATGTCCCGGTTCCTTCAGGACTCGATCCCGAAGCGCGTCGCGCACGCCTCTTCCGGTCACTTCTCGATCTGATCCGGGCTCGCGGTCGGCGCGAGCCGACGTTGCTCTGGGTCGAGGACCTGCACTGGCTCGACCCGGCGAGCGAAGCGGCGCTGGAGATGCTCACCACCCATCTCCTGGGTCCGGAGTCAACCGGTAGCCGGATCCTGCTGCTAGCGACCACACGGCCAGAGTACCGGCCCGTGTGGTCCCCACGGGTCGAGGGTCTCTCGCTTGCGCCCCTCGATCCCCAGGACTCCGGGAGGTTGCTCGACGACTGGCTCGGATCCGACGACATGCTCGCGCCCCTGCGCCCCCAGATCGAGTCCCGGGCCCGCGGCAACCCACTCTTCGTCGAGGAGATGATTCGGTCGCTCGTCGAGCGTGGCGTCCTGCGTGGTGAGCGGGGCGCCTACGAGCCGACCGCCCCGATCGAGGAGATCTCGCTGCCCGAGACGGTTCAGGCCGTCCTCGCGTCGCGCATCGATCGGCTCGCGGACCGCGACAAGGACGTGCTCCAAGCTGCGGCCGTGATCGGGCGGGACGTGCCAATCGACTTGCTGCGCGCGGTGGTCGATCTGCCCGCGCCCGCGCTCGTCGCATCGCTCGAGCGCCTTTCCGCCGCTGACCTTCTCGGTCCCTCCGAGTCTCCGGGTGAGCACGCCTTCCGGCATCCTCTCGCTCAGGAGGTCGCCTACCGCACCCAGCTTCTGGATCGCCGGCGCGGAACCCACGCCGCCATCGCGCGAGCCTTGCTCACCACCCACGGACCCGCAGCTGCGACGCACGCCGCGCTCCTCGCTCACCACTTCGATGAGGCCGGCGAGCGCCTCGAGGCGGCACGCTGGCACGAGCAAGCGGGCCGACGCGTCGCACGCAGTGACCCGGCGGATGGGGCGAGACACTGCCGTCGGGTCACCACGCTCCTCAGCGCCGTTCCGAAGTCCCGCGAGACCCTGATGCTCGAGCTCACCTCGCGCATTGCGCGGCTCGAGATCGGCCGCATCGCCGGAATCGAGGAGCGTGAGGCGCGGGACCTCTTCGCCGAGGCGCGCGCGGTCGCCGAGCGACTTCAAGACAACGCCGGCCACGCGTTCCTGCTCACGTCCTACGGACGCCTGCGCGGGCTCGCGGGCGACGTGCGGCAGTACCTCGTATGCGCGGAGCGCGCCACCGAGCTCGCCGAAGGATCCGACGCAATGCTCGAGTTCGAGATGCGCTCGGTGCTGGCCCACGCCCAGCTTGCGGTCGGCCGCCTCGCTCCCGCCCGTGCGACCGCCGAGCGTGCCCTGACCGAGGTCGCGCGGGCCGCCGGACTGCGGGAGGCGGTCGGGCGCTCCACCGCACCTGGCTTGTGCCGCGTGTGGTGGGCGCTGGCGAGCGCCCACCTCGGGCGCCCGACCGAGGCTGAGGCCGCCCTGCAAGCGCTCCTCGCCGAGGAGAGCAAGCCCGCCCTCCACGCCCTCTACGGGACGCACGCATTCCTGGGCGAGGTGTTGCGCCTGCGGGCTGATCTGCCCGCCGCGCTCGCCCACGGCCGCCGTGGCGTCGAGCTTGCGGAAGAGCACGGCAGCGTGCTCTCTCGGGTGGAGGCCGCGGCCTTTCTCGGCGCTGCGAAGCTCGCGGACGGCGATCTCACCGGAGCCACGAGCGGGCTCGAGCGGGCGCTCGCGCTCGCCCGCAATCGACGCACCGCGCTGTGGTACGAGCCGCGCCTCCTCGCGACGCTCGCGGACGCGAAGCTGGCCGCCGGTGATCGCTCGGGAGCCCGCGCGCTCCTCTCCGAGGCGCGTGAGCTCGTCGACCGGGGGCGAGGCTGGCGGCTTGGCGCCTTCGATGTCGCCCTGGCGTGGGTTCGCCTCCTGGCTTCGGAGCCCGCCTCCGACCGCACCGCGATCGAGGGCGCGCTCGAGTCGCTGGACGCCCTCACGGCCGAGCTGGGCTCCGATCCCTATCGGCGCATCGGTGCGCTCGAGCGCGCACGCCTCGCCACATGACCCCCTTTCTGATATACCTTTTGTCGAGAGCCTCATGATCAAGGAGCTTCGCCGGTGAGGAGAATGCGATGAAGTTCATGTTCACGATCTACCACGAAGAGAACGTGCTGGACGCGATGCCCGAGAAAGAGATGCAGGCTCTTGTCGATTCCGCGATCGAGTACGCCGAGGAGATCCGACAGAGCGGCCACTACATCGTCTCGGACGCTCTCCAGCGGACCGGCACGGCCCGGACCATCCGCGTCCGCGCCGGCAAGGTCTCGACCACTGTCGGCCCCTTTGTCGAGACGAAGGAGCAGCTGGGTGGATTCTTCCTCATCGAGGCCAAGGACATCGACGAGGCCTGCGCGGTCGCCGCGAGGTTCCCGCCGGCGCGCGTCGCGGTGATCGAGGTCCGGCCGGTCCAGGAGCTGACGCACTCTCGTGACCGACGCGGTCTACCGAACTGAATCGCGCCCGCGTCCTCGAGTTCTCAGGGGAGGCGGCCACATGGAAGGCAGGAGAAGCGTAACACTTGGGGGCCCCCCTGACTGTTCCGAACTGGACAGGTTCGGACGGAGTGGTCCTGGCCTCCTACCTCGCCTCCCCAGGTATCGGAATCAGCCGATAGCGTCCGTCCTCGGTCGGCACCGGGATTCCCTCGCCGCGATGACCGCACCACTCAACCACGCTCCACACCATGAAGGGCTGCCACCGCGCGCCCACCGCGTGGCCCGGCACCGGTCCCCGCTCCCCACTCACTGGCGACCCAGGGCGTCGAGCAGGTGCTTCGCCTCGCGCAGGTCTCGAGTGTCGAAGCCTTCGGTGAACCCGCCGTATGCCGCGGCCAGCTCGCGACGCGCCTCGGCGTGCCGCCCGCGCGCGGCGAGGACGCGGCCGAGACTCGTAGCCGCGCGCAACGCGAGCGACTGCTCGCCGCGGGCGCGCGCGAGGTCGATCGCGGAGCGGAAGGTCTGTTCGACGGCACCGTCGTCGGCACGAGCCGCCATGAGCCGCAGCTCGCCGTCCAGCCGCAACAGCTCGGGCGCAAGGATGGTGCGCCGGTGGTCGTCGCCGATCCCGGCGAGCACTTCGCGCCCGACCTCCGGACATCGCGCCTCGAGGCAGAGCTCGGCTAGGAGGCAGGCGCACACGATGCGCCGCCACATCGCGGTCCGCACGCGTCGTAGACGTTCCGCGCGCGTGGCAAGCTGCGCGTCGCTGAGCGCCTCGTTCTTGGTGAGGCCACCCAGCACGATGACCAAGTCCGTCCACGGCGTGAAGCCTTTGTCCTCGCACAGTCGCTGCAACTGCGCAGCCGCCTCCGTTGCGGCATCACGCTCACCGCGGAACGCGTGGACCACCGCTGCAAACCAGGTCATCGCCGTCATCGTCAGCGGATGCTCGAGCTCGCCGGCAAGCCGCCGCGCATCGTCGATAGCGGTCAAGGCGCCGGCGGGGGCGCCGAGCAGCCAGCGCGCCAGCGCGAGCTGGTATCGACAGCACACGCCCGGATCGTGCCCGGCGTAGAGGAACGCCTGCGCGGCGTGGCGGTGCTTGTCGTAGAGCGCGATGCCGCGTTCCATATGGGGCACCGCCCCGCGGGCATCCCCCATGGCGAGGAGCGTCGGCCAGAGCGCATGATGCGCTTCCACCAGCCGGCCGCTGTCGTCGCCCTCCCGGGCGTCGGCGAGCAACCGATGCCCGAGCGCCAGCCCGTCGGCGTAGCGGCCGACCGTGTAGGCGATAAACCACTCGCCCCAGAGCACGGGGAAACGACGACCGACGTCGCCGAGACGTTCGACTAGTTCCCGCGCGCGCCCGTACACCGCGCCCACTTCCGGGGAGTTGGCGCCCTCGAGCCCAATGAGCGGAGGGCCGAGCAGGATGTGGAGGTCGAGCGCCTCCGACAGTGTCTCGGACGTCTGCGGAAGGCCGGAGAGAACCCCGAGCGCGCTCTCGAAGAACGTGACCGCCTCGCGCATCGCCGAGCGCCCCACCGACTTTTCCCCCGCCTCGCGGAGGTAACGTAGGGCCTTAGCAGCCACGCCGCCTCGCACAGCGTGGTGTGCAAGCACCTCGACCTGCTCGACGAGTCGGCCTGCGTACAGTCGCTCGATCGCGTCCACAAGTGCGGCATGGAGCACGCGCCGCCGTTCCTGCACAATGCCCCCGTACGCCACTTCGTGCGTGAGCGCGTGCTTGAACGTGTACTCCAGGTCGGGGAACAGCCGGGCTTCGTAAAGGAACTCGGTGGACTGTAGCCGGGACAGCGCGGCTGGCATCTCCCGCCCCGGCAGCTCGGCGATCGCTTCCAGCAGCGCGACCGGCACGTCCTTGCCGATCACCGCCGCCGCCTGCAGGAGCCGCTTCAGCTCGGGCGGCAGCCGATCGATTCGAGCCGCGATGATGGCTTGGACCGTGGTCGGCATCGACACCGCCTCGACCGGCTTGCCGAGCCGGTAAGCGCCGGCATTGCCGACGAGGACATGTGTCTCGACGAGCGCGCGCACCGTCTCTTCAAGGAAGAGCGGGTTGCCGTCTGTCCGCTGGATCAGCATCGGCTTCAACGGCCGGACCGATGCGTCGGCACCGAGCAGACCCTCCAGCAATTCCTCGGCGGTCTCCGCCGGCAGCGGGTCGACGCGCAGCTGGCGATAGTACGTCTTGCTGCCCCAACCGTGGTGGTATTCGGGACGATAGTTCATCGCGATGAGGATCGGCGCCGTCGGCGCACTCTCCACGAGACTCTCGAGGAAGGCTTGCGTCTCTGCGTCGATCCAGTGCAGGTCCTCGAACACGAGCAGCAGCGGCTGCACGCGGCTTTCGCGAAGTAGCAGGCGCTTCACCCCGTCGATGGCCCGGTGGCGGCGTTGGGCCGGATCGAGCGCGAGGAACGGGTCGTCGGCCGCGAACGCGTCCAGCAGCCAGAGGACGGCCGGCACCCACTCTTCCAGCGTCCGTTCCAGCGTCAGCATGGTGCCCGTGATCTTGGCGCGGATCGTTCGCGGCTGATCGCGGTCCTCGATGCGGAAGTAGATGCGCAGCAGGTTCGCGACTGGGAGGAACGGCGTCGCCTTGCCGTACGAGACGGAAGTGGCCTCGAGCACGAGGCAGCCCTGCGTGTGATGCGAGTGGATGAACTCGTAGAAGAGCCGCGACTTACCGACGCCCGGCTCCCCGACCACCGCGATCACCTGACCGCGGCCTCGCGCGGCCTGGATCGCTGCGCCCCGGATCTGGTCCATCTCGGCGTCGCGCCCGACGAACCGGGTCAACCCGCGCGCGTGCGCCGCTTGCAGGCGGGTTCGGATAGCGGCCTCGCCATCGAGCTTGAACACGTCGACCGGATCGGTCAGGCCCTTGACTGGGATCGGGCCGAGCGGCGTCACACGCACGAAACCCTCGGCGAGGCGGAGCGTCTCGGCGGTGAGGCGGATCGTGCCGGGCGACGCCAGCTGCTCCATCCGCGCCGCCAGATTCGTGGTCTGTCCCACTGCCGTGTAATCCATCCGGAGGTCGCTGCCGATCGCGCGGACGACAACGTCGCCCGAGTTTAGTCCGGCGCGAATCTGGACCTCGATGCCGTGGACGCGGCGCGCCTCCTCCGAGTAGTGGCGGACGGCCTCCTGCATACGGAGCGCAGCGTAGCAGGCCCGCACTGCGTGGTCCTCGTGTGCGAGCGGCGCGCCGAAGAGTGCCATGATCCCGTCGCCCATCACCTGGTTCACTGTGCCCTCGTAACGGTGGACCGCCTCCATCATGCGCTCCAGCACCGGGTCGAGGATCTTGCGCGCCTCCTCGGGATCGCGGTCGGCTAGAAGCTCCATGGAACCTTTGAGGTCGGCGAACAGGACGGTCACCTGCTTGCGCTCGCCCTCGAGAGCGGCCTTCGAAGTCAAGATCTTCTCGGCGAGGTGCTTGGGCGTATAGCTGTCTGGAGAACGCGACGGTGTGCCGGCCGCGGAGGCAACGGGATGAGCGCAAGCGTGGCAGAACTTGGCAGTAGCTGAGAGGCTCTTCCCGCAGTTCGCGCAGGTCCCGGCCAGCGGGGTCGCGCACTCTTCGCAGAACCGCGCTCCTTGCGGATTCTCGTGCGCGCACCGGGGACACTTCATTGTCGGGCCTCCAGTGAATCGGGCCGGGCGTAGCAAGGCGACGATACCCGCGCGTGGCGACGGCGTCAACGACCACAGCCTTGCTTCGGTGAGGTGCTTCGGTGACGCGGAACGATTCGATCAGCGACCGTTGGGTTGAAACCCCAATGGACCTCGTAACCCTTCGATTTTGCTTGGTCGCGTGGACGGCTTCGAATCTCCGTACGTCGATTCTTGACTTAAAGGTCCGCGCCTCACTGACTACTCGCAGGGCGTTCTCGGTGAGGCGACGACGAAGCAATTCCTGGGTGAAGTCTGGGTAAACGAAAGGGGCTAGCGGCTCTTGCGTCCGCTAACCCCTCGTCGTCCATGGTTGCGGGGGCCCGCAATCACCGATATCAAATATGCTTAGGTTCGAGGTCGATTTGGTCTAGACGTGTTGTGCGGACCCGCAATCGCGGAGATCGACTCACCTCACCCCCCAGTTGGACATCATCGGATCCGATCCGGCCTGATCGTGTCCGGCTTCGCCGACCGCCAATCGATTCCTGGGTGAGGTTCGCGAGTTTGCTAACCTGCGACGATCACCCGGTCCCGGCCCTGGGCCTTCGCCTGATAGAGCGCCGCATCCGCGGCTTGGAGGAGTGCCCCGCTGGTCTTGCCGTGATCGGGAAAGCCCGCGACCCCCGCGGAGGCGGTGATCGGCCCGATGAGCTGGCCCCGGTGCGTCACGCGGAGACGTTGCACCTCGTCCCGCAGCTCCTCCGCCCGCCGCCGGGCCATCTCCAGGGGCGCCTCGGGCACGATGAGCACGAACTCCTCGCCGCCATAGCGGCAGGCGATATCGCCCTCGCGCACCCGCGACTCGAGCAGGCGGGCCAGCTCGCAGAGCAACGTGTCGCCGGCGTCGTGGCCGCAGGCGTCGTTGAGCCGCTTGAAGTGATCGACGTCCAGCATGATGATCCCGAGCGTCCGGTGGCTTCGCGCGGCCCGGGCGAGCTCGAGCTCGAGGGTCTCCTCCATGTAGCGGCGGTTGAAGAGCCCCGTGAGAGGGTCGCGGATGGACTGGCCGCGCAGGGTCTCGCGCAGCCGCAGGTTGGCCAGCGTCAGCGAGAGGCGCTCGGCCAAGGTCCCCGCGAGTCGCTGCTGCGATTCGCGCAGCGGCTCGGGAGGCTGATTGGGCTGGCTCGGCTGGATTGAGCCTTCCCGCAGGTGCAGCACCCCCAGCGGCTCGCCGTGCGCCATCATGGGAATGCAGAGATACCCGCTTGGCAAAGACGGGTCCACATGCCCGCACACCAGCTCCGTGCCCGGGGTGTCCACGCGATAGGCTCGACCGCGCCGCAAGGCCCAGCACCGGTCCGGCGCAAAGAGCGGGTCGGCGGGCGGAGGGTCTCCCCAGGAGACGACAATCTCCACGAGGTTTCTGGATGGGCCGAGCACACCCAGGGCACCGGACGCCGCGGGGAAGAGCTTCGGCGTGACTGCCCCGATGACGGCGTAAGCTTCCTCGGCGGTGAGGCAGCTCAGGAGCAGGTCACCCATCTCGGCCAGCACCGTGGTCTCGCGGCTGCGCGCTTCGAGCTCGTGCACCCATTCCGTGAGCTTCCGGTTGGCCTGCTCCAGCGCCACCTCGCTCTGCCTGCGCGTGGTGAGGTCGCTGGCCACGCCCTCCACCCCGGTGGCGCGGCCCTCCTCGGCGATCAGTCGGGTGCTGACTTCGAGGGGCACGGTCCTCCCGCCTTTGGCCACAATCTCGAGTTCATAGACGAGGGGCGTGGCTTCGACGGCCTGGCGGGCGATCATTTGGCGGGCCAGCGCCATGTCGGCCGGGGCGGCGAGGTCGGCGAGGCTCATCCCGAGGAGTTCCTCCCGGGAGTACCCGCTGATCTGCTCGCCCAGCTTGTTGAACGACGTGAAGCGCCCGTCGAGGTCGGCGGTATAGACGATGGCCGTGGCGTTCTCGAAGAGCTCCCGATACCGTCGCTCGCTCTGCTGCAGGGCCTCCTCCACCCGGCGGCGCCCCCCGATGGCCGCGCCCAGGAGGAGGGCGGTCACCGCCACGACGCTCATGAAGATCTGCAACAGGAGAAAGCTCTCCGTAAGCGTTGCCCCCATGAACGGGCCGACCTGGCGCGCGGTGTCCCAGGTCGCGATCGCCGAGACGACGAGCGTCGTCGTCGCGGCTTCGCGCTGGCCGAACCGCAGCGCCGCCCAAATCGAGAAGGGGAAGACGGCGAAGGCCAGCGGGGAGTGGATCGTGCCCGTCGCGAACCAGCCGCCGAACACCATCTGGCTGACGGCCGCCAGCAGCACCAGCAGCGCCCCGGCCTCGCCGACCCAGCGGAGGCTCCAGGGGATGTGGCGACGCGTGGCCCACGTGAGCAGCACCGGGGCGATGATCAGCGCGCCCATCGCGTCCCCCAGCCACCACTGCCACCAGAGGGTTCCCGAGATGGGCCAGACCGCGGCGTCCCCCAGGCAGAGGCTGGCGACGCCGATGGTGGCACTCACCGTGGTGCTCAACCCGGCCGCCAGTGCGACGAAGCCGAGAACGTCCTGCGGCCGCTCGAGTGACGGCCGGAAGCGCGTGAGCCGGCGGAGCAGGTAGGTGCCCGCGACGGCCTCGAGCGTATTCCCCGCCGCGATGCCGGCCGCCACGGCCAGGCCCACGCCCGTGGACGCGTTGATGAGGAAGGCCCCCAGCGCGATGCCCGGCCAGAGCCTGTACCCGAAGAGCAGGAGCGCGGCGAGCGCGATCCCCGTGGGCGGCCATACCAGGGACACACTCTTGTGCATGGGGGCTAGCGACAATCCGAGCGTCGCGGCGGCGACGTAGATGGCGGCGAGCAGTCCGACGAGGAGAACCGAGGAGACGATGGACACCGAGCCCGGCCGGACTCGTGAGGTGCCGGGCTGGGAGGCAGCGCCGCCTGGCTGGTCGGAGCTGCGGTCGCTCACGGTCGGCGACGACGGGATTCGTTCCCCGATCGGGACGCCACGGCGCCGCCAGGGCACCGCAACATCTCCCTGATCCTCGGGCGGTCCCGAAGATCTGAATCCGGTCTACAGGGCGTGTCCCCCGCGCGCCTCACTCAGCCTAGTGTAGGACCGGCGGCCAATTGGAGCATTGCACAATCGTCAGGGCGCCAGCGCCAGCCCCCCGGGCAGCCGGCCGGTGCCCCCGCTAGTCTAGGCAGGTGTCCGACAAGCTCCGTTCGCAACCGATTCTCGTCACGGAGGCTTCGGAAGGGGGGGGCGAAGGCCCCCTTCAAGTGTTCAGTGGATGACCGGATGCCTGGCGGCCCGCGTCGGTGATTTCAACCAGTTGGGCGAGGACAAGCAAGACGATGACTCTATATCGGTGATTGCAAGGGGCCGCAACCATTTATTCCGTTCCACGCGGGCCCCGGCGTGATCTGGTAGGGATCGACGTTTGAGAATTCGCTGGGAATTCAGGTGAGAATAACCTGGGAATATGGGAATCGGACTGGACTTCTCGGCGATCTCGAGGAGTCGATCAGTCACGATCACGTTTTCGCCATGGCACTCCATCGGTTGGAGAGCACTCGCCCCTCAAGAGGATGACGCCACTCGAGCTGTTGGACCTCGGCACCTGGCTGGCAAATCACAACATTGCGCATCTTGCCCAGATTGACGCCCTGAGGTCGGCCGCCTGATAGTCGCATTCGCGCACTCGCCGCGTAAGAGACGCCTCGCGGATTGATGCGGCTCTGCCGGGCTTCAAGGTCTCGGCTGAAGTCCCCGAGTAAGGCGCCTGAGTTGTCGGACCGCCCGGACTTCTAAGTTCGCTCTAAATCGGACCTGTGGATCACTGCTCCAAAGGTCATATCCCCACCGGGCCCCAGTTGAACCGGGCACCAATTTGGGGCTGTCCTGCACGGCAGGTAAGGAGGGGCCTCAGGGTTCCCCGAGGAAAGTCCGACGGTCAGCGCATCTTCACCGCGGAAGGACGCTTGAGTCTGGGCGAAGATCGTGCAACCCTCAGGGCCCTAGAGGCCGTAACCCGGGCCTGGAATCGAGCGAATCGCCGTGGAGAATATCGTCAGCGTCGGCTTCGACCTCGCGAGTTTCAGCGCCATCATGGTGCTCATGGTCACCGGCCTTGGCGTGATCGCGAGCATGATGGGGGTCTTCAATTTCGCCCACGGCGAGTTCCTGCTGCTGGGCGCCTACACAGTCTACCTCACGCACAGCTACGGCTATCCCGTGTGGGCTGGCATGGTGGCCGCGCCATTCGCGGTGGCGCTCGTCGGCCTCGCGCTCGAGCGTGGTGTTATCCGGTTCTTCTACACCGAGCCCGTCGTCGCCATGCTCGGCACGTACGCCATCGGTCTCGTCATCCGCGAGAGCGTGCGCGGGCTCATCGGCGGCCTTTACCACTCGGTGCCCGATCCCCTCATCGGCTCGTTCAGCCTCGGCTCGGTCCAGCTCTCCCGCTGGCGCTGCGTGATCATCCTTGTCACTGCTGTCGTGATCGTCGGCTTCTGGCTCCTTCTGACACGCACGGGCCTCGGCCTCACGATCCGAGCCGCCCTCGAGAACCCAGCACTCGCGCGCGCCTCCGGCATCTCGACCACCCGCGTCTACGCGCTCACCTTCGCCGTCGGCGCCGGGCTCGCTGGCCTCGCCGGCGGGCTGATGGTGCCGATTTTCTCGATGTTCGCCGATCTCGGCGTACGCTTCCTGATCCAGGGCTTCCTCGCCGTCCTCCTCGGCGGCGTCGGCACATTCGAGGGACCCGCCGTCGGCGCCGCCGTGATCGGCGTCCTGAGTGCCGGGCTGCCGTGGGTACTGAGCCCGGTCCTGGCCGACGTCCTCGTGTTCGTCATCGCCATTGTCGTCGTCAAGTTCCGACCCGCTGGTCTTCTCTCCATCGAAAGGAGCTGACCCATGCACCGAGAGCCCGACCTGGCCCCGTCGTTGACCCGCCGCTCACTCCTCACTGGTAGCGCATGGGCGGCCGGCGCCGTGACCCTCGGGCGCGGGAGCTTCATCGTGCCGCCGGCCTGGGGTCAGGCGAACCCCATCAAGGTCGGCATCGCGACCGACCTCACCGGGCCCATCGGCTTCGCGGGCAAAGCCAACGCGAACGTGGCGACGATGGTGGTCAACGACATCAATGCCAAGGGCGGGCTGCTGGGACGCTCGCTACAGCTCTTCATCGAAGACACGGCCTCCAACGAATCGGTGGCGGTGAACAACGTGCGCAAGCTCACCCAGCGCGACCGTGTCGACGTGGTCTTCGGCGGGATCACCAGCTCGATGCGCAACGCTATAAAGGACGTGATCGTGACGCGGGGGCGGATACTCTACATCTATCCCCAGCTCTACGAGGGCCAGGAGTGCACGCCGTACATCTTCTGCACCGGGCCCACCCCGGCCCAGCAGTGCGACGAGTTCATTCCCTGGCTGATCAAGAACGGCGGCAAACGCTTCGCGCTGCCCTCCGCGAACTACGTCTGGCCCAAGCTGCTCAACCAGTATGCGCGCAAGGTCATCCAGGCCAACGGCGGAGAGGTCGTGTTCGAGGAGTACTATCCCCTCGACCAGGTCGAGTACAGTGCGACCGTGAACAAGATCATGACCAACAACGTCAACGTGGTCTTCAACACGGTCATCCCGCCGGGCGTCGGCCCATTCGTCAAGCAGCTGTACGAGGCTGGCTTCACCAAGCGCGGCGGGCGCCTGTCGTGCGTGTATTACGACGAGAACACCCTCAACATCAACGCCGCCCACGAGTTTGAGGGGCTGGCAAGCTGCCTCGACTACTTCCGCACGATCAAAGACCCATTCAGCGCCAAGCTGCAGGCCGAGTACGACAAGCTCTACCCGGGGACCGTCCTCTTCACCGCGGGCAGCGCGGCCACCGGCATGTACCGCGGCCTCAAGCTCTGGGAGACCGCGGTCAACCAAGCCAAGAAGATCGATCGCGAGAGCGTGGCGGCGGCCTTCGACCGTGCGCGCATCGAGCAGGGGCCCGGCGGACCGGCCGAGATGGTGCCGGGCAAGCGCCATTGCAAGATGAACATGTACATCGCGGTCGCTAAGAACGGGACCTACGACGTGGTGACGCAGAGCAAGGGTCTCGTCGACCCCAAGGAGTGCTAAGGCGGGCGACAGGTGATTCTCGTCCTCGAGCTGGTGCTGCTCGCGGTGGGCCTCGTCCTGCCGCTCGTCCTGGACCATTTCTGGGTCGTTCTGGCGACGCGCATCGTGCTCATCTGCCTGCCCGCCCTGAGCTTCGATCTGCTCTGGGGGTACTCCGGCATCATGAGTTTCGGGCAGGCCCTCTTCTACGGCACCGCCGCCTATAGCGCCGCCCTCCTGGCCCGCGACGCCGGCTTCACGTCGATCTTCGTCATCGCGCCCGCGTGCACGCTGATCGGGCTCGTGCTCGCGCTCATCATGGCGTGGTTCCTCCTGCTCGGACGCTACCCGCCAAGCACGATCTTCGTCGCCCTCGGCACGCTCACCGGGGCCTATGCGGCGGACCGTCTGGCCCGCGGCTGGTACTATCTCGGCGGGCAGAATGGCATCCCCTCGATTCCTCCCCTAACCGCCGGTCCTTTCACCATCGCGGAAGGGCCCATCTACTACTACCTGGCGCTCGCGGTCCTCGTCGTCGTCTACGCACTCTGCCGCGTCCTCGTGCGCTCCCAGTTCGGTCTCGTACTGGCGGGCATCCGGCAGCAGGAGGAGCGGATCAGCTTTCTCGGATACCGAGTCCAGCACTTCAAAGCCATCGTCTTCACGCTGGCGGGAGGCATCTGCGGTCTCTCGGGCGCTCTGGCCGCCTTCCACGACGGCTTCGTGTGGCCCAACCTGCTGGGCGTGCTCCTCTCCACCCAGATCGTGCTCTACGTGCTCTTCGGGGGCGTGGGTACGCTGGTCGGCGCGGTGATTGGCGTCGCCAGCATCGAGTACGTGAGCTTCCTGCTCGCCGACAATTTCCAGACCTTCTGGCCGATCCTCCTGGGACTGCTCCTGCTCTTCGTCGTCCTCTTCCGCCGCAGCGGCCTTGTCGGGCTCGTGGTGACCGAGCGCGAGCGGTTCGGCCGCTTCGGCCGGACGCCGGTGCGCGCGGATGTTGGCAGAGGCCATGGCTCTGCTTGAGGTCTCGGGCGTCAGCAAGCGCTTCGGCGAGCTCCGCGCCCTGGCGGGTGTCGACCTGCGCGTCGAGACGGGCCAGATCCATGGACTCATCGGCCCCAACGGTTCCGGGAAAAGCACGCTCATGAAGTGCATCGCCGGCGCGCTCATACCCGACGCCGGGGCCATCCGCTTCGCCGATCGCGACCTCACGCGTGCCGCCCCTTCCGAGCGTGCGCGGGCCGGCCTCAGCATCAAGTTCCAGATCACAAGCGTGCTGCCCTCGCTGTCGGTGTACGACAACGTCCTGCTCGCCCTGCAGAGCCGCGATTCGCTCGTGTCGCTGCTCCGCTCGACGACGCGGCGCGCGCGGCATGAGTCCGTCACGGCCGCCCTGGAGCGCTTCCCACTTCGCGGACGGGCCGACCAGCTCGCGGGCGCGCTCTCCCACGGCGAGCAGCAATGGCTGGAGATCGCGATGGCCCTCGCGACCGATCCGACCCTGCTCCTGCTCGACGAGCCCACCGCCGGGATGAGCCTCGAGGAGCGTCGCCTCACGGGCGAGCTGCTCGCGCCGATCAAGGCCCGTTGCGCCATCCTCATCGTCGAGCACGACCTCGACTTCATCCGCGACGTGTCCGACGTCCTCACCGTGCTCGACCAGGGCAGCGTGCTGGACACCGGCTCGGTCGAAGCCATCCAGGCCAGTCCCAAGGTGCAGGAGGTTTACCTCACCCGTGTCTGACGCGCCTCTCCTCACCGTCCGCGGACTGTCGACATACTACGGGCAGAGCCAGGCGCTGTTCGACGTCGACCTGGTGGCTGGCCAGCGGGGGGCGGTGGCCGTGCTCGGCCGCAACGGCGCCGGGAAGACCACGCTGCTCAGGACCATCGTGGGGGAGTTGAGGCCCCGGCAAGGGCAGATTGCATTCGAGGGCCGCGACGACACCCGCACGCCGACCGAGCAACGCGTGCGGCGTGGCCTCGGCTACGTACCGCAGGAGCACGCGGTCTTCGGCCGGTTGTCGGTGCGTGAGAACCTTGCCGTCGGTGCCGTCACGCGGCGCGACCCCGGCGCCATCGACGAGGTCCTTACCCTGTTTCCCAAGCTGGGCCAGCGACTGAACCAGCGCGCCGGCACTCTCAGCGGCGGCGAGCGCAAGATGCTCGCGGTCGGCCGCGCCCTCCTGACGCGCCCGAAGCTCCTCCTGCTCGACGAACCCACGGAGGGGGTCTGGGTCGGCGTGATCGAGGAGATCGCCACGCGGCTCGCCGAGCTCGCGAGCCGAATCGGGCTCGTTATCGTCGAGCAGCACCTCGAGCTGGCCCTGGGCGTCGCCCACTACGCCTACGTGCTGGACCGCGGCCGGGTCGCGCTCGAGGGTCCGTCCGCGACGATCAGAAACGACCCCCGGCTGCTGCGCTACCTGGCTCCGTAGAGGCGGATCCTATCCGGACCATCAGCGACCCATCCCCAACTCCTCAAGGAGGCTCCCATGGCCGTGTCCCCGCCGACCCTAGACCAGCTCAAGGCAATCGCCGACACAATGGGTCTCTCCCTCACCGAGGGCGACCTCACGTCCTTCCGCGAGCTGATGAAGCCGAGCATCGATGGCTACAACGTCGTCGACGCGCTTCCGGATAACCTCCCGGCCGTGAAGTATCCGCGCACACCGGGTGCCCGTCCCCAGCCCGAGGACAACACTCGCAACGCCTGGTACGTCAAGACGCGGGTGGAAGGCGCTTCGGCCGGCAAACTCAAGGGGAAGTCCGTCGTGCTGAAGGACAACGTGATGCTCGCGGGCGTGCCGATGATGAACGGCGCGTCCACGCTCGAGGGCTACACGCCCGAGATCGACGCCACCATCGTCACCCGGATCCTCGATGCGGGCGGAACCATCGTCGGCAAGGCGCACTGCGAGTACTTCTGCCTGTCCGGGGGTAGCCACACCAACGCCACCGGCCCCGTCCACAACCCGCACAAGATGGGCTACTCCGCCGGCGGATCCTCGTCGGGCAGTGCCGTCCTGGTCGCGCTGCGAGAGGTCGACATGGCGATCGGGGGTGACCAGGGCGGGTCGATCCGCATGCCGGCCTCGTTCTGCGGCATCTATGGGATGAAGCCGACCCACGGGCTCGTCCCCTACACCGGCATCATGCCGATCGAGATCTACGTCGACCATACCGGGCCGATGACGGGGACGGTGAAGGACAATGCGCTGCTCCTCGAGGTGATCGCGGGCGCCGACGGCTACGACCCGCGCCAGTATTCGCCAAAGGTACACCCCTACACCGAAGCCCTCGGCCGCAGCGTCGACGGCCTCAAAGTCGGCATCGTGAAGGAGGGCTTCGGCCTGCCCAACTCCGAGCGCGACGTGGACGCCAAGGTGCGCAAGGCGGGCGAGCTCCTTGGCAAGCTCGGCGCGAAGGTCACGGAGGTCTCGATCCCGTGGCACACGCTGGCGGGCGCGCTGTGGCTCCCCATCGGGGTGGAAGGCCTCACGCAGACGATGATGTGGGGTGACGGGTACGGCCTGAGCCGCCCTGACCTCTACGTCGCCAGCCTCATGGACTTCCATCGTGGCTGGCGGCAGCGCGCCAACGAGCTCTCGGAGACGACGAAGCTCTTCACGCTCCTCGGCACCTACATCCACCAGCAGCACGGCAGCCGCTACTACGGCAAGGCCATGAACATCACCCGCCGCCTTATCGCCGCCTACGACACCGTCCTCGCCCAGCACGACCTCCTGATGATGCCCACGACGCCGATGAAAGCGCAGCCAATGCCGAAGCCGGGCGCGCCGCGCGAGGAGGTGGTGCAGCGGGCGCTCGAGATGATCACGAACACGGCCCCCTTCGACATCTCGCACCATCCGGCCATGGCCATCCCGTGCGGCATGAGCGACGGCCTGCCGGTGAGCATGATGCTGGTGGGCAAGCACTGGGACGAGCCGACAATCTACCGTGCCGCCGCCGCCTTCGAGGGCGCCGGCGACTGGAAGTCGATGTAAGCGAATGGGCCCATGCCCGAGAAACGGCGCTATGGACTCCAGGCAGTAGCCGTCGGGCGGCCGCCGCGTGGGAGCAAAATGGGAGCAGTCGCCGTTGCGGCGAGACGGCGTGGGAGCAAAATGGGAGCAGAACACACGAAGGGGTTAGCGATCTGATCGCTAACCCCTTGGTATTGTTTGGTTGCGGGGGCTGGATTTGAACCAGCGACCTTTGGGTTATGAGTCGCCGGCAACCCTCTGATCTCGTGAAGAACGCGCAGAATGATGGGAAGTTATCGGTTCTTTCGTACTGGTCCTACGTCCCTCTCGTTTGAGCATGCTTCAGGCGGATATGGGAGCAGAACGGGAGCGGATGACCTTTGTGTTCTACCCAAGGTGGTGCCGAGCGTTCTCCGGACGGGCCTGGATCTTCCATCAGTATGAACCTGAGTGCCTCAGTGAAATCCACTTTCAGTCGCCGAACGACCCACCTCACCAGACCGGGGCCGGCTCTGCGACCCCGGTCTGGTGCGGCGCCTAGGAGCCTGTCGGAGAAAAGGCCTGGGCCGATGGGCGCAGACCGGGTAACGT
>JBBDXN010000098.1:0-22288 GCA_040902305.1 Candidatus Rokuibacteriota bacterium | reverse complement strand
TGACGCTGCGGGACCTGGAGCAGCAGTACATTCTCCAGACGCTCGACGGGGTGGGGGGCAATCGGACGCAGGCGGCGCGGCTGCTCGGCATCAGCCTGCGCTGCCTCCAGTACAAGCTCAAGGCCTACCGGCACGCGGAGCTCGCGCGCCCCGACGGCAACGTGACCGAGCCCTCGCGCATCGCCCCGCCGGGGGCGTCACGCCGCGGCGTCTCCTCCCTGAACGACGTCTTGGCCCTTGGCGATCGCCGGCGCATGCTGATGTCCTGAGCGACGCGGCCCTTCGGGGCCGTCTGCGCGCCTTGTCCCGGTCACCCCCGCCGGGTTATCCTGGGGGGGGGTTTTCGACACTCCCCCCGCGACTCTCCACGACCCCGACGACGGTGAGGCATTCGCGAGCCGTCACGTCCGCTACAACGTCGTCGCCCTCAGCATGGACTTCGGTCTCTTCCTCGTCGGGTTGTCGTTCGCCTCGCAGAGCACGATTCTCCCCGCGTTCGCCGCGCATCTGGGCGCCTCGAACCTCGTCATCGGGGCGATCCCCGCCCTGATGACCCTCGGCTGGAACCTGCCGTCACTGTTCGCGGCCGGCTACACCGAGTCGCTCGACCGGAAGCTGCCCTTCGTGCTGCGCTACACGATCTGGGAGCGCCTGCCCTTCCTCGGCCTGGCCGCGGTCGCGTTCCTCGCCGCGCGCTCCGCGCCCGGGCTCGCGCTCGCCCTGATGCTCGGCATGCTGCTCCTGATCACGAGCGCGGGCGGGGTCCTCATGCCGGCCTGGATGGACATCGTGGCTCGCACCGTGCCGGTGGGCCTGCGCGGCCGGTTCTTCGCGGTGTCGAGCCTGCTCGGCGGCGCCGGCGGCCTCCTCGGTAGCCTTCTGACCGCATGGGTGCTCGCGCGGCTACCCGCCCCCGACGGCTACGCGATCTGTTTCCTCATGTCGGCGGTCTTCATGGCCCTCTCCTACGCGGCCCTCGCGCGGGTGCGCGAGCCACGAACGGCGACCGTGGAGGCCGCGCCGCCGCTCGGCATCTACCTGCGGCGGGCCGGCCGGGTGCTGCGAGAGGACCGGAACTTGAGATGGTTCCTCCTCGCGCGAGGGCTCAACTTCGTCGGCATGATGGCGTCGGGCTTCTACACGGTGTACGCGCTCCGCTACTACGCCGCGCCGGATTGGGCGGTGGGCGTGTTCACGACCGCGCTGCTCGCGGGGCAGATGGCGGGTAACCTCGTGCTGGGGGCGCTCGCCGATCGCGCGGGCCATTTGCTCCCGCTCAGTATCGGCGCCGCCGCGCTCCTGCTCGCGAACCTCGGCGCGCTGATCGCGCCGTCGCTTCAGGCCTTCATCGCGGTGTTCGTGCTCCAGGGTATCCACCTGGCCGCGGTCACCGTCTCGGGACTGAACGTGCTGATCGAGTTCGCCCCGAGCCCGGGCGCGCGGCCCACCTACGTGGGCCTGGGGACCACGCTGCTCACCCCGGTGGCCTTCGGCGCGCCGCTCCTCGCGGGACTGACGGCCGACGCGTTCGGGTTCCCGGCGGTGTTCGTGGCCGCGGCGATCGGGACCCTGGGCGCGCTGGGGCTGCTGGTCGGTCGCGTGCGCGAGCCCCGGCATCTCACGCCCGGCGCGGCCTGACCGGCCGGGCGTCGGCCCTCGCGGTGGTATTTTCGGCGGGCGGGAACCTGGGAGTCCCATGGAGAGTTTGGAGGCACAACGCAAGATGGCGCCCATACTCTATCTTTCGATCCTGCTGCTGCTGGTGGTCGTCTCCGACGCGGCGGCCCAGACCCGCGAGCAAATCGCCCGTGGGAAGTACATCTTCGGCGCGGCGGCGGGCTGCGGATGCCACACCGTGCCGAAGCAGGAGCTCAACGCGGGGGGCCGCAAGTACGACGGGCCGTTCGGCACCGTCTACTCTTCGAACATCACCCCCGACCCCACGACCGGGATCGGCAAGTGGACCGACGAGCAGATCATCACCGCCACCCGGGCGGGGCGCCGGCCCAACGGCGAGCGGCTCATCCCGGTGCACCCCTATACCGTGTTCAACGGCATGGCCGAGCAGGACCTGAAGGACCTGGTCGTCTACCTGCGGTCGGTGCCCCCCCTGAACCGGGGGGCGCCGGCGAAGAAGATCACGGTGCCGATGTTCGAGAGCGTGTTCCTTCCGGCCTGGCTGGCCACCTTCGCGGCCCGCGAGATGCCGCCCGCCTCGGCGCCGACCTCGGGCACCCCGCGCGGGGAATACCTCGCGCGCGCGGTGGCCCATTGCGGGGAATGCCATACTCCTCGCACCATGACCATGGCGGTCGACAACAGCCGGTTCCTCGCGGGGGCGGCCAAGGGCAAGGGCCCGGAAGGCTCCGCGGTGCCGAATATTACGCCGGACCGGGAAACGGGCCTCGGGAGCTGGAGCGAGGAGCAGATCACCGACTATCTCGAGACGGGGAACAAGCCCGACGGCGACGTGTCGGGCGGGCTGATGATGGAAGTCATCCAGGGTACTTCGGCGGGCTACAAGGACCTGACCAAGGCCGACCGGCAGGCCATCGCCAAGTACCTGAAATCCATCCCGGCCGTCAAGAACAGGATCGAGTAGGGCACCTTCACCCACCGGAGGACGGCAGCCGCTCACGCGGCCCGCCCCGCCAGAGGAGGCACGATGAACGGTCGACTGAGACTCACCGCCAGCGTGATGGTCACCGCCAGCCTGCTGATCGGAGTGGTAGCCGGGTGCGCGACGCAGTCCGGAGCCAAGGTGGGCAGCGGCGACGTCGTCGCGGACCGCCAGCGCCTGATGAAGGCGGTCGGCGCCAACTGGGCCGATATCCAGGCCAAGGCGAAGGCCAACAATATCGAGGCCATCGCGGTGAACGCGGAGACGCTCGCGATCAGCGCCCAGCACATCCCGTCCCTGTTCCCGGCCGGCTCCGGCACCGAGAAGTCGAAGGCGAAGCCGGAGATCTGGCATAAGTGGTCCGAGTTCCAGGCGGCGGCCAAGAACCTCGAGACGGAGGCCGGCAAGCTGCGCGACGCCTCGCGGGCCAAGAACGAGGCGCTCACGCAACAGCTCGTCAAGGACTTCGGCCGGCAGAGCTGCGGGACCTGCCATACCCCGTTCCGCCAGCCGCCGCCCCGGTCGTAGCGCTCCGGCGCGAGCCGTTGAACGGGGCCGGCGCCCCCCTCTTCCGGGGTGGGCCGGCCCCGTCGTTTGTCTGCTAGACTCCCCGCAGACTGATGGTGCACCCCTTCAAGGTGCTCGTCGTCGACGACGAGCCCGATATCGTTCGGTATCTGGAGCACGTCCTCCGTCGTCTCGGTTACGAGCCGGTCAGCGCGGCCGACGGCGCGGAGGCCGTCCAGAAGGCGGTCAACGATCCGCCGGATCTGATCCTGCTCGACGTGATGATGCCGGTCATGGACGGCTTCGCGGTCTGTCGGGCGCTCCGCGAGCGGGACGCCACCCGGCTCGTGCCGGTGATCGTCATGACCGCGCTGCAGGGCGTGGACAATCGCGTGAAGGCCCTGGAGCATGGGGCCGACGACGTGCTCGCCAAGCCGGTGGACGAGCGCGAGCTGGTGGCCCGGGTACAGGGCGCGCTCGCCCGCAAGCGCGACGTCGATCAGCGCCTCGGCGAGGTGACGCGCGTCCGCGACCACTTCGCCAAGTTCGTGCCCGACGCGGTCAAGCGCCTGGTCGCGGCCAACCCCGACGCGCCCGAGCTGGCCAAGCAGGAGCGCGACGTGTCCGTGCTCTTCGTGGACATCAGCGGCTACAGCCGTCTCGCCGAGCGGGTCGCGCCGGTGGACCTGAACGCGCTGGTGGAGCGATACTTCGGGAGCTTCCTGGACCGCATCACCGACGCGGGCGGCGACATCAACGAGACGTCGGGCGACGGCTTCATGGCCATTTTCCAGGACAGCGATCCCACCGCCCACTCGGTGCGCACCGTGAACGCGGCGCTGATGCTGCTCGCCCTCACCGAGGCGCTCAACCAGAAAGAGCTCGAGCATCCGCTCGCGATCCACATCGGGATCAACTCGGGGCCGGCCCTGGTCGGCTCGACGCGCTTCGAGGGCCGCCGCGGCACGCGGTGGACGTTCACGGCGAGCGGCATGGTCACCACGCTGGCCGCCCGGCTCGCGGGCGCGGCGGGCGACGGCGAGATCCTGGCCGGGCCGGAGACCGTGCGTCGTCTGGGCGGGCGCTATCGGCTCGAGCGGGTGGGGCGCGAGCGGCTCAAGAACCTCACCGAGACGGTGGAGGTCTACCGGGTCATCTCGCCGCCTGCGACGCAGTAGGCCCTGGTCCGGGCGGGCCGGCGGGGGCGCGGGGGGCCTCCCCGGAACACGCTGAGTCGCAGGCGCGGTGCGCCGTCTCGATCGGGCCACGAGACGGGAGGGTCTCTGCTCCGGTGACCCGCAGAAGGCACGGTTCCGGGGGGGCCCCCGCGCCCCCGCCGGCCCGCCCTACCGTTCCCGGTTCTTGAACGACCCGTTACCGTTCGACGACGAGGGCGGGGTAGCCGCGGGTGGTGAGGTCGCGGGCGGCGGTGGTGGCCTGGATGCGGTCGGGGTAGGTGCCGACGCGGACGCGGTAGACGGGTTCGCCCGCGATGGCGGTCTCGGCGATGGTGGCGCCGCCGACGGTGTCGCGCAGGGACTCGGCGCGGGTGCGGGTGGTGAAGGAGCCGATCTGCACCGTGTAGGTGCCGTCTCCGGCGGACGATCGGGCGGGGAGGAAGATCACGCGAACGCGCACCGGAATGGTGCCGGGCTCGATCGCCCCCAGCAGCCGGGCGGCCGCGTAGGAGACGTCGAGGATGCGACCCTCGACGAACGGACCGCGATCGTTCACCCGCAGCTCGGCGGCCTGGCTCGTGTCGCGGTTGGTGACCAGGACTCGCGTGCCGAACGGGAGCGTCTTGTGCGCGGCCGTGAGCTGGTGCATGTCGTACACCTCGCCGCTGGCGGTCCGGCGCCCGTGATGCGGCGCCCCGTACCACGAAGCGATGCCCACTTCCTCGGCCCCCAGGGTGGGCGGCGCGGGCGGGGTCGTCATGACCGCCCGGGAGCAGCCGGCCAGGACGACCAGGGACAGGACGGCCGCCAGCAGCGGGACACGGGCTCGGGCGCGGGGCATGGCAGCCCTATCCTGCCATCGGGGCCCGGGCTGGGCCAAGAGGACCCCGGCGGGTCGGGTTAGCCCCCTTGTCTTGAGCGAAGTTTCCTGATACTCAGGTAGCCCCCCCTGCTTCTAGACAGTGGTCGGGTCGGCTTCGTTTGGGGGCGAGGAGACACGGCATGGCCACAATCATCCGATGGACCATTTCCAGCGTGACCCCGACGGGCTCGGACTGAGTCGTGCGGCTCAAGCGGCAGGACGTGGAGCGCATGATGGAGGACCGGCCGGCGGGCAGCTCGCTGGAGGAAGCGCTCGAGGTGTTCGAGGTCTTCGCCAGCAGTAGCCTCGCGGATGAGGTCTACGTGCTCGACGACGTCGGGGGCAAGCGCATCGCCATCGCTCCCGCCGCGCTGAAGGCGAAGTACCGGAAGGAGTGATACGCCATGGCCGTCGTCACCATGTCTCACGAGATCGGCGCGGGGGGACCAGAGATCGGCCAGCAGCTCGGCCAGCGGCTGGGCTACCGCTACGTGGACCAGGACCTCGTCTCCAACGCGGCCCAGAAGTACGGGCTGCTCGAGGAGAAGCTCTCGCATCTCGATGAGTCGAAACCCTCGCTCTTCGAGCGGTTCGACGCGGAGACGCGGCGCTACATCACGGTGATCCAGACTGCGCTCTACGACTTCGCGGAGCAGGACAACGCGGTGCTGATGGGCCGCGGGGGGCAATGGCTGCTGCGGGGCGTCCCCCACGTGCTGCGGGTGCGGGTCATGGCCCCGTTCGACGTGCGGGTCAAGCGGCTCAGCAAGAAGCTGGCCGGCCCGATGGGCGAGCAGACCAATGCGCGCACGGTCACCGAGCTGGTCCGCCGTGACGACGCCGAGAAGGCCGGTCGCATGCGCTACCTCTACGAGGTCGGCATCACCGATCCGGCGCTCTATGATCTCGTCGTCAACACCGAGAAGCTGTCGGTGACCGCCGCGGTGGGCCTGATCGCGGGCGTCGTCGGCCAGGCCGAACTGGGCACCACCCCGGCGAGCGCCCAGCTCGTGGCCGATCGCTCCCTCGCCTCGCGGGTGCAGGTGGCGCTGGCCACGCATCCGGAGACCCGCAAGTACCGCATCACGGTCGAGGCCCGCTCCGGGGTGGTGACCCTCGAGGGCACCGCGGCCATGGACGAGGCGATGGACGTGGCCCGCGGAGTCGAGGGGGTACGGGACGTGAACGCACGGCAGGTCGAGATCCCGCCGATCCCGCCCTTCGTCGCCTAGCGCGTCAGGGCTTCGGGGGAGGGCCGGGGCGCCGGGCGGTATCGTCCGGCACCTCGGCGATGGTGACCGCGACGTCCACCTTCTGCTTCTTCCGGACGATCTGCAGGGTCACGCTCGTGCCCACCCGCGTCTCGGCCACCAGTCGCTGGACATGCCGGTAGTCATCGACCGGGGTCTTGTCGTAGGCGACGATGACGTCGCCTTGCTGCAGCCCGGCCTGGGCCGCGGGGCTGCCGGTGATGGTGGAGCCCACCACCGCGCCGTTGGTGCCGGCGAGCCCCAGGCTCTGCGCCAGGTCGGGGGAGAGCGGCTGGAGCGCCACCCCGAGCCAGCCGCGGACCACCTTGCCCTTGTCCACGAGCTGATCGACCACGCGCTTGACCATGTTGATCGGGATGGCGAAGCCGATGCCCTGGCCCGCGGCCACGATCGCGGTATTGACCCCGATCACCTGGCCCTTCAGGTTGACGAGCGGGCCGCCGGAATTGCCGGGATTGATGGAGGCGTCGGTCTGGATGAAGTTCTCGTAGGTGGCGATGCCCACGTCCGAGCGCCCGGTGGCGCTGATCACGCCGACCGTGACGGTCTGGTCCAGCCCGAACGGGTTGCCGATGGCGATGGCCCACTCGCCGACTCGGAGGGCGTCGGAGTCGCCCAGGGTGGCCACCGCTATCTCGTGGCCGGGCTGGAACCGCACCACCGCGAGGTCCGTTTTCGGGTCGGTCCCGAGGATCTGTCCGCGGTATTCTCGCTTATCGGAGAAGCGGATCAGGATCTCATCGGCGCCCTTGACCACGTGGAAATTGGTGAGGACCAGGCCCCGCTTGTCGATCACGACGCCGGACCCGAGACCGGGCCGGCGGAACTCGGAGCGCGAATCGGGTCCCTCGGAGCCGAAGAACTGATTGAAGAAATCGCGAAAGAATGGATCGTCGTTGCCCTGCGGGAGATTCGGGCCGCGGCGGCTCTTCGCCCGCTGGATGGTCCCCAGGTGCACGACGGCGGGGCGCACGTGCTGCGCCACGTCCACGAAGCCGAGCTGGAGCGCCTCGGCCAGCGCGATGCCGGTGGCGGCCTGCGGGTTGCTCGGCGTGGGCGCGGCCGCGCTGCGGCCGAGGCGATCGCGCAGCAGGTACCCGCCGCCCCCCGCTGCGACCAGCAGGATGACGACCACCGCGATCAGTACCGGCCGGCGGCTCATGTGTGTACTCTACCAGTGGGCCCCGGGCCTATGGACCGTCGGGGCGACCGGATGATAGCGACTGCCGACGGGAATTGTCAAGGAAGCCGGTGAGATACCGTCACGCGTGGCCGGGATTCCTCCTTCTCGCGGCGCTCGGGCTCCTGCTCGTGGGCCTGCTGCGCTGGGGCGACCACTTCCTGTCCCCCGGCCCGACCGGCGGGATCCACCGATTGCTGCAGCTCTGGGCCGCCTCGCGGCCGGCCGACGAGTCGATCGCGGCGCCAACCGTCGCCGCGGCGCCGTCAGCGACCACGGACGCGCCGTCCAATCCACCGGTCGTCACGGTGCCGCCCACCCCCGTTCCCGAGCCGCCGGCCGCTTCCGCGCCGGCCGCGGTTCCGGCACCCGTCCCGTCCACGGGAGGGCTGGTCGTCTCGGTCCCGGCCCCGCCGCCCGCCGCGCCGATCGCGAAGACCGCGCCTCCGGAAGAGGCGCGCGCAGGCGCGGATCCCCCGCCGGCGGCTCAACCCGGCCCGGCGACTCCACCGCCGCTCCGCTATGCGCTGGCACTGGGCACGTTCCCCCTGTCCGAGGACGCCGAGCGCGTGGAGGCCCAGCTCAACCAGGCCGGATTCTCGACGGTGCGCTTCCGCCTGCAGACGCCCGCGAAGCTCTTCGCGGTGCACATCGCTTCGCTCAAGGATCCGGAAGAGGGCCAGGCCACCGTCGAGCGGCTGCAGCGGGAGGGCCATCCGCCGAGCGTGCTCCTGGTCGGGCGCACCGGCGTCACCGTGCGGGTGGGTCCGCCCACCCCGCTCCGGAGCGCGGTCCAGCTCGCCGAGAAGCTGCGCGTCGCGGGTTACGAGGCCCGCGTGGCCAGCGAGCCCACGCGCGCGGGGCAGGTGAGCCTGCGCCACGGCAACTTCGCTTCGCGCGCCGAGGCGGAGACGGCGAGCCGCGAGGTCGCCCGCCTCGGCGTCCCCAACGAAGTCATCCAGGTCCGTTAGCCCCGGGCAGGGAGAGGGGCAGTGCTTGGCGAGGTGCCGTTGCTTGGCGAGGTGCCGTTGCTTGGCGAGATGCAGCCGAAGGCGAGCCGAGCGAATACCAAAGCGAAGCTCCGGTGGTATCGCCTCTCCCGCGAAGTTTGCAGATAAACGCAAGCCGAGAGTAGTATCGCAGCATGTCCCCGAAGAAGATCCTCGTGGTGGACGACGAGCCGGAAGTGCGCCAGCTCATGGAGCATTTCCTGACCGAGAAGGGCTACGAGGTGCGGATCGCCGAGAACGGTCGGCTCGGCCTGTTGGCGCTCGACAGCTTCACGCCCGACGTGGTGCTGCTGGACATGCACATGCCGGAGATGGACGGCCTCGAGACGCTCAAGCGCATCGCGGCCCGCTCGCCTTCGCTGCCGGTGATCATGGTCACCGTCAACGACGACGTGGAAACGACGTCGCGCCTGCTCCAGCTGGGGGCCGCCGACTACGTGCCCAAGCCTTTCAACCTCGACTACCTCGAGCAGTCCATCAACATCCAGCTCTCCGTCACCCGCGACTAGCTTTCGCTCTCGGCCGCGGGCCGGGGCGGCGGGGCCCCCTCGCTGGAACACGCTGAGCCGCCGCCCGTTGCGCCGTCTCGATCGAGCCACGAGATAGGTCGCGCTGCGCTTCGCTCACCCGCAGAAGACACGGTTCCAGCGAGGGGCCCCGCCGCCCCGGCCCGCTGACTAGGACTGGGCGGTGAGGGCGTCGATCGCGGCTCGGGCGTCCGCGGCCAGGTCGACGAAACGGAGGCCGGCGGTGTCCTTGCGGGACCACATCACTTCCGCCCGCTCGATCACGATCGGTTCCGGGTGGTCGCGCTGCGTGATCTGCAGCGACACGAGCTCGCCGGGCTCGAGGCGGCGGGGGACCGAGTGGACGGCGAGGCCGGTGCGCGAGAGATCGCTGGCCTCGGCCACCACGATCAGCTCGCCGTCCGAGATGGATACACGGCCCTCCATCGCGCGGCGCGGGGCGGCGCGGGAGTTGAACGACGCCCGAACCTGGCTCCTGGTATCCGCGCGGCTCGCCGCCGGCGTCTCGGCGGGCTCGAGCTCGCCGAGCACCGCGTAGATCTTCACCGGGATCGCCTTGCCCTTGAGCGTGACCTCACCCAGGTCACGAGTGCCGAACCGGCCCTCGACCTCGGCGGCGGTCGCCTCGCTCATGATGATGGGCACGCTGAACTCCTTGGTGATGCCTTCGAGCCGCGAGCCCAGGTTGATGGTGTCGCCGATCGCGGTGTACTCGAGGCGCTGCTCGGAGCCGATGGTGCCCACCACCGCGTCCCCGGTGTGGATACCCACGCCGCAGGCCAGGGTGCCGCCGTACCGGGCCGCGAAGCGCTCCGCGAGGGGCCGCAGCCGCTCCTGGAACTCGAGCGCGGTGCGCACCGCGCGGAGGGCATGGTCGGGCGCCTCGAAGGGGACGTTGTAGAGCGCCATGATCGCGTCGCCGATGTACTTGTCGACGGTGCCCCCGTGCTTGAAGACGGCTTCGGTCATCACCGTGAGGTACTCGCGCAGGAAGGTCACCACTTCCTCCGGCGGCATCTTCTCCGACATGGACGTGAAGCCGCGGATGTCGGAGAAGAGCACGGTCATCCGGCGCCGGGTGGCCGCCAGCTTGGCATCGTCCTTGTGCCGGACGATCTCCGCCACCACCGCGGGGGAGAAGAAGCGCGAGAGCCGGCGCCTCTCGCGCTGCTCCTGAGTGAAGTTCTTGGCGACCGTGCCCGCGTAGGTGACGAGGAGGGCCAGCGGCACCGGGACGACCTCCACCCAATAGCGGCCCCACAGGAACGCGCCGTGACCGGCGGCCAGGTAGCCCGCGACCGCGGCGGCCACGAGGCCGAAGGCGGGCAGCGGCCGCAACGCGGTGGCGGTCCAGGCGGCGGCCGCCGCGGCCAGCACCGCCACCACCGGCACCAGCAGCCGCGGGGCCCGGCGGAGCGGGATGTCCTGGAGCAGGGTCTCCAGCGTGTTCGCGTGGATCTCGACGCCCGACATGCCGGACTGCGAGGCGAAGGGCGTCGGAAAGATGTCGTGCAGCGTGGGGGTGGTCGCGCCCACCAGCACGATCTTGCCCGCGAAGACCTCCGGCGGGATCTCTCCGGTCACCACGCGGTGGTACGCCACCATCGGGAACGAGCCCGGGCCGCCCCGGTAGTTCACGAGCAGCTCGCGGCCCCTCGGAGGCCTGCCCCGCGCCAGGCCCGCGCGCTCCCCGAGCCGGTAGAGCACCAGATCGAAGCCCGGCCACTCCCGGTCCTGGAACATGCGGCTGAGCGTGGCGCGGCGGACGAAGGCATCGGCGTCGGAGTCGTAGTCGGCCGAGCCGAAGGCGGCCCGGCCCCGCACCACCGGAATGGGCGGGTTGAGCGCCTGCTTCACAAAGGAGGCGTCACCTACCGTCGTCAAGGCCGCCGCGAGGACGACGCGGTCCCGCACCTGATCCACCGCGGCGCCCAGGGCCGCGTCATCGGCCGGGCCTCTGGACGATGGCTCGGTGAACAGGATATCCATGCCGATCGCCACCGGCCCGCCCCGCCCCACGATATCGAGGAACTTGGCGTGGACCGCCCGCGGCCACGGCCAGGCCAGATTGAGCCCATCGAAGGAGTCCTCGTCGATGGTGACCACCACGATGGGCGACTGCGGCTCCCGGGCGCCGCGCAGGGTGAACTGCGCGTCGAGGGCCTTGAGCTCGGCGATCTCGAAGAAGCTCAGCGGATTGGCGACGGCCAGCAGCACGACGGCCAGGCCGGCCAGGCTCCCTGCCACGAGAACGCGCCAGGAGACGGCGGGGGATCGCACCGAACCCAGCCTAGCACACCGGAAGTTGCCGCCGCCGACGGGAAAAGTCTACACTCGACCTATGCGGGTCCGTACGATCCTCCTGGTCTCGTTCTGGGTGGCCGCCTTCCTGTGGGTCGGGTACAACGGCATGCAGGCCGTCTCCTCCTACTTCCAGGCCAACGACGTCACGGAGCAGGCGTTCACGGCGGCCTGGGAGCGGCAGCGGCTGCGCAACGCCAACGAGCCGTTCTCGTCCGAGTTCCTGGCCGATCTCCGAACCGGCGTGCTCACCGGGGCGCGCCGGGCCGGCATCCAGGTGGATCCGGCCAGCCTGAAGGTGGCCCCGGACGGGGGATCGGTCCGCGTTTCGGTGCGGTGGACGTACCGGACGGAGCCGACCACGACCTGGGGCTTCGACACCGGCCTGCCGCTGCCTCTCTGGCTGGGCCGCAGCTTCGACCCGCAGATCGGCAGCCGGCGCTTCTTCTGAACCGGCGCGTGCCGCCCGGAGCATGAGCGAGCACATCATCATCGCGGAGGACGACGAGGACCTCGCCTTCGTCCTGCGCGAGGCCCTCCGCCGGCAGCGCTACGAGCCCGAGGTGGCGCCCACCGCGGGGGCCCTGCTCGACAAGCTCAAGACGACCCCCTACGACCTGATTCTCCTCGACGTCCGCCTGCCCGACATGGACGGCCTCGACGCCATCCCGCGCTGCCGCGAGCTGGCGCCGGATACTCCGATCATCGTGATGACCGCGCACGGCACGCACCAGACCGCGATGGACGCGATGACGCGCGGGGCGTACGACTTCTTCACCAAGCCGCTCAAGATGGACGAGTTCCAGGTGGTCGTCTCGCGCGCGCTCGACCGGCGGCGGCTGCAGAAACAGGTCAAGGCTCTGCGCGAGGCCCAGCCGGGCAGTGTCGAGGGCCTGATCGGGCAGAGCGAGGCGCTCAAGCGCGTGGAGGACATGGCCCATCGCGCCGCGCCCACCGATCTGACCGTCCTGATCCTGGGCGAGAGCGGCACCGGCAAGGAAGTGCTCGCCCGCGGGATCCACCGCTTGAGCTCCCGGAAAGACGGGCCCTTCGTACCGGTCAACTGCGCCGCGATCCCGGAAGGCCTGCTCGAGTCCGAGCTGTTCGGCCACGAGCGGGGCGCCTTCACCGGCGCGGTCCGGGCCCGCCCGGGCCGCTTCGAGCTGGCGAAGGAGGGCACGCTGTTCCTGGACGAGATCGGCGACATGCCGCTCACCATGCAGGCCAAGATCCTGCGCGTGCTCCAGGAGCGCGAGTTCGAGCGGGTCGGCGGCACCCGCACCATCACCGCCGACGTGCGGGTGATCGCGGCCACCCATCGAGACCTCGAGACGGCGGTGGCGCAGGGGACGTTCCGGCAGGATCTGTTCTATCGGCTGCAGGGCGTCGGCGTGCACCTGCCCCCGCTGCGTGAGCGGGTGGACGACCTGCCGCTCCTGGCCACCCACCTGCTGGAGCGCGCGGCCAAGCGCCTCAACCGCCCGCCCGCCATCCTGTCCCCCGAGGCCCTGCGCTGCCTCTGGACCTACAGGTGGCCCGGTAACGTGCGCGAGCTGCAGCACGTGCTCGAGGGCGCGATGGTGCTGAGCGACGGCGTGATCAGCCCCGAGCACCTGCCGGCCGCGATCCAGCGCGCGGCCCAGGCGCGCCCCGCCGCGGAGACGGAGCCGGTGAGCACCGGCTCCCTTGACGAGGCACTCGCGGAGTCGGAGCGCCGCATGATCCTGGACGCCCTCGCTCGGACCCAGGGGGTGCAGGCGCGTGCGGCCAAAGGGCTCGGCATCTCGGAGCGCAGCCTCTGGTACCGGATCAAGAAGCTGGGCATCCAGGTGCGGACGCCCGAGGACGGTCCGCCCGCGGCCTGAGTCGGTTCCCTTTCCGCGCGGGCTCGTGTATCGTCGGATTCCATGAAAGTCAGGAAGGCCGTGTTTCCCGCCGCCGGACTCGGCACCCGCTTCCTGCCCGCCACCAAGGCCCAGCCGAAGGAGATGCTGCCGCTGGTGGACAAGCCCACCATCCAGTACGTGGTGGAGGAGGCGGTTGCCTCCGGGCTCGAGGAGATCATCCTCGTCACCGGGCGGAACAAGCGCGCGATCGAGGATCACTTCGACGCGGCCTTCGAGCTCGAGTACTACCTGAACGACCGCGGGAAGGTGGAGGAGCTGGCCCAGATCAAGACCATCTCGGAGCTGGCGTCGGTCTCCTACGTGCGCCAGAAAGAGCCGCTCGGGCTGGGCCACGCCATCCTCTGCGCCCGGCCCCTCGTGGGCGACGAGCCCTTCGGCGTATTCCTGGGCGACGACATCATCGTGTCGCGCGTGCCGTGCATGCGCCAGCTCCTCGACGTGTACGAGCGCCACAACGGCCCGGTCCTCGCGGTGATGCGGATGCCCCGCGATGAGATCGGCCGCTACGGGGTCATCGCCGCGCGCGGCCTCGGCGCCAACGTCTACGAGGTCCAGGACCTCGTGGAGAAGCCGGACCCCCGCGACGCCCCGTCGGACCTGGCCATCATCGGGCGCTACGTGCTCACTCCCGATCTCTTCCCGATCCTCGTCGATACCGCGCCCGACTCCCGGGGCGAGATCCAGCTCACGAACGGCCTGCGCGCGCTCCGGGGGCGGCGGCCCATCTACGCCGTCGAGTTCGAGGGCAAGCGCCACGACACCGGCGAGAAGCTGGGCTTCCTCAAGGCCACCGTGGAGTTCGCGCTGGCCCGGCCGGACCTCGCGGATGCCTTCCGCGCATATCTGAAGGGCCTCCGGCTGTAGTCCCGCCACGAAAACGCCTTGTGGGGCGCGACTTTGGCCTCCGCCTCGCTCTCCCCATTGATTGACTTCACAGAGGCTTTCTGGGACAATCCCTGCACTTTATTGCAGGGCCGGGAGGTGTCGTCATCGCCATGAAGAGCCACCCCAAGCGCGCCTTCCACATCGCCTCCGAACCCGAGATCAAGGCGGGCGAGGTCTCGGACGTCTACTTCGAGCGCACCGTCGAGATCCTGCGCGCCAAGGGACTCCACAAGCGGGTGAAGGCGGAGATCCGCCTCAAGAGCTTCCCGCAGACCGACTGGACCTTCGGGATCCTCGCCGGCATCGAGGAAGCGGCGGCGCTGCTCGAGGGGCTTCCGGTGGACGTCTCGGCCATGGACGAGGGCACGCTCTTCGGCCCCGAGGACACCGTGCTCCTCATCGAGGGGATCTATCCCGAGTGGGCGAAGTACGAGACCGCGCTCCTCGGCTTCCTCTGCCAGGCCTCCGGGATCGCCACCAAAGCGGCGCGGTGCAAGCGCGCCGCGGGTGATCGGCAGGTCATCTCCTTCGGGGCCCGCCGCATGCATCCGGCGCTGGCCCCGATGATCGAGCGCAATGCCTTCGTGGGCGGCTGCGACGGCGTCGCGGTCACAAAGTCCGCCGAGCTGATCGACGCCGATCCCACCGGCACCATCCCCCACGCGTTGGTCCTGCTCTTCGGCGACACGGTCGAGGCGCTCCAGGCCTTCCACGAGGTGATCGATCCCAAGGTGCGGCGCGTGGCCCTCATCGACACGCTCCAGGACGAGAAGTTCGAGGCCATCCGGGTGGCGAAGGCCCTCGGCCGCGATCTCTTCGCGGTGCGCCTCGACACCCCCTCGTCGCGGCGCGGCGACTTCTTCCGCATTCTCGAGGAAGTGCGCTGGGAGCTCGATCTGCGCGGCTTCGGGCACGTGAAGATCCTGGCCTCGGGTGGCATCGACGAGTACGAGATCCTCAAGCTGAACCCGCTGGTGGACGGCTACGGTGTCGGCACTTCCATCGCCAACGCGCCCGTGCTCTCCTTCGCGCTCGACATCATGGAGATCGAGGGCCAACCCATGGCCAAGCGCGGGAAGCGCTCGGGCGCCAAGCAGGTCTGGCGGTTCCCGGGCACGCTCCAGAACGTGGTGCTCCCGGCCGCCGCGCCCGCGCCGCTCGGCCCCGATGGCCGGCCCGCGGAGGCGCTGCTCAAGCCGCTCATCGCGGGTGGCCGTCTGGTGCGCGACCTGCCGCCGCCGCGCACGCTGCGCGAGTACGTGATGGAGCAGATGGCGCGCATCGACATCACGGGGCGGGATCACGGGCTGCGCGGCGACTACTAGCCGAATGGGCGTCCTCGATAAGATCGTCGCCCACAAGCGCTCGGAGCTGGCCGAGCTCAAGCCGCGCCGTCCCCTCCCGGATCTGATCGCGGCCTGCCGCGGGCTTGCCCCCGCGCGCGACTTCGAAGCCGCCCTCCGCCCCGCGACGGGCGAGCGGGTGCGGCTGATCGCGGAGGTCAAGCGGGGCTCGCCGTCCCAGGGGCTCTTCCGCGCCGACCTCGATCCGGTCGTCCAGGCCGGCATCTACGCGGGCGCCGGCGCGGCCGCGGTGTCGGTGCTCACCGACGCCCGCTACTTCCACGGCAGCCTCGACGACCTCGCGCGAGTCCGCGGCGCCGTCCCCGTCCCCGTCCTCCGCAAAGACTTCATCGTCGACGAGTACCAGCTCTGGGAGGCGCGCGCCGCGGGCGCCGACGCGGTGCTGCTGATCGTGGCCGCCCTCGAGGACGCGGCGCTGCGCGACCTGCTCCACGCGGCCAAGGGCGCGGGGCTGGCGACCCTCGTGGAGGTGCATACCGCGGTGGAGCTGGACCGCGCCCTGCGGCTGGGCGCGCCGGTGATCGGGGTCAACAACCGCGATCTCCAGACGCTCACCACCAGCCTCGATCCGTCCCTCCACCTGCTGCCCCAGATCCCACCCGGGCCCCTGACGGTGAGCGAGAGCGGGCTCGCGAGCGGCGCCGACGTCGCGCGGGTGGTGGCGGCGGGGGCCCACGCGGTGCTGGTGGGGGAGACCCTGCTGCGGGCGGCGGACGTGGCCGCGAAGGTGCGCGAGCTCTCGCTGCGATGAGGATCAAGATCTGCGGCATCACCAATCTGGACGACGCTCGGCTCTGCGTGGCCGCGGGCGTCGACGCGCTCGGGTTCATCTTCGTGGAGGGCACCCCGCGCTACGTCACCCCCGAGGCGGCGGCCCGGATCGTAGCGGCCCTGCCGCCCTTCGTGACGCCGGTGGGCGTCTTCTGGAATCACGCCCCGGGCCACGTGAAGGCGGTCGCCGAGCAGTGCGGGCTGGCCGCGCTGCAGTTCCACGGAGACGAGGGCCCCGAGGACCTGGACGGCTTCCGGCTGCCGGTGATCAAGGTGCTCAAGGTCGCGGGCCCCGCCGATCTCGACCGCATGGCCGGCTACCGCGTCGCCGCGTTCCTGCTCGACTCGCCGGCGCGGTGGAGCGAAGGCGAGGCCCGGCCGGTGATTCCCTGGGACGTGGCCGCGGCGATGGCGCATCGGTATCCGGTGCTCCTCTCGGCCGGGCTCACCCCCGACAACGTGGGCGAGGCGGTGCGCCGCGTCCGTCCCTACGGCGTGGACGTCAACTCCGGCGTGGAGGCTCGCCCGGGGCGCAAGGACGCGGCGCGGGTGACCCGCTTCGTGACCGAGGCGCGCGCGGCGGCGGCCGCCCCATGAGCCCGGCGCGCCGGCGGCCCGCGTCGCTCCCGGACGCCAACGGCCACTACGGCCGCTTCGGCGGCCGCTTCGTGCCCGAGACCCTGATGCAGCCGCTCGTGGATCTCGACCGCGCGTACCGCGCCGCGCGCGCGGACGCGCGCTTCCCCCCCCCGCAGCGCGAGCTGCTGTCCACCTACGCGGGCCGCCCGACGCCCCTCTACTTCGCGGAGCGGCTGACCCGCCACGTGGGCGGCGCGCGCATCTACCTCAAGCGCGAGGACCTCTGTCACACCGGCGCCCACAAGATCAACAACGTGCTCGGCCAGGCCCTGCTCGCCCAGCGGATGGGCAAGTCGCGGATCATCGCGGAGACCGGCGCGGGCCAGCACGGGGTGGCCTCGGCCACCGCGGCCGCGCTGCTGGGCCTCGAGTGCCAGGTCTACATGGGCAGCGTGGACGTGGAGCGTCAGGCCCTCAACGTCTTCCGCATGAAGCTGCTGGGGGCGCGGGTGATCCCGGTGGAGAGCGGCTCGAAGACGCTCAAGGACGCGGTCAACGAGGCGCTGCGCGACTGGGTCACCAACGTGCGCACGACCTACTACCTGCTGGGCTCGGTGATGGGCCCCCATCCATATCCGATGCTCGTGCGCGACTTCCAGCGCGTGATCGGCGACGAGGCTCGGGCGCAGTCCCGCCGGACGATCGGCCGCCTGCCCGACCTGCTCGTGGCCTGCGTGGGTGGCGGCTCCAACGCGATGGGCCTCTTCTGGCCCTTCATCGGCGACCGCCGGGTGCGCATCGTCGGGGTGGAGCCGGGCGGCCACGGCATCAAGACCGGCCAGCACGGCGCCTCCCTCGGGTCCGGCGCGGTGGGCGTGCTCCACGGCAGCATGAGCTACGTGCTGCAGAACGACGACGGGCAGGTGGCGGAGGCCCACTCGATCTCGGCCGGCCTCGACTATCCGGGCGTCGGGCCCGAGCACTCCTACTACAAGGACGCGGGCCGGTTCGAGTACGTCTCGGTGACCGACCAGGAAGCCCTCGAGGGCTTCAAGGCCCTCACGCGGCTCGAGGGCATCATGCCGGCGCTGGAGTCCTCCCACGCGGTCGCGCACGCGATGCGGGCCGCCGCGCGGATGAAGAAGACCCAGAGTGTGCTGATCGGGCTCTCCGGGCGCGGCGACAAGGACGTGCACACGGTGGCCCAGGCCCTCGAGGGCGCCGGCGGCAACGGCCACGGAGGCCAGCGGTGAAGCGCGGCGCCGCCCCGCGCCCGGCTTCGCGGCTCGCCGCCACCTTCGCCGCGCTGCGGGCGCGGCGGGAGCGGGCCCTCGTTGCCTACTTCACCGCCGGCGATCCCTCGCTCGCGATGACGCGGCGGCTGGTGGTGGAGGCGGCCCGGCGCGGGGCCGACGTCATCGAGCTGGGCATCCCGTTCTCGGATCCGCTCGCCGACGGCCCGGTGATCCAGCGGGCCACCCAGCGCGCGCTCGCCGCGGGCGTGAGCCTGCCGCGCGTGCTGGAGCTGGTGCGCGAGATGCGGGGCGACGTCTCGCTGCCGCTCGTGTTCCTGACCTACTACAACCCGATCCTCGCCTTCGGGCTCAAGGCCTTCTGCCGGACCGCGGTGGAGGCGGGCATCGACGGGGTCATCGTCGCCGACGTGCCGCCCGAGGAAGCGGATCCGCTGCGCGCGGAGGCCGCCCCGGCCGGGCTCGACGTCGTCCACCTGGTGGCGCCCACCTCGACCCCGGAGCGGATGCGCAAGATCGCCCGGGCCAGCGAGGGTTTCATCTACATGGTCTCGCTCACCGGCGTCACCGGCGAGCGCAACGCGCTCGCCCCCGAGCTCGCCCAGCAGCTCCGCGCCCTGCGCGCCATCACGACCAAGCCGATCTGCGTGGGCTTCGGCATCAGCACCCCGGAGCAGGCCGCGGAGGTCGGCCGCGCCGCCGACGGCGTGATCGTGGGCTCGGCCATCGTGCGCCTCGTCGAGCAGCACGGCGGCTCCCCCGAGCTGCTTTCGCGTGTCGGCGACTTCATCGCGTCGTTGAAAGCGCCCCTTCGGAGCGTTTCGTGATCAAGGTCGCAGCAACCCGGGAGCCTGCGGTCGATCGGATCCGCTTCTTTATTCAATGCGGGGGCCCAGAAATGGCCCCCGCACTCCCCCAGTCCGCGGACTTCCCGTCTTTGGCGGACAACCCGCGGTGACCGGCTGAAATGGCCGCCTGGTTCTGGAAGAAGAAGGAAGAGGGTGACGACGACCGGCCGAAGAAGGTCGTCATCGCCGAGGGCCTGTGGGTCAAGTGCGACTCCTGCAAGGAGATCGTCTACCGGGCCGAGGTCGAGCGCGCGGGCCGCGTCTGCCCGAAGTGCGGTTACCCGTTCCGCATCTCCGCGCGCGAGCGCATCGCGTTGCTGGCCGACGACGGCTCCTTCGAGGAGCGCGAGGCGGGGCTGCGCTCGAAAGATCCGCTCAACTTCAAGGACACCAAGCGGTACACCGACCGGCTGAAGGCGGCGCGGAGCAAGACCGACGGGGGCGAGGCGGTGCTCACCGGCACCGCGCGCATCGGCGGGTATCCGGTGGCGCTGGCCGTCTTCGAGTTCTCGTTCCTGGGCGGCAGCATGGCCTCGGTGGTCGGCGAGAAGCTCACCCGCACCATCGAGCTGGCCCTGCAGAAGCGCATCCCGCTCCTCATCGTCTCCGCCTCCGGCGGTGCCCGCATGCAGGAGGGCATCCTCTCGCTCATGCAGATGGCCAAGACGTCGGCCGCGCTGCAGCGCCTGGACGCGGAGCGCATTCCCTACATCTCGCTCCTCACCGATCCCACCACCGGCGGCGTGACGGCCAGCTTCGCGATGCTGGGCGATCTCATCCTGGCCGAGCCGCGCGCCCTCATCGGCTTCGCGGGTCCCCGGGTCATCGCGGAGACCATCCGCCAGCCGTTGCCCGAGGGGTTCCAGCGCTCGGAGTTCCTGCTCGATCACGGCCAGCTCGACCTGGTCGTGGAGCGGCGGGATCTGCGGGCCACCCTCCGACGCATCCTCGCCTTCTTCAGCGGTCGCGCCCCCGCGCCCGCCCCATGACGTATGCGGAGGCCGTAGCCCGCATCCTCGCGCTGCGCGGCGGGGAGCGGGCCGGCATGCGCCCCGGCCGGGAGCGCATCGAGGCGATGCTCGACGCGATCGGGCATCCCGAGCAGGCCTTCACCATCGCCCAGGTGGGGGGCACCAACGGCAAGGGCTCCATCTCGGCCATGCTGGCCGCCGCGCTCCAGGCGGCCGGCCGCCACGTCGGCCTCTACACCTCGCCGCACCTCTCCCACTACCGCGAGCGCATCCGGGTGGACGGCCGGCCCATCTCCGAGGCCGATTTCGTGGACGGGGTCGACGCGCTCGGCACGCTGATCACGCGGCTCGACCTCACCGTGTTCGAGGCGGGCACCGCGCTCGCGCTCGACCACTTCTGCCGCGCGCGGGTGGACGTCGCGATCCTGGAAGTCGGCCTCGGGGGCCGGCTCGACGCCACCACGGTGGGCGAGCCCCGGGTGGTGGTGATCGGGCCCATCGACCACGACCACCAGCACGAGCTGGGCGACACGCTGACCCTGATCGCCGGGGAGAAGGCGGCCATCATCCGGAGCGGCGTGGCCGTCTCCGCGCGGCAGGATCCGGAGGCGGAGACGGTCGTCACGCGCCGCGCCGCCCTGGTCGGCGTGCCGCTGCTGCTCGAAGGGCGCGATCTGCACGTCACCCCGCTCGGCTTCACGTGGGAGGCCCAGCGCCTCGACCTGCAAGGACCGGACTGGCGCTTCTCCGACGTGGCCTGCGGACTGCTGGGCGTCTACCAGCCGGGCAACGCGCTGCTCGCGGCGGCGGCGGCCCGTGAGCTGGGCGCGGACGAGCCCGCGATCCGCGCGGGTCTCCGCGGGGCCCGCTGGCCCGGGCGCTTCCAGATCCTTCGCCGCGATCCGCTCGTGATCCTCGACGGCGCCCACAATCCGGCCGGGGCCCGGGCCCTCGCCGCGTCGCTGCGGGCCTACTTCCCGGGACGGCCGGTCACCTTCGTGATCGGCGTCATGGCCGACAAGGACGCGGGCGGCATCCTGGCCGCGCTCCGGCCCCTGGCCGCGCGGGTCATCTTCACCGCGTCCGCCAACCCGCGGGCCGCCGCGCCGGACGCGCTCCGCGCGCTGCTGCCGGCCTCGGCGCGCGCGGGCACCGCCCCGTCGCCGCAGGCGGCGCTCGCGATGGCCATCGCGGAGGACCCGCTCGGGATCGTGTGCGTGGCCGGCTCCCTCTCGCTGATCGGCGATGTCCTGGCCGCCGCGGGCGACGGGCAGGATGTCCTTTTCACGGCCGGGGCCCGCTGCTAGCATGGGGTTCAAGGTCAACGCCAACGTCACGAGCGACGACGTGATCTTCCGCGACTACGGCAACCGGCTCGTGGGCCGCGCCAACCAGCGGGCCGAGACGAACGTGTTCGTCACCCAGACCTGGGACGCCTGGAGCCTTGGTGGGCAACGTGAAGTGGTACCAGGACCTCACCACCGGCCGGCCGATCGAGCTGCAGCGGGTGCCCGAGATCAAGCTCGTCGGCAGCCGGTGCCCGGGGTGCCCGGCCTGCTCTACGAGACCACCGCGAGCTACGTGAACTTCATCCGCGACGTGGGCCCCGACGGCGCCCGGGCCGACTTCCACCCGCGCCTCCTCATGCCGATCCCGGTGGGCGGCCTCTTCACGGTCACTCCGTTCGCGGGCGGCCGCCTGACCTACTACGACCAGCGGGTGGTCGGCGAGCGGGTCACACGCGTGGGCGCCCTCACCGTCGAGGAATCGGGGTACGATCCGCGCGTCCGGCGCCAGGTGGAGTGGGGAAGGACTATCCCAACTATGATCCGGGGGCCAGCACCGCCACCGGCATCGATCCGGGCTACGAGCGGCGCGTCGGCATCGATCGGCTCGGCAAGGCCAACGAGATCACCTACTACCTCACTAACTCGCTGAACGCCGAGACGGTGGCCGGCCCCGATCAGACGCCGGTGCGCTGGGAGGCGGTGCGCTCACGCTGAGCCAGACGTTCAAGATGGACCCGGTCTCCCAGCCCCTGAAGGCCCTGTACGCCGATCTCACGGTCAGCCCCAACCAAAGGATCGGGTTCCACGCCGATGCCCGGTACAATGTGTACGACCTGGGCCTGCGAGAGGCCAACGCGGACATTCGCCTCACGTATCCGAGGTTCGCGGTCGCGGTGGGGCCCCGATTCAACGAGCAGGGCAATAGCCGGTACGCGAAGGCGGAGGCGCTGGTGAAGGTGCTGAGC
>JBBDXN010000097.1:0-23089 GCA_040902305.1 Candidatus Rokuibacteriota bacterium | reverse complement strand
TCCGGCTCAGCGCCCAATGACCGAGGCCGCTTCGAGCGCGGGCTCCGCCCGCGCAATCCGTTTTTTCGGGGGGAGGTTCGGAAGGGGGGCGCAGCCACCTCCGAGTCAAAAGACGTCGTCGCGTTCGCCGAATTCGAACTGGTAGGTGGTTTCGTCGAGCTCGGTCCCGGTCACGAGGTCCTTGCGGGTGAGCAGCTCTTCGAAGGTCTGGAGCCAGGTCTCGTAGTAGGCGAAGGGGCCGCCGCGGGCTTCCGCGGCGGCGATGTGGGTGACGAGGGTCTGGCGGAACTCTTCCCAATCGTAGAGGCCGCGCTCGTGCAGGGCGACCGCCATGCCGAAGACGCGGCCCTGCCAGGGCTCCTCGAAGACCAGCTCGCCGTTCTTGCGCGGCAGGGCGACCCGGCCCTCCATCACCGCGACGACGCGATCCACCGTGAGCGCTTCACCTTCGGCGGCAACCCCGGAGGGCGTGGCATCGCAGGCGTGGGAGGGGCGGGCGCGCCAGAGCCGGGCGTCGTCCACCGGCTGGCCGTCGGGCCGCTCCTGCCAGGCCGACGCGGTGAAGTGGTACGGCTCGAGCGCCGCGGGCGGCGGCAGGCAGGCGCCGGCCTCCAGCATGGCCTCGATGTGGTCGTAGAGGGCGACCGCGAGGGCCTCGCGGTCCACTGAGTGGAACCACTGGGCCTGCCCGTCGAAGAGCAGGAGCGCCACGTTGGCGAGCGCGCAGGGCCCGAGACAGCCGCCGATCGTGAGGTGGATGACGTTGCGGAGCCGCCGCCGCTCCCATTCCCGGTGGAAGGTCTCGGTCGGGACGGGCGCGAAGCCGTCCTCGGTACGGCCGCAGCAGCAGCCCGTGGCGCAGATGAAGAGCTGGCCCCGGAAGCGCGCCACGTTGACGCGCCGCCCGTCGCAGCGCACCACGATGTTGCGCCGGCGCTCGTACACGGAGCCGTCGCCGCTCAGGAGGCGGTCGCGCGCGGCTCGGCCACGCCGATGAGCGCGTCGCGGCTGATCAGCGGCACCAGCTCCGCCTCGCCCAGGCCCTCGGTGCCCGCCGGCCGCCGCGGCAGCACCATGTAGCGCATCTCCGCGCTCGAGTCCCACACGCGGATCTCGCGCTCCGCCGGCACCGCCAAGCCCATCTCCTGGAGGATCGCGCGCGGCTCGCTGACCGCGCGGGAGCGGTAGGCCGGCATCTTGTACCAGGTGGGCGGCAGCCCCAGCACCGGCCACGGGTAGCAGGAGCAGAGCGTGCACACCACCAGGTTGTGCACCGCCTCGGTGTTCTCGACCACCATCAGCATCTCGTAGTCGAGGTCGAACCGCCCGAGGGCGGCCTTCGGGTCGTCCAGGAGCAGGCGACGGTAATCGGGATCCGTCCACGCCTTGGCCACCGCGCGGGCGCCCACCATCGGGCCGGTGTCCGCCTCGTAGCGCTGGATCACCCGGTCCACCGCGTCGGGGGCCAGGATGCCCTTCTCGAGCAGCAGCGACTCGAGCGCTCGCACGCGGGAGACGATGTAGGGATCGACGTTCGGGTGGTTCTTGCCCATCCGTTACCTCCCGGGCAGGAGATAGCTCTCCCAGAGATCGATGTGCACGGCCTGGTTCCGCTCCGCCGACTCGCCCCACAGCTCGCGCGCGTCGAAGCGCACGCTGTAGAGTGGCTGCGCCTGCTCGCCCTGGCCGTGGGCGTTGGTGTCGGGGAACACGTGGATGCCGTGGCAGAGATGGATCACGCCGCGCTTGCCGCGCGCGTAGCGCGGCAGCCTCGTGTGCCCGCGCGGGTGCATCTCGCGGGTGAGGACCGCGTCGCCCGGCCCGAACCGCGGCGTGGCCCCGGTCTCGCGGATGAAGTCGGTCAGCGAGGTCCGCCTGGAGGAGCCCCGCGGCCGCGGCGGTCCTGGGAGCGCCGCCGTGGCCGGCGCGTCGGGCTTCTGCTCGAAGAACGCCTGCCGCGCGGTCAGCTCCTCCGCGCCCACCGCGCCCTTCTCGAGCAGGACCCGGATCATCCCCTCGAGCCACTTCTCGTAGTAGGTCGCGCGCAGGTAGTGAGCGGGGGCCATGCGCTCGATGCCGTGACGAAACTCGTCGATGTTGTAGAGCAGGCCCAGGCGGCCCGCGTGCTGCATGGCCAGCACCACCGCCTCCCAGGCCGCGTGGAACGTGGGCTCGTTCTGCTCGCGCTCGACCGGCCCGAAGCCCTGCATCCCCCCCAGATCGTGGACGCCGTCCATACGCCGCGATTCTAGCGACTGGGGTCAGGTCTTACAATCCGACATTCCATCCGCTCACCCCGCCCCGAAATGTCGGAATGCAAGACCTGACCCCATCAGTGGGTCTTCGGGGGGGTGGCGTCGGCGGGCGGCGGGTCGGCGGGCACGCCGGCGTGGCGGGCGCGGAGCGCCATCCAGAGGTCGAGGCGCGACCAGTCGGGGGTGTCCACGTAGCGGCCGCGCGCGGGATCGATCCACGGGTTCGGCAGGAAGACGGTCAGCATCTGCTCGCCGCGGCCGTTCCAGAGGCGCAGACCCCAGGCGCTGGGGCGCCCGGCCCGATCGCGGCTCTGGAAGAACGCGGCGCGGGCGCAGCGACGCCACTCGGCCAGCGCGGCCGGCGTGGGCAGCCCGGGAGAGCCCCGGTGCGGGCCGATGCAGAGGTGGAAGTGCCAGGACTCGCTGCCCTCGACCTGCACGGTGAGGTAGCCGTCCAGCACGGAGAGCGTCGGCCGCCGGCCGAACCGGCCTTCGAACACCGCGCCCTCGATGCACGGGCCGAAGATCACGTGCTCCCAGTGCTCCTCGAAGACCTCCCGGAGAAGACGGAGCAGTTGCTCCTCCGTGCATTTGACCGGAAAGTACTCGGTGCGGCTGCCGTCGAGATGCTCCTCCACCGTCATGGAGTCAGGGCTCACGTTGGCCCACCCGCCCGGCGGCCAGCGCGCGCCGGTCGACTCGCGAGAGCGCGCGAACCATGGCCGGCCGCAGCAGCCGCGTGTGCGGAATCTCGAGCAGGTGCTCGGCGATCCACCAGACGTCCTCCTCCGTCGTCATCCAGCCGGGCCGGGTCCGGTCGAAACGGGCCAGGTTCACCGGGCCCGCGTAGGCGCGCAGCGTGCGGTCGCCCCGCAGGTTGAAGTAGCCGTCGAAGTAGCTCATCACCAGCTCGCGCAGGCTCCGGTGCACCGGCTCGCGATAGCGCAGCCCCGAGAAGTTGGACTTGGCGATGGCGCCCCAGTGCCCGCGGCTCCGGAACACCGCGACCACGTGATCGGTGTCCTGCACCGCCTCCAGATCCAGCAGCAGCGGTGGGAAGCCGAGCACGCGCAGGGCCGCCGCCGCGAACACCGCGCCCTCCAGGCAATGCGCGGTGCGCTCGCGCAGCACCCGGCGCGGCGACCACGCGGTGCCCGCCAGGTGATACGGCATGGCGTCGAGCGCCCGCTGGATACCGATCGGGCTCCGGAGCGCCCGCAGCGCGCGCACCTCGCGCGGGGTGAAGCCCAGCGCCGCGGTCGCGCGGGCCGGGCTCAGAGCCGGTAGAGCTCCCGGGCATTGTCGCAGAGGATGCGCCGGCGCGTCGCCTCCGCCACGCCCCGGAAGTTCTCCTCGATGGCCTCCTGCGAATCTGGCCACGTGCTGTCCGCGTGCGGGTAGTCGGAGGCCCACATCACGCGGCCCGCGCCGAGCACGTCCACGAGGCGCAGCCCGACCAGGTCGAGCTGGAAGGTGGCCCAGATCTGGCGCTTCCAGTACTCGCTGGGCGGCATGGTCAGGCGCAGCCCGCCGTGCGCGCGCCAGTAGTCGGCCGCGTCCAGGAAGCGCTGGTACGTATCGTCCATGCGCTCCAGCATGTAGGGCAGCCAGCCGATGCCGGTCTCGGCCAGGACGATCCGCAGCCCGGGGTGCCGCTCGAGCGCGCCCGAGAAGATCACCGCGGCGAGCGGCTCGTCCATCTGGAGCGTCGCGCACGCCACCCGCACGCCCATGTTGCCGGGATCGGCGGCCTTGGGCCCGCTGAACGTCACGGTGCGCAGCCCGCCGCCCAGGTGGAAGCCGATCGGCAGCCCGGTCTCCGCGGCGGCTTCCCAGAGCGGCTCCCACGCCTCGTCCCAGAGCGGCAGCTCGGCCCGCGCGGCGAGGAACATCCCGGTGCGCAGCCCGAGCTGGGCGAGCGAGCGCACCTCGTCGGCGGCGACCTTGGGCTCGTCGATCGGGATCAGCCCCGCGCCGATCAGCCGCGCGGGCGCGGTGGCGCAGAACTCGGCGAGCCAATCGTTGTAGGCGTGGTAGCAGACCTGGCGGAGCGCGGGATCCTTGATCAGCAGGGGCACGATCGGCCCGTACATCACGGTGGCGTCCACCCCGTCGCGGTCCATGTCGGCCAGGCGCAGGGCGGTGGTGGTCGGCCGCAGCACCCCGGGCTCGAGCACCCCGCCCTTCTCCAGGGCGAGCCGCCGCCCGCCCATGGAGCCGGCCACGCCCTTGCGACCGCCCCACGGGTCCCAGCGCTCCTCGCCGCAGACCCAGTAGGGCCCGGCGTCCGTCTCCACCACCCGGGGCGCCCGCTCGCGCCACGCCGCGGGCACCCGCTTCTGCCAGAGATCGCGCGGCAGCCACTGCATGTCGATGTGATCGTCGGCCGAGATGATCCGGTAGTTCATGGGGGCTCTCTCCATGTGCTGGCTCGGGGGCGACCTCGGGCTACCAGTCGAGACGGGACTCGAGGACCACGCCGCGGCGCAGGTTCAGCCAGCGCGTGAAGCGCACCACCTGGAAGAACCCCCAGAGCGACACGCGCAGGTGCTTGGGCAGGGCGCCGAACGAGCCGCCCGCGAGCACGCCGGTGACCGCGGGGACCATGCCCAGGACGTTGCGCGGGCGCAGGAAGACCTCGAGGAAGGCGCGGTCGTAGAAGGACTCGATGAAGCGCTCGAAGGGCCGGGTGCCCCGGCGGACGGCCCGCTCGTAGGCGCGGAAGCGTCGGGCTTCGAACCGGTGCGCGCGGAACGCCCGCAGCACGGCACCCGCGGCCAGCTCGCCCGACTGCATGGCCAGGAACACGCCGGGCGAGAAGATCGGATCCACGAAGGCCACCGCGTCGCCCACGCACACGAAGCGGTCGCCCACCACCGGCTCCACCGAGTAGGCGAAGTTCGCGGTGGTGTAGAGCTCGGTCACGCGCTCGGAGCCGCGGAGGTTGTCGCGCACCGCGTGGCACCGCTCGACCATGTCGTCGAACAGCTCCTGGAGCGAGCCGCCGCGCGCCTTGACCACCTTCTGGTGGAGCACGCAGCCGACGCTCGTCTCGTCGCGGGCGAGCGGGATGTACCAGAACCAGCCCTCGGGGAAGATGTGGATGCGCACGTGGCCTTCCTCGCGGCCGGGAAAGCGACGGGCCCCACGGAAGTAGGCGAAGATGGCCACCTTGCCGAGTCCGGGCCGCGGCGTCCGCCGCCCCTGGCGCGCGGCCAGGAAGGCGTCGCGGCCGCTCGCGTCCACCAGGAATCCCGCGCGCAGCTCCCGCTCGCCGTCACCGTCGCTGAGCCGGGCGGTGACCCCGCCGTCGTCGAAGACCACCTTCTCGACGGTGGCGGGCTGGATCCGGATCACCCCCTGCGCCACCGCGTGGTCGAGGAGGATCTGGTCGAACTCGGCGCGATGCACGTCGAGCGTGAAGGCGGGCCACGGCCGGCCGGGCTTGAAGTCGAAGGTGGATTGAAGCCCCAGCTCCTGATCGTGGAAGGTAGCGCCGTACTTCATCTGGAAGCCGTGGGCGAGCACCCGGTCGAGCACGCCCAGCCGGCGGCAGATGTCCATGCACGTGGGGATCAGGGACTCGCCGACCTTGAAGCGCGGGAAGGCCTCGCGCTCCACCAGGGTGACGCGCAGCCCGCCCCGGGCGAGGAAGGTCGCCGCGGTGCTGCCGCCCGGACCGCCGCCCACCACCAGCACGTCGGCATCGCGCGAAGAGCCGATCACCCCCGGCATCTTACCCGATCCCCCGACGGCGGGCGAGTCTCGCGGGCCCCGGTTTGCCGCCCCCGGTCCGGCGTGCTAGCCTGCGCCCGCGCCGGCCCGCATGAAGGGAGGGCCTCCATGACCGATATCCGCATCGTGTCCGATCCCCACGCCTCGGAGGCTCTCAAGCAGATCGTGGTGGACCATCTCGACACGTACAACATCGCGCTCACCGGGCTCCAGGAGTACTCCCCGGTCAACTTCTTCCTGCGCGACCAGGGCGACGAGGTGATGGGCGGGCTCCTGGCCCAGATCTGGGGCGGCGTGCTCTACGTGCGGATCCTCTGGGTCAGCGAGGCGCTGCGCGGGCGGGGATTCGGCCGCCGGCTGATGGAGGCCGCGGAGCAGCGCGCGGTGGAGCGCGGCTGCCGCCACGTCTTCCTCGATACCTTCAGCTTCCAGGCCCCCGGCTTCTACGAGAAGGTCGGCTACCAGCTCTACGCCAAGGCCGACGACTGGCCGGTCGGGCATGCCCATCATTTCCTCAGGAAGGATCTTCCGGCCACGCCATGATCAAGCTCGTCTTCTGCCTGCGCCGCCTGCCCCATCTCTCCCGCGAGGAGTTCCAGCGCTACTGGCTCGACTCCCACGGTCCCCTGGTGCGGGAGCTGGCCCCCGCCCTCGGCGTCAAGCGCTACGCGCAGGTGCACACGGTGACGTCCGCCTTCAGCGAAGCGATGCGCCGCCACCGCGGGGCCCCGGAGGACTTCGACGGCGTGGCCGAGCTGTGGTGGGAAACCGTGGAAGACTTCGCGCGCGCGGGAGCCACCGCGGAGGGCCGCGCGGCGGGGCGGCGGCTGCTCGAAGATGAAAAGCGTTTCATCGACCTCACGCGCTCTCCCATCTGGTTCGGGGAGGAGCACGCGCTGGTCGACCTGATCGAGTAACTTCCGCCGAGATCGCGTACCGGTTACGCGGTAAGTAGTACCGGTCCGCCCCGCTCCCCCTACCGGCGGTAGCACGACCCTCGCCGTTTTCACTGAAACGACGCGACTTCCTGCGCGACGCTCCCGGTGGCACACAACTTGTCTCTGCCCATCCCCAGTCTTTGTTCTTCACGAAATTTCCCTTCCACAAGGAGGAGGCAGATGAGTAGGTTTTTCGCACTCGCGATGGTGGTGCTCGTCGCCCTGGTCGGCAACGTCGTCGTAGTCAGCTCCCCGGCCGAGGCGATTCCTTCGTGCATGGCCGCCGGCGACGTCACGTTGCTCGGATCGGGCTGCGTCGAGGGTGGCCTCAATTTCTACGATTTCAACGTGAGTCCCGTGGGGGTCGCCGCGAAGATCTTTCTCGGTACGCTCTCGAGCGTGAAGGGCCAGGACGTCAACCTGGGCTTCCAGATCTCGCACGACCCTTCCCCGTCCGGCCTGGCCGACATCCTCTTCTACTACACGGTCAAGACGATCGACGGCACGGCCAGCCTGGCGGGCGTGGACCTCTTCAACGCCGGGCACAACGTCACGATCCGGGAGACGGTGTGCGCCACCCCGTTCGACGGCGGCGTGTGCCAGAGCGGGCTCCTGGCCAATCTCATCGTGACCGCCAATTCGAGCCTGGCCGTCCCGCTCTCGTCGCTCCAATCAACCGCCTACATCCGCAAGGACATCCAGCTCCTGCAGGGCGCGTTCATCAGCGAGTTCACGAACAGCCATGACCTGGCTCCGGTGCCGGAACCGGCGACCCTCCTGCTGCTCGGCAGCACCTTCGCCGCCATCGGCATGGCGGTTCGCCGCCGCGCCGCCCGCAAGGCGAGTGAGGTGAGTCACCTCGGGTAGCCGAGGGTCTTCAGCGAATCACGGATCTCGCCCAGGATCGCGGGGCGTCGATGGTGGCGGGCACGGGGTGCTCGACGCCATCGGCGATCTTCTTCATGGTGCGCCCGGCGGGCCGCCTATCATCCGGCCAGCCATGCGCCCCCGTCGCGCCGTGCCCGTGGCTCTCGCGGTCCTGCTCCTGGTCGCCGCCCTCCCCGCGCGGGCCGCCGGCGAGGAGATTCGCATGGTGCCCGCGCGGCCGGCGGTCACCGAGGCGCTCCTCCTTCTGCGCCCGGCCGGGAAGGCGGTGGCCGGCGTGATCCTCTTCGCGGGCGGCGACGGGCATCTCGCGCTGAGCCCCGCGGGGATCGGCCGGCTCCAGGGCAACTTCCTCCTGCGGACCCGGATGCGCTGGGTGCGCGAGGGCTTCCTCGTGGGGATCCTGGACGCGCCCTCCGACCGGAAGCATGGCCTGCGGAACTTCCGCACGACCTCCGAGCACGCGAGCGACGTCAAGCAGGCCATCGCGGCGCTACGCGAGATCGCCAAGGTGCCGGTGTGGCTGGTGGGCACGAGCATGGGCACGCTCTCCGCGGCCAACGCGGCGGCCCGTCTCACCGAGGGCGGGCCCGACGGCATCGTGCTGACCTCGTCGGTCACCGAGACGTCCAAGATGAGCTACGAGGCGGTGCGGCACGCGCGACTCGACGACATCCGGGTGCCCACCCTCGTGGTCCACCACAAGGACGACGCCTGCCGCGCCTCGCCCTATTCCGGCGCGGAGGCCATCGTGAAAGCCCTCAAGCACGCGCCGGTCAAGGAGCTGCTGGCCTTCGAGGGCGGCAGCCCGCCCATCTCAGGGCCCTGCGAGGCGAAGGCTCCGCACGGCTACCTGGGAATCGAAGCGCAGGTGATCTCGGCGATCGGGGCCTGGATCCGCGCCCACTGACGGGACCCGCGGCTCAGACCACGGTGGGCAGGCTGTGACGCGTCCGCCGGATGCGAGCCTGGATGTCGCGCACCCGCTCCTGGTCGAAGTCGATCTGCACCTCGTGCTGCTCCACCTCCCAGTGGCTCACGGTGGCGAACCACCCGAATCGCCGGCCCCGGTGCGGCACCATGCGCTCGCCGCGGTAGACCACCGCGCGGATCTCGCCCGAGGGCAGGCGCTGCTCCTCCTCGGGCTCGCCGCCGACGAGCTTGAGCACGTCCGCGTAGGTCGTCTCCCCGGGGCGGATGCGCGCCAGCACCTCCTGCGAGGGCACCTGGCCGCGCGCCCGGCCCGCGGCCTCGCCCCGCCCGACGTGCACCCGGCCCCGCACCGTCCGCACGAGCTGGCGGATCAGGTTGCCGACGATCGGCCCGGTGAGATTGCCCAGGCCCAGGAGGAGCGCGGAGAGCAGGATGGGCCGCCACGGCAGGCGCCCCCGGAAGTAGACGAACTGCACCTTGAGCGTCTGGGGAACGATGCCGTCGGTGGCGACGAGCGGGATCGAGAGCGTCTCGGTGTTCTCCCGGGTCTCGCTCATCCGGCGGGTCGCGGTCGACGGCACCACCTCGTCGATCTTGAGGTGGCTCGACTCGTCGAAGCTGATCGACAGGCGGGAGAAGTCGGGCGCGAGCGGGACGACGCGATCGCGGTTGCCATAGTAGAGCGGGTAGAGGGAGGAATACCCGACGTCGCCGAAGCCGAGCGTGATGATGTGGCGCCGGCCCCAGAACGTCTCCTCGAGCCAGCTCACGCGTCGGGGTCGGACGGCCCCCTTCACCGGGAGCTCGAGGCGCGGGAGCCAGTCCAGGCTCGCCAGCTCCGGATGCCACGGGATGCGCACGTAGGACGCCGCCTTCGCGCCGCGGGCCAGCCCCTCCGGCCGCGCGAAGGTGACGAAGAGCGCGTCCCCGAGCGGGCGCCGCCCCGCCGCGCCCGCGCCGGTGCCCATCTGGGCCCGGCTGCGCGCGGCGAGCGGCGCCCGACCGTGTGCGAGCACCGTGAAGCCGGCGGCCTCGACGTCACGGGCGAGCGCGGGATCGGCGCCGGCGGCCCCGTCCGTGCCCGCCAGCTCGCCCGGCCAGAGCAGGTAGAGATCCTGGGCGAACTCGGCCGGATCGCGGCGCGGCGGGGGCGCCACGCTGAACGACATCAAGAGCGTCAGCGGGCCCGGGGGGCCGGTTACGTCGTGCCGGCCGATGGTGGCGGTGATGGACAGCGGCGCGATCCAGAATTCCGGGTGCGGCTTCGAGGCGATGAAGACCTGCGCGGAGGCGGCCGGCGCGAGGCCGAGCGCGAGGAGCGCGGCCGGCAGCGCGCCCGCCAGGCGCCCGCGCCACATCACCTCGTCGGATCCTCCCCCACCCGCACCAGGAGCTTGCCGAAGTTCTTGCCCTGCAGCAGCCCGATGAAGGCCTCCGGCGCCTTCTCGAGGCCGACCACGACGTCCTCGCGGTGCTTGAGCCGGCCCTCGCGCAGCCAGCCGCCGCAGTCCTTCAGGAAGTCGGGCAACCGCGCCAGGTGGTCGGAGACGATGAAGCCCTTCACGAGCGCGCGATTGAAGAGGAGCGGGCGCAGGTTGGGCCCGGGCACCGGCTCGGTGGCGTTGTACTCGGAGATGAGCCCGCAGAGGGGGATGCGCGCGTTCATGTTCAGGAGCTGCATCACCGCGCGGAGCACGTCGCCGCCCACGTTCTCGAAGTACACGTCGATGCCGGCGGGGCACGCGGCCTTCAAGGACACGAGCAGGTCGCCCTTCTTGTAGTTCACACAGGCGTCGAAGCCCAGCTCGCGCACCGCGTAGTCGCACTTGTCCTGGGACCCCGCGATGCCCACCGCCCGGGCGCCCTTGATCTTGGCGATCTGCCCCACCGCCGAGCCCACCGCGCCGGAGGCCGCCGACACCACCACCGTCTCGCCCGACTTGGGCTGGCCGATGTCGAGCAGGCCCACGTAGGCGGTCATGCCCGGCATGCCGAGCACGCCGAGCGCGGTCGACACCGGCGCCTGCCGGGGATCGAGCTTGCGCACCGCCGCGCCCTTGGCCACCCCGTGAGACTGCCAGCCGTCGTAGCCCATCACCACGTCGCCCTTGGCCAGGCCCGGATGCTTCGACTCGAGCACCAGGCTCACGGTGCCGCCCACGATCACCTGCCCCGGCTCCACCGAGGCCGCGTAGGACTTGGCTCCGCTGATGCGCCCGCGCATGTAGGGATCGAGCGAGAGATAGATCGTCCGGCACAGGATCTCGCCGTCCCTGGGCGCCGGCAGGGGCGACTCCACGAGGTCGAAGTCGCCGGGCTTGGGCATTCCGACGGGGCGGCTGCGGAGCACGATCTGGCGGTTCACGGGCGTGGGCATGGCTTGCTCCTCCTGGCCGGGGGGCCCGCGGGTCAGCGCGGGTCGTCGCCCCAGCGGTACTCGCGCGTCAGCTCATCGAGGCGGGCCTTGAGCGCGGCGTCGAGCGGCTTCTCGGCCGCGAGCAGCACGTCGTCGAGCTGGTCCGGGCGGCTCGCCCCCACGATCGGCGACGTGATCGCGGGCTCGGCCAGCATCCACGCCACCGCGAGCCCTGCGAGCGACGTGCCGGCCTCGGCGGCCAGCGGCCGGAGCGCCTCCACGGTCTCGAACTCGCGCTCGTGCCAGTAGCGGTCCTGGTAACGCTCCGCCGCGTTGCCGAGCGTGAAGCGGGTGCCCGCGGTGGGGCCGGTGCCCCGGCGATGCTTGCCCGAGAGGAAACCGCCGGCCAGCGGGTTGTAGGGGATCACCGCGATGCCTTCTTCCCGGCAGAGTGGCAGCAGCTCACGCTCGATCTGGCGGAAGAGCAGGTTGTAGCGCGGCTGCACCGAGTCGAAGCGCGCGAGGCCAAGCGCCTCGCTGCGGCCGAGCGCGCGGGCGACCTGGTAGGCGTGGAAGTTCGAGCAGCCGACGTAGCGGGCCTTGCCGGCCCGGACCACGTCGTCGAGCGCGCGCAGGGTCTCGTCGATCGGGGTCGCGGGATCGAAGTGGTGGAGCTGGTAGAGATCCACGTGGTCGGTGCGCAGCCGGCGCAGCGAGCCCTCGATGGCGTCCAGGATGTGCTTGCGCGAGGCCCCGCGGTCCCACGGCCGCGCGCTCATCGCGCCCACGCACTTGGTGGCGACGACGAAGTCGTGGCGGCGGCCCTCGAGCCAGCCGCCGAGGATCTCCTCGGTGCGGCCCACCGTGTCGAGGCCGCCGCCCAGCGGGTAGACGTCGGCGGTGTCGAGGAAGGTGACGCCGCCCGTGGCCGCGCGGTCGAGGATGGCGCGGGACGCCGCCTCGTCGCACTGCAGGCCGAAGGTCATGGTGCCGAGGCAGAGGCGCGAGACGGACAGGCCGGTGCGGCCGAGGCGCGTGTGGCGCATAGGGGTCAGAGAGTAAACGACCCTCCCGCGGCGGGCAAGCGGGCCGCGCGCGGGCCGTGGTATAAAGAGCGGCCATGGAATACCGCACGCTGGGACGAACGGGATTGCGGATCTCCGCGCTGGGCTTCGGCTGCGGCGACGTCGGCGGGCTGATGGTGCGGGGCACCCCGGCCGAGCGGGAGCGCGGGGTCGCGCGCGCGATGGAGCTGGGGATCAACTACCTCGACACCGCGCCGGCCTACGGCTCCGGCGAGTCGGAGAAGAACCTCGGGCAGGTCCTGCGCGCGCTCAGGCCCGCCGCGATCGTGGGCACCAAGTGGCGGCTCGTCGCCGCCGATCTCGCCTACGTGGCGGAAGCGGTCGGGCGATCGGTCGAGACGAGCCTCGCCCGGCTCGGGCTCGAGCGGGTGGACCTGCTGCATCTGCACAACCTGATCGGGCGGGTGGGCGACGAGCGGCCCCTCGGGGTCGCGCGCGTGCTGGACGCGGTCATGCCCGCGGTGCGGCGGCTGCAGGAGCAGGGCAAGGTGCGCTTCGTCGGGATCACCGCGTCCGGCGAGACCGGCGCGCTCCATCGCGCGCTCGCGAGCGGGGCGATCGACACCGCGCAGGTGGTGTTCAACCTGCTGAACCCGACCGGGGCCTACGCGCTGCCGGTCGGCTATCCCGCGCAGGACTACGACCGGCTGCTCGTGCTCGCGCGGGAGCAGGGCGTCGGCACCATCGGCATCCGGGTGCTGGCGGGCGGGGCGCTGAGCGGCCAGGCGGCGCGTCACCCGACCGCGATCCCGTCGGTGAGCCCGATCGCCTCCGGTCCCGACTACGCCACCGACGTGGCCCGCGGCCGCGCCCTGGAGCCGCTGGTGGCCCAGGGCCACGCGGGCAGCGTCGTGGAGGCCGCGCTGCGCTTCGCGATCACCGGCGACGCCCTGTCCACCGTGCTCATCGGCTGCTCCGACCTGGCCCAGCTCGACTTCGCCGCCGCCGCGGTCAACCGGGGCCCGCTCTCCCCCGCCGCCCTCACCACCCTGCGTCAGATCTGGGGTCAGGTCTTACATTCCGACATTTCTTGACCGCCTGAGCCCAGCCTGATCCGGAGCGGTGAAATGTCGGAATGTAAGACCTGACCCCTAGCGGTTGGGGCCGCGGCCCATCGGGTAGGGCTGCCAGCGGATCAGGGAGGTCTTGGGGAGGACGCCGGGGTTGACCGCGGAGCGCGGCCACTTGCCCTGCAGCACGGTGGCGAGCTCGCGGCCCAGCCGGCGGCGTGTCTCGGGCGCCATCCGAGCGGTCGCGGAGGCGATGTGCGGGCTCACCAGCACGTTGTCCATGTGCAAGAGCGCGTTGTTCGGATCCACCGGCTCCACCTCGAACACGTCGAGCGCGGCGCCCGCGATCCAGCCCTGGCGGAGCGCGTCGGCCAGGGCGGCCTCGTTCACGGTCGGCCCCCGCCCGTTGTTGATGAAGATCGCGCTCTTCTTCATCGCGCGGAACTCGCGCTCGCCCATCATGTGGCGCGTCTCGGCGTTGAGCGGCGCGTGCATGGACAGGAAGTCGGCGCGCTGGCACAGCTCGATCAGGCTCGTCACCGGCTCCACCCCCACCGCGGTCATCTCGAGCTCGGCGAGGAACGGGTCGAACGCGATCACCCGCAGGCCGAAGGCGTGGCAGCGGCGGGCCACCGCCTTGGCCACGTTGCCGAACGAGATCAGGCCGATGGTCTGGCCGTAGAGCCGCGGGATGTTCGTGAAGTACGGCCGCCCCTCCGTCCACTTGTTGTCCACGGTCAGCTGGTGCATCAGCCGGAGGCGGCGATGGGCGGCGAGGAACATGGCCATAGTGTGATCGGCCACCTCGTCGATGAAGACGTCCGGCACGTTGGTGACCACGATGCCCGCCTCGGTGGCCGCGTCCACGTCCACGGTGTCGGCCCCGACGCTGCCGAGCCCGATGACTTTGCAGTTTCGCAGGCCCTTGATGATGGCCGCCGTAATACGCCGGTTGCGGGCGATGACTGCGTCGGCGTCCCGGGCCGCCGCGATGAACTCCTCCTCGGTCTTGGCCGCCACCTCGACGATCTCGGCCCCGATGGGGTCGAGGGCCTCGCGCTCGATCGAGTAGGCCGAGTCGGCCAGGTCATAGGTGATTCCGCCCGACGGCTTCTGGACGACGATCTTGAACTTCGCGGTTCCGGCTGCCATGCCGACGACCTCCTGGATGGTGACGAAGTGGGATGAGGCGTTGCGGCCCCCAAGCATACGCCGCGCCCCCGCCTCCCGTCGAGGCCCTCTTGTGCTAGGGTGGCGCTGCCATGCTCGTCGGCGCCTTCGCGGTCGCGCACACCCCGCAGCTCCTGATCCGCCCCGAGACCGAGGACCGGGAGCTGGTGCTGCGCGTGCACGCGGCGATGGGGCGGGTCAAGCGCCGGCTCCAGGAGCTCCGGCCGGACGCGATCGCGGTGATCGCGGGCGACCACATCGAGGCGTTCTTCCTGAACGCGGTGCCCGCGCTGGCGGTCTACGTCGGCCGGGAGTGCGCGGGCACGTTCGGGCCCTACCGCTACCGGCTCGACATCCACGAGGCGCTCGCCCGCGCGGTGGTCGAGGAGGGCATCGAGCGCGGCTTCGACCTGCTCTACACGCAGGACGCCCCGCTCGACTACGCCTTCTACGTGCCGCTGCACTTCGTGATGCCGGAGCCCGCGCGGCCCATCGTCCCCCTGCACGTCAACGTGTACCTGCCGCCCCAGCCGACCCCGGCGCGCTGCCACGCCTGGGGCGCGGCCCTCGGGGAGATCCTGCGCGCGCGGCCCGAGCGCGTGGCCCTCGTCGCCTCCGGCGGCATGTCGCACTTCCCGGGCACCGACCGCTACGCCTCGCCCGAGTTCGACTACGACCGGGGGCTGCTGGACGCGCTCCGCGAGGGGCGCGGCCGCGAGCTCGCCCGGGTCACCGGCGAGGAGCTCGACAGGCGGGGCAACATCGAGCTGCGCACGTGGATCACGCTGCTCGGCGCGGTGGGCGATGCGCGGGCGGAGGTCTATTGCTACGAGCCGTCCTGGCACCACGGGAACGCGGTCGTGGAGTGGCCGCTGTGAGCGCGCCCGGGGACGGCGCCCACTACCGCTTCCCGCCGTCTCAGGCCTACCCGCTCAACCGCTGTCTCTACGCGCTCAAGTCCGACCCCGAATTCGCCGAGCGCTTCCTCGCGGATCCGGTCGCGGCCACCGGCCTGATGGGGTTGACCGAGGGCGAGCGGGCCGACCTGCGCCGCATGGATCGGGACGCGCTGGTGGCCCGCGGCGCCCACCCGTACCTGGTCTTCATGGCCGGGCTGCGGCTCAAGATGGCCGCCGACCCCGGCGCGCTGGAGTATTTCTAAAGCCCCGCGCCCTAGGCGCGGGTCGACACCTCGAGACGGGTGGCGACCAGCTTGGCGCCCCGCTCCTCGTAGAACGCCTTCACCCTCGCCCCTTCCTGGAGGTCGGCGAACTTCGCCTCGCGGCCGTCCACCTGGATCAGCGTGTCGCGGCTCACCTCTAGCGTCTTGCCGAGCAGGCCGAAGAGGCCGATCGACACGTCCACGCTCTCGCGGCGGCCGTCCACCCGCGTGAGCTTGCCTTCGATCACGCCGGGGCGCTTGTCGAGCCGCTCGATGCCGGGGCCCGTCGGCTGGAGCGGGTGGGGCTGGCCAAACACCGTCGCGGCCGAAGCCGCCAGCGTGACCGCAGCGACCATCGTAACGAAGCGCGTCATGGCATGTCCTCCTCCGGACGGGAAATTGTTACCGCAAGCGATTGGCCTCGCTTCCGCATGAGGGACAGCAAGGCCGATACCAGATCCGGCAAACCGGACCCCGAAGCGCCGATTGGGGTCCCCGGCGGTGGCGGAGCGGCGCATCAGGATGTAAGGCTTACACGCGATAGGAACGTAAGATGTTCACTGGGCGTTCCAGAAAGGAGGGGACATGACGCCACGCTTCAGACGGTTGAGCCGACGGTTTCAGTCCATCGCCTTCCTCGCGTTGATGCTGCGCAGCTACCGGGAAGGACGGCGGCGCGGCCAGGGCAGGCTGCGAGCCCTGCGCTTCGGCCGCGCAGTGGCCCGATGGCGCCGGCAGAACGGAGCCGCGCATCCATAGACGCGCCCTCGGGCGCCTGGCTCTCGGCGGGCTCGCAACGCTGCTCGGGTCGCAAGGGGCCCGCGCTCAAACAGCCCCGCCCGGCGCAACCGCGCCCGAGTCGGTGACCCGCGAGCTGCAGCGGGTCCTGGCCGCCGCGACCGAGCGTTTCCAGGCCCTCGATCCGCCGGGCGTCCTCGCCCACGTGTCCGAGCAGTACCGCAACGGCCCCTTCACCAAGCGCTCGCTCCGCGAGCACCTGCTGGCCATGTTCGCCCTCTACGACATCGTGCGCGCCCGCATCCACGTGGACGAGGTGCGTCTGGTCGACGGCGCGGCGTGCGTCTATTCGAGCGGGGAGATCTCGGGACGGCTGCGCGGCATCGGGGCCTGGACCTCCGCGCTCTCGTGGGAGCGGGAGCCCGACGTCGCCCGTCGAGAGGGAACCGCCTGGCGCCTCGTCGGCCCCGGCCCCTAGAGCCTAGGCCCAGGCCTCCTAGAAGAACGGGGAGTAGTACTGGCGAAACGCGCGAAAGGTCGGCACCGAGACGCCGCGAAGGGGCGCGGGATGGAAGCGCTCGTCGCGCGCGTCGAAGCGGACGATGCCGGGAGCCTCGGGATCGTTGGGATCGTAGACGACGAAGTCCACCGCGTCGGGTGCGCTCGCGCGGTAGTCGAAGACGAGCACCGAATGGTTGCACTTGATGCGCGGGAAGTCGGTCACGAAGAGCTGAACCGGCCGCCCCGCCCGTAGCTCCGCCATCGTCTCGCGGGCCACCCGCTCCTGCTGCCCGGGCAGCGACGGGAAAGTCATCCGCCAGTTCGTCCAGTGCACGAGGGTCCGGAGCCGCCCCCGCAGCCCGTCCTTCACCGCGGCCTCCGCCGCGCGCGAGAAGGCGTGGAGCGACGCGAAGCCGGGGACGACGATCCGCTCGGCGTCCGGCAGCGCGGGCCGCCACGCGCCGCGGCGCGTGACCCGGTAGACGCGCTCGGCGTACTCCGCGGACCGGAGGCGCGGCTCACCGGGCGCGAAGCGCGCGAAGCGCTGGAACTGCCCGACCGCCCGCGCCATCAGGAAGCAGCGGTTGCAGTACATGTCGGGCTGGCCGCGGTGGTGGATGCGGCTGTCGTTGCGGAAGGCGAAGGTGTCCACGCCGAACCCGAGCACGGGGCCGGACGATCGGGGCGGGGCGAGCATCGCGACGCCGATTATACGGTATGCTACGGGCCGCCGCCCGGGACGCGGCCACGGAGGATCCGGACCTGACCGCGGTGCTGCTGCTCTACGCCCTCACGCTCTTCGCGGGCGCCACGCTCCTGTTCGTGATGCAGCCGATGGTGGGCAAGATGATCCTGCCGCTGCTCGGCGGCACGCCCGCGGTGTGGAGCACGTGCATGGTCTTCTTCCAGGCGGCGCTGCTCGGCGGCTACGCCTACGCGCACGCGAGCACCGAGCGGCTCCGGCCCTCGCGTCAGGCGCTGCTGCACCTCGTCGTGCTGGCCCTGCCCCTCGCGGTGCTCCCCCTCGCGGTGAACCCGGGCCGGCTGCGCGGCGGCGAGGCCGACCCGGTGCTCGACGTGCTCACCTTGCTCTCGGTCTCGGTCGGCCTGCCCTTCCTGGTGGTGAGCGCGACCGCGCCGCTGCTCCAGAAATGGTTCACCCAGACCGGCCATCCGGCCGCGCGCGATCCCTACTTCCTCTACGCCGCGAGCAATCTCGGCAGCATGCTCGCGCTGCTGGGCTATCCCACCCTGATCGAGCCGCGCCTCACCCTGCAGGGGCCCGGCTGGCTCACCCAGACCACGCTGTGGAGCGTCGGCTACGGCGCGCTCGCGGTCCTGACCACGCTCTGCGCGCTGACCCTCTGGTGGAAGCCGGCCGCCGCGCCGGGAACGCCGGAGACGGCGGACGCGCTCGCCGAGCCCCGGCCGGCCTGGTGGCGCCGGCTGCGCTGGATCGCGCTGGCCTTCGTGCCCTCGAGCCTGCTGCTCGGGGTGACCACCTACGTCACCACCGACCTCGCGGCGGTGCCGCTCCTGTGGGTGTTGCCGCTCGCGATCTACCTGCTGACCTTCATTCTCGCGTTCGGCCGCTGGCCGCGCGCGCTCCATCGCATCGTGGTCGCGATGACCCTGCCCCTGGTGCTCGTGGTCATCTTCCTCATGGTCTCGTCCCTGCCCGCGCGCATCTGGATCACCGTGCTCTGGCACTTCGGCCTGCTCTTCGTGCTCGCGCTCGGGTGCCACGGCGGGCTCGCCCTGGACCGTCCGGCGCCCCGCCACCTGACCGAGTTCTACCTGCTGATCTCGGTGGGCGGGGTGCTCGGCGGCCTCTTCAACGCGCTGCTCGCCCCGCTGGTCTTCCCCTCGCTGATCGAGTACCCGCTGGTGATGGTGCTGGCCTGCGTGCTCCTCCGCGCGGGCCGCGGCGGCGCCGGGCTCGGGCTCGGCCCCGGCGCGCTCCGGGCCGCGGCCCTCGTGCTGCTGGTGGCGGCCCTCGCCCTCGTCCTCTACTCGGAGTCGGCCGTCCTCCGCGTGGACTTCGCGTTCCTGGCCCGCGTGCTCGAGTGGAGCAGCGCGCGGGTCGGCGCGTGGCTCGATCCGATCGAGCGGCCGCTCAACGAGCTCCTGGTCTACGGCCCGCCGCTGGTGCTCGCCTGGCTCCTGCGGCGCCGGCCGCTCCACCTGGGGCTGGCGCTCGCCGCGGTGCTGCTGGTGGCCGGCTTCGTGGACGCGCGCAACCGCGAGCAGATCCGGCAGAGCCGCTCCTTCTTCGGCGTGCTCCGCATCTCGCGCGACCGCGACGAGAAGGGCTACACCGAGCTGCGCCATGGCACCACGCTGCACGGCCGCCAGAGCCTCGAGCCCGCGCGGCGCGCCGAGCCCCTGTCCTTACTACCTGCGGAAGGGCCCGATCGGCCAGCTCTTCACCGAGCTGGAGCGGCGCCCGGGCGGGCTGCGGATGGCGGTGATCGGCCTCGGCAGCGGCACCCTGGCCGCCTACGCGCGGCCCGGCGATCGCGTGACCTTCTACGAGATCGACCGCCTCGTCCGCGACGTGGCCTTCGATCCCCGGTACTTCACCTACGCGGTGGACGCGCGCGACCGCGGCGCCGGCGTGCTCCTGGAGCTGGGCGACGCCCGCGTTCGCCTCGACGCGGTGCGACGGGAGCGGCCGGAGGAGCGCTACGACGTGGTCCTGGTGGACGCCTTCAGCTCGGACGCGATCCCCGTCCACCTCCTAACCCGGGAAGCCCTGCGGCTGTACTTCGACGTGCTGGAGCCGCGCGGCATCCTCGCGCTCCACATCTCCAACCGCTACCTGCGCCTCGAGCCGGTGGTGGCCAATCTGGCCGAGGACGGCCGCTACACTTCCCTGCTCCAGCACGGCGACGCGGGCAGCGTGCGCGGCGGGGTGGAGGCGAGCTGGGTCCTGCTCGCCCGCCGGGCGGAGGACCTGGGCGAGCTCGCGTCGGATCCACGCTGGACCGCCGCGCGGCTCGACCCGGAGCCGCGCGTCGGTACCTGGACCGACGACTTCCACAACGTGCTCTCGGTCTTCAAGTGGTGAAGAAGCGCCGGCGGCCGCGCAGGATCTCCCGGGCCGCGTTCCACCCGGGCGTGCCCATCACCCCACCACCGGGGTGCGCGGCGGCCCCGCAGAGGTAGAGGCCGGCGACCGGGGTGCGGTAGCCCGCGTGGCCGGGCACCGGTCGCAGCGAGAAGAGCTGCCCCGGCGTCATCGCGCCCTGGAAGATGTTGCCGCCGGTGAGCCCGAACACGCGCTCGATGTCGGCGGGCGTCAGCACCTGGCGCGCCAGCACCGAGCGGCTGAAGTTGGGCGCGTACTCGTCGAGCAGCGCGAAGCACCGGTCGGCGAACGCCTCCCCGACGCGATCCCAGCTCGCGCCCCGCAGCGCGTAGGGCGCGTACTGCACGAAGATCGACATCAGGTGCCGGCCGGGCGGCGCCACGGTGGAATCCACCACCGAGGGGATCGTGCACTCGAGCACCGGCCGCTCGGAGGGGCGGCCGTACTTGGCGTCGTCGTAGGCGCGCTCGATGTAATCGAGGTCGGGGCAGATGTGGATCGTGCCCCGATGCTGCGGGCCCGGGGCTCCGCCGGGACAGGCGGTGAAGTCCGGCAGCTCGCCGAGCGCCACGTTGATCTTGAGCGACGCGCTCTCGTAGGAGATGCGCTCGACCGCGGCCCGGAAGCCGGCGGGCAGCGCCTCCGGCGGCAGCAGCCGCAGGAACGTCACGTGGGCGTCGGCGTTGCTCGCCACGATGCGGGCCCGCTGCTCCTCCCCGCTCTCGAGCACCACCCCGGTCACGCCGCCCTCGCCGACCGCGATGCGGGCCACCGGCGCCTCGCAGCGGATCTCCACGCCCAGGTCGCGGGCCGCGCGGGCGAGGGCCTGGGTGAGCCCGCCCATGCCGCCGCGGACGTACCCCCAGACGCCGCGCCGGCCGTCGGTCTCCCCCATGACGTGATGGAAGAGCACGTAGCCGGTGCCCGGCGTGGACGGGCTCGCCATGGCCCCGATGATCGCGTCGGTGGCGAGCGTGGCCTTCAGTGCGGTGGACTCGAACCAGCGATCGAGGATGGTCCGGGCGGGCCCGGTGAGCAGCTCGACGGCCTCCGAGGCCCCGTCGCCCAGGCGGGCGAAGGAGCGGCCCAGCCCCAGGAGCCGGAGCAGGCCGCGCGGGCCCGGGCGCAGCAGATCGGGCGGGGTCATGCCGAGGGTGGGCTCGACGAAGGCGGCCACCCGCTCCAGCATCGCCTCGTAGTCGGGGTAGCGGGCGGCGTCGCGCGCGCTGAACTTGGCGATCTCCGCGCGGGTGGCCGCCCCGTCCGGCCCCAGGGTGAGCGACCGGCCGTCGGGCAGCGGCGTGAACGACGACGGGCTACGGGGCAGCACCTCGAACCCGTACTCGCCCAGGCGAAGGTCCCGGACGATCTCCTTCCGGAAGAGGCTGTTGACGTAGGCCGCGGTGGAGACCTTGAAGCCCGGGAAGGTCTCCTCGGTCACGCAGGCCCCGCCCACCAGATGCCGCCGCTCCAGCACGAGCACGCGCAGGCCCCCGCGGGCCAGGTAGCAGGCGGTGACGAGGCCGTTGTGCCCGGCCCCCACGACGATCGCGTCGTAGCCGCCCCGTCCCATGCCCGCCATTATCCATGCTACTGTCGCGGGCGCGATGACCTCCGAGCCGGTGACGCCGCACCTCGGGCGCTTCTGTCGGGCCACCGTGGAGATCGCCGCGCCCCTCGTGGTCGGCGAGACGCCGCTCGGCCTGCGCCGGATCATTCCGATCACCGGCGGCCGGGTCGAGGGCGGCGGGCCGACGCGGTCATCCTGGACTTCTACGCGGTGAGCTATTAGTCAGAATTTCCACGCGCGTGGAGATTTCTGCACGGTAAGTCATTCCGCCCCACTCCCGCCCCCGCCCTATGTCGCGGCGCGCGGCGCTATTCGCGCCGGGAGCGGGGTGGCACACCTTCTGCAGCCGCGGGACGCAGGAGGGCGACCGCCATGCTGACCGTGACCGAGCGCGCTAAGGAAACCCTGGCCAGGCTCAAGGCCACCGCCGAGAATGGTGACGGCGCCGACGCGGGGCTCCGGCTCCTCTTCGGAACGGGCCCCACCGAGTTCGGCCTGAAGCTCGATCGCGAAAAGCCGGGCGACCAGGTGGTCGAGCACGCGGGGGCCAAGGTTCTGCTGGTGGACGAAGCCCTCGCGGATGCGCTCGCGGACGCCACCATTGATGTGGAGCGGGGCGATGTGGAGCCGGGCTACGGGGAGCCGGGCGATGCGGCGGCGGGCGACGGGGTCGACGATCTCGTCATCACGCGGCCCCGGAGCCGCGCCGCGCAGAACGGGCTTACCTGACCACGCGCTCGGCGCGGGCCAGGACCGCGGGCGGGATCGTGAGGCCGAGCGCGCCGGCGGTCTTCAGGTTGACCGCGAGCTCGAACTTGGTGGGCCGCTCCACCGGCAAGTGGCCGGGCCGGGCGCCCTTGAGGATCTTGTCCACGTAGGCGGCGAGCCGGCCGTGGACCTCGGCGAGGCTCGGCCCGTAGGACATGAGCCCTCCCGCCTCCACGATCTCCCTCCACTCGTACATGGCGGGCAGCCGGTGGTGGGCCGCGAGCTGCATGATCCGCTCGCGGTTGGTGGAGAGCACGGGATCCGCGGTGACGAGGACCGTCCGCGCGCCACCCCTCGTGATGGCCGTGAAGGCATCGGAGTATTGCTCGGGCAGCCGCGCGTCCGCCACCTGGATCTCGATCGCCATCGTGCGCCCCGCCCCTTCCAGCTCCTTGACCTCCGCCGCGCTGCTCGGATTGCGCAGGTTGGCGAGGACCCCGACGCGGCGGAGCCCGGGCACGCACTCGCGGAGCACCTCGAGCCGCCGGGCGGCCAGCTCCGGCACGTGGGTGGTGACGCCGGTCACGTTGCCTTCCGGGCGCGCCAGGCTCGAGACGAACAGGCTCGCCACCGGGTCGGTGCCGCTCAGCATCACGATGGGGATGGTCGACGTCGCGTTCTCGGCCGCGCGGACCGCCGGGGACGACACCGCGACGATCAGGTGCACGCCGGCCCGGACCAGGTCGGCGGCGAGATCGGGCAGGCGCTCGAAGTCCTCGTTGGCCGCGCGGATCTCGAACTGGATATCGCGCTCCTCCACGTAGCCCATCTCGCGCAGCCGAGCGCGCATCACGGACAGGGGCCCCCGCGGGGTGATCGACGACGGGGTGAGGAGCCCGACGCGCCAGGGGCGGACGGCCTGAGCGCGCGCCGCGCACGGCGCGAGCAGCAG
>JBBDXN010000096.1:10363-23101 GCA_040902305.1 Candidatus Rokuibacteriota bacterium | reverse complement strand
CGCCGTCGAGGCGGTGGCCCAGCCCGTGTTCAACCTGCAGGCCATCCAGACCACCACGCATCCCTGCTCGCCGCTGGTCATCGTCAATGGCCCGATCGCCCGGCGGCTCGGGATCAACGGCGGCGGGAACGCGCTGGGGCAAGGCCACCGGGCCAACGCGGTGATCGGGCGCGCGCTGCGTCTCGTCCTGCAGAACACCGGCGGGGCGCGGCCGGGCCGCGAGGACCGCGCGACCCAGGGCCATCCGGGCAAGTACAGCTACTGCGTGGCGGAGAACGAGGCCGCCTCGCCGTGGGAGCCCCTGTCGGTGGAGCGGGGGTTCTCGCGGGACGACAGCACGGTGACGGTCTGCGCGTCCGAGAGCCCGCACAATATCAACGATCACGGCTCCGCCACGCCCGAGGGCATCCTGACGACGGTGGCGGGGACCGCGGCCACCGTCGGCTCCAACAACATCTACCTAGGCGGCGAGCCGCTCGTCGTGCTGGGGCCCGAGCACGCGGCCACCGTGGCGGCCGGGGGCTGGAGCAAGGCCGATTTCAAGCGCGCCCTCTGGGAGCGGGCCCAGGTGCCGCTCGCGCGCTTCGATCCCTCGAACCTGGAGCGCTTCGCGGTGATCCATCCCGAGGGCTTCAAGGACCGGCCGCCCGAGACGCGGGCCCCGGTGGCCCGCGCGTGGACCGACATCATGGTGGTGGTGGCGGGCGGCGCGGGCAAGCACTCCGTGCTGATCCCCACCTTCGGGGCCACCCGCTCGGTCACGCGGCGCATCGAGAGCTGACCGCGGTGCGCGCGGCGCTGATCCTCTTCACTTTCATGGCGATGGCGGCGCCGGTCGCGGCCGACATGACGCCCGCTCCGCCCCGGAGCCGGATGCCGCCCGCGCCCTCAGCGGAGCAGGAGTACACGCGCGGGCTGGCCGCCACCCGCGCCAAGGAGTGGAGCGTGGCGGCCGCCGCCTTCACCAAGGCGGTGGAGATGAAGCCGGCCTATCCGGAAGCCTGGAACGGGCTCGGCTACGCGCTACGGAACCAGGGCCGCTATCCCGAATCGCTCAAGGCCTACGACGAGGCGCTGCGGCTGTGGCCCGACTATCCGGAAGCGCGCCTGAAGCCGCTCGACGCCACGATGGCGCGCGAGCTCGCCGAGGCTATCGCGAAGGGGAAGTAGGCGCGTAGAGTCGCGCGAAGTATTCCCGCACCATCCGCTTCGCGGAGAAGCGCTCCACCCCCATCCGGATCGAGGCCCGCATCATCGCGGTCCAGCGCGCCGGATCGGCGAACGCGGGGAGGACGTCTCCCTCGAGAGTGTCGTAGAGCGCGCGCAGGTCGCGCGCGTCGGGATCCGCCGGGATGGTGGCGTCGCCGATGGCCCAGCCGGTCACGCCGTGCTCGCAGCCTTCCGGCCACCAGCCGTCCAGCACCGAAAGGTTGAGGGTGCCGTTCATCGCCGCCTTCATCCCCGAGGTGCCGCTCGCCTCCATCGGCCGGCGGGGGGTGTTCAGCCACACGTCGGCACCGCGGGTCAGCAGGCGGCCGAGGCCCATGTCGTAGTCCTCGAGGAACGCCACGCTCTCCGGCCACCGGCGCAGCGCCGCGACCAGCCGGGCGATCACCGCCTTGCCCTCGTGATCCGCGGGATGCGCCTTGCCCGCGAAGAGGAGCTGGATCCGGTGGCGCTTGATCAAGGTCGCGAAGCGCTCCGGATCGCGCAGCAGCAGATCGGGCCGCTTGTAGGTGGCGGAGCGGCGGGCGAAGCCGATGGTCAGGGCATCCGGATCGAGCCGCACCTTGGTGCGCGCGCGCACCTCGGCGAGCAGCTCGGTCTTGAGCGCGCGCTTGGTCGCGCGCAGGCGGTCGTCGCCGGCGTGGGCGGCGGGGATACGGGCGTCCTGCCAGGTCGGGGTGTGGACCCCGTTGGTGATCGCGATGATGGGCGCCGCGTCCTTGACGTGCGCCCACATGGCGCGCGCGGTCTCGCCGTGGAGCTGCGCCACCGCGTTGGCCAGATGGGCCAGCCGCAGGCCCGCCACCGTCATGTTGAACGGATCGCCCCCGATCTCGGCCAGCTCGCTCGGGACCAGCTCGCAGCCCGCGCCGAGGCGCCGCAGGTCGGCGAGCGGGTGCACCTCGTTGCCCGCCGGGACCGGGGTGTGGGTGGTGAAGACGATGCGCTCGCGGGCCGCCCGCCACGCCTCGTGAAAGCCCTGCCCGGCCTCCATGCGGTCGGCGATCATCTCGATGCCCGCGAACACCGCGTGCCCCTCGTTGAAATGATAGAGCTCGACCGGCAGGTGGAGCGCGCGGAGCGCCCGCACCCCGCCGATGCCGAGCAGCATCTCCTGGGCCACGCGGCAGTCGGGCCGCGGGTCGTACAGGCGCCGGGTGATCCACCGATCGCGCGGGTCGGTCGGCTCGATCAGGTAGAGCGGGGCGATCGCGTAGCGGCCCACGCGCCAGACGCGGCACTCGACCTCGCGGGTCGCCACGCGGACGCGCACGCGCGCGCCGGTGTCGGTGAGCGCGTCGGGCTTCTGGTCCTTCCACTCGTCGTAGGGATAGCCGTCGGCGCCGATATGCTGCGAGGTGTAGCCCTGCCCCCACCGGAGGCCGATGCCGACGACGGGCAGCCCGAGATCGCCCGCGGACTTCATGAAGTCACCCGCGAGGACGCCGAGTCCCCCCGCGTAGGAGTGGAACTCCTCGTGCAGGCCGTACTCCATGGAGAAGTACGCGACCAGCGGGGGACGGCTGGACGAGGTCAACGGAGCGCGCTCACCATTCGAGCATACAACGGGGTGGGGCGGGCCGGTGTGGCCACTCGAGCGAGCCACGAGATGGGGGCGTAGCGCTTCGGCCGCGCGCAGAAGACCCGGTTTCGCGGAGGCCCCCCGCCCCACCCCTCGCGCGAAGTTGAGTCAGCGTCGGGGCTTCCAGGGGTTCGTGATGAGGCGGGCGCCGCGCTGCCAGGTCAGATAGGCCCAGGCCCACTGGAAGAGGACCAGGAAGCGGTTGCGGAAGCCGATCAGGAACATGATGTGCACGAAGAGCCACGCGAGCCAGGCGGGCAGGCCGTGGAGCTGGAGGCGGCCGATCACCGCCACCGCCGCGGCGCGGCCGATGGTGGCCATGCTGCCCCGGTCGCGGTAGCGAAAGGGCCGGGTCGCCTCGCCCGCGAGGCGCCGCAGCACGTTCGCGGCGACGGCCCGCCCCTGCTGGATGGCCACCGGGGCCAGGCCCGGCAGCGGCCGGCCCTGCTCGCCGAGGAAAGCGGTCATGTCGCCGATGGCGAAGACGTCGTGGTGCCCGGGCACGGAGAGATCCGGCTCCACGATCACGCGTCCGGCCCGATCGAGCGGCGCGCCGAGCGAGCGCGCGAGCGGTGAAGCGGCCACGCCCGCCGCCCACAGCACGGTGCGGGCGCGGATCTGCTCGCCGCCGAGCCACACCGCGTCGGGCGTCACCGCAGTGACCAGCGCGCCGGTGCGGACCTCCACGCCGATCCGGGTCAGCGCGGCGGCCGCGCGCGCGGACAGCGGCTCCGGGAAGCTGGCGAGGACGCGCGGTCCGCCTTCGAGCAGGACGATGCGGGCCTTGGTCGGATCGATGACCCGGAAGTCGCGGGCGATGGTCTGCCGCGAGATCTCGCCGAGCGCGCCGGCCAGCTCCACCCCGGTCGGCCCGCCGCCGATGACGACGGAGGTGAGCAACGCGCGCTGCTCGGCGCCGTCCCGCTCGCGCTCCGCGTCTTCGTACGCCAGCAGCACCCGCCGGCGGATCTCCACCGCGTCCTCCAGGCTCTTCAGGCTCGGCGCCAGCGGCTCCCAGTCGTCGCGGCCGAAATAGGAGTTGCCCGCGCCCGCGGCGAGCACGAGCGCGTCGTAGGCGAGCTCGCCTTCGTCGAGGATCACCCGGCGACCGGCCGGGTCCACCGACGAGACCTCGGCAAGCAGCACGGTGATGTTGGCCGCGGATCTCAAGATGGAGCGCAGCGGCGTCGCGATGTCGGACGTATTGAGGGCCGCGGTGGCCACCTGGTAGAGCAGGGGCTGGAAGAGGTGATGGTTGCGGCGGTCGAGGAGCGTGACCCGCACCGGGCGGCCCGCGAGCGCGCGCGCGGCGTAGAGGCCGCCGAACCCGCCGCCGACGATGACCACGTGCGGACGCCGGTCCGAGGCGCTCACGTGGCCATCTTCCGGGGGCCCCGGTGGGGTGTCAACCCTTGACACGGCGCGGGGTTCGCCCTAGGGTGACCTCGGACGGTTGAGCATGCGTGCCGTGAACCGGATCGATCGAGGATGACGTCATGACCACGCGCATCAGCTCGCAGCGGTATGCGGTCGAGGACTTCCACGAGGCGCTCGAGCTCTGCTACAGCCGAGGGTGGACCGACGGCCTGCCGGTGGTGCCCCCCACCGAGCCCGCGGTGCGCGCCATGCTGGAGGCGGTCGGCCTCGAGCCCGCCGCCCAGGTGGCCTTCATCACGAACCGCCAGGTGGCGATCAGCGCCGAGAAGGTCGCGATCAACGCGGTGATGGCGGGCTGCCGTCCCGAGCACATGCCGGTGGTGCTGGCCGCCGTCGAAGGCGTCGCCGATCCGCGCTGGGGCTATCACGGGCCGGCCACCTCCACCGGCGGCGCGGGCGTGCTGATGATCGTCAACGGGCCCATCGCCAGGCGGCTCGACTTCAACTGCGGCGACAACCTGTTCGGCCCGGGCTGGCGCTCCAACGCGACGGTCGGCCGCGCGGTGCGCCTGGTCATGCGCAACGTCATCGGGACGCTGCCCGGCCGCCTCGACCGGGGCACGGTGGGCCATCCCGGCAAGTACACCTACGTGATCGCGGAGAACGAGGCCGAGAGCCCGTGGACGCCGCTCCACGCCGAGCGGGGCTGCCGGCCGGAGGACAGCGCGGTGACCGTGATGGCCGCGCTCGGCCCGCACCAGTTCTACAACCAGCTCTCCAGCACCGCCGCCGGCGTGCTGGGCACCATGTGCGACACCATGCGCAACCCCGGCATGGTGGGCCAGCCGAACTACTGCGTGGTGCTGGCCGGCGAGCACATGCGCACGATCGCGGCCGACGGCTGGTCGAAGTCCGACATTCGCAAGTACATCTTCGAGCACACCACCAGCACGATCGCGCATCTCAAGCGGACCGCCCGGCTGCCCGGGGCGGTCAAGCCCGAGGACGAGACCGCGACCCGCCCGCTGGTGCTGACCCCGGACGACCTCCTGGTGGTGGCGGCGGGCGGCCGGGCCGGCTCGTTCTCGTGCTATATCCCGGGCTGGGCGAGCCGCACCTCGTCGCAGGCGGTGACCACGGTGATCAAAGAGAGGAGAGCATGATGGCAGGCTTCGAGATCCTGGATCCGACGGTCGAGCCCCGGCGGCAGCCGCTGACCTACGTGCCGCGGCCGGATTCGCTCAAGGGCAAGCGGGTGGGCCTGGTCGAGAACACCAAGTTCAACTCCGACAAGCTGCTGCACAGGATCGGCGACATCCTCAAGCAGGAGTACGGGGCCGCCGAGACGCGGATGTGGCGCAAGCACAACTCCGGGGTGCCGGCCCACGCCGAGATCATCGAGGACGCCAAGCGCACCGTGGACGTCGTCGTCGCCGGTATCGGCGACTGAGGGTCGTGCTCGTCGGGCAGTGTGCTCGACGGAATCGTGTTCGAGAAGGTCGGGATCCCGGCCGCATCCATTGTCACCGACGTGTTCATGGCCACCGGCCACGCCATGGCCCAGTCCTGGGGCGTCCCGGAGTACCGCTTCCTGGCTCTGCCGCATCCGATCGCGAATCTCACGGACGCCGACCTGGACGCCCGCGCCCGCGCCATCGCCCCCGAAGTCGTGCGGCTGCTCCTGAAAGGCCAGGAAGGCTAGCAAAGCCAGAACCGAACGAGTGTCCGCGGATCACCCCGACTACCGCCCCCCGTTCTGGTACAAGGGCCGCCACCTCCAGACGCTCTGGGGCCCGTTGTTCCGTCACTGGCGGCGGCCTCCGCTCCGTCGGGAGCGCCTGCAGACTCCCGACGGGGACTTCCTCGATCTCGACTGGCTCACCGGCACGCCCGAGCGGGCCCCGCTCGTCCTCATCCTGCACGGTCTCGAGGGCTCGTCGCGCTCCCACTACGCGCGCGGGCTGCTGGGGGGCGCGGCACGGCTCGGCTGGCGCGGCGCGGTGCTGCACTTCCGCTCGTGCAGCGGGGAGGTCAACCGACTCGCGCGCCTCTATCACTCGGGGGAGACCGCGGATCTCGACTGGGTGATCGGACACCTCCGGGAGCGGGAGGCGGCCCCGCGCATCGGCCTGGTGGGTGTCTCGCTCGGCGGCAACGTCGCGCTCAAGTGGCTGGGCGAGCGCGGCGAGGGCGCGCCCGCCGAGGTCGCGGCGTCGGTGACGATCTCGACGCCCTTCGACCTGGCCGCCTGCGCCACCGCGCTGGACCGCGGGCTCAACCGCGCGATCTACACCGAGAGCTTCCTGCGCACGATGAAGGCCAAGATCCGCGCGAAGGCGCACCTCTACGACGGCCGCATGGACGTGGCCGCGGCGCTCGGAGCGCGCACCTTCGCGGAGTACGACCGGTTCTTCACCGCCCCGATCAACGGCTTCGCCGACGAGCGTGACTACTGGGCCCGGGCGAGCAGCGCGCCCTACCTCGAGCGCATCCGCCGGCCCACCCTGCTGATCAACGCGGTCAACGATCCGTTCATGCCCGCCGAGTACCTGCCCACCGCGACGGTGGAGCGATCGCGGTGGCTCGAGGCGGCCTTCGTCGCGGAGGGCGGACACGTGGGCTTTCTCGACGGGACGTTCGGGCGCGCCTCGTGGGCGGAGCGGCGCGCCCTCGCGTTCCTGGAGCGCCATCTGCTAGGATGACCGTCGTGCTCCGTGACGCGTACGGTCTGACCGTCTCGACCACCTCCCGCGCGGCGGTGGACGCCTACGACCGCGGCGTGCGCGCCCTGCTGGGCTTCGGCGCCGAGACGGTGGACGGCTTCCGGCAGGCGGTCGCCGCCGATCCCGACTTCGTGCTGGCCCGCGCGGCCCTCGCGGTCGCGCAATACCTGGACGAGGACATCCCCGCCGGGCGCGCCGAGATGGAGCGCGCCGCCGCCGACGGCGTCGCGCAGGCCGCCGCGCTGACCGGCCGCGAGCGGCAGCACCTGGAGGCCCTCCGCCTCTTCGTGAGCGGGCGCGGCAACGACGCGATCCCGGTGATGAAGGACGTGCTCGCCGAGGATCCGCGCGACGTGCTCCTCATGCAGCGCCTCTACTTCATCCACTTCTGGCAGGGCCGCGCGGCCGAGATGCTCGAGGTCACCACCTCGGTGCTCCCCGCCCTCGCGGACGACGGGTATTCCCTCGGCTACCACGCCTTCGCCCTCGAGGAGAACCGGCGCTTCGACGAGGCCCTGCGGCTGGCCGAGCAGGCGGTCACCCGGAACCCGCGGGACGCGTGGGCGGTGCACGCGATGACCCACGTGCACTACGAGCGGGGCGAGAACCGCCGGGGGATCGAGGCGCTGCCGCCCCGGATCCATCCCTGCGACCACCTCGGCTACTTCAAGAACCACCTGCTGTGGCACCTGGCCCTGCTGCACCTGGCCGAGGGCGACTACGAGCGGGGCGGGCGGCTCTTCGAGAGCGTCTTCGGCCACATCCCGATCGCGATCGCCTCGGATCTGCAGGATTCGGTGGCGCTGGCCTGGCGGCTGGATCTCTTCGGCCACGCGGACCCGAGGCGCTGGACCCAGCTCGGGGAGGCGGCCCGGCGCTGGATCGAGATGCCGCTCCTGCTGTTCCACGACCTGCACGTGGGGATGGCGCTGTCCGCGGCGGGCGACGGGGTGGCCGCGGACCAGCATCTCGAGCGGCTGCGCGCGCGGGGGCAGAAGTCGAAGAACGCGACGCTCCCCGAGGTCGTGGTGCCGCTCCTCGAAGGGCTCCACGCCTTCGCCCGGGGCGACTACGCGCGATGCGTGGCCCGCATCGAGCCGCTCGAGCCGCGCATCGTCGAGGTCGGGGGCAGCCACGCCCAGCGCGAGGTCTTCCACGACACCCTGCTCGCCGCCGCCCTCCGCGCCCAGATGCCGGAGCGCGCGATCTCGCTCCTCGAACGGCGCCTCGCCAAGCGCCCGAACCCGGGGCGCTTCTGGGAGAGCGCTCGCGTCTCATGAACGGCGCGCGCTGCCATGCCGAGATGCGGCTGGACGTGGCGGCGGCCTGATGGCGCGCCCGCCGCTGGTCATCCGCCGCGGCACCGAGCGGGACGTGCCGACCATTCTCCGGCTGATCCGGGGGCTGGCCGAGTACGAGCGACTCGCGCACGAAGTGGAAGCGACCGCGGGCCGGGTCCGGGCGCACGGCTTCGGCCGCCGGCGCTACTTCGAGACCTTGATCTGCCGGCGCGCCGGGAAGCCGGTCGGCTTCGCGCTCTACTTCTTCACGTACTCCACGTTTCTCGCCCGCCCGAGCCTCTACCTGGAGGACCTCTTCGTGCTCCCGGAGGAGCGGGGCGCCGGGGCCGGGAAGGCGCTGCTCCGCGCGCTGGCGCGGATCGCGGTCCGGCGTGGCTGCGGGCGTCTCGAGTGGGCGGTGCTCGACTGGAACCGGCCCGCGATCGGCTTCTACAAGCGCCTGGGCGCGAAGCTGCGGCGGCAGTGGGTCCTCACGCGACTCACCGGGACCCCGCTGCGCCGCCTGGCGCGCTGACCTCGGCGTGACCCGCCTCGTCGTCCCGGCGTCGGTCCTCTCGTGGCTCCTCGCGGGGCTGGCCGCGGCGGGCCCCGCCGCGGCCCAGTCCATCACGTGCCCGGCCGGCAGCAAGCTCGGCGGCACCGAGAGCGACGCGGGGAAGTTCCAGTGGTGCGAGCAGGCCGCGCCCGGCGGTGCGATCCGGCACGGACCGATGGTGGGCTTTCATCCCAACGGGCGCCGCAGCTTCGAGCTCACCTTCGTGGACGGCACGCCGCGCGGCGCCGTTCGCGCCTGGTACGAGGGTGGGCAGCCGAGCATGACCGGCGAGACCCGCCCGGACAACGGCACCCTGATCCTGTGGGACGAGCGGGGGCGGAAGCGGGCCCAGGTCGACGTGCGGGAGCGCCGGGTCGTCACGCGGGCCTGGGACGACCAGGGACGCGAGGAGAAATACGAAGAGGCGAAGCTCGCCAGGACGCTGCCCGCCAACCGCAACCTCGGGTTCATCATGCAGCTCTGGGCCGTGGGCATCGGCATGCAGTGATGGATTCACATCACGCGGATACCCCGGAGACGAGCGGTGGGATCGTGTCCGCCCACGGCGCCGCGGCCTCGAAGGCGGCGGCGGCCCGCAGGACGGCGGCCTCCTGATGGCGCCGGCCGACGATCTGCAGCCCCACCGGCAGCCCGCTCTTCGTGAAGCCGCAGGGCACCGAGATTGCCGGGAGCGCGGTGACCGTGATGCCGTAGGTGAGGAAGAACCACTGGGTATAGTTGTCCAGCGCCCGGCCGTTGATCTCGGTGGGGTAGGGCTGCTCCACCGGGAACGGCGGCATCGCGACGGTGGGCAGGATCAGCAGATCGCGGCTCTCCATGAAGGCGCGCACCCGATGCCAGAGGCGGGTGCGGAGCTTCTCGCCGTTGCCGATCTGCTCGGGGGTCAGCGAGAGGCCCTGCTTGATGTTCCACACCAGCCCCTTCTGCATCACCGACTCCCAGCGCGCGAGCTTGTCGGCGTGGCGCGCGACCATGCCGAGGCCGCGGGTGGCCAGCACGATGTCGTTGACCTCGCCGAAATCCGGGCACGCCCGCTCGACCTTCGCCCCGAGGGACCGGAACACGTGGGTGGCCCGCTCGGCGACCGCGGCCACCTCGTGATCCACCGGGATCAGCCCGTCCAGGTCGGGCGTCCACGCCACCCGCCAGCCCTTGATCGAGGGCCGCTTGACCGCCGCGGTGAACCGCCGAGGGTCCACGTCGTAGGAGAGCGGGGCGCGATCGTCGGGGCCGGCCATCGCGGCCAGCATGAGGGCCACGTCCCCCACGGTGCGGGCCATCGGGCCGGTCACGCTGAGCGAGTCCCACCCGAGATCCGACGGATAGACCGGGATGAGGCCGGGCGAGGTCCGGAAGCCGACCACCCCGCAGAAGGCCGCGGGCGTCCGCAGCGAGCCACCCAGATCCGAGCCCTGGGCGAGCGGGGCCATGCCGGTGGCGAGGGCCACCGCGGCGCCGCCGCTCGAGCCGCCGCAGGTGAGCGCGGTGTTCCACGGGTTGCGGGTGGCGCCGAAGACCGCGTTGAAGGTGTTGCCGCCCGCCCCGAACTCGGGGGTATTGGTCTTGCCGACCACGATGGCCCCCGCCTGCTTGAGCCGCAGGACGTAGAGCGCGTCCTCCTCCGGCACGTGGTGCTCGAAGATCTTGGAGCCCCAGGTCGTGCGGATGCCCTTGGTGGGCGTCAGGTCCTTGATCGAGACCGGGACGCCGTGGAGCGGGCCCCGCGGGCCCCGGCGCGTGAGCGCGGCGGTCGCCTTCCGGGCGCCCGCGAGGGCGGCCTCGCGCGCGACCGTGACGTAGGCGTTGACGCGCGGGTTGACCGCGTCGATGCGCGCGAGCACCGCCTGCATGACCTCGAGTGGGGACACCTTGCGCGCGCGATAGAGGCGCTGGAGCGCGGTGGCGGGCACAAAGCACAGATCGCGATCGGTCACGGAGCTCTCCTGGTCGACGAAGGTGACGACGGGACGCTACGACAGGATCTATGCGTCGGCCGAGCCAGCCCCCGTCACGACTTCCTGTCCCGCTTTGCGCGACGACAGGACTTTGCGAGGGTCGAAGGCGTCGCGGAGGCCGTCTCCGATGTAGTTGATGCTGAGCACGGCGAGGAAGATCGCGGTGCCCGGGAACATGGCCCAGTGCGGGGCGAAGTCGAGGTTGTCCTTGGCGTCGAAGAGGATGCGGCCCCAGGTCGGGATGTCGGGGGGAAAGCCCAGGCCCAGGAAGGACAGGGACGACTCCGCGATGATGGCGGCGGCCACGTCGATGGTGCCGGCCACGATGACGGGCCCCACCGCGTTGGGCAGGATGTGGCGGACGACCTGGCGGAGCGGGGGCGCCCCGAGCCCGCGCGCCGCTTCCACGAACTCCTTCTCCCGGAGCGACAGGAACTGGGCGCGGACGAGCCGCGCCACCGGCATCCAGCGCAGCCCACCGATGACGACCACCACGAGGATGAACACCCCCATCTCGGGGCCCAGCGCCTTCTTGAGCGTGTCGCGGAAGAGGTAGACCAGGAGGAGCAGCAGCGGGAGCCCGGGCAGGGACAGGAAGAGATCGGTGAGGCGCATCAGCGCGTGGTCGGTGGTGCCGCCCATCTGGCCGGCCGTCGCGCCGATCACGGTGCCGACGATGATGGCGATGAGCATGGCCGCGACGCCCACCGCGAGTGAGATGCGCCCGCCGTAGAGCATGCGGGCGAGCAGGTCCTGTCCCAGGTCGTCGGTGCCGAGCGGGTGCGCCCGCGAGGGCCCCTGGAGCTTGGCCTTGAAGTCGATCTTGTCGATGGGGACCCGGTAGACGAAGGGCCCCGCCACCACCGCGATCACCATCACCGCCAGTACCGCGGCGCCGAAGGTGGCGAGGCGATGCTTGCGAAAGCGCCGCCAGGCCTCGCTCCACAGCGTGTCCGCGGGGCGCTGGCCGACCCGGGGGATCGTGGTACGGACCGCTTCGGTCGCCGCGCCGTTCGGAGGGGGGGCGCTCATCGCTAGCGGTAGGAGATGCGCGGGTCGAGCCAGCCGTAGAGCAGGTCGGCCAGCAGGTTGAAGATGACGACGAGGCCCGCGAACACGAACGTGATGGCCATGATCACCGGCGTGTCGTTGGCGAGGATGGACGAGATCAGGAGCGAGCCGATGCCCGGGATGCGGAAGATCTGCTCGGTGATCACCGCGCCGGTGAAGATGCCGGGGATCTGGAGCGCCACCAGGGTCACCACCGGGATGAGGGCGTTCCGGACGGCGTGCTTCAGGATGGTGACTTTTTCGGAGAGGCCCTTGGCGCGCGCGGTGTTGATGTAGTCGAGCCGGATCACCTCCAGCACCGCCGAGCGGACGAACCGGGTCATCGAGGCTCCCTGGAAGAGTCCGAGCACCACCACCGGCATGATCGCCTGGCGCAGGTTCTCCCAGTACCAGCGCCACCCGCTCGCGCTGATGTCGGCCCGGTAGATGAACGGCAGCCAGTCGAGATAGATGCTGAAGAAGAGGATGAACAGGATACCGGTGAAGAACGTCGGCAGCGAGAAGCCGATGAAGGCTAAGGTGGTCGTGATCTGGTCGAAGAGGGAGTAGGGACGCATCGCGGAGTAGATCCCCACCGGGAGCGCCACCAGCAGCCCCAGGAGCTGGGCGAGGCCCAGCACCCACAGGGTGGTCGGCAGCCGCTGCATGATGAGGGTGCCGACGTCCACGCGGCTCACGAAGGAGAAGCCCCAGTCCCCCTTCATCATCGACGCGAACCACCGGACGTAGCGGACCGGGATGGGATCGTCGAGGCCGAACTGATGGCGGAGGTTCATGCGCACTTCGGGTGGGACGTTGGGGTTGGTGGCCAGCTCTTCGAACGGATCGCCCGGGGCCATGGCCAGGACGACGAACAGGATCAGGCTGATCCCGGCCATGACCGGGATCGAGATCAGGAGCCGCCGGACGAGATACTTGGACATCAGGAACGGCGCGGGGGGGGGGG
>JBBDXN010000096.1:0-10353 GCA_040902305.1 Candidatus Rokuibacteriota bacterium | reverse complement strand
GGCCCGCCCGCCGTCCGCCTATCCCTCGCGGTACCAGTTCTGGAGGGACCAGAAGTCGGAGTCCCAGCCGCTCTGCTCGGCGCGCAGCCGGCTGCTCACCGCGGCCACCCGAGGGCGCAGCACCACCGGGATCACGACCTGGTTCTGGATGACCAGGTCGTTCATCTTGATGAAGTGCGCGGCGCGCTTCACGGGGTCCATCTCCGCCTCGGCCGCGCGGTAGATCTTGTCGTATTCCTCGCTGCGCCAGCGCGTGATGTTCCGGCCCTGCCATTTGTTGTCCTTGGACGAGACCTCCCACGACGTGAACTGGTTCATGAACAGCTCGGGATCGGGCTGGGTCATGGTCGTGGTGTACATCTGCACGTCGGTGTAGAAGTGGGTGTAGGTGTCCGGGTTGGCGGCGTCGGAGGAGAAGTACACCGACGCGGTGACCGCCTTGATCTCGACGTCGATGCCCGCCTTGGCCGCCGCCTGCTTGACGATGGCCTGGGTCTTCTGGCGGGGGGCGTTGATCGAGGTCTGGTAGACCACCTTGAGGCGAGCACCGTCCTTGGTCCGGATGCCGTCGCCGCCCTTCTTCCAGCCGGCCGCCTCGAGGATCTGGTTGGCCTTGTCGACGTTGAACTCGAACCGGTTGCTCTTGGAGTTGAAGCGGTCCGGCGCGTTCAGGAAGTTCGCGGTGGCGATGCCGGTGCGGCCGTAGATCTGCTCCTGGACCGAGGCGCGGTCGACGAGCAGGCTGAACGCCTGCCGGACGGCCGGGTCGGTGAGGAACGGGTGCTTGGTCTTGAGGCTCGACCGCTCACCGTCCACTTCCTTCCACGGGTCGGTGTTGTTCAACTGGATGTGCTCGATGTTGCCGCCGAGCACGATGTCGGCCTTGCCCTTGCCGCCCTGCTCCAGCCTCTTGAGAATCTCGTCCTCGACCTGCATGTTCCAGGCGTAGTCGAACTCGCCGGTCTGGATGACCGCGCGCGCCGCCGACACCGCGTCCCCGCCGCCCTTCATCTCGATGGTGTCGAAGAAGGGACGGTTCGGCATGTGGTAGCCCGGATTCAGCTCACCCCGGACGATGTCGCCCGGCTTGAAGTCCACGAACCGGTACGGGCCGGTTCCGACCGGCTTGAGGTTGTTCGGCGCCTCGCGGGACTTGGATCCCTTGAAGGCCTCGAACAGATGCTTCGGGATGACCATGCCCCGCACGCCGCAGAAGGCGTCGGCCCAGAAGGGCGTCGGCTTCTTGAAGACCACACGGATCGTGTGGCTGTCCACCTTCTCGACCTTGACGTCCTTGTAGGTCCCGATGCTCACCGAGGCGGTCGCCGGGTCGGCCGCGAACTCCCACGTGAACACGCAGTCGTCGGCAGTGAAGGGCTTGCCGTCGTGCCAGGTCACGCCCTTCTTGAGCCGCCAGGTGATCGACCGGCCGTCCTTGGCGAGCCCGCCGTTTTGGGTGCTCGGGATCTCTGCGGCCAGCGTAGGGGACAGGGAGCCGTCCGGGTCCCACGAGGCGAGCGGCTCGTAGAAGATGCGCGAGCCGTCCTGGTCCTTGGTCCCCACCGCGAAGTGGGGGTTGAGGAGGGTTGCCCCCTGCCACCAGAGGGCCTTGAGCTGGCCGCCGCCGCCCCGCTTCGTGGGCCTGTAGGCCATCCGGGTCTGCGCCTGGGCGACCCCCGTCGAGGCCAGCATCTGACCGGCCAGGGGGGCGGTCAGGCCGAGCGCGACCATGGCCTGGACGAACTGGCGGCGGCTGAGGATGCCAGCCTTGACCTGGCCGATCATGTGCCTCAGTTCATGTTCTTGCATCAGTGGTCCTCCTCGGGATGGGTCTGCGCCGACCGGTTGGATGGCCTCTTATAAGTCCTCAGTGAAGAAATTGTCAAGTCCGCCACCGGGTACCGCTCTCATGCCTGCTTGTACCAGTACGGCAGCCGCCAGAAGGTGGAGTCCCAGCCGGTCAGGTCCATGCCGTGAAGCGTGTTCGACGAGGCCGACACCCCGTTGCGCCACAGCACCGGGATCACCACCACGTTGGCGATCACGATGTCGTTCATCTTGATCAAGAGGGCCGCGCGCTTCACCGGGTCGATCTCGCTGTCCGCGGCCCGGAACGTGCGGTCGTACTCGTCGTTGCGGAAGCGGGTGATGTTCCGTCCCTGCCACTTGTTGGCCTTCTGGGAGGCCTCCCAGGAGCAGAACTGGTTCATGAAGAACTGCGGGTCGGGCGCGGTCATGGTCGTGTTGTACATCTGGATATCGGCGTAGAAGTGCGGGTAGGTATCCGGATTGGCGGCGTCGGAAGAGAAGAACACCGAGGCCACCACCGACTTGATCTCCATCTCGATGCCCGCCTTGGCCGCCGCCTGCTTGACAATGGCCTGGTTCTTCTGCCGGGGCGCGTTGATCGAGGTCTGGTAGAGGAACTTGAGCTTCTTGCCGTCCTTGGCGCGGATCCCGTCGGCCCCGCGCTTCCAGCCCGCCGCCTCGAGGATCTGATTCGCCTTGTCGACGTTGAACTCCCAGCGGGTGTTCTTCGAGTAGAAACGCGACGGGGCGTTGAGGAAGTTCGCGCTGGTCTGGCCGCCGCGCCCGTAGATCTGCTCGTGCACCGCGGACCGGTCCACCAGGAGGTTCAGGGCCTGCCGCACTGCCGGGTCCGAGAGCGTCGGGTGGGTCGTCTTGATGCTGGACCGCTCGCCGTCCACCTCGGTCCACGGATCCGAGAAGTTGCACTGGATGTGCTCGGGGTTGCCGGTGGGCCAGATATTGACCCGCCCCTTGCCGCCCTGCTCCAGGCGGCGGAGGATGTCGTCCTCGACCTGCATGTTCCAGCCGTAGTCGTATTCGCCCGTCTGCAGCACCGCGCGCGCGGCGGACGCGGCGTCGCCGCCGCCCTTCATCTCGATGGTGTCGAAGAACGGGCGGTTGGCCACGTGGTAGGCTGGGTTCGCCTGCCCGGACACCACGTCGCCCGGCTTGAAGTCCACGATGCGGTAGGCACCCGTCCCGACCGGCTTGAGGTTGGCTGGCGCCTCCCGGCTCTTCGCGCCCCCGAAGGACTCGAAGACGTGCTTGGGGATGATCATCCCGCGGTTGCCGCAGAAGGCGTCGGCCCAGAACGGCTGGGGCTTCTTGAACGTGAGCTTGACGGTGTGGCTGTCGACCTTCTCGATCTTGGAGATCTCCCGGTAGGACCCGCTGCTCACCGCGGCGGTGGCCGGGTCCGAGACGAACTCGTAGTTGAAGACCACGTCGTCGGCGGTGAAGGGCTTGCCGTCGTGCCAGGTCACCCCCTTCTTGAGGCGCCAGGTGACTGACGTGAGATCCCGGGCGAGCCCGCCGTTCTGGACGGTCGGCGTCTCGGCGGCCAGGATCGGGGTCACGTTGCCGTCGGGATCGAAGCCGGCCAGGGGCTCGTAGAAGATGCGCGCGGCGTCCTGGTCCTTGGTGCCGGTGGCGAAGTGCGGATTGAGGAGGGTGGGCGCCTGCCACCACAGCGCCTTCAGCAGCCCGCCGCCCCCGCGCTTGGTCGGCGTGAAGGCGGGCGCCTTGGGCTGGGCCTGGGCCACGCCGGCGGAGGCCAGCATCCGGACGGCCAGGGGCGCGGTGAGCCCGAGCCCGATCATCGTCTGTACGAAGGTGCGGCGGCCCAGCCGGCCCGCCTTCACATCACCGATCATCTCGCGCAGCACATGTTCGTCCATGGGGTCCTCGTCAGGAGTTGGTGGGTTTCGGTTTGGCCGCGGTGAGCATGCGCACCGCCACGTCGATGGCTTCGAGCATGCTCTCGGGGTTGGCGATGCCCTTCCAGGCGCGGTCGAAGGCGGTGCCGTGGTCCACCGAGACGCGGAGGAAGGGCAGGCCGACCGTGACGTTGACGCCGGAGAGGCCGGTCCAGGCGCCGCTCTTCTCGTCGTAGGTGAAGCCCAGGGTCTTGACCGGCACGTGGCCCTGGTCGTGGTACATGGCGACCACGATGTCGAACTCGCCGCCGCGCGCGCGCGAGAACAGCGTGTCCGCCGGGAGTGGCCCGTGGACGTCGAGCCCGTCCCGCCGGGCGTCCTCGATCGCCGGGGTGATCTGGGTCTTCTCCTCGTCGCCGAAGAGACCGTCCTCCCCCGCGTGGGGATTCAGCCCGCAGACCGCGATGCGGGCCCGCGGCCGCCCGAGCCCGGCCCCAAGCCTATCAATGGTCTGCTGGGCGAGCCGGATGACCCGGCCCACGCGCTCGCGCGTCACCAGGTCGGGTACCCGCCGGAGCGCCACGTGGGTGGTGACGTGGATCACCCGAAGCTCCTTGCCCATCAGGAGCATCGCGAAGTCCTTGGTGGCGGTCAGGTGGGCCAGGATCTCGGTGTGGCCGACGTGCTGGATGCCCGCGGCGGCCAGCGCCTCCTTGTTCACGGGCGCGGTGACGATGCCGTCGATCTTGCCGGCCTGGCAGAGCCGCACGCCGGTCTCGATGTAGCCGTAGGCGGCGCGGCCCGCCTGAGCGCTCACCGTCGCCTTGGGCAGCGTCGCGGCGTCCACGTTGGCCAGGTCCAGGCATTCGAGCTGGCCCGGCGCGAACGTGCAGTCGTCGACCGAGCGCACCGTGTGGAGGGTGAGCGGCGAGCGAAGCAGCGCCAGGGTGGCCGCCATCACCGACCGGTCCCCGATGACGATGGGCCGGCACGCGCTCACGACCTCGGGCCGCGCGAGCGCCTTGGCGGTGATCTCGGGCCCCACGCCGGCGGGGTCGCCCATGGTGATGCCCAGCACCGGAACGCGGGAGGCGGTCACGAAGCTCCTCCCAGGAGCGAGGAGAAGAAGCCGGCGGCGCCGAAGCCGCCCGCCTTGGTGAGCAGGGGAATCTGCCGCCCGCCCGCCAACGTCAGACGGCCAAGCGCGAGGCCGTCCGCCGGAGCGCCGAGGAGGTCGAAGCGGTCGGGGCGCAGCGCCTGGATGAGGGCGTAGGCGGTCTCGCCGCCGGTGACCATGACGAGATCGGGGGATGCGCGCTCGATGACACGGCCGGCGGCCTGCGCCACCTGCCGGGCCACCGCGTCGCGCGCGGCCGGGGCGGTCACGCTCGCCACGAAGGCCGGCCGGCCGCCCGCGAGCGCGGCGACCGCCGTCGCTTCGTCGGTGTGCCCGTCGCCGTCGGCGGTCACCCCGGCCATGCCGGCGCGGGTGAGGGCGCCGAGCTGGGCCCGGCTGGCCGGATGAAGGCTGCCCACCACGACGAGCCGCGCCGCGCCGGGCGGCAGCGTCACGGCCGGCCCCGCCAGGCCCAGTGCGCGGCTCAGCGCGCGCCCGAGGCCGGCGGAGCCAGCGGCCAGCGTGCCGGGCACGGCGCCGAGCGCCTCGGCGAGGCTCGCGAGATCCGCGTCGGTCTCCGCGTCGGCGGCGACGATGGCGCCGCGGTGCTGCTCGAGGATGTGGGCGATCTTCTCGCGCCCGGCGCGCACGTCGTCGAGGCCGAGGGGGACGACGGGGGCCCCGGCCGCGAGCAGCGCGGCGATCTCGGAGGTCGCCGCGCGGAAGGCGGGATCGCGGCCGAACGGGGACTCGTGAACGGGAACCGAGTCGACCAGGAGCCGGCCGTGACGGACGACGCGCCGCTGGGCGGGGAAGGCGGGGCATACGAGGGCGCCGGCGAACGGCCCGCCCTCGAGCAGCGCGGTCAGCTCGGCCCCGACCGCGCCGCGCAGCGTCGAGTCGATCTTCTTGAACACGACGCCGCCGAGCCGCGGCTTTAGCCGCGCGGCGACTGCGCGGACCACGCGGGCCGCCTCGTCGGGGGCGAGCGGCCGGCTCTCGGTGTCCACCGCGATCACGGGCCGGTCGGCGGAGGGCAGGACGGGCTCGACCACGACCCCGACGGGGCCGGAGCCGGCGAAGAGGCATCCGGTGTCGCAGGCGCCGGTCAGGTCATCGGCGATGATCGAGACCATCGTGGATGCCGTGGCCCTCATGAGTACCCAGACCCTACCATGAAACGCGCGGGCGCCCCGAACGGCGGCCCGGCGGCGCCGGGGGCCCTCCGGCGCGCGGTGTATACTGCCCTCGTGAAAAGCCGCGTCCTGGTGGCGCTCGTCGCCCTCGCCGCGGTGCTGCTGCCGGGCGCCGTCGTCGCCGAGGATCCGATCGCGGCGCTCTCCCTGATCCGTCCCAAGCCGGCCAAGGACGCGCCGGAATTCCAGGTCCGGACTCCCGACGATCGCACGCTGCGGCTGTCCGACTTCAAGGGCAAGGTCGTGTTCCTGAACTTCTGGGCCACCTGGTGCGAGCCCTGCCGGGAGGAGATGCCGAGCATGGAGCGCCTCCACCGGGCCTACAAGGACCGCGGCCTGGTGGTGCTGGCCATCTCGCTGGACTCCCAGGGCGCGAGCGTGGTCAACCCGTTCGTCAAGCAGTTCAAGCTCACCTTCCCGGTCGGCCTCGACCCCAAGATGGCGGTCCGGGAGAAGTACGGGGTCTGGGCGGTGCCCTCCACCTTCATCATCGACCGCGCGGGCAAGCGCGCGTTGTTCGCGAACGGGGCGCGCGAGTGGGACGGCAAGGCCGCCCACGCGCTGTTCGACTCGCTGCTGCGATGAGCGAGTCGCTCGGCGTCCTGGTCGCCTTCTCGGCGGGGCTCTTCTCGTTTCTCTCGCCGTGCGTCCTGCCCCTCTTTCCCTCGTACCTCTCGTTCATCACCGGGATGTCGGTGGACCGCCTCACCCACGAGGTCACCGCGGGGGCCCGCACGCGTGTGCTCCTGCACTCGCTCGCCTTCATCGTGGGCTTCAGCGTGGTCTTCGTGAGCCTCGGCGCCTCCTTCAGCGCGGCCGGCCAGTTCCTGCTGGACTACCGCGAGTGGATCCGGATCGCGGGCGGCGTCCTCATCATCGTCTTCGGTCTCTACATCGCGGGCGTGCTGCGGATCGGGATCTTCGGCCGCACCCAGCAGCTCCAGATCCAGAGCAAGCCGGCCGGCCTGCTCGGATCCTTCCTGGTGGGCCTCACGTTCGCGATCGGCTGGACGCCGTGCGTCGGGCCGATCCTGGGCTCCATCCTCACCCTGGCCAGCAACGACAAGACGGTGGCCCAGGGGGTGACCCTGCTGCTGTGGTATTCCGCCGGGCTCGGGCTGCCCTTCCTGCTCTCCTCGGTGGCTCTCGGCGGCTTCCTCCGGTTCTTCAAGCACTACCGGCCGTTCATCCCGACGGTGGAGCGCGCGGCGGGGGTGCTGCTGGTGATCGTGGGCATCCTGGTCGTGACCAACTACTACGTGCTGCTGAACGCCTGGGCCATCAGCCTGACGCCCGAGTGGCTGCTCAAGCGTCTCTAATCCGCCCGATCCAGCCGGCGATCGTGTCCTGCACCCGCTCGAAGACCTCCTCAGGTCCGATCGGACCGCGCCTGGGCACCTTGAACGAGTGATCGCCCCCCTCGACGACGTGCAGCGTTGCGACGGCCCCGAGCGGCGCGAGCACGGGCTCGAGCTCCTCCGGCGTGCCGAAGGCGTCGCGCGAGCCCTGCACGATCAGGATCGGCTGCCGGATCCGCGTCAGGTGTGCCGCGCGGAGCTGCCGCGGCTTGCCCGGTGGATGGAGCGGGTAGCCGAGGGCGACCAGGCCGCCCAGGCCCTCGACGCCGGCGGCGGCCAGGTGCGAGGCGATGCGCCCGCCCATCGACTTGCCGCCGATCACGAGCGGCCCCGCCGCGAGATCTGCCCGCGCGCGGACGGCCGCGATGACGTCGCGGAAGCAGGCCTCCAGAGCGGGCGCGCGATCGGGCAGGCGTCGGCCCTGCTCCATGTACGGGAAGTTGAACGTGACGGTGTGGCCGCCGCGCCGGGCGAGCCCCTCGGCGAAGGCGACGATGAAGGCGCTGGACTGGGAGGCGCCCGCGCCGTGGGCCAGGATCAGGGTGGCGAGGCGTCGTGATCCCGCGGGCACCGGATAGACGAGCGCGGTCACGGTGCCGGAGGCGACCGCGACCTGAACCGACTCGGGCAGGGTCGGCCTAGCCGAGGAGGTGCTCGGCCGCCTCCATGAAGCTCTCCGAGAGGGTTGGGTGCGCGTGGATGGTCGCGGCCACGTCCTCGGCGAGCGCCGCGGTCTCCACGGCCAGGGTCGCCTCGGCGATCAGCTCACCGGCGCCGGGGCCGACGATGCCGACGCCGAGCACTCGCCCGGATGCGCGGTCGGCCACCAGCTTGGTCAGGCCGTCGGAGCGCCCGATCGTCGCGGCCCGTCCAGAGGCCGCCCACTGGAACTTCGCGATCTTGACCGCCACTCCCTGATCCTTGGCCTGAGCTTCGCTGAGACCACACCAGGCGATCTCGGGATCGGTGAAGACCACCGCCGGGATCGCCACGTTGTCGAAGGCGGCCGGCCGTCCGGCCAGCACCTCCGCCGCGACCTTGCCCTGCCGCATGGCGCGATGGGCGAGCATCGGCTCGCCGGTGACGTCGCCCACGGCAAAGATCCGGGGATCGTCGGTGCGGCCACGCTCGTCCACCTGGATGAAGCGGCCGCGCTCGGTCAGGGTTGCCCGGGTGGCCTCGAGGCCGATGCCCTCGCTCTGGGCGCGCCGGCCCACCGCTACCAGCACCCGGTCGAAGCGCTCGGTGCTCCGGCCTTCCAGATCGGCCTCGACTTCCGAGCCGATCTCTCGGATGGCCGCAACCCTGGTCCCGAGGTGAATCGCCGCAAAAATCTTGTCCACGCGACGCTTCAACGGCTGGACCAGGTCGCGGTCGACGCCGGGGAGCAGGCCGTCCGTCATCTCGACCAGCGTCACGCGGCTCCCCAGCGCCGCGTAGACCGTGCCCAGCTCGAGACCGATATAGCCGCCGCCGATCACCAGCAGGCGCTCGGGGATGTCGGCCAGCTCGAGCGCGGCGGTCGAGTCCATGACCCGCTCGCTCTCGATGCCGATGCCGGGCAACCCGGCGGGCCGCGAGCCGGTGGCCACGATGGCGTGCTTGAACCGGACCTTCCGGAGGGTCTCACCGGCCTCGATGCGGAGCGTGCTCGAGTCCTCGAAGACGCCGCGTCCGCCGATCACCTCGACGCCCCTGGCCTTCGCCACCGCGGTGAGTCCCCGCGCCAGCTTGCCCACGACCCGCTCCTGCTTCCACTTGCGCAGGGGATCGAGCGAGATGCGCGGCTCGCCGAAGTCCACCCCGAACTCCTTCGCGCGCGCCGCGTCGCTCAGGACCGCGGCCACGTGCAGGAGCGCCTTGCTCGGGATGCAGCCCTCGAAGAGGCAGGCGCCGCCCAGGCGCTGGCCCGCGTCGATCACCACCGCCTCGAGGCCTAGCTCCGCGCAGCGGAACGCGGCCGAGTAGCCGCCCGGGCCGCCCCCCAGCACCGCCACGTCCACCTCGTCCACGAGCTCGCCCATGACCATGGCTCACCACTCCCACAGGAGCCGCTCGGGGGCCTCGAGCAGCTGCACGATCAGGGTCGCGAAGCGGGCGCCGTCGGCGCCGTCGGCGACGCGGTGGTCGAAGGTGAGGGTGAGCGGGAGCATGAGCCGCGGGACGATCTGGCCCTGACGCACGACCGGCTCCGGTCGCGCGCGGGCGACCCCCAGGATGGCGACCTCCGGGTAGTTGATGATCGGGATCGCGGCGGTGCCGCCCAGCGCGCCGATATTGGTGATCGTGAAGGTGCCGCCGCGGAGATCCTCGATCGTGGCCTTGCCGTCCCGCACCCGCTGGGCGAGCGCGCCCAGCTCGCGTGCGATCTCGAGCACCGGCTTCCGGTCGATCCCACGCAGCACCGGCACGATGAGCCCCCGCTCGGTCGCCACCGCCACGCCCAGGTTGCAGTAGCGCTTGAGGATCAGCTCTCCCGCGGCCGGGTCGAGGCTCGCGTTGAACCGGGGATGGCTCTGCAGGGCGAGCGCCGCCGCCTTGAGCAGGAACGAGGTCAACGTCAGCGTGATGGCCTTGGCCCGGGCCCCTTCGAGGTTCCGGGCGATGATCGCGTCCAGATCCGTGATGTCGGCGCGGTCGAAGTGGGTGACGTGCGGGATCAGGGTGGCGGACAGCGTCATGCGCTCCGCGATGGTGCGGCGCAGGTGCGAGAGCGGGGCCCGCTCCACCGGCCCCCACTGCTCGAAGCGCGGGAGCGGCGGGGGCTCGAGGCCGACGCCGGCCAGCGGCTTGGCCGGGCCCGCGGATGCGGCGGGCGGGACGCCGCCGGCGGCCGGGGTCTCCACGGCGCGCGAGCCCGATGCGGCGCGCACGTCCTCGTCGATCACGCGGCCACCCGAGCCGGTGCCACGCACGCTCTTGAGGTCCACCTGGAGCTCCCGGGCCAGGCGGCGCGTGGCGGGGGTTGCGGCGACCGGGCCGCCCGCGGCCTGGGC
>JBBDXN010000095.1:8465-23116 GCA_040902305.1 Candidatus Rokuibacteriota bacterium | reverse complement strand
CGCCCGCCGCCTCGTCCGCGAGCAGGAGCTTGGGATCGCCCGCGAGGGCGCGCGCCAGCTCCACGCGCTTCAAGGTGCCGAAGGGCAGCCCCGCGGCCGGGTGCCCGGCGACCCGCTCGAGCTCGAGGAACGCGATGACCTCCATGGCCGCCTCGCGCATCATCCGCTCCTCCCGGGTCACCGAGGGCAGGCGGAGGGCGTTGCTCAGGAAATCGCCGCGGGTGCGCGCGTGCACGCCCACCATCACGTTCTGCAGCACGCTCATGCTCGGAAACAGCGCGAGGTTCTGGAAGGTACGGCCGATGCCGAGCGCGGCCACGTGGTGCGGGGTGTCGCGGATGATCGACTTGCCCTCGAAGACCAGATCGCCGTCGTTCGGAGTGTAGAGGCGGCTCACGCAGTTGAACAGCGTGGTCTTGCCCGCCCCGTTGGGACCGATCAGCCCGACGATCTGGCCGGCGGCCATGTCGAAGGAGACGTCCTCGAGGGCGACGATACCGCCGAAGCGCATCGAGACGTGCTGCACGGAAAGGAGGTCGGCGGCCACGCCCGGCTTCACGGTTCGTCCCTTATAGGTGGTAGGCGGCGCTTTTGTCAATCCTAAACGGTACTTCGCCGGTATAATCCGGGTCTATGGCGCACCAGTACATCTTCGTGATGAAGGACCTGAAGAAGATCGTCCCCCCCAAGCGGGAGATCCTGAAGGGGATCTGGCTGTCGTTCTACCCCGGAGCCAAGATCGGCGTGATCGGCGGCAACGGGGCCGGCAAGAGCACCCTGCTGCGCATCATGGCCGGGGTGGACAAGGAGTTCCTCGGAGAGGCGTGGCCGGCCGACGGCGTGCGGGTGGGCCATCTCCCGCAGGAGCCCCGGCTCGACCCGGCGAAAGATGTGCTCGGCAACGTCGAGGAGGGGGTCGCCCAGATCCGCGGGCTGCTCACCCGCTTCGACGAGATCAACGCCCGGCTAGGCGAACCCCTCGACGACGACGGTATGGAAAAGTTGTTGGAAGACCAGGCGCGAGTCCAGGACGCCATCGAGGCGGCCCAGGGCTGGGACCTGGACCGGACGGTGGAGATCGCGATGGACGCCCTCCGCTGCCCGCCGGGTGACGCGGACGTGGCCACCCTGTCCGGCGGCGAGGTGCGGCGGGTGGCCCTCTGCCGGCTCCTGCTGCAGAAGCCCGATCTGCTGCTGCTCGACGAGCCCACCAATCACCTCGACGCGGAGTCGGTGGCCTGGCTCGAGCAGTACCTGAAGGAGTATCCGGGCACCGTCGTCGCGATCACCCACGACCGCTACTTCCTCGACAACGTGGCGGGCTGGATCCTCGAGCTGGACCGCGGCGCGGGTATTCCGTGGGAGGGCAACTACACCTCCTGGCTCGACCAGAAGAGGCAGCGTCTGGCGGTGGAGGAGAAGCAGGAGACCGCGCGGCAGCGCACGCTCGAGCGCGAGCTGGAGTGGGTGCGCATGTCACCGCGGGCGCGCCAGGCCAAGTCCAAGTCGCGCCTGCACGCGTACGAAGACATGCTCGCCGAGGGCGGCCGCGACCGCGAAGGCCAGGCCGAGATCATCATCCCACCGGGCCCGCGCCTGGGCGACGTGGTGGTGCAGGCCGAGCACCTCGTCAAGGGCTACGGTGACCGGCTGCTGATCGAGGACCTCTCGTTCAGCCTGCCCCGCGGCGGCATCGTCGGCGTCATCGGCCCCAACGGCGCGGGCAAGACCACGCTCTTCCGCATGATCACCGGCCAGGACAAGCCCGACCGCGGCGCGCTGCAGGTGGGGGAGACCGTCCGCCTGGGCTACGTGGACCAGAGTCGCGACGCGCTCGATCCGACGAAGAACGTCTGGCAGGAGATCTCGGGGGGCGCCGAGCAGCTCCAGCTCGGCACGCGTCAGATGGCCTCGCGCGCCTACGTGGCCTCGTTCAACTTCAAGGGCGCGGACCAGCAGAAGAAGGTCGGCGATCTCTCGGGCGGTGAGCGCAACCGCGTGCATCTCGCCACCATGCTCAAGGGCGGCGCCAACCTCCTGCTCCTCGACGAGCCGACCAACGACCTCGACGTGGACACCCTCCGGGCGCTCGAGGACGCGCTGCTCTCGTTCGCGGGCTGCGCCGTGGTGATCAGCCACGATCGCTGGTTCCTCAACCGGGTGGCCACCCACATGCTGGCCTTCGAGGGCGACAGCCGGGCGGTATGGTTCGAGGGCAACTACGAGGACTACGAGGCCGACCGGCACAAGCGGCTCGGCTCGGCCGCCGACACGCCGCACCGCATCCGCTACAAGCCGCTCACGCGGGGCTAGCGGGCGAGGAGGCGTCCCCGCATGGCCTCGTCCCTGCCGCGCGCCGCCGAAATCGTCATCATCGGGGCCGGCGCCATCGGGGCGAGCATCGCCTACCAGCGCGGCCGTCGCGGGGCCCGCGACGTGGTGGTGGTCGAGCGGGACACGGTGGGCGCGGGTTCCACCAGCAAGGCGGCCGGCGGCATCCGCGTCCAGTTCGCCACCCGCGTCGAGATCGAGTTCTCCCTGCGCGGCATCGCCTTCTTCAAGCGCTTCGAGGAGGAGATGGGGGCGCCCTGCGACTTCCACCAGGAAGGCTACCTCTTCGTCGTCACCGACGAGGCGACGCTGGCGCGCTTCCGGACCAACGTCGCGCTCCAGCAGAGCCTGGGCGCCGACGTGCGGGTGATCGCCCCCGACGACGCCCGGGCTCTCGTGCCCGCGCTCAACATGGACGACGCCCTCGCCGCGGTGTGGGGGCCCATGGACGGCTACGCCTCGCCCAACGACGTGGTGCAGGCCTACGCCGCACGGGCGCGAGCCCTCGGCGTGCGCATCGTGGAGGAGACTCCGGTGACCGGGATCGTGGTCGAGCGGGGCCGGGTGGCGGGGGGGGGCGCCCCCCCCGGCGACATCGCGACCCGCCTCGTGGTCAACGCGGCCGGTCCCTGGGCGCCGCTCGTCGGCCGCATGACAGGCCTCGCGCTGCCGGTGGACCCGCGGCGGCGGCACATCTTCGTCACCGACGCCTTCGACGGCATCCGCCATCCGCTTCCGCTCGTCACCGATACCGGAAGCGGCTTCTATTGCCGGAGCGAGCAGGGCGCCATCCTCATGAGCCCGGGCGATATCGGGGAGACCACCGAGTACGAGGCGCGCGTGGACTGGAGCGTGCTCGAGCAGGCGGTCGAGAAGGCGGTCCGGCGCATCCCCGCGCTCGAGCGCGCCCAGGTTCGCCACGCCTGGGCCGGGTTGCGCCCGCTCACCCCTGACGGCCGGGCCATCCTCGACTGGGCCCCGGGGATCGACGGCCTGTTCCTCGCGGTGGGGTTCTGCGGCCACGGCTTCCAGCATTCGCCCGCGGTGGGGGAGACGGTGGCCGAGCTGCTGCTCGACGGCCGCTCGGCGCTGGACATCGAGGACCTGCGCCTGGGTCGCTTCCCTCGGCTTGACACGGCGACGCCGGGTCGCTAACGTCCGAATCCAGTGGCGAATCCAGTGGCGAATCCAGTGGCGAATCCAGTGGCGAATCCAGTGGCGGATCTGGTGATCCCGATGCAGAACGTCTCCCTCGATCGTCTCCGGCAGGTGGCGAACCTGGCCCGCTCGGTGGCCAGCGCGTTGGACGTGGATACCGTGCTCCGGCAGGTGGTCGAGGCGGTGCTCTCGCTGCGGCCGCGAGCCTTCTGCGTGGTGCGCCTGGTGGACGTGGAGGGGGGCGGCTATCGCCTCGCGGCCAAGGGCGGGCCCCCCCAGGAGGTGGCGGACTTCGAGAGCCTGGCGTCGGTCATCCCCTTCGGGCGCGGGATCACCCACGCGGTCGCGGAGGGCGGGCAGCCGGTTCTGCTGCCCGACACGCTCGGCGACGCGCGCCTCGTATCCACCGTCTGGCGAGAGGAGCACGGCCTCAAGGTCTACTACGGCGTGCCGATCAGCGCGGGCGGCGAGCTGATGGGGGTCCTGAGCGTGGCGCTGTCCGAGACCGCGCCACCCACCGCGGAGGAGCGGGAGATCCTGGATCTGCTCGCGAGCCACGCCGCGGTGGCGATCGGCAACGCGCGGCTCTTCGCGGAGAGCGAGACGCGGCGCCGGACCGCGGAAGCTCTCGCGGAGGTCTGGCGCTTCCTGTCCGAGACCTTCGACGTGGCCGCGCTCGGCCAGCGTATCGCCGACGTGGTGCTGCGGGCCCTGCGGGTGCGGGCCGCCGTGCTCTATCGCCTCCTGCCCGGGCCGGGGGACCTCGCGGTGATCGGCCGGTCGGGCGAGGCGGAGCGCTTCCTCGACCCCGGCTTCGTGATCCCCGCGGGCCACGGCGTCGTCGGCCTGGCCGTGAACCGCCGGCAGCCGGTGGTCACGCCGGACGTCCGCTCGGATTCTCGCATCGCGTCCATCGCCAGCCTGCGGCTGGGGCAGGCGTCGTGCCCGTCGGTGCTGTCGCTGCCTCTCGTGGTCAAGGGGCAGGTCGTGGGCGGCTTCACGGTGGGCGACGTCCTCGGCCGCGTCTACACCGACGAGGACCTGCGCCTGGCCCAGACCTTCGCGGACCAGGCGGCGGTGGCGCTGGAGAACGCCCGGCTCTTCGCGGAGACCGAGCGGCGGCGGCACGAGAGCCTGGCGCTGGGCAACGTGAGCCAGACCCTCGCCCAGTCACTCCATCCGGGCGGGGTCGCCCAGCGGGTGGTGGACAGCGTGCGGGATCTCGTGGGGGTGCTGTCGGCCTCCGTCTTCCGCCTCGACCCCGAATCCGGCGCCCTCGAGGAGACGGCGTGCTCCGGGCGATCGCCGTTCCGTGACCGCCCGCTGCGCTATCCGCGCGGCATCGGAGCGGTGGGACTGGCGGTGACCGAGCGGCGGGCGGTGGTCTCCAACGACGTCCTCGCCGACCCGCGCCTGCGGTTCCCACCCGACGTGCGGGCCTTCATCGAGACCGCGCAGATCCGGACCATCGTGGCGGTGCCGCTGATCGTCAAGGAGCAGGTCATCGGCGCCCTCGGCCTGGTCGACGCGAGCGGGCGAGTGTTCACCGCCGACGACGTGCGGCTCGCCCAGGCCTTCGCGGACCAGGCGGCGGTGGCCCTGGAGAACGCGCGCCTCTACGCGGACGCGGAGCAGCGGCGGGTCGAGGCCGAGACGCTCGCCGGGCTCGTGCGCACCATCAGCGCCACCCTCGATCTCGACGCGGTCCTGCGGCACGTGGCGGCGTCGGGCCGCGAGCTGTGCGGGAGCGATATCGCCCACATCCTGCTCCGCGACGCGGACTCCGACACCATGTTCGCCCGCTACGGGGTCGGCCACGCGGTGGGCGACGCGGACGCCCCGACCATCGAGCGCGGCAAGGGAGCGGGCGGGCAGGCGTGGAGCACCGGGCGTCCCTTCCGCACCGCCAACCGGCCCGACGACCCGCGGGTGCGCGATGACTACTCGGAGGCGGTGGCGCGGGAAGGGGTCATCGCGACCCTGGTGGTGCCGATCTGGATCAGCGGCCACGTCGAGGGCCTGCTCTACGCCTCCAACCGGACGGGCCGGCCCTTCACCGATCGCGACGAGGCGATCCTGATCCGCCTGGCCGACCACGCGGCCATCGCCATCCAGAACGCCACCCTGTTCAGCCGCCTGCAGGGCCTCTCGGGCCGTCTCATGGAGGTGCAGGAGGCGGAGCGCCGGCATCTGGCCCGCGAGCTCCACGACGAGATCGGCCAGCTGCTCACCGGCCTGCGCCTCACCCTCGACGTGCCCGAGCCGCCGTCCCCGGCGCTCGGCGAGCGGCTCGGGCAGGCCCAGGCGCTGGTGCAGGAGCTGCTCGAGCGCATTCGCGCGCTGTCGCTCGACCTCCGGCCGTCCATCCTGGACGACCTTGGCGTGTTGCCCGCGCTGCTCGGCCACATCGAGCGCTATACGAGCCAGACCAAGATCCGCGTCGACCTCGAGCACAGCGGGCTCGATCGCCGCTTCGCGTCCGAGACCGAGACCGGGGTCTACCGCATCGTGCAGGAGGCCCTCACCAACGTGGCCCGGCACGGCCACGTGGACGAGGTGACGGTGCGCCTCTGGGCCACCGACGACGTGCTGGGCGTGCAGGTCGAGGATCACGGCGCCGGCTTCGACCCCGGCGCGGTGCTCGGCGCGGGCCGGAGCGGCGGGCTGGCCGGCCTGCGCGAGCGCGCCGCGTTGCTGAACGGCCACCTCACGGTGGAGACGCGGCCGGGCCGCGGGGTGCGGCTCACCGCGGAGGTCCCGCTCAACGGCTCGCTGCGACGGGGGAGCGAATGAAGACGATCAGTGTGGTGCTGGCCGAGGATCACCACGTGGTCCGGCAGGGCCTGCGCGCGCTGCTCGCGGCCGAGCCGGACCTCGAGGTGGTGGGCGAGGCCGCGAGCGGACTCGACGTGGGCGATCTGGTGGAGCGCGTCAAGCCCGACGTGCTGGTGGTGGACTTCGTGATGCCCGGGCTGAACGCCCCGGACATCATCCGGCGGGTGGCCCGGGTCTCCCCGGGCACGCGCGCCCTCGTGCTCTCGATGCACGCGAACCCCGCGTACGTGGTGGAGGCCATCCAGAGCGGGGCCGCCGGCTACGTGCTGAAGGGCTCGAGCGCGGCGGAGCTGGTGCGGGCGATCCGGGCGGTGGCGGACGGCGCGCGGCACCTGAGCCCGCCGCTCTCCGAGGAGATGGTGGAGGCCTACGCGCAGCGCGCGGTGCCGACCGGCCTCGATCTCTACCGCACGCTCACCCAGCGGGAGCGTGAGGTCCTGCATCTCGCCGCGGAGGGGCACACCAGCGCGCAGATCGGCGCGCGCCTCAACATCAGCCCGCGCACGGTGGAGGTCCACCGCGCGAACCTGCTGCGCAAGCTGCAGCTGCGCGGCCAGAGCGATCTGGTCCGGTACGCGGTGGGACGGGGAATCCTCACGATCGACGGGTGAGCCGCGGCGGATTCCGATTCCGCCGGATCGCGCCATCGCGAACCGCGGCGAGAATTACGTACCGCTACGCATAGACGGTATGACCGGTCGAGGCGCATCGTCACGGGTGGTGGCGACCCGGTCCCCGGCGGCCCGCCCGCTTCTCCGTGCCTGAGCCGGAGCCTCTCCCGGCCACCGTCCTGGTGGTTGAAGACGAGGAAGAGGTGCGCGCGCTCGCGCGCGACGTCCTCGAGATGCACGGCTACCTGGTGCTGGAGGCGCTCGACGTCGCCGACGCGGTCCGGCTGAGCGAGACGCACCCCGGTCCGATCCACCTGCTGATCACCGACGTGATGATGCCGGGAGCGAGCGGCCCCGAGCTGGCGCGGCGGCTGCGCGAAGGCCGGCCCGACCTGCGCGTGCTCTGCATGTCGGGCTACCCGGAGCGCGCCGACGAGCGGGTGGGCGGCGAGACCGGCTGGACCGCCTGGCTGCAGAAGCCCTTCGACCCCGACGGTCTGATGCGGGCGGTGCGCGCGTGCCTCACCAGCTGAGGGTGCCCGTCGCCCAGTAGCCGACGAGCTGCCAGAGCAGCCCGCCCAGGAACATGACGAGCCCGAGGCCGGCGAGCCCGCGGAACGCGGTGGGCGGCGCGGTCCCGCGACGCCACTCGCCCGCGATGGAGAACCAGACCCCGGCCAGCAGCAGCGCGCCGACCCCGGCGGCCTGGAGCAGCCAGCCCGCCATCACGCCCAGCGTGAACTGCGGATCGAAGAAGATCGTCGGATGGTACATGGTCGCTCCTGTTCTCAGCGCGGCTGCATGCGGATGGCGCCGTCGAGGCGGATGGTCTCGCCGTTGAGCATCGGGTTCTCGATGATGTGGGCCGCGAGGGCCGCGTACTCGACCGGCCGCCCGAGCCGGGGCGGAAAGGGCACCTGCTTGCCGAGCGAGACGCGCGCCGGCTCGGGGAGGCCGGCGAGCATCGGGGTCTCGAAGAGGCCGGGCGCGATGGTCATCACCCGGATGCCCAGCTCCGCGAGGTCGCGGGCGATCGGCAGCGTCATGCCGACCACGCCGCCCTTGGAGGCGGAATACGCGGCCTGCCCGATCTGACCGTCGAACGCGGCGACCGACGCGGTGTTGATCACCACCCCGCGCTCACCCTCCTGGTCGGGCGCGTTCTTGGCCATCTGGGCCGCGGCGAGCCGGATGCAGTTGAAGGTGCCGATGAGGTTGACCTGGATGGTGCGGGCGAAGCCGCCGAGATCGGCGGGCCCGCGCTTGCCGAAGGTCTTGTCGGCGGTGCCGATGCCCGCGCAGTTCACGAGGACGTGGACCGCGCCGAAGCGCCCGACCGCGGCCTCGAGCGCCGCGCCCACTTCCTCGGGATTGGTGACGTCGGCGGGGGCGAAGAGGGCGCGGTCGCCGAGGGCGGCGGCGACCTGGGCGCCCGGGGATTTCGCGAGGTCGAGCAGCACCACCGCGCCGCCTCCGCCGTGGAGGCGCTCCGCGGTCGCCCGGCCGAGTCCGGAGGCGCCGCCCGTGATCACCGTGGTCGATCCCGCGATCTGCATGCCGTTCTCCTGACGAAAGGGAGTATCGCCGACGGTGTAGTATAACCGAGCACGCCATGCCGCTTCCCCTCTGGGTCCGGACCCCCGACGAGCTGCAGGCGCTGGCCCACCAGCTCGCGAGGGTGGGCGCGGTGGCCATCGACACCGAGGCCGACAGCCTGCATCACTACCCGGGCAAGCTCTGTCTCGTGCAGGTGGCCGACGCGCGCGGGCGCGGGCACCTGGTGGATCCGCTCGCGCTGCGCGATCTCTCGCCGCTGGGGCCGGTGCTGGCCGACCCGGGCACCCTCAAGGTCCTGCACGCCGCCGACAACGACCTCGCCTATCTCAAGCGGCTCTATGGCGTCACGGTGGTGTCGCTGTTCGACACCGCGGTGGCGGCCCGCTTCCTCGGCGCCTCCGCGCTCGGGCTCGAGGGCCTGCTCAGCCAGTACCTGGAGGTGACCGCGGTGAAGTCGCGGCAGAAGGACGACTGGTCTCGCCGCCCGCTCAGCGCCGAGCAGGAGGCCTACGCGCTCGACGACGTGCTCCATCTCATCCCGCTGCGGGAGAAGCTGCTCGAGGCCCTCCACGGGCTCGGGCGGGCCCGGTGGGTGGAAGAGGAGTGCGCGGGGCTGGCCGCGCTGGTCGTGCCCGAGAAGCCGGCGGACCCCGACGCGTACATGAAGCTCAAGGGCGCGCGCGAGCTGGATGCCCGCGGCCTGGCCGTGCTGCGCGAGCTGCACGCCGCGCGCGAGGCGCTCGCGCTGAGGCTCGATCGCCCGCCGTTCATGATCGTGGGCAACGAGAGCCTGGTGGCGCTGGCCGCCCGCCGGCCCCACGACGCCGAGGCGATCCTGGCGGTGCCCGGCTGCACGCCGCACGTGCTGCGCCGCGCGGGCCCCGCCATCGCCGAGGCGATCGCTCGCGGGGAGGCGCTGCCCGACGCGGAGCTGCCCGCCTACCGACCGACGCCGCGGCCGCACGCGCCCGCCGCGGTACGCCGGCGCGCGGAGGCCCTGCGGGAGTGGCGCGCCAAGGCCTCCAAGGAGATCGGGCTCGACCCCGGCGTCCTGTTTCCCCAGCGGCTCATCGACCGGCTCGCCGCCGCGCCGCCCCCCGATCTTGCCGCGCTGCGACAGGTGGAAGGGGTGCGGGACTGGCGCGTCGGCCTCTTCGGCGCGGATCTGCTCCGAGTCCTCGCCGTCGCCTGACTCCCGACCTCGCCGCGACTTGCCCTCGGTTCCGGTTGGTGGTACCGCTGGGACAGATCTGGATCGGAAAGGAGGGTCCCCATGGCCTCCCACTCCCGTTACCTCCGCGAAGGGATCATCGCCGGCCTGATCGGGGCCGCGCTCGTGGCCGTCTGGTTCCTCATCTACGACGCGGCGAGCGGGCGACCGTTCCGCACGCCGTCGCTGCTGGGCGCCGCCGCCTTCCGGGGCGTGACGGATCCGGCGGGGGTGCCCACCGCGGCGCACCTGATCGTGCAGTACACGGTGCTGCACGGCGTGGTCTTCGCCCTGATCGGCGTGCTCATCGCCTACCTCATCGTCTCGGCCCAGCGCGAGCCGAGCCGCGTGTTGATCCTGTTCATCGCGCTCCTGTGCTTCGAGGTGTTCTTCCTGGCGGTGGTGACGTGGCTCGCCCATCCCGTGCTCGGCGAGCTGGCGTGGTGGGCGATTCTCGCCGCCAATGCCCTCGCGGCCGGCGGCATGCTCATCTACTTCTTCATCGGCCATCGCGCCCTCGGGCGGGCGCTGCTGGGGCCGCTGTGGACGCGCGTGGTGCGCGAGGGAATCTGGGGCGGGCTCCTGGGCGCGGGGGCGGTGGCGCTCTGGTTCCTGGCCTACGACGCGGCCGCGGGTGTGCCCCTGCGCACGCCCGGCCTGCTCGGCGCCGCGCTATTCCACGGCCTGCGCGATCCCGGCGCGCTGGTGATCACGACGCCGCTCGTGCTGCAGTACAGCGTCGTGCACGGCGCCGCGTTCATCCTCTTCGGCCTCGCGGCGGCCGGGCTGCTGGCCCTGGCCGATCGCGAGCCGCGGCTCCTCTTCGCCTTCGTGATGCTCTTCTGCTGCTTCGAGGTCTTCTTCGCGGCCCTGGTGACCATCCTCGCCGAGTGGCTCTTCGAGGCCGTGCCCTGGTGGACGATCCTCGCCGGCAACCTCCTCGCCGCGGTGGTCATGCTCGGCTACTTCTTCCGCGAGCATCGGGTCGCGTGGCACGAGTTCCTCCACGCGCGGCGGTAGTCCGGGGTCAGGTCTTACATTCCGACATTTTGGAACGCGAGTGCTGCCCCGCGCCCGGGGAAAATGTCGGAATGTAAGACCTGACCCCAAGGTAGACTCCGGCCACGACGCACACACGACGCGGGCCAGGAGGCGGGATCGTGGCGGACGGAGAGCTCAGAGGGCGGGTGGCGGTAGTGACGGGTGGCAACGGGGGCATCGGCCTCGGCATGGCCCGCGGATTCGCGGCGGCGGGAGCGGCCGTCGTGGTGTCGGGCCGCAACGCGGAGAAGAGCCGTCGGGCGGTGGGCGAGCTCCAGGCGCTGGGCGCCCAGGCGGTGGCCATCGAGGCCGACGTGGCGGACGAGGCGGCGGTGAACGCGCTGATCCGCGGCACGGTGGATCGCTTCGGCCGCCTCGACATCCTCGTCAACAACGCGGGCATGAACATCCGCAAGCCGGTCCAGGAGCTGACCCTCGCGGAGTGGCGGCTGGTCCTCGACACCAATCTGACGAGCGCCTTCCTGGCCAGCCGCGCGGCCTACCCGATCATGAAGAAGGGCGGGGGCGGGAAGATCATCAATATCGGCTCCATGATGTCGATCTTCGGCGCCTCCTTCGCGCCCGCCTACGCGGCCTCCAAGGGCGGCATCGTGCAGCTCACCAAGGCGACCGCGTCGGCGTGGGCGCGCGACAATATCCAGGTCAACGCGGTGCTGCCCGGCTGGATCGACACCGAACTGACGACCAATGCCCGCCGTGAAGTGAAGGGGCTGCACGAGCGCGTGCTCGCCCGCACGCCCGCGGATCGCTGGGGCGTGCCCGACGATCTCTCGGGCATCGCGGTATTTCTCGGCGGTCCCGCCTCCGATTTCGTCACCGGGACCGCCATTCCCGTGGACGGGGGCTATTCGATCCAGGGCTGAGTGCGGTACACTGCACGACGCGTGATGCGCGCGTCGGCACGACTCTTTCTGCTGGCCGTGGTGGCGTCCGGCTGCGCGTCGGTCGCGCCGATGGACGCGGCGGTGCGCCGGCCCTCTCCGCCCGACCTGCTGCGGTTCGGGGTGGACACCCTCGCGTTCGCCAACGAGAGCCGCAGCAAGAATCCCGACAAGCCCGATCTCTACGCCAACTACTGCTTCGTCATGGCCCGGGCGGTGACGCAGTTCCAGCGCTTCGCCCGCTTCGATCCCGCCGCCGCCGCGGTCGCCGCCGAGGAGTACGCCGCGCGCGTCAAGCAGATCGTGGCCCACGACCCCTGGGACGAGTCGCGGCCCGCGGATCAGCGAATCGTGATCCCCGCCTACGCCTCGCTGCACGAGTTCTCGCGCGCCCAGGAGGCGGCGGTGAAGGAAGGGCTCGTGGGCCGGTTCTGGACGCTCGTGCACTGGACCAACTGGCGGGTGGTGTTCCCGTTCCCGCGGTGGCATCAGGAGCGGGTGGCCCGGGAGGCGCTCGCCGAGCTGGGCGACGGCCGGCCGGTGCAGTTCCTGGTGACGAACTTCCCCACGTGGGAGCTGAACCACACCGTGGTCGCCTACGCCTACCGCCTCGACGCGGCCGGCAACGTCCTGTTCAGCGTCTACGATCCCAACGACCCCGCGAAGCCCGGCCGCATCACCTTCGATCGCGGCGAGCGCCGCTTCGAGGCCAGCCGGCTCTTCGACACGGAGCCGGGGCCCATCCGGGCGTTCCGCATGTACTACTGGGCGCTGCTCTAGCCCGATGGCGACCGAACCCGGCGCGCCCGACTGGTACTCGCACGGCCTGAACCGCGTCGTCTACTACCGGCTCGCCACCCTCGCGGCCGGGGCCCTGCCGCGTCCGGCGCGCCTGCGGCTCGCGCGAGGCCTCGGCCGGCTGCTCGCGCGCGCGGTGCCCGCGGAGCGCCGCGCGGTGCGCGGCAATCTCGGGCGCGTGCTGGCCGGCGCGCCGCCCGCCGTGATCGAGGCGCGGGTCGCGGAGACCTTCGCCAACTTCGGCGCCTTCTTCGCGGATCTCCTGACCCTCAATCGACGGCCGGGCGCCGACCTCCGCGCCTACGTCGCGTCCGCCGAGGGGGAGCACCATCTCGACGCGGCCCTCGCGGCGGGGCGCGGCGTGGTGCTGCTCACCGCGCACCTCGGAAACTGGGAGTTCGCGGGGCGCCTCCTGTCGTCCCGCGGCGGACGCACCGCACACGTGGTCCTCTCCGCCGAGCAGGACGTCGCGCTCGAGCGCTACCTCCGGCTCGACGGCCCGCAGCTCCGCTTCGTGACGCGCCACCGCGCCACGTCCACCCTCGGGCTGCTCGCCGCGCTCCGGCGCGCGGAGCTGGTGGCGATGCAGGCCGACCGGCCCACCGGCGGGCGGGGGGACGCGATCGTGCCCTTCTTCGGCGAGCCGGCCGCGTTTCCGCTGGGGCCGTTCGTGCTGGCCCGGGCCGCGGGCGCCGCGGTGGTGCCCGCCTTCTGCGCGATGGCGCCGGGCGGCCGCTACCGCCTCGAGATCGATCCCGCGATCTGGGTGAAGCCGGGCGAGGAGCTGGCCGGGCTCGCCACCATGGTGGCCGCGCTCGAGCGCGTGATCCGCGCGCATCCCACCCAGTGGTTCAACTTCTTCGACGCCTGGAGCCCGCCGAATGGCCGCTCCTGAGCGGGTGGTGATCACGGCCGCCGGCGTCGTGACCTCTATCGGGCAGGACCTCGAGGCGTTCTGGGCCTCGCTGATCACGGGCGCCTCCGGGATCTCGCAGATCGAGCGGGTTCACGTGGCCGACCTGCGCGTGCAGCGCGGGGGCGAGGTCAAGAAGCTCGGCCGCATCAAGGACTGGCGGGGGGTGCCCGACTGCCGGGCGAGCCGGCTCCTGATCGCGGCCGCCGACGACCTCTGCGCTCAGGCCGCATTCCGGCCGCTGCCACTGGATCCGGCGCGCGTCGGGGTGGTGGTGGGCACCGCGCTCGGGGGCGTCGAGGAGGGCGAGAAGGCGCTCGCGGGCGCTCCCGGCCGGCGCCGGCTCCCCAACGCGCTCTACGACGGGCCGGGTTTCAACCTGGCGCGCTGGCTTGGCGCGCGGGGTCCCGTGGTCACGGTGTCCACCGCGTGCGCCTCCGGCGCCACCGCGATGGCGGTCGCGGCGGACCTGCTGCGCGCCGGCGAGGCCGACGCGGTCGTGGCCGGTGGCTACGACGCGCTCTGCCGCTTCGTGCTGCGCGGCTTCGACGCGCTGCGCTCGCTCACGCGCGACGAGGTCCGGCCGTTCGATCGGCGCCGCAGCGGCCTGCTCCTTGGCGAAGCGGGGGCCCTGGCCCTGCTCGTGCGCGAGCGGGACGCCCGGGGCGCCCGGCTCGGGACCCTGCTGGGCTACGGCAGCGCCAGCGACGGCTTCCACATCGCGGCGCCCGAGCCGGAGGGCCGCGGCCTCGAGCGAGCCATCCGCGCCGCGCTCGCCGACGCGCGGGTATCGCCCGGGGACATCGACCTCGTGAGCGCCCACGGCACCGCCACGCTCCTCAACGACCGCATCGAGACCGCCGCGCTGAAGCGGGCGCTGGGGCGGCGGGCGCACGAGGTCCCGGTGAACTCCATCAAGGGCAGCCTCGGGCACACGATGGGCGCGGCCGCCGCGCTGGAGGCCTTCATGTGCCTGCTGTCGGCACAGCGGGGCCTGATCCCGCCGACCCTGCACCTGGAGGAGCCCGATCCGGAGTGCGATCTCGACTACGTGCCGGGCCAAGCCCGCCCGGCTCGGCCCCGCGTCATGCTCAGCACATCGATGGGCTTCGGCGGCTGCAACGGCGCCCTCGTGCTCGGGGCCGCCTGATGCGGGCGCCGGCGATCCGGGGACTCGGGATCCTATCCGGCGAGGCACAGTCCGCGGCCTGGGGGAGGGCGGGGGCCAGCATCGGCAGTTCCGTCCAGGCAAAGTCCGCGGACGGGGGGAGTGCGGGGGCCATTTCTGGGCCCCC
>JBBDXN010000095.1:0-8455 GCA_040902305.1 Candidatus Rokuibacteriota bacterium | reverse complement strand
TGGGCCCCCGCAGATGAAGGGCCTCAGGAAGGAAACGGCGGACCGCAAGGCCCCTGAGATTCTCACCCTCGCGCGCCCGGAGCGCTCAGGCGACCGGTTCCGGAGGGCCACCCGGGAGTGCCTGCTGGCCCTTGCGGCGGTGGACGCGATGCTTGAAGATGGGAAAGCTTCCCGAGAGGCGATTGCGGGCGAGCGGACGGCCCTGCTGTACGTGACCGCCGCCGCCTACGGAGCCTCCAATCGGCAGTTCATCGAGCGGCGCGGCGGGGGAATGCACTTCGCCTACACCGCGCCCGCGGTGGTGCCGGCGGAGGTGGCCATCGAGTTCGGGGTGGCGGGCGCGTACGGGATCCTGATCGGCGGCGCCCCCGCGACGCTGCGAGCCATCGAGCAGGCGGCGCGACTGCTGGAGGCCGGCACCTGCGATCGGGCGCTGGTGCTGGTGGTCGAGATCTTCGAGGAGTGCGCGGATCTCTACGCGCGTCACCGTCGTTTCTATCGGTGGCCACTGGTGGAGACCGCGGCGTGCCTCTGGCTGGAGCCGGGGGTGGGCGAGCTGCGGTTCGAATCCACGCGCGGTGGCCGGGGCGCGGGCGGGGCGGCCCGCGAGGGCGAGCGCTTCGCGGCGGGCCCGCTCGCCGATCTGCAGGAGTGGCGCGCGCGGGCGCCCGCCGGCCCGCTCGAGCTGTCGGGGCGCTGGCGGGACGAGCACGCGCGGCTTCACTGGAGTCCGGAGACATCCCACGCCGCCGCGGCAGCGCGAGCGTGAAACGGAGGTCGTGCTGATGACGCAGAAGGAAGTCCTGGACGAGCTGAAGGGGCTCGTCGTCGAGCGGCTGAAGTTCGATCCGCGCCGGGCGGCCGAGATGACGCTCGAGACGACGCTGCCCAAGGGCGTCGACGGCTCGCTGGGCCTGGACTCGCTCGATTTCATCGAGCTGTCGGTGGCCATCGAGGAGCGCTTCGGGATCGTGATCGACGAGGGCCGCGACCTCACGGACGAGTTCCTCTCCCTGAATTCCCTGTCCCGGTTCATCCTGGCCAAGACCGGCCACGCCTGAGGCTCGAGGCCCAGTCCCAGGGGATGAGCGCGACATGAGCCGGTCCGGGGCCCGCGACGGTCGCCCCGACGTCGTCGTCAGCGGGCTCGGGATCGTGAGCCCCTACGGCGCCGGCGTGAAGAGTTTCTGGACGGGGCTGGCCGCGGGCGCTTGCGCGATCAAGCCCATCACCGTCATCGACACCGAGGGCTTCCGCTCCCGCATCGCGGCCGAGATTCCCGCCGAGGTCATCGGCACGCTCGGGGCCTCGCGGCGCCGCTCGCGCGCCGACCGGATCGCGCTCGCCGCCGCCCGCGAGGCCCTGGCCGACGCGGGGATCGAGGGGCGCGCGCGTGCGGAGGCCGCGCTCCTCATCGGCGCGGTGGGCGGCGGCATGCTCGAGGGAGAAGAATGGTACTGGGAAGAGTCGCGCGGGCGCCCTTCATCCGGGATGCGCGCGCTGCGCTCCATCCTGCCGTTCTCTCACGCCGAGACCCTCGGCTGGCGGCTGGGGCTGACCGGCCCGAAGGAGACGGTGGTCATGGCCTGCGCCTCCGGCGCCGCCTCCATCGCGCTGGGCGCCGACCTGATCCGCGCGGGCGTGACCCCGACCGCGCTGGTGGGCGGCGTGGACGCCCTGACTCACATCTGCTTCATGGGGTTCAACGCGTTGAAGCTGCTCGATCCCACCCCGTGTCGCCCGTTCGACCGCGATCGTCGCGGCATGTCCATCGGGGAAGCGGCCGCCTTCTTCGTCATCGAGGACGCGGAGCACTGCCGGGCCCGGGGCGGCCGCGCGCACGCGCGGCTCGCCGGCTACGGCATGACCACCGACGCCCACCACGTCACCGCGCCGCATCCGGATGGCGAGGGGATGATCCACGCCATGCGGCAGGCGCTGGCGGACGCCGGACTCGACGCCGTCGACGTCGGCTACGTGAACGCCCACGGCACCGGCACCCCGCAGAACGACCGGGCGGAGGCGCTGGCCCTGCGGCGGGTGTTCGGCGAGGGTGGCGTGCTGGTCAGCTCCACCAAGTCGCTGGTGGGCCACACCATGGCGGCGGCGGGCAGCGTCGAGGCGGCCGCCACGATCCTGGCGCTCCAGCACGGGCTGCTGCCGCCGACCGCGAATCTCGAGCACCTGGATCCGGACGTGCCGTTCGACTGCCTGCCCGGCGTCGCGCGGCAAGCCGAGGTGGCGGCCGCGCTGTCGAACTCCTTCGGCTTCGGCGGCCAGAACGTGAGCCTCGTATTCGAGAAGCAGGGCGAGGCGCAGCCGCAGGCGAGCCAGCAGTGGCAGGGCGAGGTGCAGCCGCAGGCGAGCCGAGCGGATACAAGAGAGGTGTCAGGGTGATAGCCCGCCGCGTGGTCGTCACCGGGCTCGGCACCGTCAACGCCTCCACCACGGGCGGGCGGGACGCGCTCGCGGGCGCGCTGGCGCTCGGCCGCTCCGCCATCGGCCCGGTGCGCGCGTTCGGCGCGGCGGATCTGTCGAGCCGGCTCGCCGCCGAGGTGGACGAAGCCACGCTCGCCGCGCTCGTGGACCGGGACGCGGCGCGGCGCCTCTCGCGCATCTGCCGGCTCGCGCTCGGGGCCTGCTTGCTCGCGGTGCGCGACGCGGGTGTCGCGGGCGGCCCCGGGCTCGGCATCGTGGTGGGCACCGAGCACGGCGACTTCACCTCGAGCCGGGACTTCGCCCAGGGCTTCCTGCGCCGGGGCCCCGGCGGCCTCTCCCCGATGATCTTCCCCAATACCGTGATGAACACGATGGCCTCCATCGCGGCCATCGCGATCGGGGCGAAGGCGCCGTCCATCACCGTGAACCAGGCCACCCTCGCGGGCGACCTGGCCGTCGCGCGCGGCGCCCGCATGGTCGCCGACGGGCGCGCGGACGCGGTGGTGGCGGGCGGCGTGGACGAGCTGTTCCTGGACGTGTACCGGCGCCTGGCCGAGATGGGCGCGCTTTCCCCGATGGGGGGCGGGGCTCCCGAGGGCTGCCGGCCGTTCGCGGCCAACCACAACGGTCCGGTGCTGGGGGAAGGCGCGACGTTCCTGGTGCTGGAGGAGCGGGACGCGGCGCGGACGCGTGGCGCGCGGATCATGGCCGAGATCGTGGCGACCGCCTGGGGCAATGTGCCGACCGCGCCCCACACCGGGCGCGCGGTCCGCCCCGATGCCGGCTCTCCGGTCGCGCGGCTGCTCCGGGAGCGCCGGGCAGCGAGCGTCGCGCGCTGCTACGGCGCCGGCAACGGCGACCCCGCGGTGGACGACTGGGAGCGCGCGCTGCTCGGGCGGGACCTGGGCGGGCGCGACGACCTGCTCCCGCCGGTGTCGCTGGCGCCGCTCTTCGGGCAGCACGGTGGGCTCGGCGCGCTCCGCGTGGGCGCGGCCGCGCTCGACGCGGAGCGCGGCGCCGCCTCCGTGCTCGTGCACGGCATCGCGCGGGGCGGCTGCCGCACCGCACTCGTGGTGGAGCCGGCCCCTTGAATCGGGTCAGCGAGCACCTGATCGTCATCCCCGTCTTCAACGAAGCCGCCACCATCGGCGACATCGTGGAGCGCGCGCGCCTGCACGGCCCGGTGCTGGTGGTGGACGACGGCTCCACCGATCGGAGCGCCGCGGTCGCCGCCGCCGCGGGCGCCGAGGTCGTCTCGCTGGGGCGGCGGCGGGGCAAGGGCGCGGCGCTGCGTCATGCCTTCGACGAGGGGCTCCGTCGCGGCGTGGAGTGGCTGGTGACCCTGGACGGCGACGGACAGCATGATCCCGACGATCTTCCCCGGTTGCTCAAGGCCGCCGTCGAGGAGCCCGGGGCGCTCGTGATCGGCGGCCGCCTCGCCGGGCTCCCGCAGCCGGTGGAGCGGGTGATGCCCGCGGGCCGGCTCGCGGCCCTGCGCGTGGCGGGCTTCTTCATCGACTGGCTCGGCGGGGTGCCGGTCGCGGACACTCAGTCCGGCTTCCGGGTCTATCCGGCGCGCCTCCTCTCCGCGGTGACGCCGCGTCGCGGCGGGTTCGTGCTGGAGAGCGAGATGCTGCTGCACGCCGCGGCCCAGCGCGTGAAGATCCTCGAGATCGCCATCACGCCGATCCACTTCGAGGACCGGCGCAGCCGCTTCCGTCCCGCCCGCGACGGCCTCGCGGTCGGGACCTTCCTGGCCGGCCGCATCGTGACGCGCTGGGCGCGCGAGGGCGCCGCGGGTGCGCGCTATCTGGTCGGGATCTTCAGCCGCGCCCGCCTCCGCGCCCGGCACCGCGAGATGTACCAGTTCGCGGCGCCCCACCGATCGAATCCACCCGGCTGGGCGCTGGCGGTCGGCGCGTTCATCGCGGATCGCGCGATCCGGTCGGTCGAGTACGGCTGGCGGTCCCCGCACGCCCGCGGCCTGCGCCTGGCGGGCCTCGCCACCGCGGCCACGCCGCTGATGCTTGCGCTGGGCCTCAGCCGGAGCGCGCTGGCGGCAGTCGGGGTGGACTGGCTCTCCCCGGCGGTGCGGTGGCTCTACCGCCACGAGGAGCTGGCCCGCACGCTCGAGGCGCCCGCGCGCCGCGCCGCCGTCCCGCCGCGCCGGGCCGACTACGACGTCCTGATCGTCGGCGGCGGCCCCGGCGGCTCGAGCGCCGCCACGTTCCTCGCCCGGGGCGGGCTCCGGGTGGCGGTGGCCGAGCGCGAGGCGTTCCCCCGCTTCCATGTCGGGGAGTCGCTGCTGCCCGCCAACATTCCGGTCCTGGAGCGGCTGGGCGTGCTCGAGGAGGTGAAAGCCCGCGGCTTCCTCGTGAAGTCCGGGGCGTACTTCCACGACCAGGACCTGGATCTCGGCCACCAGTTCTTCTTCCGCGAGGGCAAGCCTTGGCCCCCGTACACCTACGAGGTCCAGCGCGGCGAGTTCGACAAGATCCTGCTCGACCACGCGGCCCGCCAGAAGAACGTGACCCTGCTCCAGCCCGCGAACGTGGAGCGGGTGGCCTTCGACGACGACGGCGTGACCGCGACCGTCTCCGACGGCGCGGGTCCGCGCGAGATCCGCGCTCGCTTCCTGGTGGACGCGAGCGGGCGCGACGCCTTCATCGCCTCCCGCCACGGGCGACGCCGTCCCATCGAGGGGCTCGGCAAGGTGGCCCTCTTCGCCCACTTCCGGGGTGGGCGCCGCTGGCCCGGCAAGGAAGAAGGCAATATTCGCATCTTCAGCTTCGAGCCGGGCTGGTTCTGGTACATCCCGTTCCACAACGGCACCAGCAGCGTGGGCTGCGTGCTGCACGCGCGCACGGTTCGCGGCCACGAGGCGAACCTGGAGCAGCTCTACGAGTCGCTGATCGCGCGCTGTCGCGGTCTCGCGGATGCGCTCGACGGCGCCCCCCGCTTCACCCCGGTGCACCGCGCCGCGAACTTCTCCTATCGCACCGACCCCGCGTTCGGAGATCGCTTCGTCTGCGTGGGCGACGCCATCGCCTTCCTCGATCCGATCTTCTCCTCGGGCGTCTACGTCGCGACTCAGTCCGCGGAGCTCGCCTCGGTCGAGATCCTCCGGGCGTTCCAGGACAATCGCTTCGAGGCGCGCCGCTTCCAAGGCTACGAGCGCCGCATCGGCGATGGGATGAAGGTGTTCCAGCGGTTCATTCGGCACTTCTACGATCCCTCCTTCATCGAGATGTTCCTCAAGCCGCGCGACTTCGCGGGCATGGTGGACGGCGTGACCGGCGTCCTGGCAGGCGGCGCGTTCCTCCGCCTCCGCCTCCGGATGCGGATCTCCCTGGAGGTCTTCTTCACCGTCGTCCGCATCAACCGGTGGGTGCGCCGCCGCCGGGGCCTGCCCACGGAATCCCGGTTCAGGTGGTAGCGATCCGCCGGCTCCTCCCGCGGGGCTACCTCTTCACGGTGCTGGGCATCGCGGTGGGCGTGGCCGGACTGGTCGCCCTCGGCGCGATGGCCGAGCGCATCACGCGCTTCATCGATGGCGGCGACCGCTTCGTGCTCGGCCAGATCTCGGTGGCGGGCGAGGGCATGGGGATGGGCACCGGCTTCACCGCGGGCGGCCTGCTCCGCGCGGCCAAGATCGAGCAGATCGCCCGGGTGCCCGGGGTCGCCGCGGTGCAGGCGCAGGTGATGATGCCGCTCGATCCCACCACGTCGCAATTCCTGACCCTCACCCAGGAGCTGATCCTGGGCGTGGATCCGGCGGTGCGGATGCCCAATCGCGAGTTTCGCGAGCTGCCCGTCCGCGAGGGGCGGGCGCTGCGCGCGGGGGATCGGGGGGTCGTGGTGGTCGGCGCCGACTTCGCGGCTTCGCGCGGCCTGCGGGCCGGCGGGACGCTCGAGCTGGGCGCCGGCCGGACCTTCCAGGTGGTCGGGGTGCTCGAGAAGACCCTCACCGCGCCCGATCGCTTCGCGATCGTGCCCCTCGACGACGCGCGCGACCTCTGGCTCCGGCGCGACCCGCTGCTCGTGCAGGTCTTCGCGGGCGGGGCCGGCGGCATGAGCCGCGCCGATCTCAACACCGGCGCGGCGGCGGCGTGGGCGGACGGAGTGGATCCGGACGCCCTCGCACGGCGCATCCAGAGGGAAGTGCCGGGCCTGAACGTCACCATCCCGGGTGAGCTGAGCCGGCTGCTGCGCCAGTCCACCGCGTTCTTCTCGGCGCTGCTCTTCGGCATCGGCGTGCTCGGGCTCGTCATCGGCGGCCTCTCGCTCTCGAACACGGTGACCGCCGCGGTCTTCGAGCGCATCCGTGACTTCGGGATCAAGCGGGCCCTCGGGGCGACCGACGGGCAGCTCCTGCGCGAGGTCCTGGGCGAGGCCCTCGGCGTGTCCATCTCGGGCGGCGCGCTCGGGGTAGGGCTGGCGCTCGCGGTCGGCGCGCTGGTGGACGCGCGCGTGCTGCGGGACGGTCAGCAGCTCTTCCTGTTCTCGCCGCGCCTGCTGGGCTTCGCGCTCGCCTTCTCGGTCATCCTGGGCGGGCTCGCCGCCACCTATGCCACCCTTCGGATCGTGCGCCTGTCGCCCGCCGAGGCGATCCGGCGGGGAGGCTGAGATGGTCGTCCGCGCGCTCGGGCTCACCAAGACCTTCCGCGGGCCCGACGGCGGGCCGGTGCCGGTCCTCCACGGGGTGGACGTGGAGGTGAAGGCGGGGGAGTTCGTGGCGGTCGCCGGGCCGTCCGGCTGCGGCAAGTCCACCCTGCTCAACCTGCTCGGACTGCTCGATCCACCCGACGCGGGCGAGATCTGGCTCGACGAGATGTGCGTGAGCCGCCTCTCGCGCCGGGCCCAGTGCCGGGTACGCGGGCGCTCCATCGGCTACGTCTTCCAGTCCTTCCTCCTGATCGCGGGGCTCAGCGCGCTGGAGAACGTGCTGCTCGCCGCGCGCTACGTCGACCGGCCGCGACCGCAAGCGCTCGCGGAGGCGCGCGTCCTCATGGAGCGGCTCGGGGTCGCCCACCGCGGCGATCACTACCCGGCGCAGCTCTCGGGCGGCGAGCAGCAGCGCGTGGCCTACTGCCGGGCGGTCCTGAACGCCCCGCCGCTGGTGCTGGCCGACGAGCCCACCGGCAATCTGGACGACGGCCACGCGGCGGTGATCCTCGCCGAGCTGCGCGCGCTCTGCCGCGAGCGGGGGACCTCGGTTATCCTGGTCACACACCGGGCCGACGCGGCCGCCCGCGCGGACCGCACCCTGCGGCTGCACTCGGGCCGGCTCGAAGCGCAAGGAGGCGAGCGGAGCTCATGATCAAGCGACTCACGATCCGCACCGGGCCGGCGCTCCTGGGCGTGTACAAGGAAGAGCGCATCCTCTTCGTGGACAAGGAAGAGGACATCGAGACCGACGACCGGTCGGTCGAGAAGCGGATCCTGGACGAGATCGGCCGCAGCCTCTAGTGGCCGGGCGCCGCGGCGCGGGTGTCGCCGTCGTCCTGGTCGTGGCGCTGGCCGCCGCGCTCCTGGCGCCGGGCCTGGGCCGGGCGCCCTTCGACGATCCGGGCGAGGGCCAGCATGCCGAGATCGCCCGCGAGATCCTCGGCGGAAGCTGGCTCGCGCTCCGGCTGAACGGGGTGCGCTACTTCGACAAGCCGCCCCTGCTCTACTGGCTGACCGCGACCTCTTTCACGCTCTTCGGCCTCACCGAGGGCGCGGCGCGCCTGGCCTCCCTCCTGGGCGCGCTGCTCGCGGTGGCGGCCACTACGCTGCTCGGCGTCCGGCTGCTGGGTCCCGCCGGCGGCGTGCTGGCTGGCGTCGCACTGCTGTCCTGCGCGCTGTTCGCGGCTTTCGCGCGGTATGTGAGGCCGGAAAGTCTGTTCGTGGCCGCTATTGCCTGGGGCTTTACGGGATTATTGCTGGCGCTCGAGCAACGCCGTCATCCCGGTCGAGACGGTCGTCCGCATTCCCCGGCGGGCTGACCGCGCTGACCTTCAGCAACTACGCCGGC
>JBBDXN010000094.1:18420-23316 GCA_040902305.1 Candidatus Rokuibacteriota bacterium | reverse complement strand
GCGATCGCGCGCGCGGGGCGGTGCTCGGGGGGGTGGACGCGGTCGCCGCGCGCGCGGACACGCACCTGATGGCCCGCGAGGGCCGCGTGTTCAGCATGGTGATCGAGCACGAGCTCATGCATCAGGAGACTTTGCTGTACATGCTGCAGCGGCTGCCGCTCGAGCGCAAGATGCGCCCCGCCTGGCTGCCGCCCTATGTGCTCGGGCCGGGCCGCCCCGGGGGCACCGTCGAGGTGCCGGCGGGTCCGGCCGTCCTCGGGGCCCGCTTCGACGAGCTGCCCTTCGGCTGGGACAACGAGTTCTCCGCCCTCGAGGGGCACGTGCCCGGGTTCCGTATCGATGCGACCGCGGTGACCAACCGCCAGTTTCTCGCCTTCGTGGAGGACGGCGGCTACCGCCGCTCCGACCTGTGGATGGACGAGGACTGGGTATGGCGCGGCCACGACGCGATCGAGCACCCGGCGGTGTGGGAGCTGATCGACGGCGACTGGGTCTATCGCACGCTCTTCGACCGGCTGCCGCTCGACCGGGTGGCGGACTGGCCGGTCTACGTGAGCCTGGCCGAGGCGCGGGCCTTCGCGCGCTGGCGCGGCGAGCGGCTGCCCACCGAGGCCGAGTTCCATCGCGCGGCGTCCGGATCGCCGAAGGGCGGGCCGGCGGAGGACGCCAATGTCGGCTTCCGCCACTGGGCGCCCACCCCGGTGGGCTCGCACCCGGAGAGCGCCAGCGCCTGGGGCGTGCAGGACCTCGTGGGCGACGGCTGGGAATGGACGACCACGGTGTTCGCGGGCCTGCCCGGCTTCACCGCGTACATCCCGGCCTACGAGGGTTACTCCGCCGACTTCTTCGACGGCAAGCACTTCGTGCTGAAGGGCGGCTCGTGGGCCACCGCCGCCCCCCTGGTGCGCCCGAGCTTCCGCAACTGGTTCCAGGCGCACTATCCGTACGTCTTCGCCAAGTTCCGCTGCGTCACCGACGCGTGACCGGCTCTCAAGGAGATCATCATGTTGCTCCGTATCGTTGTCTCGCTGAGCCTGGCGGCCCTGCTGGGGGCGGGGACGCCGTCGGTGGCGCCGGCCGCCGACAACTACTTCATGGGACATTCCGTCTACGGCTTCTCCGGCTACAGCCTGGGCGGCGCCCTCTACATCAACGCGTTTCCGCATTTTGCGGAGGTGCATCTCGACGGCAAGCTGATCGGGGTGGCCAATGACCTGCAGGCCTCGCTGGTGGACACGCGGGTTGGCGTGCACACGCTGAGCGTGACGGCGCCCGGCTACGAGACGACCACGGTGCGGGTTCGCGTGGTGCGGGACTGGGCGACGCGGGTGCGCCTGCAGCTGATCCCGACGCCCTAGCCCGGACTAGACCCTCTCCCTCGCCGAGGGAGAGGGAGCCGTTTCGATCCCCTCGCCCCCGGAGGGGGAGAGGGTGAGGGGGCGGGCTGGACGCGGGACACGCATTCGTGAATAGCGCGGGCTAGTCTATCGACTCGACGTCCACGAAGCAGGAGTTGAACGGGGTCGCGCCGGCGGGCGACGAGCGATCCTCGGTCAGCAGGTTCGAGCAGCCGCGCGTGTCCTGCCCGCCGGCATCGAGGGAGAACCAGGCGCCCTCCTTGATCGAGACCACGCCGGGGGCCACCCGGTCGGTGACGCGCGCGGGGATCAGGGTGCGGCCCCGGCGGTTGAACACGCGGACGCGCTGGCCGTCCCCGATGCCGCGCGCGGCCGCGTCGGCCGGATGGATCCACATGTCGTCGCGGTCGGCGCGGGAGAGCACCGGCTGGTTGTCGTGGATCGAGTGCGTGCGCGCCCGGGACTTGGGCGTGACGAGCCGCAGCGGATGGCGCGCGTCGACCGGCTCCGGGATCCACGTGGGGATCGGCGGGATCGGTCCGAGGCCGTAGGGATCGGGATTGGCGGCCAGGCTCATCGAATAGATCTCGATCTTCCCCGACGGCGTGGTGAACGGGTGCCCGGCCGGGTCTCGGATCTCCTTCGCGAAGGCCACCGCGTCGTCCGGGGCGGGCAGCCGCGCCAGGCCCTTGTCGCGGAACGTCTCGTAGTCGTCGATGGTGTGCCGGGTCAGCTCACGCAGCCACTCGTCTTCGGTCTTGTCGCTGTAGCCGCGGATACCCAGCCGCTCGGCCAGCGCCGCGCAGATGTCGAGATCGTTCCGACACTCGCCGACCGGCGCGATCGCCTGCTGCATAAAGATCACGTAGTGGCCGGCGCCCGCCCACGGGGTGTGCACGTCGTTGCGCTCCCAGAACGTGGTGGCGGGTAGCAGGATGTCGGCGTAGCGCGCGGTGGGAGTCACGAAGTGATCCTGCACCACCACGAAGTCGAGCCGCTCCACCCCCGTGATGATCCGGCTCACGTTGGGGAGCTGGTTGAACAGATCGCCCGCACACGAGTAGATCATCTTGACGTCGGCCGGGTAGCCGCCCGCCTTGCCGCGCTCCAGGAGATCGGCCAGGAGCGGAGAGGACACGCGCGCGCCCGCCGGGTTTTCTCCGGTGGGCAGCGGCTGGATCCCGCCGCGCCCGGTGGCCCCGTTGCTGGTGCCCGCGTTGCCGCCCGGGATGCCCACGTTGCCGGTCAGCGCGCACAGCGCGTAGGCCGCGCGGTGGAACTGCTCGCCGTAGAGCGTGCGCCCCGGCGCGTAGCCGGTCTGGAGCGCGGCGGGCCTGGTGGTGGCGTACTCGATCGCGAGCGCGCGGAGGGTCTCGGCGGGAACGCCGGTGATCGCGGCCGCCCATTCCGGCGTCTTGGGCACGCCGTCGGTCTCGCCCAGGAGATAGGCGCGATACGAGGCTCCCGCGGGCGCGCCGGGCGGCAGGTGCGCCTCGTCGAAGCCCAGCACGTGGCGGTCGAGATAGGGCTGATCGTGCAGGCCCTCGGTGACGATCACGTGGGCCATCGCGAGCAGCGCCGCGGTGTCGGTCGCGGGGCGGATGAAGACGTGCTGATCCGCCAGCTCCCAGCTCGTGCGGGTGCGCCGCGGGTCGACGCAGATGATCTTGACGCCCCGCTGTTTGGCCAGCTTCAGGTACTGCAGCGTGCCGGTGCCGAAGGTGCCGTCGGCCGGGCTCCAGCCCCACATGACGATCAGACGCGAGTTCACGTAGTCGGTCGGCTCGCGGCCCGCGCTCTTGTAGTCGGCCTTGGCCCCGTAGGTCTGGCGCACCGCGAAGACCTCGGCCTCCGCCGAGATATTGCTCCACAACTCGGTACAGCCGCCGAACATGTGGAGCAGGCGCTTGACGGTGGACCGGCTGTGCAGCATCGAGAGGCTGCCGGTGCGCGAGCAGTCCAGGATGGCCGCCGGCCCGTGGGCCTCGCGGATGCGGAGCATCTCCTGCGCGACCTGGTCGAGCGCCTCGTCCCAGCCGATGCGCTCGAACTGCCCGGCGCCGCGCGGGCCGACCCGCCGCAGCGGGTGGGTGATGCGGTCCGGATGATTCAGCCGCTCGAGCTGGCCGAAGCCGCGCACGCAGGCGTGGAGCGGAGCCTCTTCCGGTGTCCACTTGCGCGGATCGGTGCTGATCCGCACGATGCGGCCGTCGCGCACGTGGGCGTTGACCACGCAGCGGCCCCCGCAGTTGTGGCCGCAGGTGCTGGTGACCACGGTCTCGTCCGGCGCGGCGGGCAGGCGCGGAGCCTCGTAGAGGATGGGCTTGGGCATGAGGGCTGGCCGCGAGCTTACCGCTCGGCGGGGCAAAAGGCCAGTCTGCTAGACTGCGGCGCGATGGGGACGCGGATCGTGATCATCGGGGGCGGGCTCATGGGGCTCTCCGCCGCCTTCCACCTGCGCCGCGCCGATCCGAGCGCGCGCGTCACCGTGCTGGACCGCGACCGCGTGGGCGGCGCGGCCTCCGGGGCCAGCGCGGCCGGCGTACGAGCGATGGGGCGCGATCCCGCCGAACGGGCGCTCGCGCTCGCGAGCCTCGCGCGCTGGCCCGGGCTCGACCGGGAGCTGGAGGCGCCGACCGGCTACCGGCGCACCGGGGGCCTTCGGCTGGCGCTCGACGAGGCGACGTGGCGGGCGGCGGGACCCTGGGTGGAGGAGCAGCGCGCCGACGGGGTGCCGGTGGAGATCGTGGACGCGGCGGGGGCCCGCGCGCTCGCGCCCGGCAGCGCGCCGGGCTGCCTCGGCGGCGTGCACGCTCCGATCGACGGCCAGGCGGAAGCCGGGCCCGCGACGGAGGCCTTCGCCCGCGCGGCGCGGCGGCTGGGCGCGCGGATCGAGGAAGGGGCCGGGGTCCGCGCGTTGGCAGCGGAGGGCGGTCGGGTGATCGGGGTCGAGCGCAGCGACGGGGCGCGCGAAGGCTACGACGTGGTGATCGTTGCTGCGGGCGCGTGGAGCGCGACGCTCCTCGAGGGAATCGGCGTGACGCTGCCGATCGAGACGCGCCCGCTCCAGATGCTGCTCACCGCGCCGGCCGCGCCCACCCTCCGGCCGGTGCTGGGCGCCTTCGACCGCAAGCTGAGCCTCAAGCAGCTCGACAACGGCGCCTACCTGATCGGCGGCGGCTGGCCGGCGCGCGTCACCGACCACGCGGCCAATCGCTACGAGATGCTGGACGAGAGCGTCGGGGCGAGCCTCGCGGTAGCGCGCGCCGTGTTTCCGCCGGTCGGCGAGGCCGCGCTCGCGCGAAGCTGGGCCGGCCTCGAGGCTTTCACCCCGGACGACCTGCCGATCCTGGGCCCGGTCCACGGCCTCGGCGGACTACTGGTCGCCGCCGGCTTCTCGGGCCACGGCTTCGCGCTGAGCCCGATGATCGGCGACATCCTCGCGCGCCTGGCCTTGGGCCAGGACCCGCTCGACCCCCTCTGGGGCGGGCTGCGCTTCAATCGGGGTCAGGTCTTACATTCCGACATTTCTCGAACC
>JBBDXN010000094.1:0-18410 GCA_040902305.1 Candidatus Rokuibacteriota bacterium | reverse complement strand
ATGTCGGAATGTAAGACCTGACCCCAGTCTCTAGCGGCCGCGGGTGAGGTGGGCGGGGCGGGCGGCGTGGGCCGCGCGCCGCTCGGCATTGGCGCGGGCGCGCTGGCGATCTTCGGCCTTGCGGGCGCGGATCTGCGCGATTCGCTCGGCGAGCGGGATCTCCAGCTTGTCGGGCGGCCGCTTGGTGTAGTCGAAGCTGGGTAGCTGGGCGCGCGTGAAGCGCGAGCCCACCGCCCGCTCGATCCCACGCAGGTCGCCCTCCTCGTCCGGCGAGACCAGGGTGAGCGCGTCGCCCACCGCCTCCGCCCGCGCGGTGCGGCCCACGCGGTGGATGTACTCGTCGGGCATGCCCGGCACGTCGAAGTTCACCACGTGGCTGAGCGCGTCGATGTCGATGCCGCGGGCCGCGATGTCGGTGGCCACCAGCACCTGGAAGCGTCCATCCTTGAAGCCGGCCAGCGCCTGCGTCCGCTGCGCCTGGCTGCGGTTGCCGTGGATGCGGTCGGCCTTGACCCCGTGCCGCGCGAGATAGTCGGCGAGCCGGTTGGCCCGGTGCTTGGTGCGCGTGAACGCGAGCACGCTGCGGGTGCCGGGCTGCTTGAGCAGCTCGACCAGCAGCGCCGACTTCAGCTCCTGCGGCACCGGGTACACGGTGTGGGTGATGCCGACCGCGGGCGCGGACGGGCGCTCGATCTGGATGGCCACCGGATCGTGGAGGATCTGCTTCGCGAGCGCCGCGATGGGGCCGGGCATGGTCGCGGAGAGCAGCAGGGTCTGCCGGCGCGCCGGGAGCTGTTTCAGGATGCGCTGGATGTCCGGCAGGAAGCCCATGTCCAGCATGCGGTCGGCTTCGTCCAGCACCAGCACCTGGAGGCCGTCGAGCTTGGTGTAGGGCATGCGCATGTGATCGAGCAGCCGGCCGGGCGTGGCGACGAGGATGTCCACGCCGCGGCGGAGCGCCGATTCCTGCGGGCCCATGCCCACGCCCCCGAAGATGGCCGCGCCGCTCACCCGCGTGTGCCGCGCGAGCTGGCCGCGGTGCTCGTCGATCTGGGCCGCGAGCTCACGCGTGGGCGCGATGACCAACGCCCGGACGGTCCCGCGGGGCAGGCCGATGAGCCGCTGGAGGATGGGCAGCAGGAAGGCCGCGGTCTTGCCGCTGCCGGTCATGGCGCAGGCGAGGACGTCGCGGCCGGCCATGGCCGGGGGAATGGCGTCACGCTGGATGGGGGTCGGCGCCTGGAAGCCCAGGGCCGCGACGCCGCGGAGTAGATCTGGATGAAGCTGGAATTCGGAGAACGACATGGAGCGAGTGACCTCTTGCGGGCGCTACGGGGCCCGTACAGTCTTCCGCGGATGATCTTGACGCGCCCCACGATGCGGAAGAGGACGGGAAACGCGGTCTGCGATTGCAGTGGTTACAGCATACACGCGGCCCGGTCGGGCGCGAAGCTTTTTCCGGAACCGCGGGCGGGGCTTACTCCGGCCGCTGGGCCATCCGCTCCGCGATCTCCGCCTCGAAGAGCTGGAGCGTGAGCGGGCAGGGCGGCTCGTTGGTGTCGATGTGCTGGCACTCGGTCTCGCTGCAGCGGACGAAGAGCTTGCCGTTGCCGCCGAGCGACTGGCGCCGCCGCAGGGAGATGGAAACCGTCTCGGAGACGACACTGCAGTTGAACGACTTCGTGGGAGTTCGGGGCACGGGGATCCTTTTCTCCCGGTCGTTGCGACCGAGGGCACCAGTATACACGTTCTCGACCGGCTCCTAGCCCCCAGATAGGCGCGCTGGACCCGCGGGTCGGCGAGCAGGGCGGCCTGGGGGCCCTCGAGGGCGACCCGTCCCGTCTCCAGCACGTAGCCGCGGTCGCAGAGCTCGAGGGCCTCGACGACCCGTTGCTCCACCAGAAGGATCGTCAGCTTGCTCGCCCGGCGGATGCGGTCGATGGTCTCGAAGTTCTGCTCGACGATGCGCGGCGCCAGCCCTTGCGAGGGCTCGTCGAGCAGCAGGAACTCGGGCGCGGCCATGAGCCCGCGTCCGAGGGCCAGCATCTGCTGCTCGCCCCCCGACAGCGAGCCGGCCGCCTGCTGCCGCCGATCACGGAGCACCGGGAACAGCGCCATCACCGCTTCGAGCCCCTCGGCGCGCCGGCCGCGGGCGGCCCGGCGAGAGGAGCCGAGCTCCAGGTTCTCCAGCACGGTGAGCGAGGGGAAGATCCGCCGGCCCTCGGGCACATGCGCGATGCCGAGGGCCGCGCGCTGATGCGGCGGGAGGGGGGTCAGGTCCCGCCCGCGGTACTCGAGGCGCCCGGCGCCCACGCGGACCGAGCCGGAAATGGCCTTGAGCCGCGTGGTCTTGCCCGCGCCGTTAGGGCCCACGATCGCGATGAACTCGCCCTCGTTGACCTCGAGCGAGACCTCCTCGAGGGCGCGGAGGCCACCGTAGGAGACGCCAAGGCCGGAGAGTCGGAGCACGGTCCGGGGCGTGGCGGGCAAGCCAGCGCTTGCCCAGGTAGGCCTTCAATCACGGCCGGGTTGCGGGTGACCTCGCCCGGCGCGCCCTCGGCCAGCCGGCGGCCGTGGTCCAGCACCACCAGCCGGTCGGCGAGCTTCACGAGGGCGTGAGGCCTCGCTGGGCCGGATGAGCCTCGGCGGGCAGGCGGACGCCCTGCCCGCCGGCCTCACCACGCTCGAGCTCCGGCTGATGGAGCTGGCGCGCTGCCTCGCCACCTCGCCCCGGCTCGTGCTGCTGGACGAGCCGCTCGCCGGTCTCTCGGCCGAGGGCGTGGAGCTGATGGCGGTGATGATCCGGCGCACGTTGGTGATGACGAGCGAGAGGCCCAGGGTCAGGATGAGCTGGGCGTCCATCTCCCGGTTGGGGTCGCCCCCGCCGGTGACGCGGACCAGGAAGGCGCGATGCACGAGCAGGCCCACCACGAAGAAGGGCGGGATGCTGAGCAGGGCGCCCAGCAGCGGATCGATGCCGAGCGCGACCGTGTAGTAAAACGTGAGGCACATCCCCAGCATCATGAAGTCGCCCTGCGCGAAGTTGACCACGCGCATGATGCCGAAGATGAGGGCAAGCCCGATGCTCATGAGGGCGTAGACGCCCCCCACGAGCAGGCCCGTGACGACGTACTGCGCGAGCTCGCTCGCGACCACGGCGAGCCGGCTGCCGGTGCTACTTGGCCGACGCGAGCGGGCGGGTCGCCACCGCGGTCGGCACTACCGTGAACGGCTCGCCGTTCTGCCACTGCACGATGATCGGGGTCGCCCCGATGCGGCGCCCGCGCTCGTCGAAGCGGATCCGCCCCGGTATAGACGGAGTGCGTGAGAAATGCGGAACGAGCGGCGCCTACTATAGCACGCTGAGTTATACTCCAGCGCGATGCGCGCCCTGATCTGCCGAGCGTGGGGACCGATCGAGGACCTGACCGTCGAGGACGTCGCCCCGCCCGCCCCCGCCGCCGACGAGGTGCTGATCGACGTGCGCGCCACCTCGGTGAACTACGCGGACTCCATCATGGTGGCGGGCAAGTACCAGACGCGCCCGCCATTCCCGTTCAGCCCCGGGCTCGAGACCGCGGGCGTGGTGGCGCGCTGCGGCGCCGGCGCGACGCGCTTTCGGCCGGGCGACCGCGTCATGGCCACGCTCGGCTGGGGCGGGCTCGCCGAGCAGGCGGTGGCCAAGGAGTCGGAGACCTTCGCGATCCCGGCCGGCATGTCCTTCGAGGAGGCGGGCGCCTTCCCGATCGCCTACATCTCGAGCGACGTGGCGATCCGCTGGCAGGGCCGGCTCGAGGCGGGCGAGACCCTGCTGGTGCTGGGCGCGGCGGGCGGGGTCGGGCTCACCGCGGTGGAGATCGGCCGAGCGATGGGCGCGCGCGTGATCGCGGGCGCCAGCACCGCGGAGAAGCTCGCGGTGGCGCGGGAGCATGGCGCGGACGACGGGATCAACTACACCACCGAGAACCTCACCGAGCGCGTGATGGCGCTGACCGGGGACCGGGGCGCCGACGTCTGCTTCGACCCGGTCGGTGGCGAGCTGGCCGACGCGGCGCTGTCCTCGCTCGGCTGGGGTGGGCGCATGCTCCTGGTCGGCTTCGTGGGCGGCGTGCAGCAGATCCCGGCGAACCGGCTGCTGGTGAAGAACCGCTCCGCGCTCGGCTGCTCGCTGCGCTACTACCGCGGCTACGCGCCGGACAAGCTGCGGCGCTCGATGGAGGCCCTCATGGGCTGGTACGCGGCGGGCAAGCTCAAGCCCCACGTGAGCCACCGGCTGCCGCTCGAGCGAAGCGTGGAGGCGATCCGCCTGCTGACCGATCGCCGAGCGCTCGGCAAGGTCGTCGTCACGCTCGGAGTCTGAGCCGGTGGAGATCCGCGTCGAGGCGCACGACCCGCACGTGGCGGTCGTCACCATCGACAACCAGCCACGGTGGAACGCGATGTCGCGGGCGATGATGGCGGACCTGGGGCGCGTCTGGGACGAGCTCGAGCGGGGGAGCTGCCGCGCCATCGTGCTCACCGGCGCGGGGGCACGGGCCTTCTGCGCGGGGGCCGACATCAGCGGCGATCTCAGCGCCTCCCCGGAGACCGCGCGGATGGTCGGCCACGCGCTCCTCAAGCAGGACGCCTACACGAAGCCGATCGTGGCCGCGGTCAACGGCGACTGCGTGGGCGGCGGCGTTGAGCTCCTGCTCTCCACCGACATCCGCGCGGCGGCGCCGCACGCCCGCTTCGGCCTGCCCGAGGTGAAGTGGTCGATCTACCCGTTCGGCGGCGCCACCCTCAAGCTCCCCCAGCAGATCGGCCACGTGCACGCGATGGATCTGCTGCTGACCGGCCGGCTCATCGACTCTGCGGAGGCGGTCCGGCTTGGCCTCATCAACCGGATCGTCCCCGCCGACGGCCTGATGGCCTGGGCCCTCGAGACCGCGGAGGCGATCGCGGCCAATAGCCCGTCCGCGGTGCAGGCGGTGAAGCGGCAGATCAGCGCGACCATCGCCGATCACGCGCGCGGGCGCGAGGCGCTCGAGCAGGAGCTGGGCGACCAGGTGCGGCGGAGCGCGCATTTCACGGAGGGGGTGGCCGCGTTCCGCGAGAAGCGGCGCCCCCGCTACGAATGAGGTCCTGAGATGAGCTCACCGGTTCGCGTCCACATCCGGGTGCCGGGCACCGCTCCCATGCCCGAGCTGATGCGCCTGGTCCAGTCCATCGAGGCGGCCGGCTTCGACGGCGCCGGCATCCTCGACAGCCAGATGATCTCCCGCGACACCTTCGTCACGCTCGGCCAGGCCGCGACCCATACTTCGCGCATGCAGCTCTTCCCCGCGGTCACCAACCCGTTCACCCGCCACGCCTCGGTGCTGGCCGGCGCGATCCAGACGGTGGAGGAGCTGGCCCCGGGACGGGTGAAGTTCGTGATGGGCACCGGCTACACCTCGGCCACCACCATCGGGCGGAAGGCGGCCACCCTCGCCGAGATGCGGGAGTCCATCGCCACCATCAAGACCCTGCTGGCCGGCGAGAGCGCGCGTTTCGGCGAGACCGCCGGGCGCCTGGGTTACGCGGGCGGGCGACGGATCCCGGTGCTGATGGCCGCCTCCGGGCCCAAGGCCATCGAGGTCGCGGGGGAAGTCGCCGACGGGGTGCTGCTGCTGGTGGGGTCGAACCGCGGCATCGTGCAGCGCGCGCTCGAGCTGCTCGAGCGCGGGGCCAGGCGGGCCGGGCGGAAGGTCGAGGACCTCGAGGTGATCTGGGCGGTACGCACCGCGGCCCTGCCGACCACCGCGGAAGCCCTGCGCCAGGCGCGACCGACCTCGGTGCACTGGGGCATCCTGCGCTGGGGCGGCTACTGGCTCGAGCCCGCGGGTCTGAAGCTCCCGCCGCTCACGATCCCGGACGCGGTGTGGAAGATCTACCCCGACCTCTCGCACGCCCACGACTGGGAGGCGGCCATCGCCGCGACGTCCTTCGTGCCCGACGAGGTGGTGGCCCAGCTCTGCGAGGCCATGGGCCTCATCGGCACCGCGGCCGACTGCGCCGCCCGCATCGCGGAACTGACCAAGCTCGGCGTGCAGAACCTCTACCTGATGCCGCTCGAGACCTTCACCCTGCCCACGCGCGAGATCGCCGCGTTCCGCGACGTCGTCTTCCCCCACCTCGCCGCCGCCAACCTCCGCTGATCTGGATCTGGGGTCAGGTCTTGCATTACGACATTTCGCGGGGCACCGACGCGACGAGCTCAGCGGTCTGGTTCCTGACCCCAAGCTATTAGGTGCGGGCGGCGGCGAGGCGTTCGGCGAGGCGGAACTTCTGGACCTTGCCGGTGCTGGTGAGCGGGAGATCTTCGCGGCGCATGACGTGGATCTCGTGCGGGACCTTGTAGGCGGCGAGGGCGTCGCGGCAGAGGGCGCGGAGGGCTACGGGGTCGGCGTCGCGGCCCGGCTTCGGCACCACGACCGCGACCAGGATCTCCTCCTTGCGCGGATCGGGGAGCCCGACCACGTAGGCCTGCTCGACGGCGGGCTCCGACAGCAGCACCTCCTCGACCTCGAGCGGGGCCACGTTGATGCCGCCGGTCTTGACCATCTCCTTGATGCGCCCGCGGAAGCGCAGCCGGCCGTCGTCGCCGATGAATCCCAGGTCCCCGGTGAGGAGGAAGCCGTCTCCGTCGAAGGCCGCCGCGTTCTTCTCCGGATCGCGGTAGTAGCCGGGCGTGAGGAGGCCGCGCACCAGGATCTCGCCGATCTCGCCCGGGGGCAGCGGCCGCCGGCTCTCGCGGTCCACCACGCGGATCTCCATGCCGGGCAGGGGATGGCCCACCGTGGTGCGGCGCGCCTCGGGAGAATCGTGGGCGTCGGTGACCGAGCAGTTGCCGTAGCACTCGGTGAGCCCGTAGACGTTGCAGATCTCGCGCGCGCCGAGATCCATCACCATCTGCATGGCCGCGGGCGGGCCGATGGCCGCGCCGGTGCGCAGCGAGGAGAGATCGCGCCGCGGCCGATCGGGATGCTCGGTGAGCGCCAGCGCGATGTTGGGCGTGCCGTAGTACACCGTGCAGCGCTCGCGCTCGATCAGGGCGAGGGCCTCCCCCGCGTCGAGCTGCTCCTGCAGCACCAGCGTGCCGCCGTGGCTCATCACCGCCACCAGCGCGTTGGCGCACCCGAAGCTCCAGAACAGCGAGACCCCCATCCACATGCGGTCGGCCGGGGTCAGGTGCAGGCGCTCGCCGATATTCCACATGTTCTCGACGAGGCCGCCGTGGCGGAGCTGCACGCCCTTGGGCGTCGAGGTGGTGCCGGAGGTGTAGAGGATGCACGCCACGTCCTCCGGCCTCACGGTCCGCTGGGCCGCGTCGATCTCCGCGTCCGGCACGTCCCGTCCCAGCTCCGCCAGATCGTCCAGAGCAATCGTCCCCGCTGGGGACTCGTCGCCCGCGACCACCACGCGGCGCAGGTCGGGCAGCCGGGTCCCCCCGGGGCCGCCCATCTCGCTCACCGCGTCGAGGAAGCGCTGGGCGCCCAGGCGCGGGATCGTGATCAGGGTGGTGACGCCGCAGTGCGCGAGCACGTACTCGAGCTCGCGCGGCCGCGACCACGTGCTGATCGGCACCAGGGTGGCGCCCAGCATCATCACCGCGAAGTCGATCAGCAGCCACTCCGGCCGATTGGTCATGACCAGCGCGACCCGGTCGCCCGCGGCGACGCCGAGCCGGCGCAGACCCCGGGCGAGCCGCCGCGCCCGGGCGCGCGTCTCGGCGTAGCTGAGGCGCTCCCGGCCGCCCACGATCAGCTCGTGGCCCGGCTGGCGCGCGGCCAGCTCGTCGAGCAGATCGGGAAGGGTGCGGCTCGCCGGGCGCGCCACGCGACTGGCGGGGGGGCGCCTACTGGGCGTAGTGATCTCGCGCCAGCGGCGGCTTGGTGCCCTCGCCGATGAAGAGGACGGTGAGCACGATCTCCACCGAGTGGTTGACGGCCAGGCCCTGGCAGCCGATCGCCGCGCGAGTGGGCTTGCCCCGGTCGCCGTAGAGCGCGACGAGCAGATCGGTGGCGCCGTTGATGACCCGCGGCTGCTGGCCGAAGCCGGGCGCCGAGTTCACGAAGCCGATGAGCTGCACCGCCTGCCGCACGCGGTCGAGATCGCCGAGCGCGTACTTGACGGCGGCCAGGCTCGTGACCGCCGCGTGGCGCGCCGCCTCGTAGCCTTGCTCGATCGAGAGGTCCGCGCCGACGATGCCGGGGAGATACGGCCGGCCGTCCTTCATCGGGGTGGTGCCGGAGAGGTAGAGCATGTTGTTGACGGCCAGGTGGGAGACGAAGCGGGCGCCGGAGGTGTTCGCGCGGTACTGCTGATCGAGATCGGGCAGGGACAGGCCGAGCTTCTCGAGCGTGGCCTCGACGTGCATCGAGCGCGCCCCGGGTCAGCGGCCCTGGAACTGCGGGCGGCGCTTCTCCGAGAAGGCTTTCACGCCCTCCTGGTAGTCCTGGCTGTTGAAGCAGTCGGTGATCAGCCGGTCGAGCAGGGCCAGGTCGCGGTCCGCGGCCGGGCGCAGGAGCTGCTCCACGCTGGCCTTGGCCGAGCGCAGGGTCAGCGGCGCGTTGCGCGACATCGTCAGGGCGTAGTCGCGCGTGAAGCGCTCCAGCTCCGCCTTCGGCACCACCTGGTTCACGAGCCCCATGCGCAGCGCGTCCTGCGCGCTCACGTCGGTGCGGGCGGTGAAGAACAGCTCCTTCGTGTACGCGGGGCCGATGAGCCCCATCAGCTTCTCCATGCCGCGGTAGTGGTAGCCCAGGCCCAGGCGCGCGGCCGGGATGCCGAAGCGGGCGTCGTCGGCCGCGATGCGCAGGTCGCAGGTGATCGCGATGCTCACGCCGCCGCCGATGCAGAAGCCGTGGATCATGGCGAGCAGCGGCTTGCCGAGGGTGGCCAGCGACTCCGATCCCGCCGCCGAGATGCGCCGGTACTCTTCTTCATCCGCCGCGTTGCGGCGGCGGTCCTTGAACTGGGAGATGTCGGCGCCCGCCACGAAGGCGGCCTCGCCCGCCCCGCGCAGGATGACGACCCGGATCGCGGGGTCGGCGGACAGGTCGCGCACGTACTCGGGCATGCGCTGCCACATCTCCTGGCTCACCGCGTTGCGCTTCTGGGGCTGGTTGAAGGTGATCCAGCCGATCGGGCCGTCCTTCTCCATCAGCAGCGTGTCGGCCTGGCTCGTCATGGTCTCGCTCATCGGTGGTCTCCTGGGCTCGGGCTGCCGCCGGACACTGGTGTATCCCGTCCGCCGCTCTCGCGCAAGTGCGGTATCTTCGCGGTGGCAGTCCTACCCGACCGCCCTTCCCCCTCTCCCCTCTGGGGAGAGGGCAGGGTGAGGGGTCTAAGGGTGAGGGGTCTAAGGGTGAGGGGTCGAAGGGTGAGGGGACCGAACGTGAGGGGGAGAAATCCATGGCCGAAGCGCGAATGATGGATCAAGCGTTCCAGCGCATCATGCGCACCCTGGTCGACACCGGCCACGCCCCGCACTACGCCGAGCTCGCGCGGGCCCTGGGCCTGCCCGCGGAGGACGGCCGCGCGCTGCTCCGCGACGTCATGCAGGCCTATCCGATCGGCTGGCTCCATCCCGAGACCGACTACATCGCCTCGTTCCCCCCGCTGAACAACCTGCCCACCCAGTACCGGATCACGGTGCGCGGCGAGCAGCGCTGGTTCGCCCAGTGCGGCTTCGAGGCGACCTCCGCGACCTGGCTCTTCCCGGGCCAGACCATCCGCGTCGACGCGCCGTGTCTCGACTGCGGCGATCCGGTGACGGTGGAGATGCGCGACGGGAGGGTCACGTGGGTGGATCCGCCCGGCGTCGTCGGTCATCTGGCCTTCGGCTTCGGGGCCTCGCGCGGGCGGTCGTACTATCTCTGAACCGGCATGAACCTCTTCCGGTCGGAAGAGCACGCGCGACGCTGGAGCCAGTTTCAGCCGAAGTCCGAGGAGGGCTTCATCACCCTGACGGACCTGGCCGGCTTCTTCGGCACCGAGAGCCGCCGGCACATGCTCGACGGCGACTATCTGTCCGCCTGGTATCCGCGCCGCGCGGCCGAGCGCCGCGCGCATCTCGAGCAGATCGGCAAGACGTCGCCGTTCTGGATGGGGACCCCGGACCCGCCCGCGCCCTGACGGGGCCGAGTGGGGTATGCTCTGGGGCCGGCGGCGCGCCGACTCGCGCCTCATCCCGAAAGGAGCCCTATCCATGAAGGCGATCCGCGTCTCGGAGTACGGCGGCCCCTCCGTCCTGAAGCTCGAGGAGATCCCGACGCCCCAGCCGGGGCCGAACCAGGTGCTGGTGCGCAACCACGCCGTCGGCATCAATCCGGTCGACACCTACCTGCGGAGCAATACCGACAACCGCGGGCCCAAGCTGCCGTATACGCCGGGCGCCGATTCGGCCGGCGTCGTCGAGGCGCTGGGCCCGGGGGTGACCGCGGTGAAGGCGGGCGACCGCGTCTACGTGGGCGGCACGGTATCCGGCGCCTACGCCGAGTACGCGGTGTGCGAGCCGGGCCAGGTCCACTCGCTGGCCGCCAATGCCAGCTTCGCGCAGGGCGCAGCCATGAACATCCCGTACGCCACCGCCTACCATGCACTGTTCAACCGGGCGCATGGTGAGGCGGGCGAGACGGTGCTGATCCACGGGGCCAGCGGCGGGGTGGGCATCGGCGCGGTCCAGCTCGCGCGGGCGCGCGGCCTCACCGTGATCGGCACCGCGAGCACCGAGAAGGGACGGCGCCTCGTGCTCGAGCAGGGCGCGCACCACGCCCTCGATCACACCGCGGCGGGCTACCTCGAGGAGTGCGGGCGCCTCACCGGCGGCCGGGGGCCGGACATCATCATGGAGATGCTGGCCAACGCGAATCTCCAGAAGGACCTCGGCGCCATCGCCATGCGCGGGCGCATCGTGGTCATCGGCAACCGGGGCAATACCGAGATCAACGCGCGGCTGGCCATGAACAAGGACGCGGCCATCCTCGGCATGGCGCTCACCCACGCCACCCCCGCGCAGCTCGCGGGCATCCACGCCGCGCTCGTGGAAGGCCTGCGCAACGGCTCGCTGCGCCCGGTCATCGCCCAGGAGCTGCCGCTGGCCCAGGCCGCGCGCAGCCACGAGGCGGTGATGGAAGCGGGCCACCACGGCAAGATCGTCCTCGTGGTGTGAGACGGGGTCAGGTCTTACATTGCGACATTTCCACGCTCAGCGACCTCGCCTGGCTTGAAGAATGTCGTAATGTAAGACCTGACCCCTAGACGAAGTCGGCGCGGACCGGGCCGAGTGGGACGAAGTCGGCCTCGATCCGGTCGCCGCGGTTGAGCGGGTACTGGCGGGTGAACGAGCCCGACATCACCTTCATGCCGGCTTCCAGCGCCAGGCCGAGCTCGGCCAGCTTGTTGGCGAGCCACGCGATGGAGGCCGCGGGGGTGCCCAGTACCTCCGCGCCGAGAGCCCGGTCGGGGGCGCCGCCGTTCACGCGGAGCTCCAGCGACACGGTGGCCAGGTCGAAGCCCGCCGGCACCGGGACGGGCGCGCCGGTCACGTAGGCGCGCTGCTGGGCGTTGTCGGCCAGGCTCACGTTCAGATCGGCCGCGAAGTCGCCGCGCTTCTCGATGATCTCGAAGGCCGGGGCCATGGCCGACAGCGCGGCCTGCGCCTGCGCGGTGGTGACGCCGGGCCCGCGCAGCGTCCGGCCCACCGTGAGACAGAGCTCGTTCTCGAAGCCGGGGTTGATCAGGTCGGCGTACTGAAAGCGGGTGCCGCTCGGCCGCTCGCCGCTCGCGAGCAGGAAGCCCAGCACCGGCTCGTGCACCTTCTGCTGGATCTGCATCGCCTTGGAGGTGAGGCCCACCTTCCAGCCCGCCTGCCGCTCGCCCGCCTCCACGTGGCGGGTGAGCACGCCGAGCTGCACCCGGTAGGCGTCCTCCCGGCTCAGCCGGTTCATCCACTCGGACGGCGGCGCGGTTCGATCCCGCGCGCAGGTCCAGAACGCGTCGATGGCGTGCTCGGTGTTCACGGTTCTCCTCGGCGGACCTGGCAGAGATAGGAGCGCAGCGCGACCGCCCCGCTGATCGGGTCGGCCGCGTCGGGATCGATGAGGTTGTTGTAGTTGGCGCTGGCCGGGCCGTCGGCGGGGTAGCCGCCGAGCCCGAGCGGCTCGCACGCCTGCCACCAGCCGAACTGCGAGCACACCACGTCGGGGGCCAGGCTCGGATTGAGCCGCGCCCGCGCCCGCATGGTGGCCTGCGGCGTCTCGATCAGCACCCAGGCGTCCGCCTTGATACCGCGGGCTTCCGCCGCCGCCGGGTGCAGCTCGACCTGCGGGTCGGGACTGTGTCGGCGCAGGCGCGGGAGGCTCCGGTGCTGGCTGTGGCAGAACTGCACGACCTTGGCGGTGGTGAGGCGCAGGGGAAAGCGGGCCGCGAGATCCGGGCGGCTCGTGGGACTGGCCGCCGGCTCGACGTACTCGGGCAGCGGCGCCTGTCCGTGCTCCTGGAGCTGCGCCGAGTAGATCTCCACCCGGCGGCTCGGCGTGGCGAAGCCGACCGGACCGTTGGCGCCGCGCGCCGCGTAGCGCTTGTAGCGCGGCTCGATCGCGGTGCGCACCCCGCCGGGATTCTGGCGGAGCTGCTCGAGGGTGACGCCGGAAGGCTCGAGCATGAAGCGGTGGCCCGCGGCCTCGTCGCCGCCCCAGAACCGGTCGCCGAGCCCCAGGCGCCGGGCCAGCTCGCAGACGATCCAGATGTCCGAGCGCGCCTCGCCCCGCGGCGCCACCACCGCCGGCCGGAGCTGGACGTGCTGCTCGCCGTCCTGCGTCGGCCCGAAGCCCACGCGCAGGCCTTCCCGCTCCCAGGCGGTGGAGACCGGCAGCACCACGTCCGCCAGCGCGGCGGTGGGCGTCAGGAAGAGATCGGCGTACACCAGGAAGTCGAGGCTGGTGAGCGCGGCGCGCGCGGTGGCCGCGCCGGGCGCGGACAGCAGCAGGTTGGCGCCGAAGCCGACCATGCCGCGCACCGGGTAGGGCGCGCCGTGGAGCATGGCGCGGTAGGCGTCGGGCGCGGTGGCCCACCCCTGGCGCGCGGGCCCGAGCGGGTGCTCGACGAGGCCGAGAGCCTTCGCGCGCTGCCGCTCCGGGAGCAGCGAGAGCGGGGCCAGGTCGTCGACGGCCGGGCGGCTCGGCCGCACGTTGCCGCCGGGCGCGTCGAAGCAGCCGGTGAGCGCGTAGAGGAGCGAGAGCGCGCGCACCGTCTGGCTCGCGTTGGTGTGCTGCTCGAGCCCGGTCCAGTGGAAGTAGGAGACCGGGCGGCGCTCCCACAGGAGTCGCGCGGTCTCGACGATCTGCGCGGCCGGGACGCCCGTGATGCGCTCCACCCGCTCGGGCGGGTACTCCCGGCAGAGCGCGGCGTAGGCCTCGAAGGCCGGCACGCACGTCACGGGACCGGAGCGCGTCATGCACCGCAGGGTCCCGTCGAGCTGCGGGTCGCCGATCGGCTCGATGAAGCCCGCGGCCGCCGGATCGTACGCCACCGGCCGGCCCGCCGCGCGATCCCACGCGACGTAGTGCGCGCGGCGGCCCACCGCGGAGAGATCGGCGGCGGTGAGGAGGCCGCCGGTGTCGGCGCGCACCAGGAAAGAGCCGTTCGACCAGTCCCGGATGAAGTCGCGATCGTACCAGCCCTCCGCGATCATGACCGCGGCCAGCCCCAACGCGAGCGCGCCGTCGGTGCCCGGGCGCACGCGCAGCCACTGATCCGCCTTGGCCGCCGGCCCCGCGCGCCGCGGATCCACGACGACCAGGGCCGCTCCGCGCGTCGTCGCATCCTGGACCGCGGTGGCCTGGGCCAGGTACGTGGCGGACGGGTTGTGCCCCCAGAGCAGCAGGCAGCCGGTGCGATCGAAGTCGGGCGTGCCGATGTCCACCCCGAACGTGAACGGGGTCACGAAGTCCCGGTGCCAGGCGCACAGCTCCTCGCCCCACACCAGGTTCGGGCTGCCGAAGGCGCGGACGAGGCGGAGGATCCACAGGAAGCCGTCGGACACCGCGGTGCCGGCGGGAGTGGTGCAGCCGAAGGCCACGCCCTCGGGGCCGTGGCGCCGGGCGACCTCGCGCATGCGCGCCGCCGTCCAGTCGAGCGCCTCGTCCCAGGTGATCCGCTCCCAGCCCGCGTCCGGATCGCTCTTCGGCCGCGTGCGGCGCATCGGATGGAGCAGCCGATCCTCCGCGTAGACCAGCTCCGGCGCGGCGCGGCCCTTCACGCAGAGGTTGGCCCCGGTGGGATGCGACGGGTCGGGCTCGACGGCCACCAGCCGCCCGTCCTCCACGACCGAGACACAGCCGCAGCGTGAGCGGCAGAGCGCGCAGAAGCCCGGGACGCGCTCGGTGGCCATCAGGCCGACAGGAAACCTCCGTCCACCACCAGCTCCGTCCCCGTGATGTACGAGGCCTCGTCGGAGGCCAGAAAGAGGACGGCGTACGCGACTTCCTCCACCCGCCCCTCCCGCCGGAGCGGCACCGTGTCGAGCAGCGGCTTCCGCCACGCGGGGTCGGCGGAGCCTTTCGAGGTCCGCATCGGCGGCAGGAGGCCGGGGTGCACCGAGTTCACCCGGATGCCGTCCTTGCCATACTGCACCGCGCCGGACTTGGTCATGATCCGCACCGCGCCCTTGGAGGCGTTGTAGCCCATGTGGATCTTGTCCTGCCCCACGAAGCCGGAGATCGAGGAGATGTTCACGATGGAGCCGCCGCCGCCCCGCTTCATGACCGGCCCCGCGTGCTTCATGCCCAGGAATACGCCCTTGGCGTTGATGTTCATCAGCCGGTCCCACGCCGCGGTGCTGTGGGTGTCGGGGTCGTGCGTCCCGCTGATGCCCGCGTTGTTGACCAGGATGTCGAGTCGCCCGTACGCGGCCACCGTGGCGTTGATCGCGGCTTCCCAGTCCGCCTCGCTCGCGACGTCGAGCTTCACGAACTGCGCCTTGCCCCCGGCCCCCGTGATGGTGGCCACGACCTTCTGGCCGTCGGCGTCCACGTCGGCCACGATCACGCTCGCGCCTTCGCGCGCGAACAGCACCGCCTCGCTCTCGCCCATCCCGTGCGCTCCGCCCGTGACGATGGCCACCTTGCCCGCGAGTCTCATGGGGTTCCTCCTCCTTGAAGTCAGGATGATAGAGGCTTATCCACAGCTATTCACAAAACTTTCTTTGTCATCGGCTTGACACATCACCATCGCTTTCACTAGGCTCCTCCATCATGCAGGCGAGCCGCAAACCTCTCGCGAAGGTCGAAGGGCGCCGGCGGCTCCGACTGAGCGGGCTCACGGTCGCGTGGCGCGGCACGCCGGACCTCGATGACTGGGTCGCGTATCTCGCCACGCGCACGAAGTCGAAGAAGCTGATCCTCGCGGACCAGGTCTCCGAACGGAAGATCACTACGTTGCTGTCGCGGTTGTCGAGCCTCTCGCGGCGACAGGTCGAGAAGCTGGCCAAGGGCTGACCACCCCGACCGCACCGGGGGGGAAATCTATCCACAGAGTGTGGATAGGTCTGTGCATAGGTTTATCAGAATCACCGTAAGTAGCTGTTCCTGAAGGCGTTCCGGCTATCCTTTCTCGACGGTCTCCCGCTCCACTGCGAGGAGCTTTTCGAGCTCGATGACGCCCAGCATGTCGTGCTCGAGCGGGCCCCAGTCGCGCCGGCTCTGGCCGGCCCCGAAGTTCTGCGCGAGGCCCGCGTACGCCGTTCTCCACGCCTCGAACGCGGCGAGCAATGGCGTGACGGGATCCGCGACGATGCGGAAGCCGAGCGCGCCCAGATCCGCGAGCGTCATGTCGAGGCCGGCGAGGCCGCCGCGTCCCGAGAGGTACATGAGCGGCCCGCCGAGCCGCTCGCCGATGAGCCGGAGCTGTGCGGGCGTGTGCGCCATCGAGAGCAGCAGCACGTCCGCGCCCGCCTTGCGATAAGCCTCGCCGCGGCGGAGCGCGTCGTCCATGGTGGAGGCCCGCACCGCGTTGGTGCGCCCGATGATCAGGAAGTCCGGGTTGCGCCGGGCCGCCACCGCGGTCGACACCTTGGCCGCCATCAGCTCCCGCGGGATCATGTGCTCGATGCCGATGTGGTGGTGGGCGCGCTTCGGCACGAGCTGGTCCTCGATCTCGATGGCCGCGAAGCCGGCCGCCTCGCTCATGCCGATGGTGCGGTGCATGTGCATCGGGTCGCCGTAGCCGCAGGCCCCGTCCAGGATGAGCGGCAGCCGGGAGACCGCGCCGATGTCGAGCGCGGCCTGGCACATCTCGGTGAGGTTGAGATTGGCCTCGAGCGCCACCTTCTGGTAGCCGGTGGCGCCCCCGCCCAGGTAGCCCGCCGGAAAGCCGGCCGCTTCCACCATGCGGGCCATGAGCGGATTCAGCACGAGCGGAGCGGTGACCGGCAACGGACCCTGCATCAGCGAGCGGAGCGGCGTCGGCATGGGATCTCCTGGGTCGGACTGTTCGTGAACGGAAAACGCGCGAGGCGGCCGGGTCCTGGCGCCCGCGGCGCCACCCGTCCGGTCTTGGTCGAGCCCGCTCATGAGTAGGGCAGGCCAGTCAGAGGGGAATGGCCAGGAGGGTGTCGATGCGGCTGCTGTCGCAGACGACCAATCGTTCCTGGAAGCGCAGGGTGCCGCCCTCGTCCACCATCGTGTCGACGTAACGGCCGGTGGCGAAGAGATCCATGCGGCCGTCGCGCATGATGCGCACCACCAGGAACGGCGTCTCCGCGTGCACCGCGTCGCCCGCGCCGCCGCGGATGGCGGGGAGGCCGACCAGGTGCCGGTAGGCCTGCCGCTCGTAGATATTGGCCTCCCGGAGCGCGGTGACGCGGTCCTTCAGCATGCCCCGGGTGTCGGCGTAGACCAGGCCGGCGGGCAGGCCGCGGCGGTAGTTGTCGGCCGAGGTGATCTTGTAGACGCAGGGATCGGTGAAGAAGTCCGGCCAGCTCTCCAGCCGATCGTCGTCGATGACCCGCGCGTACTCCGCGTTGAGCTGCGAGACGCGCTCGGCCAGCACGCTAGACGTCCATGTACCGCCGGTACGCCTTCCAGAAGCCGCGCACCGAGGCCTCGGTGGCGCGCGTCGCCTGTGACTCGGCGCCCTCGCCGCCCATGTTGACCACCGACAGCTCGTCCCCCGCGGCGGCGACGCCGCGCTGCACGAAGCCGCCCACGCAGCCGTCCTCCATCGAGACGTAGCCGGCGGGGCCCACCAGGTTCGACTGCTTCATGCGGCGGCGCTCCATGTCCGGGGTGTCGTCCGCGAACCCGAGATACGTCCAGTGCAGCTCCATCGCCCCGGGACCCTTCGGCAGTACCTGCCGGACCGCGAGGGAGTTGTGGATCTGCTGGAGCACAAAGTTCGGGAAGGCGGTGAGGATCTGGAGCTGGATGCCGTCGCCGAACTCGTCCACCGCGTCGAGCAGGCTCGGATCGGCGAGCCGGTAGTTCTGGTTCTCCGAGCGGATGCCCTGCTCGCGATAGGCGGTGCTCTGGGCGTCGTCGGCGCGGTCGATGGTGTAGCTCGCGTGATGGCCGCCGTCGGGGCTGACCAGGATGCCGCCGCCCTGGGTGAGCCGGGTGATCCGGAAGGTGCCGAAGAACGTGTGGAGCAGGCTCGCGTGGTAGGTGTCCTTCACGTTCTCCACGTAGAGCTTCCAGTTGTTCGGGAGGGCCTGCACGAAGCGCCCCATCACCCGGAGCGGCTTGTGCAGCACGCGCCGGAGCCGGCCCAGCACCTCGGCGCCCAGGTACTCCTCGATCGGCGGCGTGTCGGGCGACAGGGTGGCGAAGACGAGCCCGGCCAGCGCGGTGGTGCGCAGCTTGCGCGGCCCGTGCTCCGCCTTGCAGAAGGACTCGGGCATGCCGCCCTTGCCGTTGCTGCCCTTCTCGAACGCGATGCCGACCAGGCTGCCCTCGAGATCGTAGGTCCACGCGTGGTAGATGCACTGGAATGTCCTGCCGGTGGTGCCGCCGTCGTCCAGCGCGATCAGGGCCCCGCGGTGGGCGCAGCGGTTCTCGAAGGCGTGGATCTGCCCCTGCGCGCCCCGCACCACGATGACCGGCATCTCGCCGAGGAAGCTGGTGCGGTAGTCACCCGCCTTGGGAAGGTCCGACTCGAGGCAGACGTAGCTCCAGACCGGCCCCTCGAAGATGCGGCGCAGCTCGGCGTGGTAGTTCGCCTCGTCCTGGTAGACCCAGTACGGCACCCGCGCCAATGACGCGCCAGGCCATTCGTGGCGCGAACCCGAGGCTGTCATGCGCGGGGGAGAATAGCACAGGCGCGCTCCTCACCGTTCGACCCCTCACCCTGCCCTCTCCCCGGAGGGGAGAGGGTTCGGCCGGCTCCCC
>JBBDXN010000093.1:16411-23404 GCA_040902305.1 Candidatus Rokuibacteriota bacterium | reverse complement strand
CGGGCCGCGCGGCACGCTGCTCGCGTGGCTCCTGGTTGCGCTCTTGCTCGGCCCCGCGCTGCTGCCGCATCTGGGCATCGGGCTCCTGTCGATCTCCAAGGTCTGGAGCGTCTCCCCGCTGCCCACCGTGTATACCACCGACAACTACGAGGAGATCCTGGTCCGCTCCCCCCGGTTCATCGCCAATACGCTCCGCTACGCGCTCCTGGCCGCCCTGGCCGACGTGGCGCTGGGCGCGGTCATCGGGTGGCTGCTCCTGCGGGGGCGCGTGCGGGGGCGCCGGTGGCTCGACACGATCTCGACGATCCCGCTGGCCATCCCGGGGGTGGTGATCGCGGTCGGCTACCTGCGCGTGTGGAGCGGCTGGCGCGTGCCCGGCCTCGGGGATCCGCTCACCTCGACGTGGATCATCCTGGTGATCGTGTATGCGGTGCGCGGGCTGCCGTATGCGGTGCGGGGGGCCTGCGCGGCGCTCCAGCAGCTCTCGCCCGCGCTCGAGGAGGCGGCCCAGAACCTCGGCGCCAACCGGCCGAAGACATTGGTCCGGATCACGCTGCCTCTGATGACGCGCGGGCTCGTGGCGGGCGGCCTGCTCGTCTTCATCGCCTCGGCGGTGGATCTGTCCTCCACGATCCTGCTCGTGCCGCGGGTGGAGCTGGGGCCGCTCTCCTACGGGATCTATCTCTCCATGCAGTCGGCGGTGGGCCGCGGGGCCGGCGCGGCGCTCGGCGTGGTCGCGATCGTGCTGGTGGCGGCGGGCACGTGGGCCGCCACGGTGCTGGCGCGGCGCTCCGGGGCCGCCCTGTTCCGGGGCTGACCTCGTGACGATGCGCTCGCGGGCCGACTGGGTCCTGCCGACGTCGATGCTGCTCGGCACCTTCGCGTGGTCGTTCATCTACGTGAGCCTGCCCTTCCACATCCAGAAGATGTCCACCCTGGACGCGACCGCGACCCTTCGCTGGACCGGGTGGATCCTCGGCATCAGCCCGCTGATCACCGTGGTCACCGCGCCGATCTCCGGGCGCCTCGGCGAGCACGTGGATCCCAAGCGCGGCTTCATCGCGGTGCAGGCCTTCCAGGGGGTGGGCTTTCTCGGCATGGCGCTGGCCCGGACGCTGCCCGAGATGCTGATCGCCCGCATGCTCCTGGGCCTGATGGGCGCGGTATCCACGTTCGCCTTCATCATGGTGGGGCGCTCCGGCGGCGACGTCCGCCGCCAGGTGTCCTACATCCAGTCCGGCATGACGCTGGGGCAGGTGCTGGGGCCGGCGGCGGGGGCGGTGGTGGCGGCGCGCCTCGGGTTCCGACTGTCCTTCGTTCTGGGCGCGGTCATGCTCTGGGCCTGCTCGGCCCTGGTCGCCTGGGGCGTGCCGCCCGGGACGGCGCGCGACGCGAAGGCGGGCGGCGAGCGCCGGATGTCGCTGCGGGAGCTGGTCACGGTGTGCCTGGTGGTGCTCGCGGGCTCGACCCAGATCTTCTTCCTGGCCGCCATCCTCCCGCAGATCCTGCCACCCCTCGGAGTGCCGGCGGATACCACGCTGGAGGTCGGCGGGTTCCTCCTCCTGCTCACCGGCCTGGCCGCCGCCCTCGGCTCGATGGCGGCGCCGCGCCTGGCCGACCTCGTGGGCGACCGCCGGGCGGTGCTCTGGTTCCTGCTGGGCTCGTCGCTGCTGCTGGCCGCGCTCTCCGCGATGGGCAATGTCTGGAGCTTCGGGGCGCTGCGCTTCCTGCAGGTGCTGTGCATCGCGCCGGTGTTCCCGCTCGCGGTGGCGGCCATCGCCCAGCGCGCGTCCGGGGAGGCCATCGGGTTCGTCAACTCGGCGCGGATCGGGGCCGCGTTCATCGGCCCGGTGGTGGCGACGACGCTGCTGTCGTCCATGCCGCCCGCCGTCGTCTACCTGACGCTCGCCGGGATGGGGCTGGCGGTGGTCCCCCTCGTCGCGCGCCTCGACCGCCGCGCGCAGCAGCGGGACGGCCGAGGGGAAACCGAATGAGAGGGAGGGGAGCGTGAGCCAGGAGGAGCTGGTCCGGCTGTCGGAAGTCCGGATGGAGGGCGTGGGCAAGCGCTACGGCGATCACTGGGCGGTGCGGGACGTCTCGCTCTCGATCCGCCCCGGAGAGTTCTACACGCTGCTGGGCCCCTCGGGCTGCGGCAAGACGACGCTGCTGCGCCTGCTCGCCGGGTTCATCGCGCCCGACGCCGGCCGCATCGTGGTGGACGACGAGCCGCTCGACCCGGTGCCGCCGTGGAAGCGCAACCTGGGCATGGTCTTCCAGCACTCCGCGCTGTGGCCGCACCTCTCCGTGTTCGAGAACGTGGCCTTCGGGCTCCGCGAGCGCGGGGTGCGCGGCGACGCGCTCCGGAAGAGAGTCGCCGCCGCCCTCGACCAGGTGGGCCTCGCCGGGTTCGAGGCCCGCCGGCCCTCCGAGCTCTCGGCCGGCCAGCCGCAGCGGGTGGCCCTCGCACGGGCCCTGATCATGAAGCCGCGCCTGCTCCTGCTCGACGAGCCGCTCTCGGACCTGGAGGCGGCGCTCCGGTGGCCGATGCGGCTCGAGCTGGAACGGCTGCATCGCGACGTGGGGATCACCACCGTCCACGGCACCCCTGAATACGCAGAGGCGCTCGCCCTGTCCACGCGCATCGCGGTGCTGAGCCAGGGACGGATCGTGCAGGAAGGCAAGCCGGAGGAGATCTACTGGCGCCCGCGCAGCCGGTTCGTGGCCGAGTTCGTGGGCGCCGCCAATCTGGTGTCGGTGCGGGTGGTGGAGGTGCGCGATCTGGGTGTGGTCGTGGAGACGGCCGGCGGCGCCCGCATCCCGGTGGCGTCGGGCGGGCATTCGTGGGCGGTTGGGGCGTCCGGCCTGCTCTGCCTGCGGCCGGAGGCGCTGCGGCTCGAGGAGGCCGCGCGGGCGGCGGGGGGCATTCGCGGCAAGGTGGCCGGCCACGTCTTCGAGGGCGCGCGCCAGCTCTACGACGTCGCCATCGCGGGTGGCGCCGTGCGAGTGGAGATGGTCACCTCCGCCCAGCAGGGCCGGAGCTTCAAGCCCGGCGACGACGTCAAGATCGAGATCTCGCCGGAGACGTCCGTGCTGCTGCCCGCCGAGCCCTGACCTGGTTTGGCCCGGTCCGCATATTCGTTTACTTCTTCAAGGCTCTTCGTCTGCGGGGGCCCCGACATGGCCCCCGCACTCCCCCAATCTGCGGACATCCGTTTCGTGTAAGCTTCGGCCCGGAGGGGCGATCGCCGCCATGACCGACATCAGCCCGCAGGATCTGAAGACGCGGCTCGATCGCAAGGACCCGCTCGTGCTGCTCGACGTGCGCGAGGACTGGGAGACCTCGCTCTGCCGACTCGACAACGCGACCCATATCCCCATCGAGGAGATCGAGTTCCGTACCACCGAGCTCGATCCCGCCGACGACATCGTGGTGTACTGCCACCACGGGGTGCGCAGCGCGGCGGTCGCGACCTTTCTGCGCCAGCAGGGCTTCAAGGCGGTGAACCTCGCCGGGGGTCTCGACCAGTGGGCCCAGGCGATAGATGCGAAAATGAAACGCTACTGATATGCCGGTCAGGCCGGACTTCGTCCGGGTCGAGCGCGACAACGGCCTGGTCTGGGTGACGCTGGACCGGCCCCCGCTCAACCTGATCGTGCCCGAGATGGTGGAGGGGATCCGCTCCGCGTTCGACGCCCTTCGCCGCGATCCCGGCGTGCGCCTCGCCGTCATCGCCGGCGCCGGCCGCGTCACCACCGGCGGCATGCAGCTCCAGGTCCTGCGCGAGCTCACCCCGGCCACCGCGAAGGTGTTCATCGCGAGCCTGCACGAGGCGATCAACCTGGTGCACGACGCGCCCTTCCCGACGATCGGCATGGTTCACGGCGCCTGCCTCGGAGCGGGTTTCGAGCTGGCGATGGCCTGCGACCTCCGCACCGCCGCGGTCGAGGCGCGCATGGGGCTGCCCGAGATCCGCGTCGGCATCCCGTCGGTGATCGAGGCGGCGCTGCTCCCCGTCCTCGTCGGCCCCGGGCGCGCGGCGGAGATTCTCCTGACCGGGCAGGGGATCACCGCGGCCCAGGCACTCGAGTGGGGTCTGGTCAACCGGGTGGCGCCGGCCGGCGAGCTGCGCGCGGTCACCGAGGAGCTGGCCGCGCACATCCTCGAATGCGCGCCGACCGCGGTGCGGCTGCAGAAGGAGCTGATCGTGCGCTGGCGCAATACCGACCAGCGGGCCGCGGTGGAGTACGGCGTCAACGCGTTCGCCCAGTCGTTCGCCACCGGGGAGCCCCGCGAAGCCATGGAGGCGTTTCTCGGCAAGCGCAAGCCGCGCTTCGCTCCGTGATCCGTCTCGTCACGTTCGACTTCTGGGACACCCTCGTCACGGACTCCCCGGAGAACCTGCGCGCCCAGCGGGCTCTGCGCATCGGCGCGATCCGGAGGGCGCTCGCGGAAGCGGGCCGCCCGGTGACCGAGGCGGGAGCCGAGGAGGTCCACGAGCACTCGGGCCTCCTGCTCGCCGAGCGCTTCTGGAGCCACAACCGCGATCCGAGCCCCGACGAGCAGCTCCGGATCGTGCTCGACACCGCCGGGCCCGACACCGCCGCCGGGCTGGCGCCGGCGGCGTTCGCGGCCGCGCTCGAGGGGTATATCTCGCCGGTGCTGGCCCATCCGCCGGACCTGTGCCCGGGCGCCGCGGTGGCGGTGCGTGAGCTGGCCGCGCGCGGGCTGCGCCTCGGCATCGTGTCGAACACCGGGCGCACGCCCGGCGTGATCCTGCGGCGCGTGCTCGAGGGACACGGGCTGCTCGGTCACTTCGGGACGATCTCGTTTTCGGACGAGGTGGGGGTGCGCAAGCCTGGGCCGGAGATCTTCCGCGCCACGCTCAGCGCCGCCGGCGTGCCGCCAAAGGAGGCCCTGCACGTCGGCGACAACCCCGACGCGGACGTCGTCGGCGCTCAGGGCGTCCGGATGCAGGCCGCGCACTACACCGCCGGCTTCCGCGCCCCGGCCGCGCGCGCGGACCTGGTCATCGCCGACCTCGCCACGCTGCCCGACGAGGTTTTTCGTATTGCGTCACGACAGGCCCGCGGGTAACATGCCTGCCGCCATGGACCTCGTCGGGCTGCGCGCAAAGATACGCGATATCAAGGATTTCCCCAGCGAAGGGATCCTGTTCAAGGACATCACGACCCTGCTCAAGGACGGCCGGGCCTGGGCCTCCGTGATCGACCACCTGGCCGCGCGCTATCACACCGCCCGCGTGGACCTGGTCGTCGGCGTGGAGTCGCGGGGCTTCATCTTCGGCGGGGCGCTGGCCCATCAGCTGAAGGCGGGTTTCGTCCCGGTGCGCAAGCGCGGCAAGCTGCCGGCCCCCACCATCGAGGAGGAGTACGAGCTCGAGTACGGCCGCGACGTGCTCGCCATTCACGAGGACGGGGTGGAGCGGGGACAGCGGGTCCTGGTCGTGGACGATCTCCTCGCCACCGGCGGGACGATGGCCGCCACGCTCCGGCTGCTGGAGCGCCTGGGCGCGACGGTGGTGGGGACCGCGTTCCTCATCGAGCTGGCGTTTCTCAAGGGCCGCGAGCGCCTCAAGGACTACCCGATCGACTCCCTGATCGTCTACGAGTAGAGGGTCGGAAGTGGTTGTATGATGGGAGCCTGGAGGCCTCACATGATCGAGCGTGCGTTGCTGGGTAGCGTGGTGCTGGTGGCGGCGGGGCTGGTCTGCCCGGTCGCCGCGTCGGCGCAGGAGGCAGGGGCGCCCGCGAAGCCCTCGGTGATCTTCAATCTGATCAACCGCCCCGCCGGATCCGTCGAGTCCCGGGACCGGGCCTTCAACGAGGCGATCAAGCAGGATGCGCTGGCTCCCAGGCCGTCGCCGATGGACGAGTGGGAGCCTCAGCCGGACGGTTCCATGCGGAACCGGAAGTCCGGGATCAGCGTCACCGTGAGGAACCCGTGCCCGGCCGGCGACATCGAGCACGAGTTCGCGCTGGCTGCCTACAACCGGGCCGCAGCCGGCCGATCCCGCCGCTGACCGTCGAGCCCACCTCTTCCAATCGAGCGTGACGTCCGCCCCGGGGTGATCGGGGACGGCTCTGACCAGGAGACACCGCGCATGGCAATAGGGAAAGTCGGCGTGCTGGGCTGCGGGCTCATGGGGTCGGGCATCGTCCAGATGGCGGCGCAGGCCGGCTTCGCGACCGTGGCGGCAGAGGCGAGCCAGGAGCTGCTCGACCGCGGGCTCGGCGGGCTTCGCCGGAGCCTCGACGCGCTGGTCGCCAAGGCCAAGATCGACGAGAAGACGCGCGACGAGATTCTGGGCCGGATCACGGGCGTCGTGGGGCTCGAGGCCTTCCGCGACTGCGATCTGGTGATCGAGGCGATCACCGAGAATCAGCCGCTCAAGAACGAGACGTTCGCCAAGCTCGACCGGCTCTGCCCGCCGCACGCGCTGCTCGCCTCGAACACCTCGTCGTGCAATATCACCGCGATGGCCGCCGCCACCAAGCGGCCGGCCCAGGTGCTGGGGCTGCACTTCTTCAACCCGGTGCCGCTGATGAGGCTGGTCGAGGTCGTGCAGACCATCCTCACCGACGAGAAGACCGTCCTCGCCGCCTACGAGTGGGTCCAGGCGGTGGGCAAGGTGCCGGTGCGGGCGAAGGACTCGACCGCCTTCATCGTGAACCGCCTGCTCGTCCCGTACCTGCTCGACGCCATTCGCGTCTACGAGGGCGGCCTGGCCTCGCTCGAGGACATCGACCAGGCCATGAAGCTCGGCTGCGGCTATCCGATGGGCCCGTTCACCTTGCTCGACCTGGTCGGGCTCGACACCACCATGTTCGTGGCGGAGGTCATGTTCGACGAGTACCGGGAACCCCGCTACGCCCCTCCGCCGTTGCTGAAGCGCATGGTGATGGCCGGCCAGCTCGGCCGCAAGTCCGGCAAGGGGTTCTATGACTACAGCCGGAAGTGAGGCGAACGGAAGC
>JBBDXN010000093.1:0-16311 GCA_040902305.1 Candidatus Rokuibacteriota bacterium | reverse complement strand
GGCGGGCTCACGGGTTGCCGCAACCTGCTTGGCCCACGGTCAACATGGCTTGGCCATGTTGAGGATGAGGCCATGGCCGGCCAGCTCGGTCGCAAGTCCGGCAAGGGGTTCTATGACTACAGCCGGAAGTGAGGCGAACGGAAGCGGCGGGCTCACGGGTTGCCGCAACCTGCTTGGCCCACGGTCAACATGGCTTGGCCCTGTTGAGGATGCGAAGAAGTAGCAGATAAGTCAGTGCCACATGGACAATCTCTACTATCTGACCGATGAGCAGCGCGCGGTGCGCGACCTGGCCCGAGAGATCGCCCGCGAGCGCATCGCCCCGCTGGCCGCCCACGTGGACGAGACCGGGGAGTACCCGCACGAGCAGCTCAAGCTGCTGGGCCAGCAGGGACTGATGGGCCTGCACATCCCGGAGGCCTACGGAGGCAGCGCGGCCGGCTCGCTCGCCTTCTGCCTGGCGGCGGAGGAAGTGGCCTGGGCCTGCGCTTCGACCTCGACGATCTTCCTGGTCCAGAATCTGGGCGGGTATCCGATCATCTTCGCGGGCAGCGAGGAGCAGAAGCGCCGCTACCTCCCGAAGCTGGCCACCGGGGAGATGACCGCGGCGTTCTCGCTCTCCGAGCCCGGCTCGGGCTCCGACGCGGCGGCCTTGACGTGCCGCGCCCAGCGCAAGGGCGACCGCTACGTGCTGAACGGCTCCAAGATGTGGGTGACCAACGGCTCGCACGCCGGGGTGATCACCGTGTTCGTCACCGGCCAGCCGGGCAAGCGGGCCAAGGGCGTGACCGCGCTGCTCATCGAGCCGGGCATGAAGGGCTTCACGGTGGGCCGAGCCGAGCGCAAGCTCGGCATCCACGGCTCCCCCACCGTGGCGCTGCACTTCAGCGACTGTGAGGTGCCGGTGGAGAACCGCCTCGGCGAGGAAGGGGAGGGCTTCAAGGTCGCGATGCGAACGCTCGAGCAGTCGCGTCCGACCATCGGCGCCCAGGCCGTCGGCATCGGCCAGGCCGCGCTGGACGCCTCGGTGGCCTACGCCAAGGAGCGGCGCGCCTTCGATCAGCCCATCGGGGCCTTCCAGGGCATCCAGTTCATGCTGGCGGACATGGCGATGGCGGTGCACGCCTCCCGCCTCGTGGTTCACCACGCCGCCGCGCTGATCGACCACGGCGTCCCCGGCACCGCGCTCGAGGCTTCGGCGGCCAAGTGCCTGGCCTCGGACACCGCCATGAAGGCGGCCACCGACGCGGTCCAGATTCTCGGGGGCTACGGTTACACGCGAGAGTTTCCGGTCGAGCGCTTCATGCGCGACGCCAAGATCACGCAGATCTACGAGGGCACCAACCAGATCCAGCGAGTGGTCATCGCCCAGCAGCTCCTGGGCAAGTCCTGAGCCAGGCAGTCAACGCCAGTCAACGGGGGATCTCGATGAGCGACCGACGCCAGCCACGAGTGCATCGCCGCACCTTCCTGAAAGCGGCCGGGACGGCCGCGGGCGCCGCCGCGCTGGGCTTCCCGGCCGTGCTGCGCGCCCAGGCGCCGTCCTTCAAGGTCGGCGTCGTTCACCCGATCACCGGGCCCCTGGCCGAGCCCGGCCAGGCCTGCCGGCTCGGGGCCCAGATGGCGGCCGAGGCGATCAATGCGGCGGGTGGCATCAAGGCGCTCAACGGCATGAAGCTCGAGCTGCTCCTGGGCGACACCCAGACGAAGCCCGACATCGGACGGACCGAGGCCGAGCGCGTGATCAACCAGGGGGCCCAGATGTTGATGGGCTCCTTCGACTCCGGCTCCACGGCGGCGATGGTGCCGGTGGTCCAGCAGCGCCGCATCCCGTTCCTGGTGGACATCGCGGCCGCCGATCCCATCACCGCCAACGTGGCGAAAGCGGTGAAGGACGGGCAGCAGAAGACCCAGTACGTGTACCGCAACTTCCCGACCGGCTCCTCGTTCGGGCGCCGGGCCGTCCAGTACTTCGGCGAGGTCTTCAAGGAGGCCAACGTCACGCCGAAGCGCATCGTCCTGATGTACTGCAACGACCTCTTCGGCCAGAACAGCGCCAAGGGCTTCCAGGCCGCGCACGCCGCCACCAAGCCCGGGTGGGACATCGTGGACGTGATCCCGTGGCCGGAGCCGCCGCAGGATCTCTCCACCGAGGTCTCGCGCGCCAAGGCGGCCCGGCCCGACATCATCGCGCCCATCACGCGGCCGGCCAGCGCCCAGCTCCTCCTGCCCGAGATCCGGAAGCAGCGCCTGGACATCATGGGCATCGTCGGGCCGGGCAGCCCGGGGCTCTACGAGGCGGGGCAGCTCGCCGTCCTCAAGGAAGACCTCGAGTACGTCATGAGCGCCCTGCCGTGGGCCAATTTCAAGAACCCGCGCACCCAGCGCGTGGCCGAGGACTACCGGAAGCGCTCCAGCGGCAAGACGTTCGACACGAACTCGGGCTACTCCTACGACGGGATGACGCTCATCGCGGACGTGCTCGAGCGCGCCAAGTCCACCGATCCCGACGCCATCGTGGAGGCCCTCCGCAAGTCGAGCTGGTCGGGCGGGCTCATGCAGTACGCGGGGCCGGTGGTGTTCAACGAGCTCGGGGACAATCCAAACGCGGTCACCACGATGGTCCAGATCCTCGGCCAGAAGCCGGTCGCGGTCTGGCCCAAGGAGGCCGCGCTCCAGAAGTTCGTCTTCCCGCGTCCCAAGGCGTAGCCGGCTCTGGATCCGGCGCTCGTCGCCCAGGGGCTGCTGAGCGGCCTCCTGTTCGGAGGCGTCTACAGCCTGATGGCCGTGGGACTCACCCTCATCTTCGGGGTGATGCGGGTGGTGAACTTCGCCCACGGCGACATGATGGTCTGGGGCATGTACCTCGCGTGGATCCTCGCCACGCGGGGTGGCGTGGATCCCTACGCGGGATTCGTCCTCTGCGCGGCGGTCCTCTTCGTGGTGGGCTGGGTGACCCAGCGCCTCCTGGTGGACCGGATCGTCGACGCCCCGCACGAGATGCAGATCCTCCTCATGCTGGGCGTGGCCCTCGTGCTCGAGAACGCGGCCCTCGTCGCCTTCGGCCCGGATCCCCAGCGGGTGCGCTCGCCGCTGCGCGCGGCGACGCTCTGGCTCGGCCCCGTGTTCGTGGACGTGGCGCGCCTCGTGACCTTCGCGCTGGCCATGGTGCTCACCCTCGCGCTCTATCTCTTCCTCACGCGCACCGATCTCGGCCGCACCATGCGCGCGGCGGCCGACAACGCCTACGGGGCGCGGGTGATCGGGGCGGACGTGCGGCGCGTCTACGCGGTCGCCTTCGGCATCGGCGCCGCCTGCGTGGGCGCGGCGGGGGCGCTCGTTTCCCCGATCCTGCCCTTCCAGCCCGCGGGGGGCCTCTCGCTGTCGGTGGCTTCGTTCAATATCGTGATCATCGGCGGCATGGGCAGCCTGCCCGGCGCGTTCCTGGGCGGCCTGCTCGTCTCGGTGGCCGAATCGCTCGGCGCGGTGTTCCTGAGCCCGTCCATGAAGGAGCTGGTGAGCTTCTCGCTCCTCATCGTGATCCTGCTCGTCCGCCCGGCCGGCCTCTTCGGGAAGACCGTCGCGTGAGGTGGCTCGCCGCCCTCGCGGTGGTCGTCCTCCTGCTGCTGCCCGCGGTGCTCAACTCCTACGCGATCACCGTCTTCATCTTCATCTTCTTCTACGCCTTCCTGGGGCAGGCCTGGAACATCGTCGGCGGCTACGCGGGGCAGCTCTCGGCCGGCCACGCCGCCTTCGTGGGCATCGGGGCCTACGCCTCGGCGATCCTCTCGGTCGAGATGGGGCTCACCCCGTGGATCGGGATGCTGGTGGGCGGCCTGCTGTCGGCCGGGCTCGGCACCGTGGTCGGCTATCTCGGCTTCCGCTTCGGCCTGCGCGGCTTCTACTTCGTGCTGCTCACGGTGGCCTTCGCGGAGGTCTGCCGCATCGTGGCGCTCAACACCGACGCGGTGGGCGGAGCCCTCGGCTACTACATCACCTTCACGGGCAACCCGTGGCAGTTCCAGTTCCAGGACAACCGCGCCTACTACTACGTCGCGCTGGGCCTGATGCTGCTCGCCACCGGGATCGTGGCCGCCATCGAGCGCCGGCGCTTCGGCGCCTACCTGATCGCGATCCGCGAGGACGAGAGCGCCTGCGAGGCGCTCGGGGTGAACACCTTCCGCTACAAGATGCTGGCGATGGTGGTGTCGTCCTTTCTCACCGGGGTGGGCGGGACGTTCTACGCCTTCTATCTCTTCTCGCTGCAGCCCGGCTCGGTGTTCGGCATCCCGCTCTCGGTCGAGATCATCATCCGGCCCATCGTGGGCGGCGCGGGCACGGTGCTGGGCCCGATTCTCGGATCGTTCATCCTGAGCCCGCTCGCCGAGCTCTCGCGGATCTACTTCGGGCAGGGGGGCTGGGCCGGCGCCCACCTGATCGCCTACGGCCTCCTGCTCATCGCGGTGGTCCTCTTCCTGCCGCAGGGCGCCTACCCCGCCCTCCGCCGCCTCTGGATAAGAGCGGCGCCGCGATGAGCGCTTGCGCGAAGATGACCGCCCGCGCACCGCTGCTGGAAGTCTCCGGCATCTCCAAGCGGTTTGGCGGGCTGCAGGCGGTCCGCGATCTCTCGCTCGAGATGGCGCGGGGCGAGGTGCTCGGTCTCATCGGGCCCAACGGCGCGGGCAAGACCACCGCGTTCAACCTGCTCTCCGGCTTCCTCAGCCCGGACACCGGCCGGGTGCGCTTCGACGGCCATCCGCTCGCCGGGCTCAAGCCGCACGCGATCTGCCGCTTGGGCCTCGCCCGCACCTTCCAGATCGTGCGACCGTTCCCGCGCCTGTCCGTGCTCGACAATGTGCGGATCGGCGCGCTCGCACGGCACCCGCGGATGGCGGAGGCGCGCGGCAAGGCGCGGGCGGTGATCGACCAGGTCGGGCTCGGCGCCAAGGCCGACCTGACGGCGGCCGGGCTGACCCTCGCCGACCGCAAGCGGCTCGAGCTGGCGCGCGCGTTGGCCACCGAGCCCACCCTCCTCCTGCTGGACGAGGTGATGGCCGGGCTCAACCCCACCGAGATCACCGACATCGTCGGCCTCATCAAGCGCATCAACGAGAACGGGGTATCGATCCTGCTGATCGAACACAACGTGCGCGCGGTGATGAGCCTCTCGCACCGCATCGCGGTGCTGAACTTCGGCGAGAAGATCGCGGAGGGCGAGCCCGCCGCGGTGGCCAACCACCCGCGCGTCATAGAAGCCTATCTGGGTGAGGAGTATGTCCACGCTCCTGCGCGTTGACCGCATCGAGGTCGGCTACGGCGACCTGACCGCGGTCAGCGAGGTCTCGCTCGAGGTGCGGGAAGGGGAGGCGGTCGCCCTGATCGGCGCCAACGGCGCCGGCAAGACCACCACTCTCCGCGCGGTCTCGGGCCTGCTGCCGCTCCGGCGCGGGCGCATCGAGTTCGAAGGCCGGCGCCTCGACGGGCTCACGTCGGCCCAGGTCGTCGCCCGCGGCATCGCGCACGTGCCGGAAGGCCGCCAGCTCTTCCCGACGATGACCGTCCTGGAGAACCTGGAGCTGGGCGCGCGCACGCCCGCGGCCCGGGCCCGCCGGGCCGAGAGTCTCACGCGGGTCTTCGATCTGTTCCCGCGGCTTCGGGAGCGCCGCGGACAGCTCGCGGGGACGCTCTCGGGGGGCGAGCAGCAGATGTGCGCGATCGGCCGCGGGCTCATGGCGTGCCCGCGGTTGCTGATGCTGGACGAGCCGAGCCTGGGGCTCGCCCCCGTGATGGTGAAAGCGATCTTCGAGGATCTTGGCCGTATCAATGGGCAAGGACTCACTATTTTGCTGGTCGAGCAGAACGTTCTCCGATCGCTTCAGCTCGCCCATCGCGGCTATGTGCTGGAGACCGGCCGCGTCACCCTCTCCGGAGCCGGAGCCGAGCTGCTCGCCAGCGGCCATATCAAGCAGGCCTATCTCGGGCTGTAGCAGAAATCCGGCATAATTACGCGCCCCGCGGGCCGAAAATAGGCTCGTGCGTCGGTTCATCCGGGGCTTTCTCGTCCCGTTCCTGGTCTTGGCGATCCCGCTGGGCATTCTGGCCGGGCTCGGCTTCGTCGCCGCGCACCGCCAGCTCGAGCGCACCCGCGCCGCCGCGGTGGCCCGGACCGCGGATGCGGTGACCGCGCTGGTCGCGGACTACCAGGACTCGCTGCGGCGGGAGACGGTGCTCCTCGCCCGTGACCCCGCGGTGGTCGAGGGCACCGTGAAGGGGGACTGGGCCATCCTCGCCCGCGGGGCCTCTCCGCGCGTGCTCGCCATCACGCGCGACGGCCTCGCGGACTTCGTCACGATCCGCGACTCGCGCGGCGCTCCTCTGGTCCAGGTCCCGGCGAGCCCGCCGCCCAGCCTCCCGGGAGCGCCCGAGGTCACCGAGCCGGTCCTGACCCTGCGGCTGGCGGGTGGCCAGCCGTACTTCCTGATGACCGCGCCGGTATCGAGCCAGGCCGAGCGCGAGGCGCGGGGGGCGGCGGGCACGGTCGTCGCCGGCCGGCGCCTCGAGGGGCTCGGCCCGCTGCTCGCGCGCCTGCCCGGCCGGCCGGCGGTGGTCTTCGTGGCGGGGGACCGCGCGCTCGCCGCCAGCCGGACGGACGTGCCCACGAGCGGCTGGACCCGGGCCGCCACGCTGGGCGCCACCGAGGTGGGCGACGAGCCGTTCGCGGTCCGCCGGCTCCCCGAGCCCGTCGTGACGTCGCCCGACGGCGGCCTCTGGGTCGTGCTGTCGGTGCGCGAGTTCGCGCGCGCCGAGCGCCGGCTGCTGCTGGAGTTCCTCGCGCTGATGGGCGCCGGGGCGGTCGTGCTCGCGGCGGTGGTGCTGGCCTTCCTGCCGCCGGCGGGACCGCGGCGGGCATCGAGGTCGGGGCCGCCGGGGCCGGGGCCGGCCGTCTCGCGCGTCGCGCTCGAGCGGCGCAACCGGGAGCTGGAGGCGCTGAACGCGGTCTTCGAGACGATGAGCCGCGGCGGCGATCTGGGCGCGACCGCCGCCGAGACCCTCGAGGTCGTGCGTGGCCTCGCGCAGATGGATGTCGGCGCCATCTACCGCCTCGACCGCGACGGCAGCCAGCTCGTCCTGGAAGGTCAGAGCGGGCTCGATCCCCGCTTCCTCGACCGGGCCCGCACCCGCCCGCTGGACGGCTCCCAGGTGGGCATCGCCGCGCGCACCGGCGAGATCAGGGTCACCCACCTCGACGCCTCGCCGCCGTCGGAAGCGTCGATCCGCGAGATGGCGGTGGCGCGCGCCCACCGCACCCAGCTCGCGGTGCCGATCATGGTCGAGGACCGGACCTGGGGTGTGATGGCGCTCGTCTCCCAGGAGGAGCGTGAGTTCGCGCCGGAGGAGCTGGCCATCCTCTCGGGCGTCGCGCGGCGGGTCGGCATGGTGGTGGAGCGCGCCCAGCTTCGCGACATGGCTGCGGTCCGCCTGAGCCGGCTCGAGGCGCAGCGCGTGATCGAGCGGCACATCTCCGAGCAGCTCGAGACCGAGGAGCTGCTGGCGTTCATCGCCCGCTCGACGCAGCGATTGATCGGGGGAGCCTACGCCGCGGTGTACCTGCTGGAGGGTGACACCCTGCGCCCGCGGGCCTGGTCGGACGTCGCGGACTGGATCCGCGACCTCCGGTTCAAGGTCGGCACCGGCGCGGCCGGGGTCGCCACGGCGAGCGGCCGCGGCATGCTCGTCAACGACTACGCCGGCTCGCCGCACGCGATGGCCGAATTCGTGCCGTTCACGAGCCGGCTGCTCGCCGCGCCCCTGATGGCGGGCGGGCGGGCTCTGGGCGTGATGACGGCCGGCCGGGGACCGGGTGCGCCCCCGTTCACCGAGGAAGACCTCTCGGTCCTGACCGACCTCGCGACCCAGGCCGCGGTGGCGCTCGAGCACGCGCGCCTCTTCGACGAGGCCACCCGCAACGCGGCCCAGTACCAGGCGCTCTTCGAGGTGAGCGGCGTGGTCAGCTCGACCCTCGAAGTCGATCGCGTGCTGGATCTGGTGGTCGACCGCTGCCGCGCCCTCCTGGGGGTGGCCGGCCTCGGGATCTTCCGGTTCGACCGCGCCACGGATCGGGTCATGTACGAGCGCGGCCGGGGACTCTCCCCCGAGTTCATGGCCGCCGGGGGCGTCCCGCTCGGCGAGGGGACCACCGGCCTCGCGGTGGAGCGACGGGAACCGGTGTGGAGCGAGGACGTGCTGAACGATCCGGCGGTGCCGGTCAGCGCGGCGACGCGGGCCGAGATCGAACGCGAGGGTTACCGCGCCGTCCTGTCCGTCCCGCTGGTCAGCAAGGGGCTGGTGCTGGGCGCGCTGGCCGCCTACTGGTGGGAGCCCCACACCCCGTCGGCGGCGGAGCTGTCGGTCATGACCGCGCTGGCGAGCCAGGCGGCGGTGGCGGTCGACAACGCACGGGTGTTCGCGGAGGAGCGCGACCGCAAGGCGTCGCTCACCTCGCTGCTGGAGATCAACAAGAAGATCGGCGCGCTCGCCTCGCCGGAGAGCCTGCTCGGCTCCATCGCGGAGGAGTCGGCGCGCCTGCTCGACCTGGACAACGCGGGGTTCCGGCTGCTCGACGGTGAGGACCTGGTGGTGGCCGGCCTCTTCGGCACCGCGGCCGAGACCATGAGCCGGCCGCGGATCAAGGTGGGCGAGAGCCTGAGCGGCAAGGTGCTGGCCTCGGGCCAGGCCCTGATGTGCGAGCTCGAGACCAGCGACCTCGTGGCGGAGCATCTGGCCGCCGGCCAGCGCCTCGGCTACACCCACTATCTGGGCGTGCCGCTCCTGGTGGGCGAGCGCGCCATCGGCGTGCTCACCTTCAGGGGGCGGCGCCCCTTCTCCGCGCGCGAGCAGGAGCTGGCGGAGACCTTCGCGGGCCAGGCCGCCATCGCCATCGACCACTCGCGCCTGTACCGCGAAGCTTCCGAGCAGGCGGAGCGGATGCGCGTGGTGGCCGAGCTGGGGCGCGTCCTCGTCTCCACGCTCGACGAGTCCCGGGTGCTCGAGATCGTCGCCACCCAGGCGCACGAGTCGCTCGGGATGCTCGACATCGCCATCTGGCTTCAGGAGGAGGCCGGCGGTCCGTTGCACCTGGCCGCCGGGCAGGGGCCGTTCTCGGGGCCGCTCACCGCGCGCGCCAAGCCGCTCAACGCCGACGAGGGAGTGGTCGGACGGGCCTTGACCGAGCGCGCCCCGGTCTGGACCGCCGACGTGCTGAACGATCCCCGCATCGAGCTCCGCCCGGAGTCGCGGCGCTGGATCGAGGAGATCGGCGGCCGATCGATCCTCGCGATGCCGCTCACCCGGGAGCACCTCATGGGCGCGCTCGTCGTGTATCGCCCCCTGGGCGAGCCGTACAGCCGGCGGGAGGTCGAGTACCTCTCGGCCTTCGCGAACCTGGTCGCGGTCGCGCTCGAGAACGCCCGGCTCTATCAGGCGCTCGACGTCCGGGCGGCCCGGCTTCGCGGCCTGGCCCGCCTCGCCCACATCGTGTCCTCCTCGCTCGACATGGACGAGGTGCTGCGGGCGATCGCCGAGGCGGCGGGCGAGCTGATCGCGGTCCCCCTGGCGAGCTTCTGGGTGGCCAACGAGGCCACGCGCACGCTGGAGCTCCGCACCGTCTCGGATCCGATGGGGGACGACTTCCCGGCGCGGCAGGTCGCCTTCGGCGAAGGCGGCGCGGGCTGGGTGGCGCTGCACCGCCAGCCCCTCGAGATCGCGGACGTGCAGGAGGATCCCCGGTTCACGTCAAGGGAGTGGGCGGCGTCCCACGGGCTGCGCAGCCTGCTCGCGGTTCCCATCGTGTTCCAGGAGGCGCTGCTCGGGGTCCTCAGCCTCAACGGACCCGGGCCGATCCGGCTCGGCCCCGACGACCAGAAGCTCCTCGAGAGCTTCGTGGCCCAGGCGGGCGTGGCCATTCGCAACGCCGGTCTCTACGGTGAGACGCGGGGCCGGCTCGAGGAAAGCCGGGCGATGCTGGAAGTGGCGGAGATCCTCAACTCCACGCTCGATTCAAAGCGGCTGCTGCGCGAGGTCACCATGAAGATCGCGCAGGTGTGCCGGGTGGACCGGTGCTCGATCCAGCGCTGGGTCGACGGCCGCGTGGTGCCGGTCATGTCCCAGTTCGCGGACGGGCACCAGGATCCCGAGACCTGGGCCCGATTCCGCCACCTGGCCGCGAGCCTGCCCACGCGCCCGCCGCTGCACTCCCGGACCGTGGAGACGCGCCGGCCGGTGATCGTGCCCGACGCGGCCGTCAGCGACCTGGTCCCGCCCGAGTGGGTGGAGCTCTTCCAAATCAAGTCGACCATGACCGTGCCGCTGATCCGCCAGAACGAGGTGATCGGGGTCATGGCCCTCGACCACACCGAGCGGGTGACCCCGTTCGAGCCCTGGCAGGTCGACCTCGCGATGGCCATCGCGAGCCAGCTCGCGCTGTCGCTGGCCAACGCCCAGCTCTACACCCAGGTGCAGGAGCGCCTGCGGGAGACGACGGCCCTGCTTTCGGTCGGTCGCGCGCTGTCCCAGCCGGACTCCGCCGACCATCTGATGCGCACGGTGGCCCGCGAGGTGGCGCACGCGTTCGGAGCCGACATGGTCGGCGTCTACGGGCTCGACGCCAAGGGGGAGGCGCTCGTGCCGACCGCTGGCTATCACGTGCCGAAGCATCTCCTCGAGCACTTCCTGACGCGCCCGTTCGCGCTCGCGCGCTTTCCCGCCCTCGCCCAGATGTGGCGTGAGGGGCGGGCCGCGTGGTCCGCGGACGCCCGGTCGGATCCGCGCTTCGACCGCGCCGCCCTGGACGGCCTCGACGCCCACTCGGTTCTCTTCGCCCCCACCACCGTGCGGGGCGAGCCGATCGGCGCCCTGTTCCTGGTCTGGTGGCAGACCGGGCGCGAGTTCACGGACTCGGAGGTGCGCCTGCTCGAAGGCGTGGCCGCGCAGGTCGGCCTCGGCATGGAGAACGCGGACCTGGCGCGGCAGACCGCGCTGAAGCTGCAGGAGACGGAGACGCTCCTGTCGGTGAGCCAGACGCTCGGCTCGACCCTCGACGTGGATGCCCTGACGCGCGAGTTCCTGCGTCACGTGGCGCGCGGTCTCGGCGCCGACAGCGCGGGCATCTGGCTGCTGGAGGACGACGGGGAATGGATGACGCCGCTGGGTGGCTACCACGTGCCCCCGGATCGGCTCGAGTCGATCCGGGGCCTGCGCCTGTCGCTCCGCCGCCACGCGTTCTACCGCGAGGCGGCGGAGCAGCGGCGCTCCGTCATCTCCACCGACGCGGCCCACGATCCCCGCATCCCCGAGGAGGTGCGCCGGGCCGCCCCGGTGCGCACCCACCTCTTCGTCCCGATCTTCGCCCAGGAGCAGATGATCGGCGGCTTCTCCGCCGGCTGGTGGACCAAGGTGCGCGAGCTCTCGGAGGCCGAGCTGCGGCTGATGGAGGCGGTGGCGAGCCAGGCGGGCGTGGCGCTCCAGAATGCGCGGCTCTTCGAGGACAACCAGCGTCGGGTGCAGGAGTTGTCGGTGCTCCACGAGCTGTCGCGCTCGGTCACCGGCCAGCTCGACCAGGCCGGGATCCTGGACGCGCTGCACCAGCAGGTGCCGCGCGTGCTGGACGTTCGCCACATGGCGGTGGTGCTGCTGAACGAGGAACACGATCGACTGAACGTCGTGCTGCGCGTCCGGGACGGGCGCCGGTGTGATGACGACGCGCCGCGCTCCTACCCGCTCGACCAGGCCGGGCTCACCACCACCGTGCTCAACAGCGGCCGGCCGATCCGGAGCACGGACTACCTCGCCGAGTGCCGACGGCACGGGGTGGCGCCGGTCGCCAACGCCATGGACATGCCGCACCTCCTCATCGTGCCGATGACCGCGGGCGACCGCGCGATCGGGTTGCTGTTACTGCGCAGCTCGGACCGCGCGTTCACCGATGCGGACGAGCGGCTCCTCGTCAACATCGCCCAGCTCGTGGCCCTCATGCTCCGCAACGCGCGCCTCTACGAGGAGCGCACGCGGGCCTTCGGCGAGCTGGGGGACGCCCAGGACCAGCTCGTCCGCACCGAGAAGCTCCGGGCGCTGGGCGAGATGGCCTCGGGGGTGGCCCACGACTTCAACAACCTGCTCGCCTCGATCCTGGGCCGCGCGCAGCTCCTGCTCGAGCGTGTCCAGGACGTGAAGCTGCGGCAATGGCTCAAGGTCATCGAGCGCGCGGCCATGGACGGCGCGCGCACGGTGCGCCGGCTGCAGGATTTCACGGGGATCCGCCGCGACCAGCCGGCGGTGGCGGTGGATCTCAACCAGATCCTCCACCAGGTCCTGGAGACCACCGAGTCGAGCTGGCGGCAGGACAGCCGTCGCCGCGGGGTGGAGATCGAGGTGGAGACCGACCTCGCCGAGGGCCTGCAGCATGTGGCGGGGGATCCGGCGGAGCTGCGCGAGGCCTTCACCAACCTGGTGCTCAATGCGGTCGACGCGATGCCGGCCGGCGGCACCCTCGGCCTGCGCACCGGCCCCGCGGAGGGCGCGGTGTGGGTGGAGGTGCGCGACAGCGGGACCGGCATTCCCACGCACATTCGCGAGAAGATCTTCGATCCCTTCTTCACCACCAAGGGGCCTAAGGGCACCGGCCTCGGGCTGTCGATGGCCTATGGTATCCTCCAACGCCACGGCGGGCGGATCACGGTCGAGAGCGAAGAGGGTCGCGGCACGATCTTCCGCCTCCTCTTCCCCGCGGCCGTGTCGGATCCGGTGGCGGAAGCCGCCCCGCCGCCCGCGCCGGCGTCCGGCTCCCCGGAGCCGCTGCACTGTCTGGTCGTCGACGACGAGGAGGAGGTGGCCGAGGTGGTGGTCGACATCCTGGCCACCGTCGGGCACACCGCGGTCATGGCGCGGAGCGGTCAGGAGGGCGTGGACCGGCTCGCCGCCGAGCGGTTCGACATGGTCTTCACGGACCTGGCGATGCCCGGCATGACGGGCTGGCAGGTGGCGCGCGCGATCAAGGATCGGGCGCCGGGGGTGTCGGTGGTGCTGATGAGCGGGTTCGGAGTCGAGGTGGCGCCCGAGGATCTGCCCGCCCACGGGGTGGATCTGGTGTTGGCGAAGCCGCTGCAGATCCAGGACGTGCTGCGCGCGGTGGCCGCGCTCCGCCCCGGAAGCGAGTCTCCGTGACCAGCCCCATCATCACGGAGGCGCTGCGCGCGCTCGTGGACCACCGCGATCTCAGCCGTCTGGAGGCGGCGGCCGCGATGGAAGCGATCATGTCGGGCGGGGCCACCAACGCCCAGATCGCCGCCTTCCTCACCGCGCTGCGCATGAAGGGCGAGACCGTCGAGGAGCTGATCGGCTTCGCGCAGGTCATGCGGCAGAAGGCGGTGAAGGTGCGGGCCCGCGACGCGGATCTCGTCGGGCAGACCGGCACCGACCGGGAGATGCTGATCGACACCTGCGGCACCGGCGGTGACGCCTCCGGCACCTTCAACGTCTCGACCGCGACCGCGTTCGTGGTGGCGGGCGCCGGGCTCAAGGTGGCCAAGCACGGCAACCGCTCGGTCTCCTCCCTGTGCGGCTCCGCCGACGTGGTGGAGACGCTCGGCATCAGCATCGAGCTGAGCCCCCCGAAGGTGGCCCGCTGCGTGGACGAGGTGGGGATCGGCTTCCTCTACGCGCCGCTGCTGCACACCGCCATGAAGCACGTGATGGCCGCGCGTCGCGAGATGGGGGTGCGCACCGTCTTCAACATGCTGGGGCCGCTCACCAATCCCGCCGGGGCCAATGCCCAGGTGATCGGGGTGTACGCGGCCACGCTCACCGAGCCGCTCGCCCGGGTGCTGGCCGAGCTCGGCACGATCCGCGCCTTCGTGGTCCACGGCGCCGACGGCCTCGACGAGATCTCCAACACCGGCGAGAGCCATATCGCCGAGGTGCACGAGGGCGTGGTCCGGACCACCCGGGTCCGCCCCGAGGACTTCGGCATGCCTCGGGCCGCCATCGGCGACCTCCAGGGGGGCGATCGGCAGGAGAACGCGGAGATCATCCGGCGCGTGCTCGGCGGCGAGGCGGGACCGCGGCGCGACATCGTGCTGATGAACGCGGCGGCCGCGCTGGTGGCGGGCGGCAAGGCCCGCGATCTCAAGGAGGGCGTGGGGCTGGCCGCCCAGTCGGTCGACTCGCGGGCGGCCGCGCGGAAGCTGGAGGCGCTGGTGACGTTTACCCAGCGCCTGAGCTCCGAGGCCCCCGTCTAGCCGGACTGGGGTCGGGCCCATTGACCCCGTGAGCCCGGCGCGGTTACAATGGGCGCCGGTCGCAGTAACTGCCTGTCGCGCCTGAGCGAATCCCGATTCGATGCTCGACGAGGACGCTGAGCGGCCGGCGGAGTTCTAGAACACCGAGTGTGGGGGGCTCACTTGGCCAGTCGCGTGCCGCGGTATCATCAGATCGCTCAGACGCTTCGCGAGCGGATCGCCGCGTCGAGCCACGGGCCGGGCGAGCGCCTGGACAACCAGCGCAGCCTGGCACGCGAGTTCGGCGTCACGCTCATGACGCTCCGCCAGGCGCTCGACCTGCTCGAGCGCGACGGCCTCATCGCCCGCCGGCACGGCCTCGGTACCTTCGTCGCGCGGCCCGCCATCGACTACGACATCCTGCAGCTCCGCGCGCTCGCCGGGGACCTCTCGGCGCTGGGCGAGGACGTGGCGACCCGGTTTCTCCGGAGCCACTTCGCGGTCGCTGATCGCCGGGTGACCGAGCCCCTGGAGCTGGCCGAGCGGGCGGACGTCTTCGTGCTCGAGCGTCTGCGCCTCGTGGCCGGCGAGCCGGTGAGCTTTCAGGCGTCGTACCTGCCCGCTGCGCTGGGCCGCGAAGTGTCCCGCGCCGACCTCACGGTGACGCCGCTCCGGCAGGTGCTGACCTTCAAGCTCGGCATCGAGATCACCGCGGCCCGCGAGACGGTCTCCGCGGTGCCGCTCGAGCGCCGCGCCGCGCGCGAGCTGGGCTGCCGGCCCGGTATCGCCGCCTTCCGCTCCGACCGCGTCTCGGTAGGCCCGGACGGCACCCCGGTGGTCTACGACCGCGTCTTCATCCCCGGCGACCGCTTTCGCATCACCCGCAATCTCGACTACCGCGCATTGAACGGAACCACATCCACTGGCCGCGACCAATCGACAGGCTCGATTGCCTCTCGCGAGGCAGTTGGGATGAGCGCTTGCGCGAAGAAGGCGGACCGCCAAACCGAAGTCCTCGACGTTCAAGCGCGATGAAAGCCGCTTCCGCGAAGAAGCCGGACCGCCACACCGAAGTCCTCCACGTTCAAGCGACCTGAAAGAAAAGGCCTTAGAGCATGAAGATCCTCGTCATGATCAAGCAGGTCCCGGACACGGCCACGCAGGTGAAGATCGGCGGGGACGGGCGCGCCATCGACACCGCGGGCATCACATGGATCGTCTCCCCGTATGACGAGTTCGCGCTGGAGGAGGCGCTCCGCATCAAGGAGAAGCGCGGGCAGGGCGAGGTGGTCGCGGTCTTGCTCGGGCCCGACCGTGGCAAGGAGGCGCTGCGCTCGTGTCTGGCCATGGGCGCCGATCGCGCCATCCACCTGAACGATCCCGCCTGGGCGGAGGCCGACACCCTGGCGACCGCGCGCGCGCTCGCGGCCGTGATCAAGCAGGAGGCGCCCGGGCTGGCTCTCTTCGGCCGGCAGGCCATCGACGACGACATGGGCGCGGTGGCCGCGCAGGTCGCCGAGCTGCTCGGCTGGCCGTGCGCCTCCTGGATCATGGAGGAGGCGGTGGACGAGGGCGGCAAGACCGTCCGGGTGGGGCGCCAGGTGGAGGGCGGGCTGGAGATCTTCGACCTGCCGCTGCCCGCGGTGGCCTCCGCGCAGAAGGGGCTCAACGAGCCGCGCTATCCCACGCTGAAGGGAATCATGGGCGCCAAGAAGAAGGAGATCAAGGACGTGAAGGCGGCCGATCTCGGCCTTGCGGCCGAGCCACCCGCGCTCAGCGTCGTGAAGCTCGAGAGCCTGCCGCCGCGCCCGCCCGGCCGGATCATCCAGGGCGAGCCCGCCGCCGCCGCCAAAGAGCTCGTCCGCGCCCTCCGCGAAGACGCCAAAGCCATCTAGCCAAACCACGCGGAGTGCCGCCGCCTGGGGGAGTGCGGGGGCCATATCGGGGCCCCCGCAGCTGAAGAGCCTGAAGAAGTAAACGGATGTCCGATGAACCGGGGGAGTGCGGGGGCCATGTCGGGGCCCCCGCAGCTGAAGAGCCG
>JBBDXN010000092.1:19188-23467 GCA_040902305.1 Candidatus Rokuibacteriota bacterium | reverse complement strand
GCCCTGAGCCCCATGGGCGCCGCGCGCGGCTTCGAGGCCGTCATGGTCACCCTCGGCGCCGGGGGCTCGAGCGGCAAGCGACCGCACGCGCACGCGGGACAGGCACTCGCGATCGTCTTCGACGGGGCAGTGCGCCTGACCCTGGGTGCCGAGGTGCTGCGGCTCGTCGCCGGGGACGCCGTCAGCCTGGATCCGGGGACCCCCCACCTCTGGGAGAATCCGGGCCGGAAGCCGGTGCGCCTCGTCCTGGTCTCGACGCGCTTCGCCTCCGATCTCAAGACGGGTCCTTCATGAAGCCGACCGGAGATCTGGTGCGCTCGCCGGATCTGGCGGCCGAGGTCCGCCGGCGGCGGACGTTCGCGATCATCTCTCACCCGGATGCCGGCAAGACCACGCTCACCGAGAAGCTCCTGCTCTACGCGGGCGCCGTCGAGCTGGCCGGGGCCGTGCGAGCGGGCAAGAACCAGCGCCGCGCCACCTCGGACTGGATGGCTCTCGAGCAGGAGCGGGGTATCTCCATCACCACCACCGCGCTCCAGTTCGAGCATGCGGGGCATCTGCTGAATCTTCTCGACACCCCCGGGCACCAGGACTTCAGCGAGGATACCTATCGAACGTTGATGGCCGTCGATAGCGTGGTGATGGTGCTCGACAGCGCCAAGGGCATCGAGCCCCAGACCCTGAAGCTCTTCGCGGTGTGCCGGTCTCGGGGACTCCCCATCCTGACGTTCGTCAACAAGCTCGACCATCCGGGCCGCGAGGCCCTCGCGCTCCTGGACGAGATCGAGCGCGTGCTCGGCATCGGCGCGGTGCCGATGAACTGGCCCATCGGGCAGGGCCCGACCTTCCAGGGCGTCTATGACCTGATCGCGCGGCAGGTGCTCCGCTTCGAGCGCACCGAGCACAACCGGCGCCAGGCCCCGGTGGTCAGCATGGATCTGGCGGACGCGCGACTCGATGGAGCGCTCGGCGCCGCGCCCGGCCGCCAGCTGCGCGAGGAGATCGAGCTCCTGAGCGGGGCCGGGGCGCGCTTCGATCACGACGCCTTCTTGTCGGGCAAGGTGACACCGGTGTTCTTCGGGAGTGCGCTCACCAGCTTCGGTGTGGAGTCCTTCCTCGCGGCGCTGCTCAGGCTGGCTCCTCTGCCCGCGGCTCGGCCGAGCGACCGGGGGCTCGTCGAGCCGACCAACGAGATGTTCTCGGGGTTCATCTTCAAGATCCAGGCGAACATGGATCCGCGTCATCGGGACCGCATGGCGTTCCTCCGGGTGTGCTCGGGACGCTTCCAGCGTGACATGCTCGTCCACCACGCGCGGCTCGGGCGGAAGATCCGCATCACCCGCCCGCACCGGTTGTTCGCGCGCGAGCGTGAGATGGTGGCGGAGGCGTTCCCGGGTGACGTGGTCGGTCTCGTCAATCCCGGCCTCTTCGCCATCGGGGACACGCTGAGCACCGGCGCCCCGCTCCGCTTCGACGCCGTCCCGCGGTTTGCTCCGGAGCGGTTCGCCATCCTCCGGTGCCGGACCCTCTCGCGGCAAAAGCAGTTTCATCGAGGAGTGACGCAGCTCGAGGAAGAGGGCGCCATCCAGGTGCTGGTCAGCGCGGACAGCGCCCAGCGGGACATCGTGCTGGCCGCGGTCGGCGAGCTCCAGTTCGACGTGGTCGTCGCGCGGCTCGCCCAGGAGTATGGGGTCGAGACCGCCCTCGACCGACTGCCGTACGAGGTAGCGCGGCACGTGGCCGGCGATCCTGCAGCGGTGGCGCAGATCGTGTGGCCGTACGGTGGCGCCTTGCGCGTGCGGGATCGGCAGGATCGGCTCGTCGCGCTCTTCGGCTCGGCGCGGGAGACCGCTTACTGCGCAGAGCGGAATCCCGACATTGTGTTCCGTCCTCTCTCTGAGACCACGTGACGGCGAAGACCCCGCACGGGGGCACGAGAATCCCAGTATTACCGCCTTCCCTGACTGAGCCCATCCGCCGCGCCGGGATCGTCGCCAACCCGCGGCTGCATCGGGTCGGGGAAATCGTGTCGACGTTGGGCCGGTGGTTGACCGACCACGGGGTGGTGCCGATCTGCGCGCGCGATCTGTCGCTGCTGGTTGAGGGCGTGGCCGCACCGACGGCATCGCGCGAGGATCTGCCCGGTCTAGTCGATCTCGTGATCGTCTTCGGGGGCGACGGCACGCTCTTGTCGATGGCCGATCGGATCGGACAGTCGGCGTACGATATTCCAATCCTCGGCGTCGACGTCGGCAGCCTGGGATTTTTGACCGAGATCCGCCTCAGCGAGCTCTATCTGGCGCTGGAACGCGTCCTGGATGGCGGGGCTCGGCTCGACGCGCGCCTGATGTTGCGCTCCGACGTGATCCGCCGTGGTCAGCCTATTGATACGCGCATCCTCCTCAATGAGGTGGTGTTCACGAAGCGCGCAGTGTCGCGGATGATCGAGTTGTCCGTTTCGGTCTGCGGCACATTTGTGACCCGCGTGAAAGCCGACGGCTTGATCATTGCGAGCCCTACCGGGTCGACCGCGTACAATCTGGCCGCCGGCGGTCCGATCGTCCACCCCGCGATGGACGCACTGCTGATCACCCCGATCGCCCCGCACACGCTCGCGAATCGGCCCGTCGTGATTCCCGCCGACGCCGATGTCGAGATCACACCTCTCGTCGGTGGCGCCGTTGACGAGGTGTTCGTGACCTATGACGGGCAATCAGGGTCTCCGCTGGTCGATGGCGATGCGGTCCGAGTACGCCGAGCCGAACGTTCGCTGCGGCTTGTGAGAGCGCCCGCGCGCAGCTATTTCGACGTGCTGCGCCACAAGCTGAAGTGGGGCGAACCCTGATCGCGACGCTGACCCACGAACTCGCGCGCGCAGCCCGCCCTGGTCATTGCCAGTGGCCGCCGAGACCCCGCCGCCGGTCGCCCACTTGTCGGCGTCAATGAGACAGTGTACAGTGCTACTGTACACTTCGAAGGGAGCCCCCGGGAGGCAGGAGCAAGCAGTGGCGATGGAGGATCTGACCTTTGGCTGCAACGCTCGTCTTATCGAAGACGTCCGACGTGGCGCTCTCCAAGAACCGTCGGCGGGCGGAGCAATGAGCGAGCCTGACCATGAGCCCTGGATACGCGAGCTGCAGACCCATGCACATCTCCGGGAGTGCGAGATCGGCGCATTGGTGGCCCGAGGGCTCGAGGAGATCCAGGTCCTCCATGCGGAGCGCACTCGGCTCCGCGCGCTCGTCCTGGACCTGCTCAAGGCCTTCGACGCACCCGAGCAAGAGCAGGCGGCGGTCAAACGACGGGCCCGGGATGAGCTGGCCGCCCGGTGACAGCCGGCCGAGTATCGCGAGCCAGGAGTCTCTCCCAGGCGAAGTCGAGATGAGGAACCGCACCAGGTCGGCCCGTACGCTCGGACTCCACGACTCCTGGTGCCCGTCCGCGCGATGCCGGTCCTGAACGCTCGGTCGAAGTTCCGCGGCGCGCTCCTCGGCGTCGCGGTCGGTGATGCAGTCGGGGCGCCGTTCGAAGGCCGACACCACGTCCTGCCCGGCGACCTCCGCCGGGCCCTCGACGTCCCCGAACCACTCCGCTACACCGACGACACGCACATGACGCTCGGCGTCGCCGAATCGCTGGTGATGTGCCGGGGGTTCGATGGAGCACACATGGCCGCAGTATTCGCCCGCAATTTCGCCACCGAGCCCTGGCGTGGTTATGGGGCGGGACCGCCCGAGATCTTCCGCCTGCTCGGCGAGGGCGTGCCGTGGGACCAGGCGTCGGGAAGGCTCTTTGGCGGACAGGGCTCCGCCGGCAACGGCGCGGCGATGCGCGTGGCCCCCGTGGCCTTGTTGACCTGTCCATGGCTGCCCGCGACCGCGTGGCTGGCGCGACAGGTCGCCCTCATCACGCACGCCCACCCCCTCGGAATTGAGGGCGCGGTGCTTCAGGCGTGCGCGATCACGCTCCTGCTACAGCACCCGGCAGACGAGCCTCTGGACGTCCCGCGATTCCTGGGCATGATCCGCGGGACGCTGCACGCATCTCGTTACGCGGAGAAGCTCGATCTCGTCGGGCAGCTCATCTACAGCGGAGGCTCCGACGCGGGGCGCACGCTCGGCAATGGCGTCCTCGCCGAGGAGGCGGTGCCGGCTGCGCTGTACGCGTTCCTCCGGCGGCCGAGCTCATTCCTCGACGTGGTCAGGTATGCGGTCGGCCTCGGCGGGGATACGGACACGATCGGGTCCATGGCCGCTGCCCTCGCTGGCGCCTACCTCGG
>JBBDXN010000092.1:0-19178 GCA_040902305.1 Candidatus Rokuibacteriota bacterium | reverse complement strand
CCATTCCCGCGCCGTGGCGCGCGAGCGTCGAGGGTGGCGACGAGCTGCGCCACCTGGCCGATGAGCTGCTCCGGCTGGCCGCGAGCGGAATCCAGGTCCGGCCAGGGCCGCGCGCGGCCGCGCGGTGACCAATGGGTTGCCCGCGTGCGGACGGATTGCGGGCGGTGATCTCCATCCTCTTGCCCGTGTACAACGCGGCGCTGACTCTGCCCACGGCGCTGGACAGCCTCGTGGGCCAGACGGAACGCGATTGGGAGCTCGTGGCGGTTGACGACCGCTCGACCGACGGATCCGCCCGCATTCTCGCCGCCTATGCCCAGCGCGACGCCCGCCTCCGGGTGATCTCGACTCCGCACCGGGGTCTCGTGGTGGCGCTGAATACGGCGCTTGCCGGCGCGCGAGGGCGGTTGATCGCCCGCATGGACGCCGACGATATGTGCATGCCGGAGCGACTCGCACGGCAGCGTGCGCATCTCGCCTCACGGCCGGACCTCGGCCTTGTAGCCTCGCGCGTCCACTTCGGCGGCAATGCGGTTCGCGGCGCCGGGTACAAGCGCTACGTCGAGTGGACGAATCGGCACCTGGCACACCGGGAGATCTCTCTGGCGCGCTTCATCGAGTCTCCACTCGCCCACCCCTCGGTCATGTTCCGCCGTGAGGTCGCCGAACGCTGTGGTGCGTACTTGGAGGGGGATTTTCCGGAGGACTACGAGCTCTGGCTACGCTGGCTGGAGGCCGGCGTTCGGATGGAGAAGCTCATGGAGCCACTGCTCGTCTGGCACGACAGCCCCACGCGCCTGTCGCGGCGCGACCCACGGTATGCCGACCACGCCTTCTACCGTATCAAGGGCGGCTATCTGGCGCGGTGGCTCGCTCGGCACAACCCTCACCACCCGGCCGTAATCCTCTGGGGCGCCGGGCGCATCACCCGCCGGCGCGCCCGGAGCCTGTTGGATCACGGGGTGCGAATCCAGGCCTTCGTGGATATCGATCCGCGGAAGATCGGTCGCCGGCTGCATGGGGCGCCGGTCCTCGGGCCCGAGGCATTGCCTCCGGCCGGTGACGCATTCGTCGTCTCCTACGTCCGGAGCGCCGGCGCCCGGGAAGCGATCGAGGCGCGTCTGCGAGCCACGGGCTACCGGCTGGGTGTCGAGTACATCCTGGCGGCCTGACGCGTGAGTCTCCGGCGGCCAGGGCGGCGGTAGGAGGCGCCTGTGGGGCCCCGATACCGGGCAGTGCTCGTGGGGTGTGGCCCGCGCGGGCGGCGACACGCTCACGCTCTTCTGGCCAATGCTGAGCGGTTCGAGCTTGCGGCGGTATGCGACCTGGATCCGATCCGGTGCGCAGCGCTGGCCGGGGACCTGGGCGTGGCGAGAACCTATTCCGATGCGGATCGCATGCTCGGAGCCGAACGGCCCGACGTCCTGGTATTCGCAACGCCGCCGGCGCTGCGCGAGGCGCTCGTCGACCTGGGGGTCCGGCATGGGGTGAAGGCCATCGCGTGCGAGAAGCCACTTGCCCGCTCGCTGGGCGAGGCCCGGCGCATCGTCGATCGGTGCGCGGCCGCGAGGGTTCACGGCGTCGTGTGCCATCAGCTGCGGCACGGCGCGCATTGGCGTCGCGTGAAGGAGATCGTCGAAGGCGGGGGCATCGGTGAGCTGCGACTGGTCCACGCGACCGGGCGGCCCTCTCTGCTGCGCGTCGGCACGCATCTCGTGGACGCGATGCTCTGGCTGGCCGGCGGGGGGCCGGCCGAATGGGTGCTCGGACAGGCACACGGCGGCGGAGGATTCGCGGATGACCACCCGGGACCGGATCACCTCACGGGCGTAGTGGAGCTGGCCAATGGGGTGCGCGGCCTCCTAGAGGTGGGCTCGCTCGCGCCACGCCACCTGCCCGACGCGGACTTTTGGAGCGACGTGGCGGTGACGCTGGTCGGCAGCCATGGCCACGCGCGCGTCGTCCTGGGCGGGGGATGGGAGGCCGTCACCGCTCGCGGGGCACGCACCGCCGGTGGCCCCGACATTGCGCCCCAGGAGGCGCGCCACCTGGCACTGCTCGCAGACTGGCTCGACAACCCTGCAGTCGTCCACCCGGCCAGCTTCGCGGCCAGCTACCACGGGCTCGAGGTGTTGCTGGGGCTCGCCCTCAGCAGCGTCGAGCGCCGACGCGTGGCGCTGCCCATCGAAGACCGCGGCGACGACATTCTTCAGCGCCTCGACGGGGTTCTGAGCCGTCGTAGAAATCCACTCGCTCACCGCAGGTAGAGGTCGTGAACACGGCTCAGCAGCTGGACCGGGATGAGACGATGACGAGCCGCGTGGGGATCCGCGCGCGGTTCTCCCAGCGATGGGGCGTCTGAGGGCTGAGGGTGACGGTGTCCCCTCGGCGCAGGGCCTGGACCTTGGTGCCTAGCGTCAGCCGGACGCCGCCCTCGAAAACGATCGCGAACTGATGCCACGGATGGGTGTGCGAGCGCTTGCCGCTCGAGCCGCCTGGACCGATCGTGATCATGACCGCCTCAAACGGCCAGCCTGTCCTTGTCGGAGTCAAGGCCTCGATCGAGCGTCTGCATCAGTACTCTACCCGCCTCCACGCGCCCAGGCCAGGGACCATGCTCCTTCGGTAGCTCGCACTCAGAGGCGATCAAAAAGCGCGCCGCGGGCGCGATGCCTGACCGCCCCGGGCTGACGCTGAACGTCTCCTGGAATCGAGGGCTGGAAGTCGGGATGACTGGAGTGTACAGTGTCACTATACAGTGCACCTTAAGTAGCCCATCTTCCTGGGCACTTTGGAGACCCGCGTGAGGCGACCCGGCCGGTCCCGTGCACCGAAGTCGACTCGATCGATCGCCACGTTCATGCTGCGCACGACGCAGTTTGTGACCTGCCCCCTCGTCTTGCCCGCCGTCGTGTTCGTTGCACCCGACTCGACTTTTCGCGATGAGCTCGTCGAGAACGCCGGGCTGATCGTCGGAGGCCTCCTGGTGCTGTTCTTTGCCGCCACCGTTCTGCTCGATGACGGCCTGAACCTCAGCCGACGCGAGGTGTGATGCCGGCGACCGGATCAAGCGAGAGCGGCGGACCACGAACGCAGTCGTATCGAACGACTCCCTACAGGGCGTCCGGCTCCCGAGCGATGCGGTCGAGGTCGGCGCGGGTGTAGGAGCCGAGGCTCCGGTAGTCGAGCTCGAGGTAGTTCCGGATCCAGCGCATCGCGATCTTCACCGCCTTGCGGTAGCGCGCCTCGGTCTGCGGGTCGCGGCTCTTGATCAGGCGGAGGATGTCCTCGCACTCCTCCTGCAGCAGGCGCTTGACCAGCACCGCGTCATGGGGCGCCGCCGGGCCCTGCGTGGTCTTGGCGGCGTGGCGGATGCGCTGAGCGATCTGGGCCACCGACATGCGCCCGGTGGCCAGATCCTCCATGAGGGCCGGATGCACGCCCGGCTTGCCGGCGAGGCTGTCGATGCCCTTGGCCCCGCGCCCCTGGAGCCACCCCTCCACGTACTCGATGACCATGCGCGCGTTGCGACGGGTCCCTTCGAGCGTGATCGGGCCCGCCGGCACCTCGATGCGCACCGGATAGCTCTCCGGCTTCAGCATCTCGGGGCTGGGCTTCCAGGTCCCGCCCCCGTGCACCCGCTTGAAGGGCTCCGCGGCCGCCTTCATGTGGAAGATGTGGGCCACCCAGGCCCGGATGAACCCCTGCTCGGCCTCCCAGACCTTGTCGGCCTTGATGGACTCCGCGGCGACCCGGTTCACCTCGGGGTCGGGGTTCGGCAGCGCGGTGGCCATGCCCCCGATGGGGACGGCCCCGTGCTTGAGGCAGACCGCGACCAGCCGGCGGAAGATATTGGCCAGGAACGCCGTGGTCTTGATGTCCACCCCGAAGCGGTCCGGCCAGACCGCGGTGGGATCGGCCATCACGAACTCGAAGATGCTCGCCTTCAGGTCCCAGCGGGCCGCGTTCAGCCCGGCCGCGTAGGGGCCGAGCGCGTGGAGCATCTCCTCCATCTCGTACACCGCGGGCAGCGCCTCCACGAGGGGGATGGCGCGGATCGTCGCGTCCTTGAGGAACGGCAGCAGCGCGCGGCTCCGGTCGAAGAGGTCGCGGTACCACGCGCACTCCTCGGCCCCGTCCACCTTGGGCAGGTAGAAGTAGATCCCCTGCCCGCGGCCGGCCTGGGCCCGGCCCGGATAGTACAGCGTGAGCGCGGTGCCGAGGATCGCGGCGGAGACTGGGCGGCCGTCCACCGTGACCTCCGGCTCATCCAGATGCAGGCCGCGCTCCCGGTGCATGAAGAACGGTAGCTCGCCGGGCGCGATGCGGTATTCCCGGTTCCGCTCGCGGTCCGTGTATTGCAGCTCGTGGTTCACCGCGGCGAGCCGGTTGTGACAGGCGCGCACCGTGTCGACCAGCCGGTGCCCGGCCGAGTCCTCGTCGTCGTCCAGGTCACCCTCCGCGCGCTCGCCTTCCGGCCCCGGGTTGAGCGCGTTGATGAACATGCTCGTGATCGAGCACGGCCCCGAGATCTCGATCCCGGGCGTGGCCAGATCCTTCGGCACCGGCGGCACCTTCCAGTCCGAGGCCGTCGCCACGCTCGGCGGCAGTGGCTCCGGCAGCCGGCCCTGCTTGAGCGCGCGCGCGAGCCGCTCGTCCCGCCTGGCCCGCAGCGCCTGCGCCCGCGGCGCGAGCTCGTCGTGCAGGCGGACGAGATAGTCCTGGAACTCGGGGGTGAAGAGGGCGGCGGCGCCCTCCACGGGCGCGACCTTCACCCGGTTGGCCGCGTTGGCGGAGGCTCCTGGATTCGCCGGCATTGGCATGGCTCCGTTCGTTCGGGAACTGGGCCCTAGCCCAGCCGCTCGACCTGCACGAGGTTGGAATGCAGCGCGGGGCCGCCGCCCATGTCCGCGATCCGGTCGTCGGTGAGCGCGTTGACTCCGCGCCCGCCCGGCTGGTGCTTGCTCCACCAGATGCCCTCCACCACCACGACGCCCTCACGCGTATCCTCGGTCAGCTCGGCGGTGAACCGGGCCTCCCCGCGCGCGCTCCGCACCAGGACCGCGTCGCCATCCCGGATGCCGTACGCGGCGCCGTCGGCGGGATGGAGGAGCACCGCCGGCCCGCGCTGGCGCCGACGCAGGAGCTCCGACTGGCTGAACGACGAGTTCAGGAAGAATCGGTTGGGCGGCACGATGCATTGCAGCGGGTAGCGCCGCCGCAGCTCCGCGTGCTCCGGGCCCTCCACCAGGGGCACGTAGGTGGGCAGGGCGGGCAGCCCCGCCCGGGCCATCGACTCCGACACGAGCTCCACCTTGCCGGACGGGGTCGGGGCGCCGTCCGCGAAAGGCAGGTACGGCCGGCTCACCCGCAGCCGCATCGCGTGCTCCTCGTCGAGCCGCTCGAGGGTGATGCCCGCGACCGAGGGATCGCCGGAGGCGAGCGCCTCGCGGATGAGATCGTCCGCGCTCTTCCGGAAGTGGGGATCGCGCAGACCCATGGCCCGCGCGAGGAGCCGGGTCACTTCCCAGTTCGAGCGCGACTCGCCCGCGGGCGGGATCACCGGGCGGGCGAGCTGCACGTAGAAGTGGCCGTAGGACTTGTAGCAGTCGGTGTGCTCCATGGACGTGGTCGCGGGCAGCACCAGATCGGCGTAGTCGGTGGTATCGGTGAGGTGCTGCTCGTGCACGACCGTGAAGAGATCCTCGCGCCCGAGCCCGCGCAGCACCAGCTCCTGGTTGGGCACCACCGAGGCCGGGTTGGCGTTGTAGACGTAGAGCGCCTTGACCGGCGGGGCCTGATCCGGATCGGTGAGGGCGCGCCCGAGCTGGATCATGTTGATGACCCGCGGCGCGGGCTCGGGCATCAGGTCCGCCCGCTCGAGCGCGGCGTACCGCAGGCCGAACGCCGACGTGGACGAGAGCAGCGCGCCGCCCGCGGGATGCGCGTAGGCACCGGTCAGCGCGGGCAGGCACGCGAGGGTCCGGCACGTCATGCCGCCGTTGTCGTGGCGGGAGAGGCCGATGCCGACGCGGATGAAGGCGGCGCGCGTGGCCCCGTAGCGATGGGCGAAGGCCACCACGTCCTCGGCGCGGAGCCCGGTGATCGCGGCGACACGGTCCGGATCGTACTGCTTGACGTGCTGGGCCAGGGCCGTGAAGCCGAGGGTCGCGCGCTGGATATAGTCCTGATCGACGCGGCCCTCGCCGATCAGCACGTGCATGACGCCCAGGGCCAGGGCCCCGTCCGTCCCCGGCCGCGGCATGAGATGCCAGTCGGCGTGCCGGGCGGTCGGGGTCCGGTAGGGATCGACGCAGATCACGAAGGCGCCGCGCCGGCGCGCCTGCTTGACCAGCGTCATCGCGTTGATGTGGGTGTGGGAGGCGTTGATGCCCCAGAGCACGATCAGCTCCGAATCGACCATCTGCTCGGAGTCGCTGCCGGTCACGGTGCCCAGGGTGCCCTGCCATCCCGCGTAGGCCGTGCTGATGCAGATCGTGCGGTCAAGCCGCGACGCGCCGAGGGCGTGGAAGAGCGGATGGCCCGCCCAGTACTGCACCAGCCCGAGGGTGCCGCCGTACGAGAACGGCAGCAGCGCCTCCGGGCTCCACTGGGCGATGATGCGCCGCCAGCGATGGGCGATCTCCTCGATCGCCTCGTCCCAGCCGATCGGCTCGAAGCGCCCCTCGCCCTTGGCCCCGATCCTGCGGAGCGGCCTCAAGACTCTGGTCGCCCCGTAGACGCGCTCGGCGTACTCGTGCACCTTGCCGCAGATGACCCCCCGGGTGAACGGATGCCGCGGGTCGCCCGTCACGCCGGTGATGCGCCCCGCTTCCACCGTGACCTGGAGCGCGCACTGCGACGGGCAGTCGTGCGGACACACGGAAGGCAACGTCGCTCGCATCGGGAGGTTAGATTATCACACCCGTCCGGGCCGCCCCTTCCCCGCCCCCGCGCGGCCGCGGAAGCGGCTATCATTCACACATGCTGGCGGCCACGCTCGCCGGGCCGGGCCGCGACGCCCGGCGGCTCGGGCTCCTCTTCGCGGTCGTCTACTTCGCCCAGGGCATGGTCTATCTCCCCGAGCAGGTCATCGCCATCGTGCTCAAGGACCGCGGGCTCTCCGCCGGGCAGCTCGCCGCCTTCACCTGGATCATCACGACGCCGTGGTTCATCAAGCCGGTGTACGGCCTGCTCTCCGACTTCGTCCCGCTCTTCGGAACGCGACGGCGGAGCTACTTCCTGATGATGGGCGCCCTGGCCTCGGCGGCCGCGTCCGCGGTGAGCCTCATGCCCGGGGCGCCGTACGCGCTGCTCGCCGTGCTGATCACCCTGCTCTGGCTGGCCGTCGGCTTCACCGACGTGCTGACGGACGCGCTCATGGTCGAGCGCGGCAAGCCGCTCGGGCTGACCGGGACCTTCCAGTCCGTGCAATGGAGCGCCATCAGCGCCGCCGCCATCGTGGTCGGCGTCGCCGGCGGCTACCTCGCCGAGCGTCGGGCGCTCGCGGCCGCCTTCGCGCTGGTGGCCTGCTTTCCAATCGTCTCGCTCCTGATGGCCGCCTTCGTGGTGCGGGAGCCGCGGAGCCGCCTCGATCTGGAAGGGCTCGGGGAAACCTGGGGCGCGGTCCGGCACGCGCTCCGGGGCCGCGACCTGTGGCTCGTCGCGGGCTTCATCTTCTTCTTCGCCTTCACCCCATCGTTCGGACCGGCCTTCTTCTACTACAAGACGGACGTCCTCGGCTTCTCCCAGCCGTTCATCGGCGCGCTCGCCTCCCTCGGCGCCGCCGCGGGCATCCTGGGGGCCCTCGTCTACGCGCCGCTCGCGCGCCGGCTCTCGCTGAGGGGCCTCATCGTGGGCTCGATCGCGGCGAGCGCGGCCGGCACGCTCGCCTATCTGCTCTACCGGGGCCCGGTGTCGGCCGTGATCATCACCCTGGCGTTCGGCGTCGTCGGCATGACCACCCAGATCGCGTTCCTGGACCTGGCCGCCAAGGCCTGCCCGCGCCGCGCAGAAGCCACCTTCTTCGCGCTCCTGATGTCGGTCTCCAACCTCGGCATGCGGAGCTCGGAATGGGCGGGCGCCCACCTCTACGATCGGGTCGGCTACGCGCCGCTCGTCCTGATCGCGGCGGCCTGCACCGCCGCGGCCTGGCTGCTCGCGCCGCTCGTGCCGATCGACGCCATCCAGGCCGCCGCCCGCGAGGCCGAAACGGAACCGCGGGCCTGAACGAGGGCCGCGCGGCTCAGGAGCCCGCGCGCTCCTCACGCTCGACCGCCTGCCGGGCGGACTCGTACGCCCGGCGGAGCCAGCGGATGGCGCGGCCCACGTCACGCGGCGCTTCCACCCGGCACTCGACCCAACCGGCGGCGCTCATTCGCCGGTGGGGCGAACAGCCGGCCGCGAGCGCGCGGCGCTGGTCCTCGGGGCCGAGCCGGATCCAGAGATCGGCGTCCTTGGGTCGCAGCGGAAAACAGGCAAAGAGCCGGGCGCCGACGAAATACCCCCAGCGCCCGAACATCGGCGTGATCTTCACCCGCGGCCAGTTGCCCAGCGTCTGGTTCAACTCGGCCGCCGGGCCGATGCCGCCCCGCTCGAGGGTGCGGCGGGTCTTCCGCGCCGAGCCGAGGCCGCGGAACGGGCGGCGGGGGTTCGCCATGGCGCGCCTCTCCTCGGGGCCGGCCGGCTCTAGCTCAGCGGGCTCGTGGGGCCGAGCGCGGTGAGCCCGCCGTCCACGATCGAGGTGTACCCGGTCAGGGCGCCGTTGCCCAGCAGGAACACCACCGCGTCCGCGGCCTCTTCCACCGTGGCCGGGCGGCCGATCGGGCTGAGGCTGCCGATCTGGGCGAGAAGATCCTCCGTGATCAGGCCGCCGCCGAAGCCGGTGGCGAGCAGGCCCGGGGCCACCGCGTTGACCCGGATGCGGGACGGCGCCAGCGCCCGAGCCAGCGACTTCGTCAGCGTGTCGAGCGCGGCCTTGGAAGCGGCGTAGGCCATGGACGAGCCGGTGCCGGTGAACGTCGCCACCGAGGTGATATTGACGATGGCCCCGCCGCCGCGGCGCTCCATGTGGGGCACCGCGGCGCGCACGCAGTAGAACGGCCCGCGCAGGTTGGTGGCGAAGACGCGGTCCCAGATCTCGTCGGTGAGGTCGTCGAGCTGGCGGTGCGGGACGCGTTGCGTCCAGCCCGCATTGTTCACCAGGCAGTCGAGGCCACCAAGCTCGCGGACGACGCCCTCGACCATCGCCCGCACCTCGGAATCGCGCGTGACATCGGCCTGGACCGGCAGCGCGCGGGCGCCCGCCGCCTCGGCGAGCCTGGCCGTCTCGTGGGCCGCGGCCTTCGACTTCGAGTAGTTGATGGCCACCGCGGCGCCCTCCCGGGCCAGCGCCAGCACCGTCGCGCGGCCGATGCCGGTGGCACCCCCGGTCACCAGCGCGACCTTTCCGGAAAACTTGGGTCCGGAGAACTGGCGTCCGGAGAACTTGGGCCCGGCAACGTCGGAGCCGGCCGGCGTCATACGGACCGGATCAGGGGAAGTGATACCGGGAGATGTGGAGATGCACCCCGTGGGAGGATTGGGGCTCGACGGTCAGCTCCCCCGCTCCGAGCAGCAGGGCCGCCTGGGCCTTCTCGAGCCGCTTCACGAGCGGCGGCAGGTCCGGCGCCACCATCGACAGCGCCACCATCCCCTCCATGCCGCCCACCTCGCTCGCCGGCACCATCAGCAGGGTGCCCCCGCCGGCCCAGCCGAGCATGGTCCGCGGGCCGCCATTGACCTCGACCTCGGGCAGACCGAAGAGGTCCTGGTAGGTCTTGGCGGTATCGTGGGGCACGGGCGAGCCGATCACGAGCCGCTTGAAGCGCACCGGCGACTCGGCGTGCGTCTCGCCGGACTCCGGAGTGGCCAGCTCGACCAGCACCCCGTGACAGGCCTTGGGATGGAGGAACGCGATGCGCCCGGCGAGCCCGACGCGCGGGGCGGTGTCCAGCAGGGCCACGCTCCTGCCCTGCAGCGCGGTCAGATCGCCCGCCACGTCCGCGGTCTTGAAGCAGACGTGATGCAGTCCCTCGCCGCGCTTGGCCAGGAAGCGGCCGATCGGCGTCTCGGGCCCGAGCGGCTCCAGCAGCTCGATCTCGCTGTCGCCCGCCGCGAGCAGGGCCGCGCGCACGCCTTGCTCCCGGACGGTGGCCTCGCGCGCGAGCGGAAGGCCGAGCGTGTCCCGCCAGAAGCCGTACGCCGCGGTCAGGCTCTTCACCGCGATGCCGACGTGATGAATGCTGGTCACCATGACGTGATCACGACGATCACGCTAGCCGACGAGGCCCGGATTTTCAAGGTCTTTCGCCCTCGGCGCGGGAAAAGAGCCTCTCGCTCGGCGCGGGAGGCACCCCGACCAGCCCCGCGTTCTCCTCGACGTGGGCCACTTGCTGCATCCCGCAGAGCGCGGTCCCCACCCCGGGCGTCGAGCGCACGAACTGGAGCGCGCGCTGCGCGTCGGAGCGCAACCCGTCGAGCACCTGGGCGAGGGCCGGCGGCAGGTTTTGGGCCAGCTTGCCCTGCAGGATGGACGCCGAGGTCATGACGTAGAGGCCGAGCTGCTCGGCCGCCTGCATGACCGGAACCGAGCCCTTGCCCATCGGCTGATTGGCCACCGTCATCGCCTCGGTCATGGCGAGGTTGTAGGGCAACTGGATCACGCCGAAGTGGTGCTGCTCGCCGGCCAGCTCGCGCGCCAAACCCACCAGGTCGGGCAGCGACAGGTGGTCGCGCGCGGTGGCGGGCTGCCGGAAGCCGGTCCAGGTCGCGGTCCCGTACCAGCGAATCTTGCCGGCGCTCACCGCGCCCTCCAGGAACTCGAAGGCGGCGCGCATGCGCGCCATGAAGGTGGGCCGGTCGACCGCGCCGAGCTGGGTCTCCGGATTGTGCACGTAGTACACGTCGATGGTCTCGACGCCGAGGTTGGTGCGGCTCCGCTCGAGCTGGTCCGCGAGGTAGCGCGGAGCGATGCAGTGACTGTCGCCCACCACCTCGTCGGCCCGGACGATCCCCGCCTTCACGTAGGTGTCGGCGGCGTACGGCAGGAAGCCACCCTTGGTCGCGAGCAGGACGTCCTCGCGGGCGATGCGCACCTCTCTCATCAGCGCGCGGAGCGCCGCCCCCACGTTGCGCTCGCTGCGCTGGTGGCGGTAGTTGACCGCGGAGTCCACCACGTTGAGCCCCAGCTCGAGCGCCCGCCGCACCGCGGCCTGGTAGGCCCGGTCGGTCGCCTCGTCTTCCGGCCCCAGGTAGGTGCCGATGCCGACGGACGACAGGGTGAGTCCCCGCCAGGTGCGGTAGTGCCCCTCGCCGACCCGGGCGCCCAGCCGCGCGCGGTAGGCGGCGGTGCCCTCCGCGGTCGCGAAGCCTCGCATCGCCACGATCTCCGCCATCACGTCTCCCGGTACCCGAGCAGGATCAGCCCGATCGCGGTCATGCACGCGGCCCAGATCCAGCCGGGGATCAGGCCGTCGGCGGGCGACAGGCGCACCTCGAGCCAGCGGCCCCGCGTCATGCGCCTACTGGCCGGCGCCGACCGTGAAGCGCAGCGCGCCCTCGGTGATGTGACCGTCCACCGCGAGCACGCGGTAGCGCAGCACGTAGACGCCCGGCCCGAGCCCCCGGAGCGGAATCATCAGCCGGTCCGGCGTGGCCTCGGGCTCGCCGTCGGGAAGCGCGACCGGCACCGGCGCCTGATCGGCCTGGGCCAGGGTCAGCCGGGTGAAGCGCTTCTCGATCCGGCTATTGAAGCGGAGGGTGATCTGCCGCGGGGCGCGGGCGAGCACCGCGTCGTGGACCGGCGAGGACTCCAGCACGATCGCGTGAGAAGAGGCCGCGCGGGGAACGCCGAGCGTGAGGGCGGCGAGCGCCAGCAAGAGCGGCGGCGCCGCCGCCGGGCGGAACGCGGACGCCACGCCGATCAGCGCCAGTCGTCCAGCACCAGATCGCTGGCGTCTTCGTAGTCCTCCTGCTTGCCCCGCTTCATGCGCACCATCGTGAAGTCCATGTGATAGCCACGCTCGAGCAGGGTCTGGTACGCCGTCCAGTAGTAGGTGTAGGCCGGCACGACGACACGCTGGAGCTGCGCGGAAGCGGCCAGCTCCTCCACCGCGGCGAGCAGGGCGCTCAGGTGCTCGGGCTTGCGGTGCGCACTATCGATGGCGAGGAGCTTGACGTACGCGGTGCCGTGAGGCGCCTCGCTGTTGGGCGGCAGGTGGCAGACCGCGAAACCGATCACCTCCCGGCCCTTCTCGAGCAGGAGCGTGTCGCCCAGCGTGAGGCCGTCGACGATCTCGACCTCCTTGCTGACATCGAGGCCACGCCAGAAATGATTGGTGATGCGCCGCACCTTCTGCATCACCTGCTTCTTGCGGGCCTCCTCCAGCGCCGAGTAGCGGCGCACCGAGGTGCCCGGCTTGGCCGAGGGCTTGGGGCCGGTCAGCTCGCGCCGGTCGAGCGTCTTGCTGGTCACCACCACGAGGCCCTTCGGCTTGTAGCCGTACTTCTGGTAAAAGATCAGGTGCTTGGGGCTGTAGGGATACGTGGCCAGCCCCTGCAGCGTCGCCTTGTTCTCGTCGAAGAACTCCTGGCAGGCGGTCAGGAGCTGCTGGCCGATGTCCTGGTTCTGGTAGTGCGTCAATACCGCCACCGGGCCGATGACGCCCACCGTGCCCCACATGACCGCCACTGCGGCGCCCACGATCTTGCCGTCGCCTTCCTCGGCCACGAAGCAGCCCCACGGCTCCATGAGCCAGCGATGGTGCACGTACTGGGCCCCGCCGAAGACCTGCCGCGGCCGCGTCCCGACCTGGCGCTCGAAGAAATCTCCGAAGGCCTGCTCGATGACGTCGCGGACCTTGGAGAGGTCGCCCTTGCGCACCCGGCGGATCTTGATTAGCGGCGAGCGGCCCTGCGAGTCGAGGCCGGGACGGTCGACGGTCGCCCTCATGACTTCTCCGGCACGCCCGCCAGCTCCTCGAGCAGCGTGATCACGCCGGAGTGGTCGAGCCCGCCCTTGCCCTTGACCCGCATGGCGTTGAACAGCTCCTGCACCACCGCGGTGCACGGCAGCGGGACGCCGAGGGCGCGGGACGACTCCATGATGAGACCCAGGTCCTTGAAGTGCAGATCGATCTTGAACCCGGGGTTGTAGGTGCCCGCCACGTAGTTGGCCGTCTTCTGCTCGAGGCACTTCGACCCCGCGAGCCCGCCGCCGAGCGCCTTGAGCGTGAGCGCGCGATCGAGCCCCGCCTTGCGCGCCAGCGTCAGCGCCTCGCCCAGCGCGGTGAGGTTCACCGCCACGATGATCTGGTTGGCGAGCTTGGTGAACCCGCCCGCGCCCAGCGGCCCCAGATGCGTGATGGTCTTGCCGAGGGCCTGGAACGTCGGGAGCGCCGCGTCGAAGTCGGCCTTCTCCCCGCCGACCATGATGGAGAGCGCCGCGTCGATGGCGCCCTTCTCGCCGCCCGACACCGGGGCGTCGAGCATCCGGACCCCCTTGGCCCCGAGCGCCTGGCCGACCTTCTGGGAGACCAGCGGCGAGATCGTGGACATGTCGGCGAAGAGCTGGCCGCGCTTGACGCCCTCGATGAGGCCGTCCTTGCCGAGGGCCACCAGCTCGACCTCCGGGGAATTGGGCAGCATGGTGATGATCACCTCGGCCTGGGCCGCCACATCGCGCGGCGAGGAGGCCGCCTTGGCGCCCGCCCCGACCAGCTCCTGGACCGGGCCCTGGCTCCGGCTGTGGACGATCAGGGGATATCCGGCTTTGAGCAAGTTCTTGGCCATGGGACGGCCCATGATGCCGAGCCCAATGAATCCAACTACTTGTGCCATGGTGACCTCGTGGGGACCGGAGTGGGAGGAGCGACGGCGGCCCGGAGGATGAAGTAACACAGCCTCGCGCGGCGAGTCAAGCCATTCCCGATGTGCTTGACAGCCGGGCTCGTTCCTGCGAGGCTCTCGGCCGTGAATCTGAAGCGCTCGGCGGCGTGGTTGTGGTGGTGGCCCTCCCCTTGAGGGGCGAGCCCGCCGGCCAGCGCTAGCTACAATGACCTAGGCGAGACCGGAGCCGCCCCAGGCCGGGGCGGCTTTCGTGTGTCGTCGCCCCCGCCCGGAGCCGGCTCCTCGGAGAGAGAGGAGACCTCGGCCATGATTGTCGATGATCGCTACCTCACGCGTGGGGGCATCCGCGTGCGCCGGACGATCGAGCCCATCCCGGTCGCCAACGCGATCGAGCCGGTCGTCGAGGCGCTCGACGCGCATCGCGGCGTGCTCCTCGCGTCGAGCTACGAGTACCCCGGCCGCTACAGCCGGTGGGACATGGGCTTCGTGGATCCGCCGCTCGTCCTGGTGGCCCGGGGCCGCGGCCTGCGCGTGGAGGCGTTGAACCCCCGCGGGGCAGTCCTGCTTCCCGCCATCGCGCAGGCGCTCGAGACCGTGGGCGCGGTCGAGGGTCTCGATCGGGCCGACGGGGTGGTGACCGCGACGGTGCGGGCGCCCGCGGCCGGCTTCGTCGAGGAGGAGCGGAGCCGCCAGCCCTCGGTGTTCTCGGTGCTCCAGGCGCTGATCGATCTTTTCCGCCACCCGGACGAGCCGCACCTCGGGCTCTACGGCGCCTTCGGCTACGATCTCGCGTTCCAGTTCGAGCCGATCCGCTCCCGCCTCCCCCGCCCGGCCGACCAGCGCGATCTCGTCCTCTACCTCCCCGACGAGCTGATCGTCGTGGATCACCGCCGGGAAATCGCCCAGCGGCGGCGCTACGACTTCGAAGCGGCCGGGGGCGCGACCGCGGGCCGGCCGCGCGACGGGGCGGCGCGACCGTTCGTCGGCGTGACGGCGGTCCCCCGCCGCGGCGACCACGAGCCGGGCGCGTACGCGGCGATGGTTCGCCTCGCGCGCGAGGCATTCAGGCGAGGTGACCTGTTCGAGGTGGTGCCCGGGCAGACGTTCTTCGAGCCGTGCGGGAGGTCCCCGTCCGAGCTGTTCCTCCGGCTCCGCGAGCGCAATCCGTCGCCCTACGGCTTCCTGATGAATCTCGGGGAGGCGGAGTACCTGGTGGGGGCCTCTCCCGAGATGTACGTGCGCGTCGACGGCGATCGGGTGGAGACGTGCCCGATCTCGGGCACGATCGCGCGCGGCCGCGACCCCATCGACGACGCGGCCCAGATCCGAATGCTGCTCAACTCGGCCAAGGACGAGTCGGAGCTGACGATGTGCACCGACGTGGACCGCAACGACAAGTCGCGCATCTGCGTTCCCGGCAGCGTGCGGGTGGCCAGATCGAGATGTACGCGCGGCTGATCCACACCGTGGATCACGTCGAGGGCCGTCTGCGGCCCGGCTTCGACGCGCTCGACGCCTTCCTCGCGCACGCGTGGGCGGTGACCGTCACCGGAGCGCCCAAGGCGTGGGCGATGCAGTTCATCGAGGACCACGAGCGATCCCCGCGCGCCTGGTACGGGGGCGCGGTCGGGCTCCTCGGCTTCGACGGCAACCTCAATACCGGCCTCACCCTCCGGACCATCCGGATCAAGCACGGCGCCGCCGAGGTGCGGGTCGGGGCCACGCTCCTCTACGACTCCGACCCCGACGTCGAGGAAGCGGAGACGCGCCTCAAGGCCTCCGCCTTCCTCGATGCCCTCGAGCCTCCGCGGGCGGCGACGCGCCGACCAGATCTCCCGCGGCCGGGCACGGGGCGCCGCGTGCTCCTGGTGGACCACCAGGACTCGTTCGTACACACCCTGGCGAACTACCTGCGACAGACCGGCGCCGACGTGGTGACGCTCCGGGCCGGCTTCCCGACCCGCGTGCTCGACGAGCTCGGGCCCGACCTCGTGGTGCTCTCGCCCGGGCCGGGCACGCCGCGTGATTTCGACCTGTCGCAGACGCTGGACGCGCTGCTCCGGCGCGGGATCCCGACCTTCGGCGTCTGCCTGGGCCTGCAGGGCATCGTCGAGCACCTGGGAGGCGCGCTCGGCGTGCTCGACTATCCCATGCACGGCAAGGCCTCCCGCATCCGGGTTCCGGACCGGGCGGCTCTTCGCGGGGCTGCCGGGCGAGTTCACCGCCGGCCGCTACCATTCGCTCTTCGCGATCCGCGAGAAGCTGCCCGCCGCGCTCGAGGTGACCGCCGAGAGCGACGACGGGGTCGTCATGGCCGTCGAGCACATCGCCCTGCCGCTGGCCGCGGTACAGTTCCATCCGGAGTCCATCATGTCGCTCGAGGCCGACGTCGGCCTCCGCCTGCTCGCGAACGTCGTGACCGGCCTGACCGCGGATCGGCCTACCGGACCCGGGTCGGCTCCTCCTGCGCCCGGCGCCGCACCCACTCGGGGTCGAACTCGCTGATCCGCCAGCCCGGGCCGGGCTGTCGACTCATCCGGAATCGCACCGGTCCCTGAGCGGGGTCCTGGTAGGTGACCCACGCGTCCGGCCCTTCCCGCGAGATCGCGAAGGCCCGGAAGACCGCGAGGGCGCCCACCGGCAGGACGAGGGCGGCGCGCTTTAGGCCGGCCCGCTCCACGCTGCGCCGGATCTCGGCGCGCACGCGCGCCAGCACCTGCGGACGCATCCGTCGCGTGGCCATCCGGGCCGCGATCTGGCGGCCGAACGACTCGGCGGTGGTGGTCGGCGTGGGCTGCCGGGCGAGGTAGTCGGCCACGATCACCTCGGTGGCGCGATCGGCGATCCCCTCCACGTCGAAGTAGCCCTCGGCCGCGCCCACGTCGTGCCGCTGCATGACCACGCCGAGGCGGTAGAGCGCGTAGCGGGGCGTGGACGTGGCGTAGAGCCAGCCGAGGGCCGCCAGCACGAGCACCGCCGGCACGCCCCACGCCCACGCGCGTTTCGACATCGCCCGGCCACGCTACCGCAGCCGCCGCCGCGGGCGCAACTTTCCCGGGGCGACGGACCCGGTTGACAGCCCGGCCGCTCCTGATGTATTTATATTCATCATGAACAATATTAATTCATCAGGTCGAGCCGGGAGGCCCGGCGAGACGGGCCGGCGGCGGCGGGAGATCCTGGCCCTCGTCGGGCGGGGCGGGGTGCGCTCGCAGGAGGAGCTGCAGCGCGGGCTGCGGCGCCGGGGCATCGCGGTCGCCCAGCCCACGCTGTCCCGTGACCTCAGGACCCTCGGGCTCGCCAAGACCCCGACCGGCTACGTGACCACGCCCGCGGGGGCCTTCGTGCCCGCCGAGACCCGGCTGGGCGCGCTCGATCGGGCGGTGGGCGAGTTCGTCCTCTCGGTTCGCGCCGCCGCCTCCCTCGTGGTCGTCCGGACGCCCCCCGCGGGCGCCCATCCCCTGGCCCGCGTTCTCGACGAGGCGGAGCTGCCGGACGTGGTCGGCACCATCGCGGGCGACGACACCGTGTTCGTCGCGGCCACCGGGCCCACCGGCGCCCTGCGGCTCGAGCGGCGGCTGCGCGCCCCCCTCGCGCCCGGGCGGGCCCGCGCCTGATCCGCGCCTCAAAGGAGCGCGAGCCCATGTTCCACGAACACCACGACGGCGACATCCTGGTCACCACGGACCCGGCGCGCCTCGACCTGGCCGCGATCCACGACTTCCTTGCCTCATCCTACTGGGCAAAGGACATCCCGCGCGAGGTCATGGAGCGGTCGATCCGCCACTCGCTCTGCTTCGGCGCGTTCGACGGCGCCCGCCAGGTCGGGTTTGCCCGCGTGATCAGCGACCGCGCCACCTTCGCCTACGTCGCCGACGTCTTCGTGCTCGACACCCATCGCGGCCGGGGCATCGGCAAGCGGATCATGACCTGCATCACCGGTCACCCCGAGCTGCAGAACCTGCGCCTCTGGACCCTGTTCACGCGGGACGCCCACGGGCTCTACCGCCAGCACGGCTTCCGTGACGCGCGCTACCCGGACCGGCTCATGGAGCGGCGTCCCGAGCGCCCCTACGCCCTGAGCGCACCGGGCAACCCCCAGGAGAGGACGGCATGAGCACCGATCTGACCGCGATCATGAAGGTAGCGGACCGGCCCCCTGTGGTCATGGTGGAGGGCCACGGATCCTGGCTTCAGGACGAGGACGGCAAGACTTACCTCGACTTCGTGCAGGGCTGGGCGGTGAACTGCCTGGGGCATTCCCCGGAGATCATCGCGGAGACGATCGCCTTCCAGGCCGGGCGACTGATCAACTGCAGCCCTGCCTACTACAACGCGGAGATGGCGCGGCTGGCCCGCCTGCTCGCGGAGGCCTCCGGGCTCGCCGAGGTATTCTTCTGCAACAGCGGCGCGGAGGCCAACGAGGGCGCGATCAAGCTCGCCCGGAAGTGGGGCGCCCGCCATCGGGGCGGCGCGCACCACATCATCACCATGGACCACGGCTTCCACGGCCGCACCCTCGCGACCATGGCCGCCTCCGGCAAGCCCGCCTGGGAGGCGCTGTTCGAGCCGAAGGTGCCCGGCTTCACCAAGGTGCCGCTCGGCGACCTCGACGCGGTCAAGCGCGCGATCACGCCCGGGACGGTGGCGGTCATGATCGAGCCGATCCAGGGCGAGGCCGGCGTCTACCCGGCGGGCGACGACTTCTTGCGCGGGCTCCGCGCGCTGACGCGGGACGAGGGCCTCTTGCTGATCCTCGACGAGATCCAGACCGGCATCGGGCGCACCGGCCGGCTGTTCGCCTTCGAGCACGCGGGGATCGAGCCCGACATCCTGACGCTCGGCAAGGGGCTCGGCGGCGGCGTTCCCCTCGCCGCCCTCGTGGCGGCCGAGCACGCGTGCTGCTTCGAGCACGGCGACCAGGGCGGCACCTTCAACGGCTCCCCGCTGATGGCCGCGATCGGCAACGCGGTGGTCGAGACGGTGCGCCAGCCCGCGTTCCTCACCGCGGTCACCGAGAGCGGCGAGTACCTGATGCACCGCCTACGCGGGCTCTCCGCCACGCTCGGCCACGGGGAGGTGCGCGGCCGCGGGCTCCTCATCGCGCTCGAGCTTGGAGGCCGGGCCGCCGCGAAGGTCTCGCGCGACGCCATGGACCGCGGGCTGCTGATCAACGCGCCGCGGCCCGACACGCTGCGCTTCATGCCGGCGCTGAACGTGACGCGCGACGAGATCGACCAGATGCTCGTCTTGCTCGATCTATCCCTGGGCGATGGCTAGCGCCTGGCCGC
>JBBDXN010000091.1:0-23498 GCA_040902305.1 Candidatus Rokuibacteriota bacterium | reverse complement strand
CGCCTCCGGCCCCCTGACGTAATCGGCCATTCTCAGACACCGCCCCCCCAGGAGCCCCCCCAAGAGCCGATGCCACAGAACCCGAGACGCGCCAGCGCGACCGACTGAACGCCGGGGCCGCAGCCGAGATCGACGGTCACCGCGCCGGTCGACGAGGCGGTGATGACCAGACGTTCCAGCAGGGACCGCTGCTCGACCACTCTCGCCTCGAAGTCGCCGAGCATGCGGGAGTAGTGCTCCGACAACACGTTCTCGTAGTGCTCGCCAACCGAGCTCGCTGTCATGGCTCGAAGGGATAGCCTTCCGCGTGCCACTCTTTGTCCCCGCCGTGCATCACCATGATCCGGCGGAAGCCCAGGTGGTACGCCGCCACCGCGGCGTCGAGACTTTGCGCTCAGGTCGGCCCGCCACAGTAGAAGACCAGTCCGAGGCCGGGGTCGGCGGGCAGCCGCTCGGGATACAGGAGCCGGTTCGGCCGGCGGACGTCCACGTCCCTCAGCGGCCTGTCCTCGGCGGGGATGGAGATCGCGCCGGGCAGGTGCCCGCGCTGGTAGTGGACCTCGTCGCGCGCGTCGACGAGGACGAGATCCTCCTCACGGTCCAGCATCCCCTTGAGCTCCCTGGCCGAGATGAACCGAATCCCCACCGTCTGGAGGTCGGCTCGCCACTGCGGCGGCTTCGCGCATGTCGGCAGCAGGCCGACCGCCAGTCCGGCCAGGACCAGCACCCCGATCAGCTGAAGCCGGTCAGTCCGCACGGATTCGACTCGATGAGACCTCCCGATGCGCTCGTCATTGTAACGGAGGTGCGAAGCCTCCGGCGAGGGACCCCCCCCACCGCGCGCCCGACCCGAAGCGAGCTGAGGGGAATCGATTTGACACGGTCTTGACATGAGACGAGGGCGGCCGGCATAGGCTTGCCACAACGCCCGCGGTCGTGACTCCGAACCCGATTCGCGCCGCCAACCGGTCGACCGGAGGAGGGTGCCCATGGATCGCCGGAGTTCCTGTCTCACCCTGATCCTGCTGCTGACGGGGGGCACGATCCCCGTGATCGCGCCCAGCGCCGAGCCTACGGTCGATACGCTGATGACCCAGCTCCTCCACCCGGACACCGTCACGCGAGAGGCCGCTCTCCGCGACATCGTCCGGCGCGGAGAGCGCACGGCCGTCCCCGGGCTCATCGACATTCTGTATTTCGACCTGTTCCTCGACTCGACCGTGGCCAACGCCCTCAACGGCGTCAGCGGCCAGGCCTTCGGCCACGACTGGCGCCGCTGGGTGGAATGGCTCGCGGAGCGGGACGACGTGCGTCCGCATGGAGACTACCCGGCCTGGAAGGCCGGCCTGCTCATGCGCATCGACCCCGCCTTCGGCGAGTTCCTGTACCCTGGGGTCAAGCAATCGCGCGCGGCTCGAGGAGATCCAGTGGGGCGGGGTCCGGAAGGACGGGATCCCCGCCCTCACGAATCCGCGGCACGTGCCGCCGCGGGCCGCCACCTACCTGACCGCCGATGAGCTGGTGCTGGGACTGGTGGTGCGCGGGGAGGCTCGCGCCTATCCCCTGCGCATCATGGACTGGCACGAGATGGCCAACGATGTGGTGGGCGGGGTGCCGCTCAGCATTGCCTACTGAACGCTTTGTGGATCGGCGATCCACTACGAGACCACCGTGCGTGGTCGCACGTTCGTGTTCGGGTCCTCCGGGTTCCTGTTCCGGAGCAACAAGCTGATGTACGACCAGCAGACGAAGAGCCTCTGGCATCACATGCGGGGCGAGCCGGTGGTGGGCCCGCTGGCCGACAGCGGCATCCGCCTCGTCCCGCGCCCGGTGGTGACGACGACCTGGCGAGAGTGGGTCCACCAGCACCCGCGCACCATCGTGCTCGACATCGACACGGGCCACGCGCGAGACTACACGCCCGGACGCCCCTACGGCACCTACTACGCGAGCCCGGACACCATGTTCCCGGTGTTCCCGCGCAGCGCGCGTCTGGCCACCAAGGACGTCGTGTTCGTGCTGCGCCTCGACCCCGACCGTAAGCTATACCCGCTCAAGGTCTTCGATGGCGAGCCCGTGGTGAACGACACCGTGGCCACGACGCCGGTCGTGGTGGTGGGGACGAGCGCCACCCGCACCGTCCGCGCCTACGAGCGGAGCAATCTGCAGTTCCACTCTGGGCCGGGGCCCGATGAGTTGGTCGAGGCCGGAACCGGCGAGCGCTGGCGCATCGAGGAGGCGGCGCTGGTGGCCGTCGCCGATGGCCGTCGTCTGCCGCGACTGGCCGGCCATCTGGCCTACTGGTTCGGATGGTTCGCGTTCCATCCCGAGACGCCCGTGTACGGCCGGTGAGCTTCCACCACGACGTTTCCGCGGAGGCAAGACATGTCGACTTCCATCCCCGCGCGGATCCTGGCCGGCCTCGTCTCGATGGCGACGAGCCTCGTGATGCTCACCCCTCCCGCCGGAGCCGCCGACGGCCTCGTGACCAAGCCGAGCCCGTATCCGGTGGCGGAGACGATGGACCGCCTCGAGCGGGCCGTCACGGACCGAGGCCTGTTCGTGGTCGCCCGGGTGGATCACGCGGGTGCAGCCCAGAAGGCGGGCCTCACGCTGCGCCCGACCCAGATCCTGATCTTCGGGAACCCCAAGGCCGGCACCCCGCTGATGCAGAGCGCCCAGAGCGTCGGGATCGACCTGCCCCTCAAGGCGCTGATCTGGCAGGATGACAAGGGCCAGGTCTGGCTCGCCTACAACGAGCCGGGTTGGCTGGCCGCTCGTCACGGCGTCAACGATCGCGCCGACGTCATCCGGGCGATGAGGGCGGCGCTCGAGGCGCTGACCGACGCCGTCACGAAGGGGGCGCGCTGAGCGTCCCGTTGGTCGCGCGACCGAGCCCGGCGTGCACACGGCTGGACGTGACCACGTCGCGAGGACGATGCAGACGTGGCACGGCTGGGCATCGGCGGCGAATCGCGGCTCGGACGCAACGCCGGCGCGGAGACGTAGCGTGCGATGCTCAGCCCTCTGGACTGACTCGCGCGAAACGAGCAAGGTCAGCCAGACTCACCCGCGGACCCGCCGGCCGCCGCCCCGTACAGCCGCCGAACGAAGGCGTATGTGCGCGGAGGCCGAAGGCTGGTCGCGGTCATCTCGGCGTGCAGGCGCCTCAGGTCGGCCGCGGTGTCCACGTCGAACCATCGTGACAGCACGTGGACGGACAGGCCCCGGCTGGACGCCTTCCCGAGCGTCATCGAGAACACCGCGTCGGTGCTCCAGGGAATTCCCTCGAACAGATCCGGCTGGGGCGCTCTCAGCCCGACGAGGTAGTACCCGCCGTCCTCGCACGGTCCCAGCACGGCGTCACATCGGCCGGCGGCGAGAACCTGCGCGGCCTCGGCCACGTACGCCATCGGGAGCGTCGGGCTGTCACTATCGATCGCGATCGCGCCGGCATGCCCATCCGCGAGCAGCTCCGTCAGCAGCGTCGAGAGCCGCTCCCCGAGGCCAGCTCCCCGCTGCGGCACCAGGCGAAACCCCGCGGGAGCCAGCTCCCTCATCAGGCTCTCCGCCTCCCACGGAGTGAAGGCCACCATCGGGCTCACGCCGTCCAGCTCGGCGAGAGCCTCCAGCCGATCCAGGAGGAAACACCGGTACAGCTCCGTCGCCTGGTCCGCGGTGAGGACGGAGTGCAGGCGCGATTTCACCGGGCTCATGCCGGGAGCCTTGGCCATCACCGCCACGGCCGGGGCAAGCGGAGGTCGCATCAGCGGAGCGTCGCCCGGAGGAACCCGTAGCCGGCGCGGAGGCTCCCGATCACGGTCCCCGATACCTTGGACCGACCCCCGAGCCGCGCGGCGTGGGAGACGGGCACCTCCACGATGCGCGCGCCACGGGCGGCGGCCTTGACGACCATCTCGACCGGCCAGCCGAAAGCTCGGTCTCGCATGTCCAGCCGCCGCAGCAGCTCGACCCGGATCGCCCGAAACGGCCCGATGTCCGTGATCCGCTCCCCATAGCGCCAGGAGAGGAAGGTCGCGAGTAGTCGAGTCCCGAGGGCCGCATGCGCCGGGTGGTCACCCGAGAGCCGACGCGCGCCGAGTACCAGATCGGCTCGTCCCGCGAGAATCGGCGCGAGCACCAGGGGGAGCTCTTCCGGGCGCTGGCTGCCATCGCCGTCGAAGAACACCGCGACCTCGGCGCCGGGCCCGAGCGCGCTCACCCCGGCCCAGCAGGCCGAGCCGTACCCGCGGCGCATCTCGGTGATCACGCGAGCCCCGGTCCGCGCGGCGGCCGCCCCCGTCCCGTCGGTCGAGCCGTTGTCGACCACGATGACCTCGTCGAGCGTGTGTGGGGGGATCCGCGAGAGGATCGACCCGATGATCTGGGCCTCGTTGAGGGCCGGGATGATGAGCGTCGCGTTCATGATCCGGCTCGGTGCCTACCGTACCACCTGCGCCCGCTTCGGCTCGTGGGGGAAGCTCAGGATATCGGAGGTGTTGCACTGGTGGTCGGCCACGACGAAGTGCCAGTCACGGGGGTTGATGGGGGCCGCCGACGTGTCCACCGCGAGCTGGTAGACCCCGTTGGGGAAGTTAGCCTTGAGGTCACGCATCCGGCGGGGCGGGTCCAGGGCATACGCGCGCCCCGTCGCGGCGTTGAAGGCGAGGACCTGCGGGCCCAGGTCGTTGTTCGGGTCCGCCACATCGGCCTTCACGAAGGCCATTTTGCCCTGGCGCGCCTCCCAGGGAAAGAAGCCCACCTTCGCGATGGCGGGCGAGTTGGCTCGCGTTGGCTCGGGCACGAGCACGATCTGGACCGAGCGCGGCTTGCCCGACTCCACCTTGATCGCCTGGGGAGCATAGATATAGCCGCTCGAATACACGTGGAGGCCGTACTGGCCGGCCGACCCCACCTCGATGCGGAACCGCCCCTGGGCGTCCACGAGCGCGCCGAGATCCCACACGTTGTTGTGGATCTCCCCTTTCTCGAGCAGGACGAGCCCGGACAGGGGGTTGCCCGCCTTGCTCTTGACCGTGCCGGTAATGACGGTCTGTGCCCCGGCATCGGCCACGAGCGCCGCGACCAGCGAGAGGACGACGACGATGCGGATCATGGGTGCTCCTTTCGTGCCTGCTCCGTTCCTACTGGCCGGCCCGCGAGGTGAGAGACCAGATATGCCACGACGTCGGCCATCTCCTGGCCGGCCCAGTCGAGCGGCCGGCCGGAGGGCCGATGGGACACGAGGAAGGTCTCGAGGGACTGAGCCTGGTCCCGGTTCATGCGGGGGAACATCCTGGTCGCCGGGGCGATCCGGGCGGGCTGATGGCAGGCGTCGCAGCGGGCGCCGAAGGCGGCCGCGCCGCGCTCGACGCTCGCCTCGAGCTGGCGGATGCGCTCCGCGAACACGGGCTGGCCGGCGCTGATGCCGGGGGACACGGGGAGATCGGCGCCGAGCATCGTCAGATACGCGGTGATGGCCGTCGCCACCGGCAGCGCATCCGGCAGCCGGTAGTGCCGGGCGACGGCCTCGGCATTGGCCTGCAGCAGCGTCATCACGCGCGTGTGAGGTGGCGGGAGCGGCTTGACCTTGGGAAAGCTGGCCGCCCAGCCCCGCGCTTCCGTCCGGTCGTGATGGCACGTGGCGCAGGCCACCGGATTGACGGGATCAGGCGAGCGAGTCCACCAGCCCTCGCCCAGGGCCGCGAGGGCACGCGGCCCGGTCTCTTCCCTGGCGCCCCCCGTACCCGGAGCCGCCGCGACGGCGAGCGCGGCGAGCAGCAACAGGATGCCCCGCGGCTGCGGCATCGCGTGGCTCATGGTGAGGGCGCCGACCGTGAGGAAGCCCGCGGTGTAGAGCAGCATGAACGGAAGCACGCCGTAGTGTCCCTGCGCGCTCACGAGCCAGGCCGCCCACGCGCAATAGAGACCGAGCCCCAGCTCGACCACGCCGCCCCACGGGCGGCCCCCCGCGTAGACCGTGCCCCGCCATTGCCCGCCGCCGGGCCCGATGCCGAACTTGGGCGTCCGAACAAAGCGCAGGTCCCGGCCCCAGAACGCCGACAGCACGGCCAGGCTCGTGCTCCACGCGACGCCGACGCCGATCACCATGATGCTCGGCAGCTGGAGCGCCCGGCGCCAACCGCTCTCCGGCAGGATCATTTGCGCGTAGACCAGCATGCAGGCGGGGCCGACGCTGGCCAGGGCGAAGACGACGGAGGCCGCGCCCAGAGCGGCTGCCGACGGCGCGAGCGCCCCGACCGCGACCACGGGCACCGAGAGCAGCACCACGACCAGCATCAGCGGATGGATTATGTAGTAGGTCAGATGCACGAAGGCCTGGTACTTGGCCCAGAGGCTGAGCCGCGAGCCCAGGACCTGGGGCAAGAGCTTGAGCGCCGTCTGGATCGAGCCCTTGGCCCAGCGCCGCTGCTGGGACTTGAAGCCCGAGATGACGACCGGTAGCTCGGCGGGACAGACCAGATCCGGCAGATACACGATGCCCCAGCCTCGGAGCTGGGCCCGGTAACTGAGATCGAGATCCTCGGTAAGCGTGTCATGGGCCCAGCCGCCAGCATCCTCGATGGCGGCGCGGCGCCAGATACCGGCCGTCCCGTTGAAGTTGAGGAGCAGGTGGCTACGGCAGCGGGCCGCCTGCTCGACCCCGAAGTGGCCGTCGATCCCGAGTGACTGGGCCATGGTGAGCAGGGAGAAGTCCCGGTTGAGATGTCCCCAGCGCGTCTGGACGACGGCGACGCGCTCATCCGCGAAGTGCGGAATGGTCCGCCGGAGGAACTCCGGGGGCGGAACGAAGTCGGCGTCGAAGATCGCGACGAATTCGCCGCGGGTCCTCCCCAGCCCGAAGGCCAGGGCGCCGGCCTTGAAACCCGTCCGCTCGGCTCGGCAGAGGTGGACGATGCTCAGCCCGCGGGCCCGGAGGCGCTCGGCCGTCCCGGCGACGATGGCCATGGTGTCGTCCGTCGAGTCGTCGAGCACCTGGATCTCGAGTCGGTCGGCGGGATAGTCGAGAGCCGCGGCCGCCTCGAGGAGGCGCCCGGCCACGTAGCGCTCGTTGTAGAGGGGCAGCTGCACGGTGACCAGCGGCCACACGGGCGGATCGGGCGGCGGGGGCGCGACGCGCGCACGCCGGCGGGTCCACCAGTGGAGCGCGATCATGACATAGGCGTTCAGGCCGTAGAGCAGCAGGCCCAGCAGGGCCGCCGCGTAGAGGAGGCCCGCCAAGATCTCGACCCACGCGACCATGGTCACCCCCCGAGCATCCCCGTCGTCCTCGGCGCGCCCGTCCCGACTGCGCGAGGATCGGCGGCCTGCCCGGTGAAGCCGGCCCGGCCGAATCGGCCGGTGCGCCACTCGTACAACACAAGCGCGTAGAGGGGCCCGTACTCGGCGAGCCAGGCCCACCAGGGCAGCGTCTCGGGATCGACCAGGTACTGGACGTAGGACAGGGTGACCGCCCCGCTGAAGAAGAGCGCAGCCCACGACGGGCTCGAGCACAGGAAGGGCACGACCCACAGTACGTACCACGGGTGCATCGCGGTCGGCACCAGGAGGAGGTAGGCGCCCACCGCCAGCGCCGTCGCGCGCCACAGGCCGCTCGCGTCATGGCGGCTCGCCCGGGCGATTCCGATGAGCACCACCGCCAGCAGCGTGAAGAGCAGCGACATGGCCGCTCCGCGCACCACCGGGTTCGAGATCCCGAACGGGTAGGTTAAGAGCGCGCGGAGTCCGAGGTTGAAGTCTTCGTACTGGCTGCTGACGTAGGTCGGCAGAAACCCCAGCGCCCCGAACCCGACGGTGGACGCGTAGGGCAGATAGCCCAGCCCGACCGTGGCCATGACGGCGATCGGAAAGCGCCGGTCTCCCCGCCGCCACCAGGCGAGAAGCAAGATGACCGGGTAGAGCTTCATGAGGACGGCCACGCCGAGCGCCAGCCCGGCCCGCCCCGACGAGCCGTCGATGCGCCAGATGAGTGCCAGGAGCACCACCGGAATCATCACGAGATCCATGTGCCCGGCCTGGATGCCTTCGAGCACCACAAGCGGCGACCAGGCATAGGCCAGCACGGCCGCGGCTGACACACCCAGGCGTCCCACCAGGCGCAGCAGCAACAGGACGGTCACGGCGTCGGCCAGCAGGAGGAGCACGCGCCACGCCGGGAGCGTCCCCGGAGTCACGGCGGCGGCCAGCGCGAACACCCACTGCGCCGCCGGCGGATACACCGTGACGGCTGTCGGCCGATTGATGTGCGGGTACACCTCGAGATCGCGGAGCATCGCGACCTCGGGCGCGGCGGGCGGGTAGCGGTAGGGGCTCACCCCCGCCCACTGTACCCTCCCGTCCCAGAGATATCGGTACGCATCGGACGAGAGGTACACCGGCGTCCACACCAGGAGGAGGCGGAAGAGCAGCGCGAAGCCCAGGATGAGCCCCAAGGCTGCCGGCCCGGTTGTCCGGCCGCGCGTGACGAGCCCGAGCGCCAGGAGGTACAGCGCGAAGGCCGCGCCGAACACCGGCAGATGAAGCCGCAGGGGCTCGACCCCGAGCCACGCCGACAGCGGCATCGCGGCCGCGTACACGACCGCCGAGAGGGTTCCGAGCCCCGCGAGGCTCACCCAGCCGGTGAAGGGCCGCATGCGTGGTCTCAGGTGGCGAGGAGGAGGAGGCGAGGCCAGCCCGTCGGCGCGGTTCCGGCGAGGCGGGACCGCACGAGCGCGTCCAGGCCCCAGACCCGCCCCGCCGCCGAGAACGCGAAGCAGAACTGGGGCATGGTGAGCAGCATCCAGATCCAGTACCACTCCCCCGGCACGTTGAAGGCACCGACCGCGATGTTGACCTGCCAGAGAAATCCACCGATGCCCGCCAGCCGGGTGAGCAAGCCCAGGAGCAGCCCGAGGCCCAGCGCCAGTTCCACGACGAAAGTCATGTACCCGAAGAAGGTGAAGTTCGGCAGCACCACGTTCTTGAAGAAGGCGGCGACGGCCGGGAAGGCGGGGTGCGCGATCTCCTTCTCGATGAAGCCCCGGAGCCACCCGAAGTCGATCCACGGCGCCTTCTGGAGCGCCATGTCGAGGTAGAGCAGCCCGAACGCGATGCGAAACAGGGCGAGCGGCCAACCGGGGAGGTGCATGGCTAGAGGCTCCACTTCACGCCGCAGCCGCGGCACGGCTCGGGCGGCCGATCGGTTTGAATCGCCGCGCGGAAGTCGCGGTAGGGCGCGCCCCCCCAGACCTCCTCGAGCGATTGCCGGTAGAGATTGCCCAGGATGATTCCCTCGTAATGCCCGGTAATCCACGGGGCGATGCAGCAGGGCAGGACGTTGCCATGCACCGTCACGTAGACGAGGGTCCACGGCCGCCGGCAGGCGCTCCACGGGCGGTCGTCGTGGGACGGGGTCAGGCTGATCTCGGGCGTCGTCGCCCCCGAGGCGGAGAACTCGATCCCGGCCGCGCCGGCGGCCTCCTCCGTCGCGTGGATCAGGGCGGCCTCCCGCTCCTGCAGCCGGCCGTAGAGCGACTGCTCCTTGGTGGCGAGCCCCAGGCCGTTGTAGACCAGGCGCTGGAGGGTAACGCCACGGGCGCCGACCCGGACGGCCAGCGACACCAGCCCCGCGATCTCCTCGATATTGTCCTTGAGCCCGGTGAACCAGAGCGAGACCCGCGGGCTATCGGCGCGGGCCTCGTGCTTGGCCCGGGCGAGCGCCTCGAGGTTGGCCACCACCTTCTGATAGGCGTCCACACCGCGGACGCGCGCGTAGGTGGCGGGGGTGGTCGCGTCCAGCGACACCCGCAGCTCGTCCAGACCGCTCTCGATGAGCCGCCGTCTCAGCCGGGGGCCGAGCGTGATGACGTTGGAGTTGAAGAGCACGGTGGCGCCGCGCTCCTTGAGGTGGGCGATCATCGGAATGAGATCGCGGTTGAGCAGGGGCTCGCCGATGCCGTGGAGCAAGACGCGGTCGAGGGCCGGGAACTGGTCCACGACCCGACGGAACTCATCCCAGTGCAGGTCTTTCTGGGGCTCGCGCCCACCGAAGGTGAGGATACAGGTCTCGCAGAGCGAGTTGCAGCGGCTGGTGGTCTCGAGGTAGAGCGAGCGGGGTAGCGGCGGCTTCAGCGTGATCACCGGAGGGCTCCGTGGCTTCCCGACGCGTCGGTCACCGTGCGGTGACGACCGTCGTGCACGCGCTACCCACCTTCGGCAGGTCTTCCGTCGAGGCGGGCTCCCAATCGAGGACGACACGATCCCGGCGGGCGAAGGGACAGTACGGATCGGATGCGGAGAGTTTCCCGAGCAGCGCCCGTCGCCCCGCGCAGCCCCCGAGGCACGGGCAGCCGTCGCAGGCCTCGGGCATTTCCCGCGCTCGGCGGAACTCGGGCGTCTCGATGATCGCTTCCCCTCGCGCCCGGAGGTCGGCGATGGTGAGGCGACTCTCGGGCCAGTAGGTACACGGCAGCACCCGGCCGTCCGGGGCCACGCGCACGGTGGTCCGGCCACAGCCCGGCCCCGTGAACCCGGGCAGCCCCAGCACGGCGGCCAGGACCGGCTCCGTCGAGGCCACGAGGCGCGCTCCGCCGAGGAGCCGCCGGAAGCCGTCCCAGAACTGCTCGTAGCTCAGGGAGAACCGGTCTGTCTTCGAGGGCTGATAGATGTTCACGCGGAGATGGGCGCCACGGGCGGCCGCCACGCGCGCCAGCTCGGCCATCCGATCGTAGTTGATGCGCATCATCACCGCGGTCACCGTGACGGGAACGCCCAGGCCGGCACACCGCTCCAGCGCCGCCATCACGGTATTCCAGTTCCCCGGCCCCCGAAACGCGTCGTGCTCGGCCTGGGTGGGAAAGTCGAGCGAGAACTCGACGCTGTGGAACCGCTTGACTCCTTCGTCGGGGAGCGCCTGAATGCTCAGGCCGTTGGAGGTGATGCTCGTCTTGATGGCGAGCTGCCGGAGATGATCGAGGATGGCGCCATACTCCGGATGAAGGCCATTCTCCCCGACCCCGAGGTTCATGGACTTGACCGGGATAGCCGCGCAGACCGACTGCACATCCTGCAGGCTCAGCCGGTCCACCACCATGTCCGGCCGGTAGCAATGGGCGCAGCGGAGGTTGCACTCGTTCGTCAGGCCCATACCCACCGAGAACGCCATCGCTCCCTTTCCGCAGCCATCCGGAGTGGGATCGTTCCTTCGGGAGTCTAGCTCAGGCCCCTGCGTAAATGTCACAGAGATGAAAACCCTCGCCCCCGGGGTCCGGCTGGACTCGGCATCGCGCCTGGCCCCCCCGGCCGCCTACTGCCGGCAGGGCCTGATGGCCCCGGCCGGCGGCAGGGCATCGGGGCGAGCGAATACGGCCAGATAGCCGTCGGCGGGCGCCAGTGAGACGAGGTCGAGCTGCCGGTAGCCCACGGTGGCCAGCTCGCAGCGGAGGAGCACCGGTGGGGTGCCGTGGCGCTGGGTGGGGCGGTCCATGTCGATGATCGCCACCCTCGCGCCCGGCGCCAGCGCCGGCTGGAGACGGTAGAGGAACTCGTAGGGATTCTCGATCTCGTGGTACATGTGCGAGAGGATCGCGACGTCCACCGAGCTCGGAGGCAGCCCGGGATCCCGTGGCAGCGCCTGGATGAGGGTGACCCCGCCGATCCCCTCTCGCGCGAGGCGCGCCCTGAGTTGATCCAGGTATTCGGTCTTGACGTCGGTCGCATAGATGGTGGCGTCCGACCCGAGCCGCCGCGCCAGCCGTACCGTGTAGTAGCCGAGGCCGGCGCCGATGTCGGCTACCCGCTGCGGCGGCTTGATGCCGAGCAGATCCATCACCCGCTCGGCCTCGCCGTGGCCGTCCCGCGTCTTCTCGTCGGAATACTCCGGGGAAACGATGCGTGCGACCGGCCGGTCAGGAGCGGGAAAGCTCGGGCGATCCTGCGCCTGGACGGTCCACGCGAGGTGGGTAAACAGGAGTGCCAGGGCCGCCATCACTCCGCTCACGACGGCACCTCCGGTCGCTCGGGCATCTGGGCCTTGACCAGGCCTCCGTTGCACCCTCGCCCGTGTCCCCAGCATTCTCTGCATTCCCTACGGTTATACCGTGGCCCTCAGGTGTGCGGGCGCCTGGACCGTGGCGCGAAACGGACCTCCCGGCCCCGACGAGCTGATGGAGGAAGAAACCGGCTGCGCGCTGGCGCATCGAGGAGGAAGCGCCGGCATCCGCTCCCGGTGGCCGCCTGGCGCGGCTGGCCGGCCATCTGGCCTTCGGGGCCGGCTGGCTCGCTCTTCACCCCGACACGCCCGTGTACGGGCACTGAGGCCCCGAGGGAAGTGTTGACGCACATTCGACGCCCTCGTGACAACCGCGGCGCGGTCTCCAGCCACCATCGGCAGTGAAGCTCCGGGCCGATCGGGGCTCCGGGGCTTCACGAGCTGTTCAAACCCGCGCGAAGAGGAGGAGTGCAGTCATGAATCGACGCATGTTCGTCGTGGCGGTGGTCGTGGTCGGATTGCTGGGGATGGGCTCGCCGGCGGCCGCGCTCGAGCCCGTGAGCAAGGGTGGGGATGGTCTCGCACTGGGCGGGTATGACGCGGTCGCCTACTTCACGGAGGGCAAGCCGGTCGCGGGGAAGAAGGAGTTCCAGACCCAGTGGAATGGCGCGACCTTGCAGTTCGCCTCCGCGGACCACCGCGAGGCCTTCGAGGGCCGCCCCTGGCCGGGTGTGGTAAGGTCCGCGCAGGCCAACAAGGAGGGCTCTATGACGCTTGAGGAGAAGCTCGACACTATCCGGGAGCTGTCCAAGTCGCGGGTACCGCCCGAGACGCGGGCGATCATGCAGCGCAGCATCGACGACCTCCGCACCGGAGAGATCTTGACCCGAGTGGCCCGGGTCGGCCAGCGCGCGCCGGACTTCGCGCTGCCCAACGCGGGCGGCCGGACGGTCGGCCTCGGGGAGCTGCTGGCCCGCGGCCCCCTCGTGCTGTCGTTCTATCGCGGCCGCTGGTGACCGTACTGCAACGCAGAGCTGGAGGCTCTGCAGCAGGCGCTGCCCGAAATCACCGCGGCCGGCGCCAGCCTCGCGGTCATCTCGCCGCAGGTGGCGCGCACGCCGCGCGAGACCGCGGAGCCCAAGCCGCTGTCGTTCGAGCTGCTGCGCGACCTCGGCAACCACGTGGCGGAAGCGTACGGCCTGGTCTTCACGCTGCCCGACGACCTGCGCGCGATCTATCTCAAGCTCGGCATCGACCTGGCGCAGGGCAACGGCGACGGCACCTGGCGGCTCCCCATTCCGGCCCGATTCGTGATCGACGGCCGGGGGCTCATCCGCGCGGTCGACGCCGACCCGGACTACACGAGACGGTCGGAGCCCGCCCGGACGGTCGAGATCCTCGCGCGCCTGCCCGGGTCTGATCGACCGTCATGAGCGGGCCGGAGGGGCTGGACCCCACGATCCACACCCGTGAGATCGTGTTCGACGCGGAGGTCGACCTGGTCAGCCCGTTCCTCAAGCTGGCAACCGTCAGCCGGGGCGGCGCCGGTCACATGACGTTCGCCTCCGACGAGGGACCCAGCCTCGGCGGACTCGGCTCGGCGCCGACGCCGCTCATGTACTTCAGCGCCGCACTCGCGTTCTGACTGATGACCCAGGTGTCCCGGTACGGGCACATGCTGAAGGTCACGGTCAATGGCATGCGGATGCGGGTGACCGCGCGCTACCGGGTCGACGGCTCGGTCCTGAACGACACCATCCAGGGCCGCATGCTCGGCGCCGAGACCACGCTGGAGATCGACTCGCCCGACCCGCCCGCGCGCGTGGCCAAGGTCGTGCGGAACGCCGAGCGCGGCTGTTTTGTCATGCAGGCGCTCCAGCATCCGGTGCCGATCACCGGGCGCACGCTGCTGAACGGCGCGGTTCTGGCCGAGTGACCGGGAGGCGCCCGCTCATGACACGTCGCGTGACCGCCCCGGGGCCCGCGCCCGTCGAGTTCGAGCCGCTCCCGCACTATCGGGAGCGGCCCCTCGACGAGATGCGCCGGAGGGTCGCGGAGCTCCACGCCGAGATGCGGCGTCGGCGGACGGTGCGGGAGTTCTCGCCGCGCCCGGTTCCCCGGGACATCATCGAGCAGGCCTTGCTCGCCGCGGGCACGGCGCCCAGCGGCGCCAACATGCAGCCGTGGCACTTCGTGGTGGTCGGTGATCCCGGCATCAAGCGGCGTATTCGCGCCGGCGCGGAGGAAGAGGAGCATGTGAGCCACCCCGACGCAGCCGTGAGGAGGGCAGGATGACGACGATCCGCATGGTGGACCCGGCCGCGGCCACCGGCGAACATCTGGCGCTGCATGGGCCACTGGCCCGCCTTGCTCGAGGCGAACTGGAATCGGTCGCGCGCGCTCATGCAGCGCGGCCGGTTCACGCCGCTCCAGCGCGAGCTGATCGCCACCGCGGTGTCGATCGGCAATGCATGCACCTACTGAATCGATTCCCACGTGGCCGCCGTGATGCGGCTCGGGGTGGACGCGGTGGGCGTGACGGAGCTGATGGGAGTGACTGAGAGCCTCGTGATAGAGGTCGAGCCAGTCGATGAACAACCGAACCACGTCATCCGAAGACAATGGGGAGCCGGCCGCGTTAGACACCACGTTGCCGACGTATCGCCGCTTTTCGTCCGCATCTGCACGGTCCTAGGCACGAAACGCACGGCGAACTAATGCGAGGTATTCTTCGCTCTCTATCCGCTCATCGATGTCGGAGCCTAGACTTTCAAAGCGTCCGTAGATGTCCTTGAGTGTTCTCATGAGCTGGTCGATCTTCCGTGCGTGCTCCTCGAGCCACTTCGTCTGCAAGTCGTTGGTGCGAGCTCCTCTCTCCTCGGTCTTGTAACTGACAGCTGCGCTGATGAGACCCCCTACCCAAGGAATGCTGCCAAGAGCGGCGAGGACAAACTTCTCGACTATCCTGCGCCGTTTACTGGGTGCCGATTTCGAGAGCTCAGTCCGAATGAACTCGAGCGCCTTCTCTTCGAAGTTGCTGCGCTGTTCATCGTTGGACATCGTGCCCTCTCCGTTGCCATTCCGTTGCCATCTCCGGGGGGGGCGGGTCTTTCTGTCCTTTTGTGTCCTCTGGCCTCGTCGTGCAACTGCGCGTGAAGTGCGGGAAGTAGCGGAGAAAGTAGTGGTGGCCCCAACGGGATTCGAACCCGTGTTTCAGCCTTGAGAGGGCCGTGTCCTAGGCCTCTAGACGATGGGGCCGGCCGACTACCGTGCTGCGCGCGCCCGAACCTACGTGTCCACAGCGCGGGGAAGCTTAAATGGCTGGGGGAGGAGGGCTCGAACCCCCATTACCAGGGCCAGAACCTGGCGTCCTACCATTAGACGATCCCCCAGCAGCGCTGGCCATTGTACGGGCGCCTGCTCCGGGGTGTCAAGGCGAGGCGCCTCGCGGGGTTAGCGCGCGCGCTACTGCAGCGAGTGCTTCAGCGTGCGGCTCGGCTTGAAGCGGGGCACGCGGCACGCGGGGATCTTGATGGCGGTGCCGGTGCGGGGGTTGCGGCCGTTGCGCTCGGCCCGACGGCTCACCAGGAAGGTGCCGAAGCCCCCGATGGTCACCTTGCGGCCTCGCTTGAGGGAGTCGAAGACCTCGTCGAGGAGGGCGTTGAGCGCCTTCTCGGCGGAGACCTTGGAGCCGCCCGACGCCTTGGCCATCGCGGAGACCAGATCCGCCTTGATCATGAGCCCTCTTAACTACGCGAGGGCCCGGGTCGAAGTCAAGCGCTCACCTGCTCCACCGCGCGCAGCAGGGCCTGCGGGGTGAACGGCTTCTCGAGCACGGGCGCGCGGGTGCCCTGCAGCCGTCCCCAGGCGTCCGCGCTGGCGGTGTCGCCGGTGATGAACAGAAAGCGCTGGGCCAGCTCGTTCTGCTGGGCGACCGCGGCGCGGTAGAAGTCCGCGCCGTCCCCCTCCGGCATGCGCACGTCCGAGAGGACCAGGTCGTAGCGTGTCTGGCGCAGCCGCTCCAGCGCGGAGCGGCCGCCGGAGGCCACGTCCACGCGCCAGCCCTGGCGGTCCAGCACGGTGGTCACCAGCTCCACGATGTCCGGCTCGTCGTCCACCACCAGGACGCGGCGGCCCTTGCCCAGCGTCGGCACATGCGCGGTGCCGACCCTGGTCCCGGCGGCGGCGCTCGCTTCCTGGTCCGGCGCGGAGGCCACGGGCAGCTCGAGGGTGAACACGGTGCGCCCGGGCTCGCTCTCCACCGAGAGGCGCCCACCGTGCTGCCCCACGATGCCGTAGGAGACACTGAGTCCGAGGCCGGTGCCCTCGCCCACCTTCTTGGTGGTGAAGAAGGGCTCGAACACGCGGGGCAGCACGGGAGCCGGGATGCCGGGGCCGTTGTCGGTCACCTGGGCGATCACGCGGGCGCCGCCGCCGCCGGTGTGGCGCGCGCTCGTGGTGATGCGGATGCAGTCGCCGGTGCGGCGGCCCCCCACCCCGCTGCCCAGGATGGCCTGCTCCGCGTTCAGGATCAGGTTGAGGATCACCTGCTGGAGCTGATGGGAATCGCCCTCGGCGCGCGGGACGTCGGCGCCGAACGCGGTCTCCACCCGGATGCTGGAGAGCGCGAGCTGGGTTTCCCGGAGGTTCAGGATCTGGCCGATGACCTCCCGGAGGTCCACCGCGCGCCGCTCGGGTTTCCGCTGACGCGAGAACAGCAGCAGGCTCTGGATGATCTTGGCCATGCGCGCGCCCTGCGCCACGATCAGCTCCACCGGGCGGCGCACGTCGTCCGGCACGCCCCGGCTCAGCAGGAGCTGGCCGTAGCCGATGACCACCGAGAGCGGGTTGTTCAGCTCGTGCGCCACCCCCGAGACGAGCTGGCCCACCGCCGACAGCTTGCCCGCCTGGAGGAGCTGGGCCTGCGTGTCCTGCAGCTCCCGCAGCCGCTCCCGCGCCTCCTCGTAGAGGCGCCGGTTGTCCGCGAAGAGCCGCGCGTTGCGCATGGCCACCGCCGCTTGCGCCGCGAAGGACGGCAGCAGCGTGCGGTCGCCGCCCTGGGGCAACCTCCCCCGCTTGAGGTTCAGCGTGAGCACGCCGAGCAGGTCGTCACCCGCGGCCACCGGCACGCCCGCGAAGGCCACCAGGTCCCGGCCGAGCGCCCACTGCGCGGCCATGATGCGCGCGTCCGTGGCGATGTCCTCCACGAAGAGCGGCTCGCGCTGGCGCGCGATCCAGCCGGTGCCGCCCTGCTCCATGGTGAGCGAGGTGGGCAGCTCCACGGCGCCGATGGACGAGTCCGTCGTCCACGCGCGGCGCACCAGGAGCCCCGCCGCGCGGTCCACCTCCCAGAGCACCACGTTGTGGGCGCCGGTCAGCGCGGCAAGCGCATCGGTGATCTGCTGCAGGAGCCGGTCGGGATCGAGCTGCTGGGAGAGGGCGAGCGTGACCGGGGCGAGGGCTTCGAGCCGGCGCTGGCGCCGGGCCGCGGCGGCCTCGGCGGCCCGCTGCTGGGCCTTCGCGCGGCGGGCGATCCGACGCATGAGCAGCCAGCCGCCGAGCAGCGCGGCGAGCAGCAAAACGGCGAGAACGCATGCGAGAATCCAGTGCATTGCTTCGAGCGCCACGGCAGAGCGACGCGCTCGGCCAGTATAGCCCACCTGACGTATAATGCCGCCATGCCGCGGGGCGGAATCTTCGATGTGTCCTTCCTGCTTCTCTCCTCTCTCGCGGTCGTGTTCGCCGTCGTCGCCTATGTGAAGGACCCGAGCCTGCCGCTGGTGGGCGCGCGCAACGGGCTCGCGCTGCTCTGGTTCATCATCCCGCGCCTCGTGCCCGCCCTCATTTTGGCCGGCATGCTCCAGGTGGTGATTCCGCAGGAGACGGTGGCGCGCTACTTCGGCCAGCAGTCCGGCATGCGCGCCATCTTCATGGCGAGCGTGGCCGGGGTGATCACGCCGGGCGGGCCGATGGTGAGCGTGCCGCTGCTCGTGGTGCTGTCCAACTCGGGCATGGCCCTCGGGCCTCTCGTGGCCTACATGACCGCCTGGTCGCTCTTCGGCATGCAGCGGATCATCGCCTGGGAGGCGCCGCTCATGGGCTGGCACTTCGTGGTGGTGCGCACCGCCTCGAGCCTGGTCTTCCCGATCATCGCGGGCTGGCTCGTGAAGAGCTACTTCCACGAGTAGGCGGGAGCCCGCCGGCATGGCCTTCGCCAATCTCCGCGAGTTCGTCGCCCACCTCGAGAAGCAGGGCGCGCTCAAGCGCGTGAGCGCCCCCGTCTCGCGCGATCTGGAGATCGCCGAGATCACCGACCGCGTCTCCAAGAGCGCGGGGGGGCGCAATCTCGCGCTGCTCTTCGAGAACGTGCAGGGGTTCGAGATGCCGGTGCTCATCAACGCCTTCGGCGCCCCCGATCGCATGGCCGCCGCGCTCGGGGTGGGCCATCTCGACGAGCTCTCCGGGCGCGTGGCGAAGCTGATCGACCTCCGCATGCCCGGGTCGGTCCTCGACAAGCTGCGCAAGCTGGGCACGCTGTTCGACGTGGTCAAGGCCGGCCCCAAGCGGGTGAGCTCCGCGCCCTGCCAGGAGGTGGTCGAGGCCGACCGCCCGTCGCTCGCCGCCCTGCCGGTGCTGCGGTGCTGGCCGGGCGACGGCGGCCGCTACATCACGCTGCCGATGGTCTTCACCCGCGATCCGGTCACCGGCGCGCGCAACGTCGGGATGTATCGCCTCCAGGTCTACGACGACCAGACGCTCGGCATGCACTGGCAGATCCACAAGGGCTCTGCGGAGCATCAGCGGCTCGCCGAGGAAAAGGGCCAGTCGATGGAGGTGGCCATCGCGCTGGGCGGCGACCCCTGCGCGATCTACTCGGGCTCCGCCCCGCTGCCGCCCGGAGTCGACGAGATGGTCTTCGCGGGCTGGCTGCGCGGCGCGGGCGTGCCGATGGTGCCGTGCAAGACCGTGCACGTGGACGTGCCCGCCGAGGCCGAGATCGTGCTGGAGGGCTGGGTGGACCCGGCCGAGCGGCGGCTCGAGGGTCCCTTCGGCGATCACACCGGCTACTACTCGCTGGCGCGCGACTACCCGGTCTTCCACCTGAAGGCCATCACGCGCCGCAAGAACCCGATCTACCCGACCACCATCGTGGGCCGGCCGCCCCAGGAGGACTACTGGCTGGGCAAGGCCACCGAGCGCATCTTCCTGCCCATCATCCGGATGATGCTGCCCGAGATCGTGGACATGAACATGCCGGCCGAAGGCGTCTTCCACAACCTGGTCATCGTCTCGATCAAGAAGCGCTATCCCGGCCACGCCAGGAAAGTCATGTACGCGCTCTGGGGCCTGGGCCTCATGATGCTGGCCAAGAACATCGTGGTCGTCTCCGACCACGTGAACGTGCACGACCTGTCCGAGGTCGCGTGGCGCGCCACCGGAAACATCGATCCCAAGCGCGACCTGGTGATCGTGGACGGCCCCATGGACGATCTCGACCACGCGGCCATGCGCCACCGCTTCGGGGGCAAGCTGGGCGTGGACGCCACCGAGAAGACCGAAGCCGACGGCATCGGGCAGCCCTGGCCCGAGGAGATCGTGATGAGCGAAGACGTCCGCGCGCTGGTCACGCGGCGCTGGGCCGAGTACGGGCTCTAGCCCGCACCAGGAGCGCCGTGCCCGCCGTCCGCCACTTCCTCGACGCGATCAAGTTCGAGCACACCGTCTTCGCCCTGCCCTTCGCCTACGTGGCGATGGTGCTGGCCGCGGACGGCTGGCCGGGCTGGCCGGTGCTGATCTGGGTGACGCTCGCGATGGTGGGCGCGCGCACGCTGGCCATGAGCGTCAACCGCCTGGTCGACCGCTTCATCGACGCGGCCAACCCGCGCACCGCGAAGCGGCACCTGCCCGCCGGCCTCCTGACCGCGCCGCAGGTGACCCTCGCCGCCGCGCTGGCCGCCGCGCTGCTCCTGCTCTCGGCCTGGATGCTGAACCCGCTCTGCCTCCTGCTCTCGCCGCTGGCGGTGCTGTTCCTGGTCGGCTACTCCTACACCAAGCGCTTCACCTGGCTCTCGCACTGGATCCTCGGCTTCACCGACGGCATCGCGGCGGCGGGCGGCTGGATCGCGGTGCGCGCCGCGTTCGATCCGCCCGTCTACGTGCTCTGGTTCGCGCTCACCGTCTGGATCGCGGGCTTCGATCTGATCTACGCCTGCCAGGACGTGGAGTTCGACCGCCGGAACCGGCTCCACTCGGTGCCCGCCCGCTTCGGCATCCCGGCCGCGCTGACCACCGCGCGAGTCTGCCACGTGCTCACCATCGCCGCCTTCGCGCTGCTGGGGTGGATGATGGGGTTGGGCCTGCTCTACTGGCTGGGGGTGCTGGTGGTGGCGGGGCTGCTGGTCTACGAGCACTCGCTGGTCTCGCCGGGGGATCTCTCGCGGCTCGATCTCGCGTTCTTCAACGTCAACGGCTACATCGCGGTGATCCTCTTCTTCTCGGTGCTCGGGGGCCGGCTGGCATGACCGAGACGCTGCACGGCGTCGAGAAGGCCCGCTTCGTCAGCGCGATGTTCTCCCGCATCGCGCGGCGCTACGACCTGATGAACGGCCTCATGACGCTCGGCATGCACCACGCCTGGCGCCGGGTGGCCGCGCGTCAGACCATCGCCTCGCCCGAGGGCCCCGCGCTCGACCTGGCCACCGGCACCGGCGATCTCGCGCTCGATCTGGCCGAGACGCACCCGCATCGCACGGTGGTGGCGGCCGACTTCTCGCTCGGCATGCTGGAGGTGGCGCGCGCCAAGCTCCGCGGGCTGGAGCAGGCACGCCGGGTCCGGTTGCTGGGCGCCGACGCGCTGGCCCTGCCCTTCGCGACGCGCACGTTCGCCTGCGTGACGAGCGCGTTCCTGCTGCGGAACCTGGCCGACCTCGAGCAGGGCCTGCGGGAGATGCGGCGAGTATGCCGCCCGGGGGGGCGCGTCATCGCGCTCGAGATCACCCAGATGCGGGCGCCCGGCTTCACCGCGCTGTTCCGCTTCTACTTCCACCACGTGGTGCCGTGGGTGGGACATCTGATCGGAGGCGACCGCGAGGCTTACACGTACCTGCCGCAGTCGGTGGACCGCTTCGTGACGCCGGGCGAGCTGGTGACGCTGATGGAAAAGGTGGGGCTACGGGGCGTGACTTACCGGCGGCTCGGGTTGGGCACCGTCACCATCCACACCGGGATCGCGTAGGAGCAGCCCTACCACTCCGGGCTGGAGTACTCCTCGTACACGCGGCGCACCACGCGGATCTGGTGGGTGCGGCCGTCCTTCTCCTCGAGCGTGACGATGTCGCCCGCGTTGAGCCGATCGAGGTCACGGCTGGTGCCCTCGTCGGTCACAACCACGGTCTCTCCGCAGCTCAGGTCGGTACACACTTCGGCTTCGCCCCGCACGCGCACCGTGCCGGCGGCCTTGTCCACGGAGACGATGCTGAAGCGGTTGTACTTGAGGGAATCAGTCAGGCTGTAGGCCATGGCACCCTCCCTTGTCCGACTTGGGGCCTGTTATACCAGAGCCCCTGGGCGCCCAGCAAGGCCTTCCCGCGACCATGGCCATGCTAGTATTTCTCGGAACTTATATGGAGTTGAGCACCCCCCGGGGCCGCATCGCCGAGACCTTCTACTCGATCCAGGGTGAAGGCGCCACCGCCGGGCACCCGGCCGTCTTCGTGCGCCTGCAGGGCTGCTCGGTGGGATGTGGCTGGTGCGACACGAAATACTCGTGGGACCCGGCCGGCGGGCGCGAGGTCGAGCTTCCCGCGCTGCTGGAGGAGGTGGCCGCCTTCCCGTGCCGCCGCGTGGTGGTCACGGGCGGCGAGCCGCTCGAATCCCCGCTCTTCGGCCCGCTCGTGGCCGCCCTCACCGCGCGGGGCGATCTCGTCGAGGTCGAGACCTCCGGCACGCTCGCGCCGCCCGCCGATGCCGACGCGGGGATCCAGTGGAACGTCTCCGTGAAGCTCTCGGGCTCGGGGGTCGCAGCGCCCGTGCGCATCAACCCGCTCGCGATCCGCGCGCTCCTGGCCCGCGACGCCTGGTGGAAGTTCGTGGTGGGCGAGCCCGGCGAGGTCGGCGAGGTGCTCCGCCTGGCCGAGCGCTTCGCCCTGCCGCGCGAGCGCGTGCTCCTGCAACCCGAGGGCCTGCGCGCCGAGGAGCTGGCCGCGCGCACGCCGTGGCTGGTGGAGGCCTGCAAGGCGCACGGCTTCCGGTTCTCGCCGCGGCTCCACATCCTGATCTGGGGCGCGAAGCGGGGCGTCTGATGCCGGCGCGACGCGCGGTGGTGCTGCTCTCGGGTGGCCTCGACTCGGCCACCGCCTTCGCCGCCGCGCGGGCCGAGGGTTTCGACTGCTATGCGCTGTCCTTCGACTACGGTCAGCGGCACGACCGGGAGCTCGAGTCCGCGCGCCGCCTGGCCGCGGCCCTCGGGGCCAAGGAGCACCTGGTGCTGCGCCTGGACCTCCGGGCCATCGGCGGCTCGGCGTTGACCGCCGACATCGCGGTGCCGAAAGGCCGGAGCCCCGAGGCCATGGGCGCAGGCATCCCCGTCACCTATGTCCCGGCGCGCAACACCATCTTCCTGAGCCACGCGCTGGCCTGGGCGGAGGTGCTCGAGTCGCAAGACATCTTCATCGGGGTAAATGCGCTCGACTATTCAGGATATCCAGATTGCCGGCCTGAATACGTCGAGGCCTTCGAGCGCATGGCGAATCTCGCCACCAAGGCCGGTGTCGAGGGCCGGAGCCGGCTCACGATCCACACGCCGCTGATCCGGCTGACCAAGGCCGAGATCGTCAAGCGCGGGACCGCGCTAGGCGTGGACTTCGGCCTCACCTGGTCTTGCTACGAGCCCCAGCCCGACGGCCGCGCCTGCGGGCTCTGCGACTCCTGCCTGCTGCGGCGCAAGGGCTTCGCCGAGGCAGGCATGCGCGATCCCGTGCCCGCCGCTCGCTGAGGCTGCCCGACCTGTGTCCGCGACCCTCGACGTCCTCGGCCGGTTCCCGCGCGAGCGGACCTGGCTACTGCCCGCCCTGCACGCCCTGCAGCACCGCGATCGCTGGCTCTCGCCCGCCGCGCTGGAGGAAGCGGCCGATCATCTCCGCGTGCCCCGCAGCGAGGTGTATGGCGTCGCCACGCACTATCCCGAGTTCCGGCTGGCGCGGCCCGGGCGGCGAGTGGTGCGGGTGTGCGTAGGGCTCTCATGTCGCGTGCGGGGCGGGCTCGACGTGCTGGCCGCCTGCGAGCGACACCTCGGCATCTCCGCGGGTGCGACGACGCCGAACGGCGCGATCACCCTCGAGCCGCTCGACTGCGGCTTCGACTGCGCGGTGGCGCCGGTGGTGGAGGTGGAGGGCGAGCACCGCGGGCGGGTGGCGGCTTGGGGCGTCGGTGCTATTCTCGACGCGCCCCCTCACCACGCGCCCCCTCACCACGCGCCCCCTCACCACGCGCCCCCTCACCACGCGCCCCC
>JBBDXN010000090.1:0-23840 GCA_040902305.1 Candidatus Rokuibacteriota bacterium | reverse complement strand
GATCGCGTTTCGAGTCGCCGAGCCGTCAAACTCATTAGTGGGACAGACTCCTAGTGGACGTGACTCGCCTTCCCCTGAACCGGATCGAGCGCCGGGAGGGTGGGGCCGTCCGGATCGGAGCCGGCGTGCGCAACAGCGATCTTGCCGCGGATGCCACCATCCGCACCCGCTATCCGGCGCTGGCGCAGGCGCTTCTCGCCGGCGCGTCGGGTCAGCTGCGGAACCTGGCCACCACGGGCGGGAACCTCATGCAGCGCACGCGTTGCTGGTACTTCCAGGACGTCACCACGCCATACAACAAGCGGGAGCCAGCGAGCGGCTGCTCCGCCATCGACGGATCCACGCGGGAGTACGCGATCCTCGGGGCCTCCGAGCAGTGCGTCGCGGTGCATCCGTCCGACATGGCGGTCGCACTGGCCGCGCTCGACGCCTCCGTGGTCGTCCACGGGCCGGATGGGGAGCGCCACGTGCCCGTCGTCGACTTCCACCGGCTACCCGGCGAGACGCCGGAGCGAGATACCGTGCTCGAGCACGGCGAGCTGATCGTCGCCGTCGAGCTGCCCGACCTGCCCTTCGCGGCGCGCTCCGCGTACCGCAAGGTCCGCGACCGGGCGTCGTACGCCTTCGCGCTGGTGTCGGTGGCGGCGGCCCTCGATCTCGACGGCGGGGCCATCCGTGACGCGCGGATCGCGCTGGGCGGTGTCGCGCACAAGCCGTGGCGGGCGTCGCGCGCCGAGGCCGTCCTTCGCGGATCGGCGCCCACGACGGAGTCCTTCCGACGCGCGGCCGACGCGGAGCTGGCCGCGGCGCGGCCGCTCGCCCACAATGCGTTCAAGGTCCCGATGGCCCGGAACACCATGGTGGCGGTGCTGCGCGACCTCGCCGGGGCCGGGGAGGGCGCGCGATGACCCCGCTGGTGCCGCGGTCGATCGGGGCCGCGCGAACCCGCGTGGACGGGCCGGCCAAGGTATCGGGCATCGCGCCCTATGCCTACGAGCATCCCTTGCCCGAGCCGCTCCATGCCTGGGCCGTCGCGTCACCCATCGCGCGCGGGCGAATCGTCGCTCTAGATGCGACGGAGACGGCGGCCTTGCCCGGGGTGGTGGCCGTCGTTACCCATCAGAACGCGGCCCGCCTGGCGTCGACCGAGGACGGCGAGCTCTCGGTGCTCCAGTCCGATGCGGTTCACTTTCGGGGCCAGCTCGTGGCCGCCGTCGTTGCCGAGACGCCGGAGGTCGCCCGTCACGGCGCCGATCTCCTGCGTATCGAGTGGGCCGAGGAGGCCCACGACGCCCGGTTCGCCGCCGACCGCACCGACCTCTACGCCCCCGAGCAGGTGAACCCCGATTACCCGACCGATACCGAACAGGGCGACGTCGACGCGGCCCTGGCCGCGGCGCCAATCACCATCGACCGGACGTACACCACGCCGACGCAGCACAACAACCCGCTCGAGCCCCACACCACCGTGGCGCGGTGGAAGGACGACGAGCTGACCCTCTACGACTCCACCCAGGGCGTGCATACGGTCCGCGAGACGCTGGCGAAGGTGCTCGGGCTGGCGCCGGACCGCGTGCGGGTGATCGCGCCCTACGTCGGGGGTGGATTCGGATCCAAGGGCGAGCCGCACGCCCATACCGTGCTCGCCGCGCTGGCGGCGCGGGCCGTGCCGGGCCGCCCGGTGAAGCTTGCCGTCACGCGCCAGCAGATGTTTTCCATCACCGGCTACCGGACGCCGACCATCCAGCGAATCCGGCTGGGCGCCGGGCGTGACGGACGCCTCGTCGCGGTGGCGCACGACGTGGTGGAGCAGACGGCGCGCATCAAGGAGTTCGCGGAGCAGACCGCGGTGCCGACCCGGCTGGTGTACCGGGCCGAAAGTCGGAGAACGACCCACCGCCTCGCTGCGCTGGACGTGCCGGTGCCCTCGTGGATGCGCGCGCCCGGCGAGAGCCCCGGCATGTTCGCGGCCGAGGTCGCCATGGACGAGCTGGCGGTCGCCTGTGGGGTGGACCCGATCGAGCTGCGCATCATCAACGAGCCGCCGGTCGACCCGGAGTCCGGCAAGCCCTGGTCGGGCCGGAATCTCGTGGGCTGTCTGCGGGAGGGCGCGCGGCGGTTCGGCTGGCGGCGGCGTGACCGGGGTACCGCCGTCCGCCGCGAGGGGGCATGGCTCGTGGGCATGGGAGTGGCCAGCTCCACCTATCCCGCGTACTCGCAGCCGGGGACGGCGGCGACCATCCGGTACGAGGGGGGCGGGCGCTATGCGGTGCTGACCGGCGCCGCGGACATCGGAACGGGCAGCTGGACGGTCCTCGCCCAGATCGCCGCCGACGCCCTCGGATGCCCGGTGGAGGCGGTGCGGCTCGAGATCGGAGACACGACGCTGCCGAACGCCATCGTGGAGGGCGGGTCGATGGGCGTCAGCTGCTGGGGCTCCGCGATCGTCGCGGCGGCCCGCGCTTTCCGCGAGAAGCATGGAGAGCACCCGGCCACGGCGGCCGAGACCACCGCCGAGATGCCGGAGAACCCCGACGTGGAGCGGTTCGCCATGCATTCGTTCGGGGCTCAGTTCGCGGAGGTGCGCGTGGACGGCGACACCGGCGAGGTCCGGGTGAGCCAGATGCTCGGTGTGTTCTCGGTGGGACGAATCATCAATCCGTTGACCGCGCGCTCGCAGCTGATCGGGGGGATGACGATGGGGCTCTCGATGGCGCTCCACGAGATCGGAGTGATGGACGCGCGGTTCGGCCACATCGTGAACCACGACCTCGTGGGATACCATATCGCGAGCCACGCCGACGTCGCGAGCATCGACGCGGCGTGGCTGGACGAGACCGATCCGCGGGTCAACCCCATGGGCGCACGCGGGATCGGCGAGATCGGGATCGTGGGGGCGGCCGCGGCGATCGCCAACGCCACCTACGATGCGACCGGGATCCGGGTTCGGGACCTGCCGCTCACCCCCGATCGATTCCTCTCCCAATGAGACGGAAGTCGGGACCGCGATCGCCGCCGCCCGCGCGACGTGGGCGGGGGCCGAGTACGGCTACCGCCTCCTCTGGGTCCTGCTGCTGGGCACCGTCGCCGCCATCAGCCTCAACCGAGATGTCGGGCCGCTTGGCGGCAGCCAGCCAGCGCTCTTCCGCGACCCGCGAGAAAGGCAAGCTGGGTCGCGGTAGGCGGTCGGCAAGGTTTGCTGAGTCAATTCGACCGAGCCGGATGAACTCTCTCCCCATCTGCCGCTTCAATCGCCGCTGGATACCCGACTGGAACCCATGCCGACGCGGCACATCCCTTGCTCCTCGGGGCGGTGACAAGTGGTAAGCGAAGCCATCCGCGCGGCACAAGGAGGCACGATGGGGCAGCAGGGGGATGGAGTGACGACGGTCGGAGGCGGCGCCGTCTTCGTTGTTCCCATCGACGAGGCGGTCTGTCAGATCGCGGTCGGTGAGATCGACGGGGCAGGGGAGGAGCCCATCCTCCGGCCGGCGACGAGGGCCGCCATCGAGAGCGCAGAAGCCGATACCGAGAATAGCCAGGTGCGCCGGGTGCGCTGCACGGGAGCAGACGCCCGCGACCTGATCCAGCTTTTCGATCGCCTGGCCGCGACCCTGCAGCTCGGGGGCGACTACGACCGCTCGACCGTCTGTGCGCAGTCCGCGGAGCGGCTCCGTCGGCTCCTCAACGGTCCCGTGCTCACATGAGGAGACGGCAATGGCGGTGACCGCGGCGGATATCCTGATCGACTGCCTGCAGGACTGGGGAGTGGAAGTCGTCTTCGGCCTGCCCGGTGACGGCATCAACGGGATCATGGAGGCGCTTCGCACGCGCCAGGACCGCATCCGGTTCGTGCAGGTTCGCCACGAAGAATCGGCCGCCTTCATGGCCTGCGGGTACGCCAAGTTCACTGGTCGGCTGGGCGTCTGCCTCGCTACCTCGGGGCCGGGCGGCATCCACCTGCTGAACGGGCTCTATGACGCCGCGCTCGACGGCCAGCCGGTGCTGGCCATCACCGGGATGACGTATCACGACCTGATCGGCACGCGAACCCAGCAGGATGTGGCCCTCGATCGGCTCTTCATGGACGTGGCCAAGTTCAACGAGCGCATCATGGGGCCGGCGCACGTGGAGAACGTGACCGACCTGGCGTGCCGTACCGCGCTGGCCTATCGCGGCGTTGCCCACCTCACCTTCCCGGTGGACATCCAGGAGATGAAGACAGGTGGCGCGCGCTCTCCGCGCAACGTGGACCACCATAGCTCCGACGTTCTCGGCCGGAGCGCGGGCCTGCCCGCCGAGCACCAGCTTCGCAGGGCCGCCGAGCTCCTCAATACCGGCGAAAGGGTCGTCATCCTGGCCGGGCGGGGTGCGCTCCACGCGGGCGACGAGCTGGAAGCCGTCGCCGACCGGCTCGGCGCGCCGATCGTGAAGGCGCTGATGGGCAAGGCGGCGGTGCCCGACGATAGTCCCTATACCACCGGCGGCATCGGCCTCCTAGGCACGCGGCCCTCCCAGGAGGCGATGGAAGAGTGTGACCGGCTGCTGATGGTCGGCACCTCCTTTCCCTACATCGAGTTCCTGCCCAAGCCCGGCCAGGCGCGAGCTGTCCAGATCGAGCTCGACCCGATGCGCCTGGGCCTCCGGTACCCGGCCGAGGTCGGGCTGGTGGGCGACAGCCGCACGACCCTGGCGGCGCTCCTGCCGCTCTTGCAGCCCCGTTCCGACCGCCGCTTCCTCGAGAAAGCCCAGGAGCGCATGGCGAGCTGGCGCCGGTTGATGGACGAGCGCGGGAGCCGAACGGAAACGCCGATGAAGCCCCAGCGGCTGGCCCGGGAGCTGGGCCTGCGGCTGGCGAGCAATGCCATCGTGAGCTGCGACAGCGGCACCATCACCACGTGGTGGGCCCGCCACATCCCGGCCAGGCGCGGGCAGATGCACGCGGTCTCGGGCAATCTTGCCAGCATGGCCTGCGGGCTGCCCTATGCGATCGCGGCCCAGATTGCCCACCCGGAGCGGCAGGTGGTGGCATTCGTGGGCGACGGCGGCTTCTCGATGCTGATGGCCGAGTTCGCCACCTGCGTGAAGTATCGGCTTCCCGTGAAGGTGGTCGTCGTGAAGAACGGGACGCTGGGCCAGATCAAATGGGAGCAGATGGTCTTCCTCGGGAACCCGGAATACGGCTGCGATCTACACCCGATCGACTTCGCCCTGTTCGCGGAGGCCTGCGGAGGCACCGGCATCACGGTAGAGAACCCGGCGGAATGCGGCGAGGCCCTGGATGGCGCTCTCGCGGCTCCGGGGCCGGTGATCGTCCAGGCCGTGGTGGATCCCCTGGAGCCGCCGATGCCGGCAAAGGTCACGGTCAAGCAGATGGCGCACTTCGCAGAGTCGCTCATCCGGGGCGAGCCCAATCGAGAAAAGATTGCGCTCACCGTACTGGCGGACAAGGTGCGCGAGCTGATCTAACCCATTCACCGGGAGGACACCAAGTGGCCGTAGGGAGATCTCGCAAGCGGAAGTACAGCCGGGGAGCAAGCAAGGACGTGGAGCGCACGATGCGCCGCCGGAAGCGAGGCACCTTGAGGAGTGGCCCCGGCGGAAAGGGCGGCAAGGTCAAGAGTCGCAAGCAAGCGATCGCGATTGGACTATCGGAGGCCCGTAAGAAGGGCAAAAAAGTCCCCCGCAAGCGGCGGGGACGCTAGAAACCTCGCTGCCGTCCGGCACCTCGGCGAGAGGCTGCGCCCCGCCTGCGTCGCGCTCCTCTCGGAAGAGCGGTTTCGCGGGCAGGGCGGCCCCCCCCAGCGGGCGTGGATCGGCGAAGATGCCTTAGTGCCTGTCTTCCTCCACCTCTACAGGCTGCCCGACGCCAGAATCCGGGGGATCATCATTCTCCGCTGTTTCCGAATCCTCATCCTCATCATCATCGGCATCGACCTCCGGCTCATCAGGGGCGCCCGCGGCGAATATCTCTTCCTCGGGAACGGTCTTCTCGGGGTCCATATCGCGCTCCTCTTGGTGGGTTATGGTTCGAAGGTCCGGAAATCGCGGTGCTCACCGCGACTTCCCTCCAACCGCTCTACTTGGTCTTCGGCGCCGGGTTGTTCATCGTGGGCTGGCACGGCTGATTCGTCTTCGGCCGTGACTGACCAGCGGGACAGGGGTTATTCGGATCCGTCCCTGGGTTCGTCATGCTGGGAGAACCCGGCGTGCTCGCTCCGGGCGTGGAGGGCGAGGTTGGAGCGCCCGGCGTGGGCGCGCCGCCGCCAGGCGAGCCCGCTCCGCCGCCCGAGGTGCCGCCTGGGCCGCTGCCGCCCGGTCCGCTACCACCCGGCGCCTGCGCCAGCGCCGGAGAGGCCGCGAGAAAGAACCCTGTCAGTACGACTGCGATATTTGCTTTGAAGTTCACGTCACTCTCCTTCAGGCGGCCCACGTCCGCCCGGTTGTGCTGCTAGTCAAGAACAGGGAGTCCCGGCCGTATCGGCTTCGGCTGGACATCCGGTGTGCGGGCTGGTTCAGGGACATGAGCCGGGGGGTCGTCTTCCGGCGCGTCCAGAGCGTTGTCGTCTGCCACAGATAGCCTCCTGATGGTTGGTCTTCGCAACGTGAACCTCACCAGAGCAAGCGGTGTGCCGTGAGCCGAATCGGATTGCGGAGAGTGAGTCCGGTCTATTCTGCGTCGGCAGACGGCAGAGAGTGCCGGGTGATAGTTACCGGCACCGTTGCGCTTTCCTTGATCGGACCGACTCCATGTTGTTTAGAGGATTCGTCGACGCCCAGATGCTGCGCGATCCCGTGGACGGCCTGCTGCGTGGCGGTTCCTGCCGCGTCATCTGATAGAGCAGATTGAACGGGTAGGAGTCGAACGGCTTGATGCGCGCCACCCGCCCGCTGTTGATCAGGATCCGGCTCGCGAACCATAGGAGATGCGCTACTGCAAGTACCGCAGTGCCGGAGGGAAAGCCGTCGACCGATCCGTCGGAAGACGGGGTGAACCGTGGCCGACGGCTTTCCTTTGGATTTACCGGCGCGCCTTCCCTCCTCCGTCGAGGGATGCTTTGGCGTCCGCGAGCTGCTGGCCGAGCTCCATGAGCTGGGCGCGATCCATCAGCTTCTTGGCCCGCGGGAACATCTCAGTCTCTTCTTCTTCCGCATGATGCTCGACCAGATCCTTGAGCACCTTGGCCTTGGCCTTGAACTCATCGGCGTCCGGCTCCGTCTCCTTGATCTCGGGGAGCACCAGGTCGACCACGTGGTGCTCCTCCAGCGCTTCGAAGTAGAGCTCCTTATCCTCTTCCTTTTCGGCGGCCTCACGGAACGCCGGGTAGAAGATATCCTCTTCGATCTTCGTATGGACCTTCAGCTCGTGCTCGATCGTCTTGAGCGTGCTCTGGCGCTCCCGGCCCTCGGCCTCCTCGAGCTTTGAGAGTAACTCCCGCATGGTTTTGTGATCCTGCTTGAGCAGGGCGATGGCGTCCTGGGAGCGGCTACCGGTCTTCTGCGTGGCCATCATGGCCTCCTCTTCGGCTGCATGCCGGCTATGGGTGAACGGTCAGCCCTGGTGGGCGCACGGCTCGATTAGCAAAATGAATGCCTGAGCAAGGTTGTAGAAAATTACGAGTATCCCGTGATGCGCGCGGCGGAAAACGCCCGACCCATACGGTTTTACCGGCCAGAATGTCGCTCCTGCGCTCCTAGCCGACTCGGTTGCCCATCCTCTCGGCGTCGGAGGAGCGCCCCCGGTTTCTTTGGCGGGCCGGTTCTTCGACGACAACCTGGATGGCCCATCCGAAAACCAGGTGAGCGGCGATATTGGTCGCGTTTTCCAGCCGGCCTGCCCTCCAGGCGGGGCGCGCCACGCCCAGAGAGGGGACCAGAACCAGCATGCCGAACGCCCAGCTCGCCAGGCCGAACGCCGCTCCGCGCCACAGCCCGCCGCGCGTCTCGCGGCCGGACACCATCGGGCCGCCGAGGGCGCCGAGACCGGCACCGTACGCCAGGTGCAGCAGCTGGTCGGCCACATGGTGCCCGGCCGTTCCGCCCGGCGGATCGATATTCAGCCGATCGGAAATCCACTCCTCGACCGCTTGCGGGACCATCTTGTCGATGAGGCCGGCTCGGTGCAACCCCAGACGCAGAACCGACATGGCCGCCGCGCCGTAGAGCCCGCCGATCGCACCAGCCAGGACGGCTGTTGCGAGGCCGAGCCTGCCCGTGGTGCCATCACCTGGTCTTGGGCCTGCTTCATCCCTTGTTCTTGCCATGGGGTTCCCTTCAACCGGTTGAGGTTTCTGTCGTCGCCCTTCTCATGTAGAGCTGGTAACGCTCGGTCAGGAACAGCGCGAGATCGTCCCAGGATCCGGCGTCACGGTCGAAGCAGCCCACATGCTTTCCTCCCGGTAACCGCGACCCGGTAAAGCATTCCCCAGAGGATCATGATTTGATCTTGATGAGGCGTCTTCGATGCGCCGGAGGAAGGATAGGCGGTCGCAGGCCCATCAGTTGGAGCTGGAGGAACTCGGATTGCCAGTTCTCATGGTGGCCGCGAGCCACTCGAAGACATAGCCGGAAGGACCGAAGAGCTCTGCGACCCGCTGATGGTCCTCCTGGTTGGCGGAGAATTTCACCCGCCATAGCGCCGAACCCTCCTTACCTTTCGCCAAACCGCAAAGAGCGTGCCGGTAGGCGGAGTAGGGCGGCTACCGTTCCCTGCGACATGGGCTCGTCTCCGCCTCGTGCATGTGCCGGCGACTGACCTCTCCGGTGACCAGCGGAACATCTCAGTGCCTACCCGGCACAGCCCTTGCTGTTGAGCGCTGAACCGCCTTTGGCGAGAGCCATGAGGGCGGCATTTCGGCGACTCATTCCCAGGAGGACAACATGCGGCAGATGGTTCCGGTGGTCGGCGGCGCACTCCTGGTTGGCGGCATCCTGCTCGGCCTATGGAGTCGGCCGACCGATGGTCAGACACCACCATCGCCACGGCCCTCCGATGCCGTTCAGGATGCCCAGGCCCCGCGGGCTGTCCCAGAGACGCGTCCGGAGCAGCGCAAGACCGAACACGACCGCTCCGCTGTGTTCAGCCCGGGAACTCCCGCCCCCTCCTCGTCGGCGCTTCCGACTCAGCCCGACGAGGGACGGGTGACCGGGTTCGATTTCTCCCGAGACCCGTTCGGGGCCAAGAAGCCGCTGCAGACCTTCGAGGAGACGATGAAAGCGGATATCGACGCCAAGCCAGGCGTCATGGGGGCGCAGCGGAAACTGCTCGAGAGCCGCTATAACCTCACGCCCCGGCTGGATTCCAACGTCAAGATGTCCCGCGGGAAGCCCGTCCCGGTTGGCCCGACCGCCAAGCTCGGCGACGGCATGACGTGGGATCGCCTGGCCGCGATGAAGCCGGAGGATATTCGCAGCCGCAAGCTCTTCCCCTATCTGGCGTTGCCCCATCCAAAGCATGCCACGGGGGGACAGGTCTTCCCGCAGATGCAGCTGTCAATGTTTCCTCGGCTGGAGCGGTTCGATGTTGACTTCGATCTGCCGGAGGCGTTCTTGCCCGAGTTTCCGCCCGCGATCTTTCTGCAAAGCCGGCCCGAACTGGGCGACGTATCGCGCGGGGAAGTCGTCTCGCTCAACAATTTCAGTCGGCTCTTCAAGGATCTGATCACACCCGTCCAGCTGGATGGCCTACGCATGCTCGTGACGCCACTGCCCCAGGAAGAATTCAATGCGACCGACGATCGCAAGAGCGCGAATCCGAGCCTCGGCGTTGCCTGCCTAGATTGCCACGTCAACGGCCACACGACGGGGCAGTTTCACCTCAATCCAGATAACCGCCCTCAGGAACGCCGCTTCCGCCTAGACACGACGAGCCTCCGTGGCATGTTCAATCAGCAGATCCACGGATCCAAGCGGAGTCTCCGTTCCGTTGAGGACTTCACTGAGTTCGAGCAGCGGACGGCCTACTTCAACGGCGACCAGATACGCGCAGCGAAGAAGGGGATGACGATCCTAGACCGAGTACGGGTGAGCCACATGGCTCAGATGCAAAACATGTTCGACTTTCCCCCCGCGCCGAAGCTAAACGCTCAGGGCCGGCTCGATCCCGCCCGGGCGACGGAAGCCGAGCGTCGCGGGGAAGCCTTGTTCTTCGGCAAGGCGCAATGCAGCTCCTGTCACTCGGGGCCCGCCTATCTCGATCACCAGATGCATGATCTCCAACTCGAGCGGTTTACTGGTGAACCGCCCCTGGGCCCGATGAAGACCACCACTCTAAGGGGCATCAAGGACAGCCCGCCGTATCTTCACGACGGTCGCCTGCTGACCCTGGAGGACACCGTCGAATTCTTCAACCTTGTGCTGGGAGTCCGCCTGACACGGCAGGAAAAAGCGGACCTCGTGGTCTTTCTACGGCAGCTGTGATCCGGCTTGTCTAGCATAGCTCACGCCCACCGGCCGGGTATCACGGTGGCGCAGCGGGGGCATTGGCCTTTGCGAAGTGCCATGCTCCTGGTCGCGTAGTTCGCCCGCTGCACGACTTCCAGATGGCACTCCGGGCACCGCGTGTGGGACAACTCAACGAGCCGATCCGCAACGTTTCCGATGTAGACATATCTGAGGCCTGTCGTGTAGGCGAGCTGGGCGGCGGCCACGAGGACCCGCGTGGAGAGTGCTTGCCGGTCCTTCATCTGGTAGCGTGGGACGAAGCCGTTCAGATGCCACGGGAGATCGCGGTCGATCGCAGCCAGGTCGGCAGCGAGCTTCGCGAGGCCTTCGAGGCCGTCATTGACGCCCGGTACAATCATCGTGACGGCCTCGACCCAATATCCCAACCGAAGGGCCTCGCGCAGAGCCGCCAATGGAGCGTCGGGTACTGCGCCAACCAGACCGTAGTGGGCGGCCTCCGTCGCTTTGATGTCGAGACGGAAGACATCGGTGACCGGCCGTAGAAAGGCCAGCGCCTCGGGAGTGGTATTCCCGTCCGAGACCACGGCGGTGGCCAGCCCGTGCCGCCGAGCTTCGGAGAATACTGCATACGCCCATTCCGCTGTGATCATGGGCTCATTGAAGGCACTCACGACTATCCGGCACCCTGCGGCCCGCGCACGGCTCACCAGCTCCGGTGCGGATATTCGCTCGACGCTGGGGGGGACGACGTCATCGGCCCGCAACGCTTGAGAAATGTAGGCGTTACTGCACCACGGACAGCGCAGGTCGCACCCGAACATCCCGAAGGTCAGGCCGAGGCTGCCTGGCTTCACGTGGTAGATGGTGTTGCGCTCCACCGGCATGACGCGCCAGGCGGCGACATACCCAAACGGCACTCGTAGCTCGGACCCCTCTCGGTGGCGAACTCGACACAAGCCCGCGGCTCCATCCCGGAGAGCGCACCGATGGGCGCAGGCCGTGCAGGTCAAACGCCCGTCCAAACGGCTTTCAACCAGGACGCCCGGGACTGTGAGCTCCGATAGTTGCTGCTGAAGGTGGGTTGAGGGTCTTGTCGTTTCCATCCGTGTCCTTATCCAGGCCCGACGGCACCCCGCGCTCGAGGCTCCCCACGTCGCCCGGGCCGGTAAAGATCACTCGGCAAACTCTCCTTAGTGATCCATTCCGCGTTGGTCCCGCATCCGCTCCACAGACCGGCCGATGCTGGGACATTCTACGCGCCTCTGGCGGGTGGCGTGGAGTCCGTTCGAACTCACTCGGAGACAGGAGGCGCGACCACCGCGGTACGGCACGCCGTATGCTCCCCGTCACAACATAGAGGGGAGACACTTGATGATACGAGCAGGCCTTGTGATCGGGTTGGCTGGCTTATCTCTGGTCGCCTTGGGTTGCGAGCGTTCGGATACTGCAGGGGAGCGTGCTCCGCGAACCGGATCACCAGCAACGGCTACGCCCCCGGCCCATCCCGCTGTCCCTGGACGGACCGAGCCGTGCCCGGGTGGTCCGGGCGGTTTGAATGCCGCCGGCTATCCGTGCGAGCCACCTACAGCTAAGGGGACAACAAAGTAGCCTGGCGTCGGCTTGTTAGGCACGAATGCTGTACGAGTGAACCCCGAGGACACACACGGCGGTCCTGGGGCTGGCGCTGCTGGTGCCGGGCTGGCTGGCCGCATTGATCGTGGCGGGAGTCGTGCTCGGGGTTGGTGCCGGGGTCGGCTATATGGGCTGGCGGCACCGCCCCCGCTCACCGTTGGCCCTCACGCGGAAATCGCTAGAGGAGAATTGGGAGTGGCTGAAGCAACAGGTCGGGTGACCGAGACGACGCCACGAGCTCCGCAACCCATCGAGGCAGACATCGTGCGGCGCCGGGCACAACTCACCCGGCTCGTGGGCGAGTTGAAGCGGCGTGGCCACGAGCTCACGGATGCCGGGCTCCAGGTACGACGACACGCCCTGGGTGTCACAGCCAGCGTCCTCGCCGTGGGTATGATCGTGGCGGGCTCGATCGCCCTGGGGGTATGGCGGGCGCGTCGCCGCAACACGCTCAGGGCCCGCAGTGGGCGCCTGCGCGAGGCGTTCGGTCGCATGATCGATCGGCCCGAGCGGGTCGCGGTGGAGCCGACCGCGACCCAGCGTATCATCGGATCGGCTGGCTCGGCCGCTGCCGCGGTCCTCATCAAGGCCGCCATGGACCGCCTCATCCGCCCCGGCCATGCTCGGTGAGGCTGGTCACGAGGACCTCGTGGCCCTGGATGCGAATCGAGTGGAACATCCTGGCGCGACCTCACAGGCATGAGCTCGCGCCGCTGGCTCCTCGGGGCGGGCGCTCTGGTCGTTTTCATGCGGGGGCGCGCTTCTCTTCATCGACGAGCCGCGGCGCCGCTATACCGAAGCCAAGATGAACGCGAGCCTGAAGGGCTATACCGTCACGATCGGCAAGGTGCACTTCAGCCGATCAACACGTGATCGTTCAAACCCAGTATCCCGACCCCCCAGTGGCCAACATCGAGCGTCTGTCCGCCAGTGTCCACTGGCGGGCCCTCCTCTCCGGGCGCGTGGTCGGCGACCTTTTGTTCGAGCAGCCGATCCTGGTCTTGAACCTGCCCCAGGCCCTTTCTTGACCCAGCGGGAACCCTGGCCGCCACCCTCCGCCAGACGTCATTGACCCATCCGAGGGATGTCGGCGGAGGAGAAACGCACACACCTGGCGCTGGCTCGGCACCTTAGGCCACTCGCAGGCGCCCGCGTAGCGGTATGCTAGAGACCCCGGCCCCGCCGGGGCCATTCTGATGACGGAAGCGGGACGCGATCTGCGGCTGGACTTCTTCCGCGGCCTCGCCCTCTTCTCGATCTTCCTCGATCACGTCAAGGACAATGTCCTGGCGCAGTTCACGCTCCAGTCGGTGATGTTCTCCGACGCGGCCGAGGTGTTCATCCTGATCTCGGGTTACACCGCGGGCATGGTGTACGGCCGGGTCATGGAGCGCCAGGGCTTCGTGGTCGCGGCGGTGCGCGTCGGCCACCGGGTGTGGCAGCTCTACGTGGCCCACGTCTTCCTGTTCGTGATCTTCATGGCGATGATGGCGTACACGGTCGGGGCCCTCAACAATTCGCTCTACGCCGAGGAGTTCCAGGCCGCCGACTTCCTCAACGAGCCGGGCGTGGCGGTGGTCAAGGCGTTGACGCTGCAGTTCCAGCCGTCCTTCATGGACATCCTGCCGCTCTACATCGTGTTGCTGGCCGCCCTGCCGGTCGTGCTGGTCGCGTTCCGGTTCTGGCCGCGGGTCATGCTCGCGGCCTCGTTCGCGCTGTGGCTGGCCGTCCAGCTCAATCCGCGGCTCGCGCTGCCGGCGTATCCCGGCCCCGATCGGCTGTGGTACTTCAATCCCTTCGCCTGGCAGGCGCTGTTCTTCCTCGCGGCGTGGCTCGGCTGGCGGGGCACCCGCGGCGCGGTGGCCTGGCTCGATCGCCGCTGGCTCTGGGGCCTGGCGGTGACCCTCGCGGTGGCCGGGCTCGTGATCCGGTTCAGCTGGACCCTGCACGGCTTCTATGATCCGATTCCCGCGCTGGTCAGCGGCAAGCTCCTGTGGCTGTTCCTGAGCAAGGGGGATCTCGGGCTGCTTCGCTTCGCGAACGTGCTCGCCGTTGCCCTGCTGGTCTCGCGCCTGGTCCAACCCCCGGCGCGCTTCCTCGCCGGCCGGGGCGCGTGGCCGTTCATCATCTGCGGCCGGAACTCGCTGCACATCTTCTGCCTCGGCATCCTGCTCGCGGTGGTGAGCCACCTGGTGCTCAGCGAGTTCTTCGGCAGCGTCCTCCTGCAGCTCGCCGTCTCGGTGGTGGGCGTCGCGATCATGATCGCGGTCGCCGCCTTCATGGAATGGTACGCGGGCGCGCGGGTCGGCGGCCGGGCGCCGGAGCGGGCGTCGACGGCGGGAGGAGAGTCATGAGCGCGACCGTGCGGCCTTTGCGCCGCGCCATCGCCCTGATCGCGGCGGCGGGCATCGGGCTCGGCTCCGCGCCGTCCGGGGCCGTCGGCCAGGCGCGCGACTGCCTCGCCCCCGAGGGCTTCGCCACGTTCGAGCCTCCGCTCCAGAAGACGGGCCAGGCGCTCGCCCACGGCTCGGAGCTCGTCATCGTCGCGCTCGGCGGGTCGTCCACCGTGGGCGGCGCGGCGGGGGGGCCGGGCTTCGCGTGGCCCGCGCGCCTGGCCTCGGCGCTCGCCGGCCGGTTTCCCGCCGCGCGGATCAAGGTCGTCAACCTGGCGGTGCCGCGCCAGACTGCGCGGGAGGCGGCCGACCGCCTGGGCCGCGAGGTCGTGCCGTTGAAGCCGACGCTCGTGATCTGGGAGACCGGCACGATGGAGGCGGTTCGCGGGGCCGGGGTGGACGAGTTCCGGGACACGGTGCAGGCGGGGCTCGACGAGCTGCGCGCGGCCGGAAGCGAGGTCGTGCTGATGAGCCCGCAGTACTCGCGCGACACCGACGCGGTGATCAACTTCGGCCCCTATCTCGGGGCGCTGCGGGAGCTCGCCGACGCCAACGACGTGGCGGTCTTCCATCGCTACGGCCTCATGCGCCACTGGGCCGAGAGCGGCGTCCTCGACCTGAGGACCCGCGACAGCGACAAGCGTCGCCGCCTCGCCGCGAAGGTCTACGACTGCGTCGGCGGCGCGATGGCCGAGTTCCTCACGCGATGAGGGCGCCGCGACTCGCGGGCGCGGTCGCCCTCCTGCTGCTCGCGGCGCCGCCCGCGGGGGCTTCCCACGAGGCGCTGCGCTGCACCGCGCCTCCGGATCTGACGCGCTTCGGCGTGGCGCTCCCCAACACCGCGCGCGCCATCCGCCGCGGCACCGCGCTGGTCATCGTCGCCATCGGCTCCTCCTCGACGTCGGGGGTCGGCGCCTCCGATCCGGCGCACGCCTACCCCGCGGTGCTCGCGGAGGAGGTGCGCCGGCGCTGGCCGCGGCTCGGGGTGACCGTGATCAACAAGGGGGTCGGCGGCGAGATGGCCTCGCAGATGCTGGCGCGCTTCGAGCGCGACGTGCTGGCGTACCGGCCGCAGCTCGTCATCTGGCAGACCGGCAGCAACCATGCGCTGAGGAGCGCCGACGTCGAGGGCTACGCGGCCGCGGTCCGCGAGGGGGTCGGCCGGCTCAAGGCGGCGCGGATGGACGTCGTGCTGATGGACCCGCAGTTCGCCCCGCGCGTGCTCGCGCGGCCCGTGCACGCGCGGATCGTGGACACGATCGGCGCGGTGGCCAACGACACGAAGGTGGCGGTGTTCCGGCGCTTCGCGGTGATGCGGCACTGGATCTCGAGCGGCCAGTACCGGGTGGAGGACGTCATCGCGCGCGACGACCTGCACCTGAACGACGTGAGCTACGGCTGCATCGCCCGCCTGCTCGCGGACAGCCTCGCGGCCGCCGCCGTCGCGCTCCCGTCGGAGGACGAGGGAGCGACGCCCACCGATGACGCCGCCGTTGGCGCGTGGTGGTAGGCCGACGCGTCGCCGGGGCAGCGGGACCGGTCGCCCTTGCGGCACTCGTCCATATCGATCTTGGCGCATCCCGCCAGCAACAACGCCAGCGCGCCCGCGATCACGAGCCTCATGTCTGCCCTCCACTCTTGCTTCGGTAAATCCTACCGACCTCCGGAAGTCTTGACCGGCAGGCGCCCGGACGCGCCGGCCATGACGACCGGAACTGCTGGAGAAGTCGCAGGTTCGCTCGCCCGGTCGTTGGCACGACGGATGCTCCCCCTCGGGTCAGCGTTACCTTCATAAAGGAGAGAGTGCATGAGATCCATCCTGGTTGCCATCGTCTTGATCGTGCTCGTCGTCGTCGGGGTGGTGGTCTACAAGCGGGATGCCGGGATGTCCATCGGGGACACGCTGCGCTCGGTCAAGGAGACGTCGCAGGATGCCGCGACCACGTCCAAGGTGAAGACCGCCTTGCTCCTGTCCAAGCACGTCTCCGCCTTCGACGTCAACGCCACCACGAATGGCGGCGAGGTGACGCTGACCGGCGAGGTCCCCAGCGAGGGGACCCGCCGGCTCGCGGGTGCCATCACCGGGGACACCTCCGGAGTGACGGCGGTCCACAACAAGCTCACGGTCAACCCGGGCACCGGGCGCAACCAGGAGATGGAGCACCTGGGCGACCGCGTCGCCGATCTCGAGATCAAGACCATCGTGATCGACCAGCTCAGCCAGCACCCGGAGCTCAAGGACAAGCGTCTCGCGGTGCAGGTCAGCAAGCGGGTCGTGACCCTGGACGGGGCGGTCGACACGCCCGCGCAGAAGCGCGCGGCCGAGGAGATCGCGCTCCAGGCGCCCGGCTCCGAAGGCCTCGCCGGCCAGATCACGGTGGCCAATGCGGGCACGGTCGCGGAGAGCCCGGATGAGAAGCTGGCCAAGCGGGTGGAGTTCGAGCTGTACTCGACCCGGGCCGTGCCGCTGCAGAGCGTGCAGATCCGCTCGCAGGACGGCACCGTCTTCCTGACCGGCCCGGTCACGTCCCGGGCCGAGAAGCTCCTGGCCGAGCGCGTGACCCAGTCGGTGGACGGCGTGAAGCGCGTGGTCAACAACCTGACCGCGCCGGAGGGCTCGGCTGCCCGGTAGCAGCACGGGTTGAGGGCCTCGCCCGGGGCGGCAGCGTGCCGTTCGCCGGGCTCGGGTGTCGCGGCTATCGGTGGCGGGGTGGGGATGGAAGCGGCCGGGGCGCCTCCAGGCCCCGGCACTGGTCGAGGATCGTCATCGTGACGATGGCCCGCCTGACCGCCGCCCGCCCGCCCAGCGGTCCCGCTCGGCGGAGAACCGGCTGCGGTGGCGGAGCCGGCAGGGTCGTGCGCAGCCCTTCGCGACGGAGGGCGGGCTCGACCAGTCGGACGCGGGGCATCGGGAGGGGTGGCCGCCCCTCGCGCGCGTCGGGCTCCGTCGAGTGAGACTCCACCGGGCGAGGCCCTCGGCTGCGCGCCCGGCGCTGGAGCCAGCGGACGAGCAGATTGAATAGCGGTACCAGGACGAACACCAGCAGGAGAAGGATCTGTTCTGGTCTGATCGATTCCATGGCCCCGACCGCGCTATCGCTTCGGGCCGGGCGGCGGAGGCTCCGGTCCCCCCTCCGCGATGGCTTCCCGCATCGTGGTGTCGGCCTGCACGTTCTTCATCCGGTAGTAGTCCATGATCCCGAGGTTGCCCTGGCGGAAGGCCTCCGCCATGGCCCGTGGCACCTCGGCCTCGGCCTCGACCACCCGGGCCCGCATCTCCTGCTCCAGGGCGACGGCCATGGCCCGCCGCTCCTCGGCCTTGGCCTGGGCAATCTGCTTGTCGGCGTTGGCCTGGTCGATCTGGAGCTTGGCGCCGATGTTGTCGCCCACGTCCACGTCCGCGATGTCGATCGACAGGATCTCGTAGGCGGTCCCCGCGTCCAGCCCCTTGGACAGCACGTGCTTGGAGATGTGATCCGGGTTCTCCAGCACGTCCTTGTGGCTGGTGGACGAGCCGATGGTGCTGACCATGCCCTCGCCGACCCGCGCGATGATGGTCTCCTCGCCGGCGCCGCCCACCAGCCGGTCGATGTTGGTCCGCACGGTCACCCGTGAGACCGCGTGGAGCTGGATGCCGTCCTTGGCGACCGCCGCGATGCGCGGCGTCTCGATCACCTTGGGGATCACGGACATCTTCACCGCGGCCAGCACGTCGCGACCGGCCAGGTCGATGGCCGCCGCGCGCTTGAACGGCATCGCGATGTTCGCCTTGTCCGCCGAGATCAGGGCGTTCACGACGTTGACCACGTTCCCGCCGGCCAGGAAGTGCGCCTCCAGGTCGTTGATGGAGATGTCCAGCCCCGCCTTCACCGCGCTGATCCGGGCGGTGACGATCGTGCTCGGCGGCACCCGCCGCAAGCGCATCCCCACGAGGGTGAAGAGACCGACGTACGCCCCCGAGGCGAAGGCGGCGATCCAGATGCGGACGGGGATCAGGTACAGAAGGAGCCCCAGCACCGCGACGACCACGATGAGGAGGGCGAGGACTCCGAAGACTCCGGTTTCGGTTCCGACCATGGTTCAGTCCTTTCTGGGAAGTCGCCGTACGACGATTCGATTGCCGTCCACCCGGACGACCGTGATTGGTTCTCCCGCGTCAATGAATTCCCCATCGGAGACGACATCCACCCGCTCACCCTCGATGTCGGCGATCCCGGCCGGCCGCAGCCCGGACGCCGTCGTGCCCCGCTTGCCGAGCCAGGCCCGGTCCGTTTCCGGCGCGGAGGCAAAGCCCTCCCGGGCTGTCAGCTCGGTCTCGAGGACGAGGCGCCGACCGATGGGCAGGCGCGGGAGAAACCGGAGCAGCACCAGCGACGCCCCGATTGCCAGCAGGAGCGACACCGCGACCCGCCCGATGGCGGTGAGGATCACGCCCCAGGTCGCCCCGGTGCCGACGAGGCTCAGCCCGAGACCGCCGAGGAGCGCGGCAAGGCCGAGGCCGCCGATGACCCCGAAGCCGGGCGTCACGAAGAGCTCGATGGCGAGGAGGATCACGCCGGCGCCCACCAGGAGCAGCTCCTCCCAGCCCACGAGCCGCACCAGCCAGTGGCCCCAGAAGAAGAGGGCGAGGCAGGCGATGCCGAGCGCGCCGGGCACGCCGAAGCCGGGGGTCCGGATCTCCACGATGATCCCGAGGATTCCGATCGTCATCAGCAGCGAGCTGACCACCGGATGGGTCAGGAAGCGCAGGACCGACTCGGCCCAGGTGGGCGAGGCGTGGCGAATCTCCGCCCCGGCCAGCCCCACCCGCTCGAGCACGGCCTCCACGCTGTCGGCGCGGAAGTCGGCGAGCTTGTGCTTGAGCGCTTCGTCGGTGGTGAGCGTGAGGAGCTTGCCCTTGGCGATCACCCCGCGGATCTCCACGTCGGGATCCACCATGGCCTCGGCCAGGAGCGGCGGGCGCCCACGGCTCTCGGCGGTGGCGCGGAACTCCTTGCGCACGTACGACACGGTCTTCTCGGCCACCGGCTGAGCCTTACCGCCCGGCTGGCCCAATTCGACCGGCGTGGCCGCTCCGATCGTGCCGCCTTCCGCCATCACGATGGTCGTGGCGGCCAGGCTGATCAGGGCGCCCGCCGAGATGGCGCGCTTGTTGACGAAGGCCACGGTCCGGACTCGCGTCCGGAGCAGCGCGTCGCGGATCAGGACGGCGGCGTCCACGCGCCCGCCGAAGGTATTGATCTCCAGAATGACCGCCCCCGCCCCGGCGCCGGCGGCCTCGTCGAGAACACGCTGGACAAAGGGGGCCAGGCCGAGGTCGATCATGCCTTCGACGGGCACGAGGTAGACGACCGGCCGCGCGCCCTGCCCGTGCGCCGGAGCCATGAGAGCGGCGCCGGCCGCGAACACGAGCAGCACGATCGTTCGTGTCAGCACGAGTGAAGCGCTGAGGCTCACCGGGACTCCGTTCCGCGTCTAGCGCGCGAGATCGAAAGAGATCAGTGAGGGAACCTGCTCGGTAACGAGCAGCGCCGAGGCCGAGGCAATGCTACCACATCGAGGGGCCGGCGCCGCTTGAACAGCCGGACGCCGGCGGATAGACTGCTGGCGTGTCACAGCCGGCCGACCACCTGCACGCCTTCAACCACCACTTCACTCCGTTCTCCTGGAGCTCGCGCTAGCATGCCAATCGACCTCGATCGCACCCGCGCGCTGGTCCAGCAGGCCTGGGACGGCGCCATCGTCCCGGCGCTCACCGAGTACATCCGCATCCCGGCCAAGTCGCCCATGTACGACGCCCGATGGGCGGAGCACGGCCACATCGACCGGGCGGTGACCCTGATCACCGACTGGGCCCGGAAGCGGAAGATCGAGGGCCTCGCCATCGAGGTGGTCCGCCTCCCGGGCCGCACGCCGGTCATCCTCATGGAAGTCCCGGGCCGGGGCGACGAGACCGTGCTGCTCTACGGCCACTGCGACAAGCAGCCGGAGATGGTCGGCTGGGCGGAGGACGGCGGGCCGTGGACCCCGGTGCGGCGCGGCGACCGGCTGTTCGGCCGCGGGGCGGGGGATGACGGCTACGCTTCCTTCGCGGCGCTGACCGCGATCGAGGCGCTCCAGGCCCAGGGCATCCCGCACGCCCGCTGCGTGGTGCTGATCGAAGCCTCCGAGGAGAGCGGCAGCCCCGACCTGCCGGCCTACGTGGAGCAGCTGGCCGATCGGATCCGCCCCGATCTCGTCGTCTGCCTCGATTCCGGGTGTGGGGACTACGATCACCTCTGGGTCACCACGTCGCTGCGCGGCGTCCTGAGCGGCACGCTCACCGTGGAGGTGCTGGGCGAGGGCGTGCACTCGGGCGCGGCCAGCGGGATCGTGCCCTCGAGCTTCCGCATCCTGCGGCAGGTGCTGGACCGGCTGGAGGACGATCGCACCGGCAAGATCCTGGTCTCCGAGTGCCACGTCGAGGTCCCGCCCGGCCGGCTGGCCGAGGTGCGCGCGGTCGCGGGCGTGCTGGGCGACGACATCTGGCGGCGCTTCCCGTTCGTCCCCGGCATGTCCGCGGTCACGCAGGATCCGGTGGAGGCGCTACTGAACAATACGTGGCGGCCCGCCCTCTCGGTCACCGGCGTGGACGGCATGCCGGCGCTGGCCGACGCGGGCAACGTGCTGCGGCCGCAGACGTCGGTGAAGCTGTCGCTGCGCCTGCCGCCCACCGCCGACGCGGCCCGGGCGAGTCGGCGCGTGAAAGAGGTGCTGGAGGCCGATCCGCCCTACCGCGCGCGGGTGACCTACTCGACCGGCGAGCGGCCCGGCGCCGGCTGGGACGCGCCGGTGATGGCCGGCTGGCTCCGCGACTCGGTGGAGCGCGCCTCCACCGCGCAGTTCGGGGCGCCCGCGATGTTCGACGGCCTCGGCGGCTCGATCCCGTTCATGAGCATGCTCGGCGAGCGCTTCCCGCAGGCCCAGTTCCTGGTCACCGGGGTGATGGGCCCCGGCTCGAACGCCCACGGGCCCAACGAGTTCATCGATCTGCCGACCGGCGTGAAGGTGACGGCCTGCGTGGCGCAGGTGCTGGCCGACCACGCCGCGAGCCGGGGGCGGTGAGGCCATGACCCCAGGCGCGCTGCACGGACGGGTGGCGGTGGTCACGGGCGCGGGCCGGCTGCGCGGGATCGGCCGGGCCACCGCGGTGGCGCTCGCCCAGATCGGCGCCGATGTGGTGGTGACCGGGACGGGGCGCGATCCGGCGACCTTCCCGGAGGACGAGAAGAAGGCGGGCTGGCGCGACGTCGAGAGCACCGCCGATCAGATCCGCGCGGCCGGCCGCAAGGCGCTGACCTGGACCGGGGACGTGAGCCAGGCGTCGTCGGTGGAGCGCCTGGTGGATCAGGTCATGAAGACCTTCGGGCGGCTGGACGTCCTCGTGAACAACGCGGCCTACCCGCGCGGCAACGACCGGGTCCCGCTGCCCGACCTCGACGAGGTGGTGTGGCGCAAAGTCCTCGACATCAAGCTGACCGGCGCCTTCCTCCTCTGCAAGCGCGTCGTGCCGGTCATGGTCGAGCAGAAGTGGGGGCGGATCATCAACCTCTCCTCGATCGCGGGCAAGCGCGGCGCGCCGAATACCGCGGCCTACAACGCGGCCAACTTCGGCATCCAGGGCCTCACCCAGTCGCTGGCCATGGAGGTCGCGCGCCACGGGGTCACCGTCAACGCGGTGTGCCCGGGCACCATCGATACGGCCCGCATGGACGTGCTGGGCCGGAGTGACGGCTGGCAGCGCCAGCTCGACCGCATTCCGATGGGCCGGGCCGCCTCCGACGAGGAGGTCGCCGGCCTCATCGCCTTCCTCTGCTCGCCCGCCGCCGCGTTCATGACCGGCCAGTCCGTCAACATCGACGGCGGCGTGGTCATGTGGTAGGACTTACTCGGTAGGTTCTCCTCGCTCCTGCCTCGACCCCGCGGTCCGAACCTTCTCGCGCGTGCTCTCCAGCCCCGACGAGATCTGCTCCTTGGCCCGATCGAGCAGGTGCTCGGACCGGTGCTGCACGGTTCCGAGCAGCGCATCCGCCTTTGTCCGGGCCGGGCCCGCGTTGTCGTTGATATAGTCCCGGATCGTATCGCGCCATTTCCACACCGCCAGCCCGCCGGCCACGATCCCCACGATGAGTCCTCCAAGCATGGTGGTCCTCCTTGCCGATCTCTCGGGAGCATCTCCCATGCCACCCAGGTAGACTGACGCTCGGGAGGAATCATCATGACGACGGCGACCCCCGCACCCGGAAACCGCGCGCCCGGCTGGCAGCAGGCCCATGCTCGCCGCTATCTCGAGACCGGCGGCCGGGACGGCCATCTCTGGGAGGGTGTCCCGACCTTGCTACTCACGACCACGGGCCGGCGCTCGGGCGAGCCGCGGACCACGCCGCTCATCTACGGCAGCGCCGGCGACCGCTACGTGGTGGTGGCCTCGCGCGGAGGCGCCCCCGCGCATCCGGCCTGGTACGAGAACCTCACCGCCCAGCCGGAGCTCTGGGTGCAGGTGATGGCGGACCGGTTCAAGGCGCGGGCCCGCACCGCCTCGAAAGCCGAGCGGCCCGCCTTGTGGAAGACGATGGCCGCGATCTGGCCGCCCTACGACGAGTACCAGGCCCGGACCGCGCGCGAGATCCCGGTCGTCGTCATCGAGCGCGCCTGAGGGCCGGGCCATGACCGACACGTCGCGCCCGGTCGCGCAGATCGTCCTGCCGGAGCCCGTGGTGGAAGGCGCGGGCGTGCACCTGCGCCGCAGCATCGGCACCCGCCGGCTCGATCACCTCGACCCGTTCCTCCTGCTCGACCACTTCGAGTCGGTCCGCTCGGAGGACTACGAGGCCGGCTTCCCCTACCATCCCCACCGCGGGATCGAGACGGTCACGTTCGTCCGCACCGGCGAGATCCAGCACCGGGACTCGCTCGGGCACCAGGGCCGCATCAACGCCGGCGACATCCAGTGGATGACCTCGGGGAGCGGCATCCTCCACGAGGAGATGCCGCAGGTGCGGGCCGAGGGCATCGGCGGCCTGCAGCTCTGGCTCAACCTGCCCGCGCGGGAGAAGCTGACCCGGCCGAAGTATCGCGATCTGGAATCGAGTCGGCTCGGGGAGACCGAGCTGGACGGGGGCGCGAAGGCGCGCATGATCGCGGGCGAGGCGGCGGGCGGCGCGCTCCTCGGGCCGGTCGAGGGGCTGGCGGTGGCCCCGAAGTTCCTGGACGTCACGCTGCCGCCCGGGGCGAGTCTCCGCGAGGCCGTCCCGCGCGGCCACACCGCCTTCGCGTACGTGGACCACGGGGAGGTGCGCTTCGGCCCCGAGCAGGAGCCGGCCCGCGCGCCGGCCCTGGTCGTCTTCGGCGATGGCGACCTCGTGGAGGCCG
>JBBDXN010000089.1:0-24123 GCA_040902305.1 Candidatus Rokuibacteriota bacterium | reverse complement strand
CCGTTGCGCTCGCCGAAGATGTACTTCTGCATCTTCGGGTTCCAGCGCTTGGTCTGGTGGCCGAAGTGCACCCCGGCCTCCAGCAGCTCCTTCATGGTCAGCGTTGCCATGGTTCGATCGTCCTTTCCGTCGTCGTTCGGTTGGCCTCCGGTCCCGAGCGGCCGGCCCCCGGAAAGGGAGGCGGCACTTCCCCGGAGGCCGACGTGGCCGGCGGGGACCGAAGCTCGGAGCCGTGCGTATTAGGTCGTGTACTTCGCGTTGATTCGAACGTACTCCTCACTGAGGTCCGATGTCCACACCGAGTCCTCGCCCCGCCCCAGTCCCAGGTCGATGGCGATGGTGTAGCTCGGACCACCCATCACCTCGCGGATGCGGTCGAGCCGGGCGCCCGGCCGCGGCGTCCCCTTCTCCACCAGCAGCTCCCCACCGATGGCGATGGCCACGCGATCCGCGGCCACCCGCGCCGGGCCCTTGCCGAGGGCCATCATGATCCGGCCCCAGTTGGGATCCGCCCCGTTGATCGCGGTCTTCACGAGCGGGGAGTTGGCCACCGACCGGGCCGCCAGCACCGCCTCGCGCCGGCTGCGGGCGCCGCGCACCGCGACCTCCACGAGCTTCGTCGCGCCCTCGCCGTCCTCGACCAGCATGCGCGCGAGCCGCTCCGAGATCGCCTCCAGCGCCCGGGCGAACCGGCGCAGCTCCTTGCCCCCGCGCTCGAGCGGCGCGTTCTCGGCCAGCCCGTTGGCGAGGATTGCCACCGTGTCGCTCGTGGACTGATCGCCGTCCACCGTGATGCGGTTGAACGAGCGGTCCACCGCGCGGCGGAGCACCCGCGGCAGCGAGTCCCGCGCCACCATGGCGTCGGTGGCGAGGAAGCAGAACATGGTGGCCATGTGAGGCTCGAGCATGCCCACGCCCTTGGCGATGCCGCCGATGGTCACCGGGCGGCCCGCCACGTCGACTCGGAGCGCCGCTTCCTTGGGCCGGGTATCGGTGGTCATGATGGCCTCGGCGGCGAGGCGCCCTCCCTGCGGCGACAACCCCTTCACCAGCTTGGGCAGGCTCGCCCGGATCTTGTCCATGGGCAGCGGCTGACCGATGACCCCGGTGGAGGCGATGAGCACCTGCCGCGAGGGAATCCGGAGCAGCTCCCCAGTGACCCGCGTCATCTCGCGCGCATCCTTGACCCCCTGCTCCCCGGTGCAGACGTTGGAGCAGCCGCTCGAGGCCAGGATGGCCTGGGCGCGACCGTCGCGCACGTGCTCCTGGGAGACCAGCACCGGGGCGCCCTTGACCTGATTGGTCGTGAACACCGCGGCCGCGCGCGCGGGCGACGAGGAGTAGATGAGGGCGAGGTCCTTCTTGCCGCTGGGTTTGATGCCCGCCGCGAGCCCGGAGGCGAGGAGACCGGGCACGGCGGTGATGCCCCCCTCCAGCCACTGGAAGTCCGGCATGCGGGCTACGGATACACCGGAGGCGCGTCGAGGCCGGTCCGCTCGTCCCACCCCATCATGATGTTGAGGTTCTGGATCCCGTTGGCGGAACCGCCCTTGCCGAGGTTGTCGATCGCCGACACGCAAACCGCGCGCTTCGTCCGGGGATCGGCCACCACCGTCACGTCGCAGAAGTTCGAGCCGACCACCGAGCGCGTGGTCGGGCGCTGACCCTCGTCGAGCACGCGAACGAACGGCTCGCCCGCGTAGAACTCGCGGTAGAGCGCCACCAGCTCCGCGGTCGGGGCCGCCTTGGTCAGCGGCACCGACGCGGTGGTGAAGAGCCCGCGATTGAGCGGCACCAGGTGTGGCGTGAAGCTCACCACCACCGGCCGCCCCGCGAGCGCGGACAGCTCCTGTTCGATCTCGGGGGTGTGCCGGTGCGTGGCCATGCCGTAGGCCTGCACGTTCTCGTTGGCCTCGGTGAAGAGGTACATCGGCTCGGCCTTGCGCCCCTGGGCCCCCGCGCCGGTGACGCCCGACTTGCCGTCGATCACGATGCCGTCGGGGCTCCCGCGCCCGCTCTTGAGCAGCGGCGCGGTGGCGAGCACCGCGCCCATCGGGTAGCAGCCCGGCGAGGCCACCAGGGAGGCCCCCGCGACCTGCTTGCGGTGCAGCTCGGGCAGGCCGTAGACTGCCTCGGCCAGCCCGCTCGCGTCCTCGTGCGGCGCCTTGTACCACGTGGTGTACAGCGCCGCGTCCTTCAAGCGGTAGTCGGCGGAGAGGTCGATGGCCTTCTTGCCGTGCCGCCGCAGGACCGGCACCAGCCGCTGCGATTCCATGTGCGGCAGCGCGAGGAAGACGAGATCGGTCTCGTCGGCCAGGCGCTCGGCCTGGATCTCCTGGAAGACCAGGTCGCTGAGCCCCCGCAGGTGCGGATAGACGCGGTCGAGTCGCTCGCCGGCCAGGCGCTCGGAGGTGACCGCGGTGATGCGCACCTTGGGATGGACGGACAGGAGGCGGAGCAGCTCCGCCCCCATGTACCCGCTGGCCCCGGTGACCGCGATCCTCAGCATGGCGGCCGTGCCGGGCCCTACCGCTTCGAGTACTGGAACTTGGAGCGCGCGCCGGGCTGGCCGTACTTCTTGCGCTCCTTCATCCGCGGATCGCGGGTGAGGAGGCCGGCCCGCTTCAGCGTCTGGCGCAGCTTGTCGTCGAACTGCAGGAGGGCCCGCGCGATGCCGTGACGGACCGCGCCCGCCTGCCCGGTGGGGCCGCCGCCGCCCACGTTCACGACGGCGTCGAACTGACCGAAGGTATTCGTGAGCTGCATCGGCTGCGAGATGACCATCCGCAGCGTCTCGCGGGGGAAATAGTCCTCGAACGGGCGGCGGTTGACCAGGATGCGGCCGCTGCCCGCCCGCAGCCAGACCCGAGCGACGGACGTCTTGCGGCGACCGGTTCCATAGAAACGGCTGACGACGGCCATGGGACTCCTCAGCGAGCGCGCTCGCGCAGGGCGAGCGGCTCGGGCTTCTGGGCGGCGTGCGGGTGCTCCGCCCCCTTGTAGACCTTCAGCTTCTTGGCCATCGCGCGACCCAGACGGCCCTTCGGGAGCATGCCCTGGACCGCCCACTCGATCACGCGCTCGGGATGCGTCTTGAGCATCCGCTCCGCGCTGACCTCACGCAGGCCCCCGATGTAGCCGCTGTGCCAGCGGTAGATCTTGTCGGTCAGCTTGCGCCCGGTCAGGTGCACCTTCTCGGCGTTGATGACCACCACGTGGTCGCCCACGTCGAGGTGCGGCGAGAACTGGGGCTTGTGCTTGCCCCGGAGCACCGTGGCCCCCCGGGTGGCCAGGCGACCGAGCACCTTGTCCTGGGCATCGACCAGGAACCACTTGTGCTCTACGTCTTCTTCCTTCGGCATTACCGTCGTCATGATCTCCGTCCGGATTGGGCCTCTGCGGCCACGTCGAACACCCCGATGAATGGCAACGGGTAATCATAAAAGAAAGACCCCACGCGGTCAACTACCCCGACCCTCGACGCCGGGCTCCTCCGCGGTCCGGCGCCGCCGGCGTTTTCTCCCGCCACGGGCACAGCGCCAGGACCGGGCACGTCGGGCACGCCGGCTTCCGGGCGGCGCAGACGCGCCGGCCGTGCAGGATGAGCAGATGGCTCGCCTGGATCCACCGCGGCCGCGGCAGCACCCGGCAGAGCTGGTCATGGATCTCCTCGGGGTCATCCCCGCGGGCGAGGCCGAGGCGCTGCGAGACCCGGAACACGTGGGTGTCCACCGCCAGGGCCGGGATCCCGAACGCGTTGCCCAGCACGACGTTGGCGGTCTTCCGGCCGACGCCGGGCAACGCCACCAGGTCCTCCAGAGTGCATGGGACAAGGCCCGCGTGACGCTCGACCAGGGCCCGGGCCATCCCGTTCAGGGACCGGGCCTTGGCGCGAAAGAAGCCGGTGGAGTGGATCTCGCGCTCCAGCACCGGGAGCGGCACCGCCGCCCAATCCGCGGCCCGGCGATAGCGCGGAAAGAGGCCGGCGGTGACCGCGTTCACGCGCTCGTCGGTGCACTGGGCCGACAGAATCGTCGCGACGAGCAGCTCGAGCGGCGTGCCGAAGTCGAGCGCGGTGCGCGCGTCCGGGTAGGCCTTCGCGAGCCGGGCCAGGATCTTGCCCGCGCGCGCCTTCTTCTGGGCGAGATTCTCGGCCATCAGCGTGACTCCTTCGTCGTGGCGGTGGACCGCTCCGCGCCCACCTCGAGGCGCCCCGGCCGGATGCGGATGGGCGCCAGCGACACCGGGATGGGCTGCCGACGCAGGCGCGGCGTCGGATCGAAGTTTCGCACGATCCAGTCCACCAGGAGCCGAGGCAGACGCACCCCCCCGTAGCGCACCTCGGCCGCGCGCAGCAGCAGACCGGCGAGCGCGACCCGCGGCCGGCCGGTCATGGATCAGCGCGCCGCGCGGCCAGCAGCACCGAGATGCCGAACGGGAGCGACGTCCAGCCGAGGAGCCGGGCCTCGGCCGCGAAGCCGGCCGCGAGCGCGCGGTTCCAGAGCGGCGCCGGCCGCGCCAGATCATGGCCCGGCCGGCGGAGCGCGGCCCGCGCGAGACGCACCGCGATGATCGGCGGCGCCAGCAGGGTGTTGAAGTAGGTCAGCCGCTCCACCGTGAACCCGGCCGCCTCCGCGGCGCGGCGCAGCGAGCCCGTCGTGTACCGGCGGCGGTGACCGAGCAGCTCGTCGTGGCGGCTCCAGAGCCAGGCGTAGGCCGGCACCGTCACGAAGAGCCGTCCTCCCGGGGCCAGGAGCCGCCGGCACGCGGCGAGCGCGCCGGCCTCGTCGTCCACGTGTTCGAGCACGTCGAAGAGGCAGACCGCGTCCCAGCGACCGATCTCGAGCGGGACCGCGTCCGGCAGGGCGCCGGCCCGTACGTCGAGTCCGCGCCCGCGGGCGCGCTCGCGGAGGGTGGGATCGGTCTCGACGCCCACCGCCGTCCCAAAGCGCGCCAGCGCCTCCAGCATCCCGCCGCTGCCACAGCCCAGCTCGGCCACCCGCCCGCGGCCCGCGGGCAGCCGCCGCGCCATCTCGGCGAGGATGATCGCCCGTCGGCCGAGGAACCACCAGTGGGCGCGGTCCTCCTCCGCATGCACCGCGGCGTACGTCGGATCCATGCGGTCAGGCGAGCGCCCGGCGGATGGTCTCGACGCGCTCGCGCGCGGCCGCGGGAGGCAGCGGCGCCGGCTGGTGCGGGACGGTCCAGATGGGTCCGCGCAGCCCGGGGTCGGTCGCGAGGCGCGGCACCAGATGCCAGTGGATGTGCGGCACCAGGTTGCCGAGCAGCTCGTAATTCATCTTCACCGGCCGGAACACCCGCGCGAGCGCCTGGGCGACGCGACTCACCTCCTCCATGAGCGCCGCGCGCTCGGTCGCCGGCAGGTCGTAGATCTCGGTGACGTGACGCCGCAGCACGAGGAGGACGTAGCCCGGGAAGAACTGGTCCTCGTGCAGGAATACGCGCGAGACGTCCAGGTCGGCGACGTGCAGGTCGCCGCCGCTCCGGCCGTACTGCTCGCACATCATGCAGGCGCCGGCGGTCATCCGCGGTCGGACAGGAAGCGGCCGATGCGGCCCATCGCCTCCTGGATCCGCTCGAGCGACTGGGCGTAGGAGAAGCGCAGGTAGCCTTCCGCGTTGCGGCCGAAATCCACCCCGGGGGTCACTCCCACGTGGGCCCGCTCGAGGATCTCGAAGGCGAAGGCGAGCGAGTCGCTCGTGAAGCGGCGCGCGTTGGCCAGCACGTAGAAGGCGCCGGTGGGCGGCGCCCCGACGCCGAGCCCGATGCTCCGGAGGCCCGCCACCATCGCCCGCCGCCGCTCGTCGAAGATGCGCCGGAAGCGCGCGCTCTCCTCCGACGCCTCGCGCAGGGCGGCCAGCGCCGCCCACTGGACGAACTCGTTGCTCGAGATGAAGAAGTTGCCGTGCATGGCGGTCAGCGCGGGCATGAACTCCCGGGGCGCGATCAGGTAGCCCACGCGCCAGCCCGTCATCGCGAAGGCCTTGGAGAACCCGTTGAGCACGAAGGCGTGGTCGGTGAACTCGAGCACGGTGTGCTCCGGCCCCTCGTAGGTGAGGCCGTGGTAGATCTCGTCGGAGATCACCCAGGGGCCGAGCCGGCAGAGGGCGGTCAGCCGCTCCGCGCTGAGCACGGTGCCGGTCGGATTGGCGGGCGAGTTGACGAGGAGCCCCTTGGTGCGCGGGGTGACGCGCGCCGCCACCGCCTCCGGACGGAACTGGAAGGCGTCCGACTCCTCCACCGGCACGTAGACCGGCACGCCCCCCGAGAACTTCACGAACTTCGGGTAGCAGGCGTAGTAGGGGTCCGAGAGGATCACCTCGTCCCCCGCGTCGAGAAGCGCGCCGAACAGCAGCAGCATCGCGGGCGAGGTCCCGGCGGTGACCAGGACCTGATCCGGCGACACCGTGACGCCGTAGCGGGCGTGGTAGTGCTCGGCGATCGCCTCGCGCAGCGGCAGGATCCCGAGGGGGTGCGCGTAGCGGGTGCGGCCGTCCTTGAGAGCCCGCTCGGCAGCCTCGCGGATGACGGGGGGCGTGTCGAAGTCCGGCTCCCCGAACTCCAGGTGAATGACGTCGACCCCCTGACGCTCGAGGGCCTGGGCCCGCTGGAAGATCTCCACGGCCAGGAACGGCTCGATCTCCTGCGCGCGCCGCGCGATCACGACGGCCGGCCTCCCGTCGGTCCGATTCCCGGCCGTCCGTCGAGGCGCCGGCGGGCCGCCACCACCTCGTAGATCATCCGCGGCCCCTCGCGCAGCACCCGGACCTTCGAGCCGGGCTGGTCGGCCCAGTTGATCGGGACCTCCGCGATGCGAAAGCCGCGGCGCTCGGCCAGCATCAGGAGCTCGACGTCGAAGCCGAACCCGTCGGTGGTGACGAGCGGGAAGAGCGCCTGCGCGACCGGTCCGCGGAAGAGCTTGAAGCCGCACTGCGTGTCCACCACCGACGCGACGCCGAGGCGGCGCACCAGGAAGTTGAACACGTGGCCCGAGAGCTTGCGATGCAGGCGAACCTGGCGGGCCACCGACGGGTCCTGGAGCACCCGCGAGCCGACCGCGAGGTCGGCGCCCGCCCCGATGGCCGCCTCGAGGCGCGCCACCTCCCCGATGGGCGTGGCCCCGTCCGCGTCGGCCATGAGCCGGAGCCGGCCGGCCGCGCGCGCCATGCCCGCGCGGACCGCATGCCCCTTGCCGCGATTCCGGTCGAGCGCGTGGACGGTGACCCCGGGCCGGCCCGCCGCCACCTCCCGGACGCGGTCGGCGGTGCCGTCCTGGCTACCGTCGTCCACCACGATTACCTCGTAGGACTCGTCGCGCCCCTCGAAGTAGGCCTGGACGTCCTTGAGATAGCCGGGCAGCCGGATCGCCTCGTTGTAGGCGGGAATGACCATCGACCAGCGGGGGGTCGGCACACCGCCCACGACCGCCTACACCCAGTCGGGAGCGTCGGCGCGGCGCCCGCGCCGGGCCACGCCCGTCTTCTGGGCCGCCTTGGCCACCTCGCGGGCCACCGCGGGCGCCACCTGCTTGTTGAAGACGCTCGGGATGATGTACTCGGGCCCGAGCTCGGCCCGCCCCACGCAGGAGGCGATGGCGTGGGCCGCCGCGATCTTCATCTCGTCGTTCACGAGCCGGGCGCGGGAATCCAGCAGCCCGCGGAAGAAACCGGGGAAGCAGAGCACGTTGTTGATCTGGTTCGGGTAATCGGAGCGTCCGGTGGCCATCACCCGCGCGTGGCGCTCGGCCTCCTCCGGCTGGATCTCCGGCACCGGGTTGGCCATGGCGAACACGATGCGGTCGCGGGCCATGCTCTTGACGTCCCGCACCGTCAGTACCCGCGGGACGGAGAGGCCGATGAACACGTCAGCGCGCCGGATGGCATCGGACAGCCGGCCCTTGACGTTGCCGGGGTTGGTCGCCGAGGCCACCCACGACTTCATGAAGTCCATCCCGACCTCGCGGCCGCGGTGGATCGTCCCGTGCTCGTCCACCCCGATGATGTTGCGGGTCCCCAGGGCGAGCAGGATCTTGATCGTCGCGGTTCCGGCGGCGCCCACGCCGGAGACCACCACCTTGATCCGGCGGATGTCCTTCTTGACGATCTTGAGCGCGTTGAGGAGCGCGGCCAGCACCACGACCGCGGTGCCGTGCTGATCGTCGTGGAAGACCGGGATGTCCAGCTCTTTCCGCAGCCGCTCCTCGATCTCGAAGCAGCGCGGGGCCGAGATATCCTCCAGGTTGATCCCCCCGAAGGCGGGGGCGATCATCTTCACCGTCTCCACGATCTTGCCCGGATCCTTGGTGTCCAGCGGGATCGGAAAGGCGTCTACCCCGGCCATCTCCTTGAAGAGCATGGCCTTGCCTTCCATGACCGGCATGGCCGCTTCGGGTCCGATGTCACCCAGCCCCAGGACCGCGGTGCCGTCGGTGACCACCGCCACCGCGTTCTGCTTGATAGTCAGGGTAAAGGCACGGCTCGGGTCATCCTTGATCGCGAGGCAGACCCGCGCCACCCCCGGCGTATACGCCATGCTGAGGTCATCGCGGGTCCGGATCGGCACCTTGCTGTGGATCTCGATCTTGCCGCCCAGGTGCATCAGGAAAGTACGGTCCGAGATATTGGCGATCCGGACCCCGACGGTGCCCTTCACGCGATCGATGATGTCGTGGGCGTGGCGGCTGTCACGAGCCTTGATCGTGATGTCGCGGAGGACGCGCTCCCCGCTCATCTCGACCAGGTCAACCGCGCCGATGTCTCCACCCGCCTTGCCGATGACCGAGGTGACGCGGCCCAGCATGCCGGGCTTGTTCCGGATCTCGAGCCGGACCGTGAAGCTGTAGGAGGCGCTGGGGGCAACGGCCATCAATCGCTCATCATGGCGGGCATTTAGACGGTAAGACCGGGCCTCAGGTGGTGTCAACAAATTTCCCCCGCCGGTTGACCGGCCGGGATGGAGCATGGTATCCCAACCGCCTATGCCTTCGAGACTTGTCGCCCCGCTCATGGTCACCCTGCTCATCGGAGCGCTCTCGGCAGGATCGGCACTCGCGGAGACCGAGGGCTGGGTCGTGGAGAGCGGCAAGAGCCGCGCGGGCTTCGACGCCTTTCACGCGTGGGGCAACTTCAGCGGGGCCAGCGAGACCCCCACCGGCCTGGTCGAGCTCGATATCGAAGACCTCAAGAAGCCCATCAAGGGATCCCTGACCGTACCGGTCGCCAGCCTGCGGACCGGGAAGCGTGGGCGGGACAACGATCTCCGACGGGCGCTCGACGGAGAGCGGCACCCGGAGATTCGCTACCGGATCGACAAGGTGGACAGCTCGTTCTCATCCCTGGCCGGGAACGACGTGCTGATGACCATTCATGGCGTGCTGTCCATGCGGGGCACCGAGCGCCCCGTGGCCCTCATGGCGCGGGCTCGAGTCCGCGAGGGCACGCTTTGGGTGCGCGGTGAGAGCCGAATCAGGCCGGCCGACTTCGGAGTCCCCCCGCTGCGGATCTGGCTGATCAGCATGAAGGAGCATGTCCTCGCCACATTCGACCTGGTCCTGAGCAAAGCCAAGTAACCAAGCGCCGCGCAGTCCTTTCTCGCCCTCCTCGGCTGTCGCGCTCGACCGAATCGCCGCGGGTGAATACCGGGCCGCCGAGACGCGTCTGCTGAGGCAACGCCGAGTTACCAGGAACTAGGCGCCAGCCGTGCCGGTTCCTCGAATGAGCGGACCAAGCGGCGATGCTCTCTGAACCCCCTATCGACGGATCGACATCTCAACACTTGAGGGCGAAGCCGAGACAAGGCCGACGGGAAAGAATTACCGAACACATCCCGGATAATACGAGAGGCCGTGATGACTTTTAGAGAGAGTGACAACGTGGTGGCGACGGAGCCGAGCCAATTCCGGGCGCCCGCGACCGAGCCAAAGCGACGTGGTCGGCCCCTGAGCGCGGTGAAGAACGCGGGAGCGGCCCCGGTGGACGACGAGCTGGACCGAGTGGTCGACAGCGCGGTCGAGATGGAGAGCACGCCGGCCCTGTCCGAGGAGGCCCTGCGCCCCTCGGCCTCGCCGGCGGAGGACCCGGTCCGGCTGTATCTGAAGGAGATCGGCAAGGTCTCCCTGCTCAAGGCGGCGGAGGAGGTCGCCATCGGCCGGCGCATCGAGGTCGGCCAGGTCGCGCTCCGGCGCGCCCTGGGGCGGGTGCCGTTCGCCACGACCCAGCTTCTGACGCTCGTGGACCGGGTGCGCCGCGAGGAGGTCCCGCTCGAGGACGTGATCCTGCTGCCCGAGGGCGGTGAGCCCTCGCCGAGCGAGATCCGTTCCAGTCTGGCCGCCTTTGCGCGCATCCGGCGGCTGGAGCGGGAGATCGAGCGGCTGCAGACCGCGCTGGGCGACAAGCGGCGGAGCACGACCACGCGCGCGAACTACAACAAGTGGATCGCGAAGAACCGCACCTCCATCCAGGGCGTGCTCGAGAACCTGCCGCTCAAGCCGGCGCTCGCCGATCAGCTCGTCGGCGAGATCCGCCGGCTCGTCAAGGGCATGGGCGCGACCAAGAGCCGCCCCGAGCTGCGCCAGCTCGAGCAGAGGGCCGGGGTGCCCCGCAAGGCTCTGCTCGCCTCGCTGAGCGAGATCGAGGAGCACGACCGGGTGGTGCGGCAGGCCAAGAAGGAGCTGATGGAGGCCAACCTGCGGCTGGTGGTCTCGGTGGCCAAGCGCTACCTGGGCAGCGAGCTGTCGCTGCTGGACCTGGTCCAGGAGGGCAATATCGGCCTCATGAAGGCGGTGGACCGCTTCCAGTACCGGCGCGGGTTCAAGTTCTCGACCTACGCGACGTGGTGGATCCGCCAGGCCATCACGCGGGCGATCGCGGACCACTCGCGAACGATCCGCATCCCGGTGCACATGGTGGAGACCCTCAACCGGATCTCGCGGGTGAACCGCTCGCTCGTCAACGAGATGGGCCGCGAGCCCACCCCGGAGGAGCTGGCGCAGCGCACCGGCGTGCCCGCGCGGAAGGTGCGGCTGATCCTGGAGTCTTCGCGCAAGCCGCTCTCGCTCGAGACCCCCATCGGGGACGACTCGGAGCTGGGCGACTTCCTCGAGGACAAGGGCGCGGAGTCGCCCAACGACAACCTCATCACCCAGGACCTGACCCTCCAGGTGGAGCGCGCGCTCAGCACGCTGTCGCCGAAGGAGAAGGAGATCCTGAGGCTGCGCTTCGGCATCGGCGACGCGGGCGAGCATACGCTCGAGGAGGTGGGGCGCCGGTTCTCGGTGACCCGGGAGCGTATCCGGCAGATCGAGACCAAGGCGCTACGCAAGCTGCGCCACCCCCTGCGCGGGCGCGCGCTGCGGGCGTTCGTGGAGAATTAGGCGGCGCCGGCGACTTGGAGGGCCGGCGACCTGATGTCAGGCCGCCGGCCCTTTTTTCTTTGCTGCGCCTAGCGAATCAGCTTCGCGTACTGGTCGAGCAGGGGCAGGATCACGTCGCGGCCCTCGGACGGCAGGCGCAGGATCGAGCGGATGATGCCCGCGTCCGCGTAGGTCTCGAGGATCGCCTCGTCGGGCTTGGCCCCGAACACCGAGACCGAGATCGTCTTCATGTCGCGGCCGGCGCGCGCGGCGCGGGCCTGCAGATCCTTGAGCCCGGCCAGGATGACGTCCCCCGCCCGGCCCCGCGGGAACCAGCCCTCGCAGAAGTCCACCACCCGCTGCAGGGTGTGACCGCTCTCGCCGCCGAGCAGTACGGGCGGATGGGGCTTCTGGGCCGGCTTTGGCCAGGACCAGATGGGGTCGAAGTTCACGTGCTGGCCGTGGAACTGGGCCTCGTCCTTGGTCCAGATCTCCTTCATGGCCAGCACCTGCTCGCGCATCCGCTTGTAGCGGCTCTTGTACTCGGTGCCGTGGTTCTCCATCTCGTCCGCGTTCCAGCCGGCGCCGATCCCGAAGAGGAAACGCCCGCCCGAGAGCAGATCGAGGCTCGCCACCTCCTTGGCGGTGGTGATGGTGTCGCGCTCGATGATCAGGCAGATGCCGGTACCGATCTTGAGCCGCTTGGTCGCGGCGGCGGCCGCCATCAGCGACACGAACGGGTCGAAGGTGTGGGAGTACTCCTTGGGGAGCGGCTCACCGCCCGGGAACGGGGTGCGTCGGCTGGTGGGGATGGGGTGTGCTCCGGCACGAACAACGACTCGAAGCCGCGTTCCTCGGCGGCGCGGGCCAGCTCGTCGGTCCGGATCGCGTAGTCGGTGGCGAACATGCAAATACCCAGATGCATAGCAGACCTCCTTGGGGCCCGCCGCTGGCGGGCCGCGGTTGGGCTAGACCGGCATCACTCCATGCTTCTTCCAGGGCCGCTCGACCTTCTTGGTGCGGGCCATCTCGAGCGCGCGAATCGCCACCAGGCCGGACTCAGCCCTTCACGACCGCGGCACGGTACGTATTGATCCCGGTGTCGGGCGGCGAGCCGCTGATCAAGGTGATCATGGTCGCGGCTTCGCTGCGATGGTGGGTCGCGTGGTTGACCACGTGGAGCAGCAGCGCCCCGAGGGCGACCTCGAACCCCTTGCCCTCGGTGTTCCGGTAGGCAAGGACCGGCGCGAGAGCGGCCTCGCCGAGACCGTCCACGAAGCCGCGCTGCTCCGCCTCGAGGGCGTCCCACTTGGCGCGGAGATCGGCCATGCTCGACACGTCGGCGTCACCGAGCAGCCGGGCGGGCGATGAGCCCTTCCAGCGCGCCAGCCAGACGTGGTCCGCCCCATAGATGTGGGCGAACGTGCCCTTGAGCGTGGGAAAGCTCCAGTGCTTGCCCATGTCGCGGGTGGCCGCGTCACCTAGCCCGGCGGCCAGGTCGAAGAGCCGCCGGTTCGCCCAGCGGTGGTAGTCGTATTGCTCCCGGATCAGCGCGATGGACATGGCGTCTCCTCCGCGGGCGGTCAGTCGATCACCGCGACGGTGTCTCCCTCCTGGACCGTCTGTCCCTCGGCGACCTTGATCTCGCGCACCTTCCCGGCGCGCGGGGCCTCCACCGGGATCTCCATCTTCATGGACTCGAGCACGATGACCGCGTCACCTTCGGCCACCGCGTCGCCCGGCTTGGTGGTGATCTGGAACACCACGCCGGTGATATGGGCTTTGACGTCCTCAGGCATTGAGCGCTCCTTGTCGGCCCTGGGGGGAGTTCTCGCGGCGTCTCTCGAAGCCGCCGCGCATTCTCTCACATCCCCGCGCCGCCCGGCCTCGCTAGTAGGGCAGGCTCTCCCGCCCCATCAGCTCGCGAGCCACCACCATCTTCATGACCTCCGCGGCCCCGTCGCCGATCTCGAGACCGATCACGTCGCGCATGCGCTGCTCGAACGGCAGCTCGTCGGTGTAGCCGTAGTGGCCGTGGAGCAGGAGACACTGGTGGATCGTGTCCACTGCCAGTCGCGGCCCCCACCACTTGGTCATCGCCGACTCCTTGGTGTGCGGCCGACCCTGGTCGGCCAGCCACAGGGCACGGTAGCAGAGCCAGCGGCAGGCCTCGACATGGGTGGCCGCCTCCGCGATCGCGAACGACACCCCCTCGAAGCGCGCGAGCGCGCGGCCGAAGGCCTTGCGCTCCTTCACGTAGATCATGGTCTCGTCGAGCGACTGCTGGGCCACCCCGAGACAAGCCAGCGCGATGCCGATGCGGTTGTAATCGAAGCCCTGCATGACCTGGTAGAAGCCGGTCCCCTCCTCCCCCAGCCGGTGAGACGCGGGCACGCGCACGTGGTCGAAGGCCAGGACGGCCCGGCCGATGGCGCGCGTGCCCATGTCGCGCAGCGGGCTGCGCGAGACGCCGGGCCGGTCGAGCGGCACCAGGAAGGCGGTCACCCCACGGGCCCTGCCGCCCGGATCGGTGCGCGCGAAGACGATGGCCGCCTGCGCCGCCATGCCCAGGCTGATGCCGGACTTCTCCCCGATGATGACGTACTCCGTCCCGTCCCGCTCGGCCCGGCAAGCGAGGTTGGCCGCGTCCGAGCCGGCGCCGGGCTCGGTGAGCGCGAGCGCAACCACCACGTCCCCTTTGGCCGTCGGCGGCAGCCACCGCGTCTTGATCTCCTCGCTGCCGCTCCGGCCCAGGATCTCCCCGGCCAGCCCCGCGAGCTGGATGCCGTACGTGCAGCTGAAGTCGCCGCGGCCAATCTCCTCCATCGCGATCCCGAACGTCATGAAGTCCGCGTCCTGGCCCCCATAGGCGCCGGGCACGCGCAGGCCGAGGAGCCCCAGCTCGCCCATGCCCCGCCAGGCCTCCCAGGGAAACTCGCCGCTCTTGTCCCACTGGGCCGAGCGTGGGGCCAGGTCCTTCCGGGCGAACTGCCGCAGGATCCGCACCAGCTCGTCCTGCTCGGGCGAGAACGCGAGATCCATCACGGCGCCTCGAACACCGGCTTGCGCTTCTCCGCGAAGGCGCGCAACCCCTCGGCGGCGTCGGGGGAGCGCATGTGCTCGGCCACCAGCCGGCGCTCCACCTCGAGGCCCTCCGCCAGCTCGGTGTCGAACGCGCGGGCCACCAGGGCCTTCACGGTGCGGTTGGCCGACCCGCTGCCCGCGGCCAGCGTGGTCGCCACCTCCTCGACGGCCGCGGGCACCGTCCCGACCGGGGCTACCCGATTGACCAGTCCCCATGCGAGGGCCTGGGCCGCGGTGAGCCAGCCGCCGAGAAGCATCAGCTCCTTGGCCCGGCGCGCACCGATCAGCCGTGGCAGCCGCTGGCTTCCGCCCCCGCCCGCCACCAGCCCGAAGTTGGCGTGCTGGTCGCCGAGCCGCGCCGCCTCGTCGGCCACCACGAGGTCGGCCACCAGCACCAGTTCGAGCCCTCCCGCGAGCGCGAGCCCGTGCACGCCCGCGATCACCGGCACCGGCAGCGCCTCGATCCGGTCGAACACGCGATGCCAGAGACGAATGAACGAGGTCCAGCGAGCGGCGTCGGGCGATAGATCCTTCACCGCCCGCAGATCCGCGCCCGCGCAGAACGCCCGGCCCGCCGCGGTCAGCGTCACCACCCGCACGCCCGCGTCGCCCTCGGCCGCCTCACAGGCGCGATCGAGATCCTGGAGCAGCTCGGGGCTGATGGCGTTCATCCGGTCCGGGCGATTGAGCGTGATGCGGGCGATGCCGCCACCCGTCGCGTACGTGATGGTCTGAAAGTCCATGGCCGCCTCCCGGTGAGCGGGCCCCGCTCACATCATGGTGTACCCACCGCTCACCGACAGGGTCTGCCCGGTGATGAAGGCCGCCGCGTCGGAGGCCAGGAACAGCACCGCGGGCGCCACGTCCTCCGGCTTGCCGATGCGGCGCAGCGGGTAGGCCTTGGCGATGCGCGCCTGCACGTCCGGCGCGCTCCAGGCGCGATTGGCTTCCGCCGCCCACATGCTGAGCCCGCCGAAGTCCTCCTCCGAGGCCGGGATGGTCATGCCCGGGCAGACCACGTTGAGCCGGATGCCGTGGCGGCCGACCTCGCGCGCGAGGCTCTTGGAGAGCGCGATGATGCCCGCCTTGCACGCCCCGTACACTCCCTCGCGGAACTCGCCCATGCGGCCGGCGTCCGAGCCCATGCTGACGACGGCGCCCATCTTGCGCGCGATCATCCCGTCGAGCGCCGCGCGGGTGCAGTTGATCATGCCCCAGAGATTGAGCTGGATCTCCCGCTCCCACTCGCTCCGCTCCTTCTCGACGAAGAGCCGGTCGTGGGTCCAGCCCACGTTGTTCACCAGCACGTCGACGTGGCCCGCGCGCCCCTCGACCTCGCGGACCATGGCCTGGACGGACTCCCAGCGCGTCACGTCCGTCGGCACCAGGGTGGCGGAGGCGGCCCCCAGGCCCTGGGCCTCCGCGACGACCTTGCGCCCCTGCCCCTCGTCGATCTCGGCCACGGTGAGGTGGGCGCCCTCCTTCGCGAAGGCCAGGCTGATGGCGCGGCCGATATTCGACCCGCCGCCGGTGACGATGACGCTCTTGCCGGTGAGATTCAGGTTCATGGTAAGTCGACCTTTCGCTCGGCGATCAGGTCGCGGAGCTTGAATTTTTGGATCTTGCCGCTGGGGGTCATGGGGAACTCGGACACCAGCTCGAGGCGCTCCGGAAACTTCTGCCGGGCCAGCCCGTGCCGCTCCAGGTACGCCGTGATCTCCTCCAGGGTGATCGCTTCGCCCTCGCGGGGGATCACCACCGCGCAGGCTCGCTCCCCGAGGCGTGGGTCGGGAACGGCCACGATGGCCACCCCCGCGATCTTCGGATGAGTGTAGAGCAGGTTCTCGACCTCCACGACCGGGATGTTCTCGCCCCCGCGGATGATCAAGTCCTTCGACCGGCCGGTGATGGCCAGGTAGCCGTCACGGTCGAGCGTGCCCCGGTCGCCGGTCTTGAACCAGCCGTCGGCGGTATGCCCGTCGGCGGTGAACTGCGGTCGCTTGACGTAGCCCACGAACTGGGCCGCCCCGCGCACCAGGAGATCCCCCTCAGCTCCGGCGGGAACCGGCGCGCCGTGGTCGTCGACGACCCGCAGCTCCATTCCGGGCAGCGGCGCGCCGTCGCTCCCGACAACCTTCTCCTCGCCGTCACGCAACCCGTTGCAGGTGACCAGGCCGTTCTCGGTCATGCCCCAGCCCGCCGAGATCGCGCAGCCCAGCCGCGCGCGGGCGGCCCGCACCAGCGCGCGCGGAATCGGAGCGCCCGCCGAGATGAAGAGCCGGAGCGACCGGAGGTCGCGCCGCGCCTCCGTGTAGGTGAGATCGCGCAGGAACGGGGTGGCGCCCATGCTCACGGTCACCTCCTCCGCCTCGATGAGCCGCGCCGCCTCCTCGGTGTTCCAGACGTCCATCCACACCGTGGTGGCGCCCAGCAGCAGGTTGAGACAGTGGCCGAAGAGATAGCCGGTCTGATGTCCCAGGGTGGAGGCCATCAGCACCACGTCGCGGTCCGTGAGCTCGAGGCGCTCGATCGCGCGGTGGAGGGTCGAGAGCGTGGTGTTCTCGGTGTGCATCACGCCCTTGGGCTCGCCGGTGGTGCCGGAGGTGAACACGACCTCGTGCACCGTGTTGGGGGCCGTCCCCGGGAACGAGGCGCGGCCGGCGGGCCCCGCCTGGGCAGTGAGCGCGCCGAACGGGATGGTGCCCTCGGGCCCCGCGCCGCCGACCACGAAGACGTGCTCGAGCCGCGGCAACTCCGGCCGCAGCGCGGCGAGCATGGCCGCGTGGCCGAAGCCCCGGAAGGCGGCCGGTCCCACCACCACCCGCGTCTCCAGCAGGCCCAGCATGAAGCGCAGCTCGCGGGCTCGGTACGTCGGCGGAATCGGATTGATCACCGCGCCCAGGCGGAGGGCGGCCAGGAAGACCACCAGCGCCTCGCTCCAGTTGGGCAGCTGGCAGGCGACGACGGTTCCCCGCTCCACGCCGCGTGCGGAGAGGCCGTGAGCCACGCGGTCCACCGCCCCGGCCAGCGCCTCCCAGGTGGTGCGCCCACCGCGGTCCACGAGCGCGGTCTTGGCCGGGCGCTCACACGCCCAGCGGTCGAGGTAGTCGGCGAGGCTCTCGTTGCGCCAGAAACCCGCCCCGGTCATCGCCCGGATCCGCGCGTCGGTGAGGCTCGTCTCCATCGCGGGCGTCGGCAGGTACGAGCGCCTCAGGCGAAGGCGCCCTGCTCGACCATCTGCGTGTGCACGGCGCCCGCCCGGAAGGCGGCGCTCTGCATCACGCGCTGCTGGAACGGGATCGCGGTCTTCACGCCCTCGACCACGAAGCCGTCGAGGGCCGTGCTCATGCGCGCGATGGCCTCATCCCGCGTGCGACCGGTGGCGATCAGCTTGGCCAGGAGCGGGTCGTAGTGCACGGTGACCTCCACGCCCTCGGCCACCCCACACTCGAGGCGCACCCCGGGGCCGTCCGGCAGCACGAGCCGGGTGATCCGGCCCGGCGATGGCATGAACCCCTTGGCGGGGTCCTCCGCGTAGATCCGGCACTCGATGCTCGCGCCCCGCTGCGCCACCTGCTCCTGCGTCCACGGCAACGAGTCGCCTCCGGCGATGCGGAGCTGGGCCTGCACGAGGTCCAGCCCGGTGACTTCCTCGGTGACCGGGTGCTCCACCTGCAGCCGCGTGTTCATCTCGAGGAAGTAGAACCGGTCGCCCTGGACGATGAATTCCATGGTCCCCGCGTTGACGTAGCCCACCGCCCGGGCCCCCGCCACCGCGGCGGCGGTGAGCCGGGCCTTCAGGGCGGCGGACAGGTTGGGCGCGGGGCTCTCCTCGACCAGCTTCTGGTGCCGGCGCTGGATTGAGCACTCGCGCTCGTGCAGGTGTACCACACGGCCCCCGCCGTCACCCATGACCTGGACCTCCAGGTGCCGTGGCGCCTCGAGGAAGCGCTCCACGAAGAGGGCGCCCGAGCCGAAGGCGGACTGGGCGCGCCGCTGGGCGGAGGCGAAGGCGGCGGCCAGGCCCGCCTCGTCCTTGACGCGCATCATGCCGATGCCGCCGCCGCCCGCGGCCGCCTTGATCATCACCGGGTAGCCGATCCGGTCCGCGATCTCCCGGGCGGCCTCCACCGAGGCCACCGGGCCGTCGCTGCCCGGCACCACCGGAACGCCGGCCTCCGCCAAGAGGCGGCGCGCGGCGACCTTGTCGCCCATCTGCTGGATCACCCGCCACGGAGGCCCGACGAAGGTCAGCCCGGCCGCCTCGCAGGCCTGGGCAAAGCGCCAGTTCTCGGAGAGGAAGCCGTAGCCGGGATGCACGGCCTGGACGTTCGTGCGACGGGCCGCGTCGAGGATGCGCTCGACGTGGAGATAGCTCTCGCGTGCGGGCGCGGGCCCGATCAGGACGGCTTCGTCGGCGTCGGCGACATGCGGCCAGCCCGCGTCGGCCTCGGAGTAGACCGCCACCGTCCGGATGCCGAGGGCCCGGCAGCCGCGGATGACGCGACGGGCGATCTCCCCCCGGTTCGCGATCAGCACGCTCTGCAGCACGGCGGGTCAGGCGGGCGGCGCGGCGGAAGCGGAGACTGCTTCGAGCACGGCGATGCGCCAGTCGGAGCCGGTAGGCACCCAGCGGAGCAGGAGGGTGACGCCGTCGTGGGCGCCGTCGAGGCGGAGCTTCACGAGCCGCTGCTCCCCCACCCGCGCGCACGCCACGATGCCATGACGCCCGCCCTGCGCCCGGTGGAGCCGGCTCTCCAGATCAGAGCCCAGCTCCGTCTCCGGCGCAAGCCACCGCCGGGTCGCACCCGCGTCAGCCGCGATCAGCGCGTCGCCGAAGGCGCGCAGGGCCTGGGCCAGCGCGGGGGCGATCGCCCACGCGGCGGTCGACTGCTCGAGGCGGACGAACTCGGCGGCGTCGTCGCTCAGTGGCGCGGGCGACGGCGCGACGGCGCGCACCCGCGCGACCACCCCCGCCCCGGTCACGCCGCCCGCCCCCTCGAGCAACGGCCGGAGCCGTGCCTCGCAGGCGCGGGCGCGCTCCTGCTGCTCGGGCGTGCGGAGGAGATGCCGCAGGACCGTCTCCCCGGCCGCGACGTGGCGCCGCTCGTCCTCGATGCAACGGGTGAGGATCCGGCAGGTGGGTGGCTCGTAGACCGCGTTGGCGCTCGCCAGGTGCGCCTCGTAGGTGGCGAGCAGGTGCGGCTTGAGCACGCGGTAGATCGCGACCACGCGCTCGATGGTCTGCTCGGGCCGCTCGGCGGCCTCGACCGCGTCGAGGAAGCTCACCAGTCGCGCGTTGGCGGGCTCGGAGACCTGGGCGGCGGCGCGCAGCTCGGGGAGGCGCTTGCCCCAGGCGTCGGCGTGCTGCGCGTTGTCCCAGACGTGGCGGCCCATGAGCAGCTTGGCGGAGAGCTCCGGGGTCAGCGCCATCCAGCCGCCCAGGATGCGCGTCATCCGCTCGACCGCGTAGCGATAGTGGCGGACGGTCTTCGCCGACTCGTCGACCTCGAGGTGTCCCGCGAGCGGGTGCGTCATGCGGCAGGAGCGGGCGGCTAGTAGACGGCCGACCGCTGGGTGGCCTTGATGAGACGCGCGATCTCCTCGTCGGTGAAGCCGCCCTCACGGCGTGCCTCGGTGGCGATGGAGATCGGCACCACGTCGTGCGGGCCCTCGCGGCGGACGCCGCCCAGGTTGAAGCGCTCGTCGATGGTCTCCTGGAACTCGATCGCGAGGCGCCGGCGCTCCGGGTCGCCCTCGGTGAGCCGGGTCAGCCACTTCGAGCCCATGCGGACGTGGGTGATCTCGTCGGCGAGGACATAGTCTACCGCGCGCTCCAGGATCGGGTCGCCCATCTTGCGCGCGATGTGCACGAGCTGGTTGAACACGTCGCAGGCCAGGCCCTCGAGCCCGCGGTTCACGCCGGCCACGCGGGCCGCCGCGTCCTCCGCGCAGGCGCAGCGCCAGAGGATCGTGGTCTCGGGGAACTCGCCGATATAGCCGTCCAGGTGCTCGAGCAAGCGCACGTAGATCTCCACGTGGCGGGACTCGTCCCAGACCTGCCGCGCCATGTCCATCGTGAACTCCCACGGCGCGTCCGGAAAATCGTAGACGGTGCGGCCCGCCCCTTCCATCGCCTGCAGCTCGCCCACCATGATGCCGTGCACGCGCTCCTTGATGGAGTCGCGGGACAGGAGATCGGGAAAGGGCGGCAGCCCCTGCTCGATCTTGAGCTGGGCGACGTCGCGCGCCCGCATCCGCACGAGGCGGTCCTCGCGGGCCAGCTTGTCGTAGGCGATGGGCCGTTCCATGAGCTTCTCCGAGCGGGGAATGAACCGCTGTTCAGCGAGTCTAGCCCAACCCTATGCCGAAGGCAACGGGCCACCCCGGGCCGGCTCATCCGAGGACGGGGAGCGCCGGGGCGGCCGCACCACGCTGGCCGGGCGGAGCGACTCCTCGCCGAAGCGCGCGGTGACGCGGTCCATGGCCCGCGCGAGGCGCTCCCGGCGCTGCGCGTCGGGCTCGAGCAGCGAGAGCTGGCCGGTGGCGGCACGCCCGAGCGAGGAGACCGACAGCCCGATCAGCCGCACCGGCTGGCGGAGCGGGATGCGGTCGAGCAGGGCGAGGGCGCGGCGGTAGATGGCGAGCCCGTCCTGGGTCGGATCGTCGGTGTGACGGCGGGTGAGCGTCGAGAAATCCGCGAAGCGGAGCTTGAGCGTCACGCAGCGCCCCGCGTAGCCTTCCGCGCGTAGCTCGCGCGCCACGCGCTCGGCCTGCTCGCGCAGCGTGGCGGCCAGGCGCTCGGCATCGCGGTGATCGCGGCCGAAGGTCTCCTCAGCGCCCATGGACTTGGGCAGCGCGAACGGCTCGACCGGCCGCTCGTCGCGGCCGTGGGCGAGCTGCTGCAAGCCGCCCCCGCCCGGACCGAAGCGGGCCTCCAAGTATTCGCCGGGGATCGCGGCGAGCTGGCCGATGGTGTGGAGCCCCATGGCCTCCAGCCCCTCCGCGGTCACGCGGCCCACCCCCCAGAGCCGCGAGACCGGCAGCGGCGCGAGGAAGGCCGCCTCCGTGCCCGGGGCGACCACCACGAGCCCGTTGGGCTTGCGCAGATCGGAGGCCACCTTGGCCACGAACTTGTTCGTGGCCACCCCGACCGAGGCGGTCAGGCGCAGCGACGCCGCGATGCGACTCTGGATCGCCCGCGCCACCGTCGGGCCGTCGCCGTGGAGCCCCGCGGTACCGGTCACGTCCAGGAACGCCTCGTCGATGGAGACCGGCTCGAGCAGCGGAGTGAAGTCGGCGAGGATGGCCATCACCTCGCGGGACACGCCGGCGTACTTGTCCATGTCCACCGGCAGGAAGGCGCCGTCGGGGCAGAGACGCGCGGCGCGTCCGATGGGCATGGCCGAGTGCACGCCGAAGCGCCGGGCCTCGTAGGAGGCGGCCGACACCACGCCCCGCCCCGTCGGATCCGCCCCCACGATCACCGGCCGCCCCCGCAGCTCCGGCCGGTCCCGCTGCTCCACCGACGCATAGAACGCGTCCATGTCCACGTGCAGGATGCTACGGCTCACGCAAATCACCACGCGCGAAACCTCGCGGAGCGTCCGCGGACTGGGGGAGTGCGGGGGCCATTTCTGGGCCCCCGCAGATGAAGAGCTTGAAGAAGTAGACGGTTGTCCGCAGAAGAGCTAGCGCAAGCCCCCCACGGACCGCCCGCGCCACTTGTCGATGGACTTCTTGGAGAAGAGCCACTTTCCCTCGTGCTCGAGGGCCGGGATGAGGCGATCGACCGCCATCTGGGCCACCGTCTTCTCGTCCATGGCGAGGTACCGCGAGACTTCCTTCACGTCCATCGTGTCTTTTGGCAGCACGTCGCTTTCGCCTCCTGTGATCTGGGTCAGTCCGCCGGCGCCCCCGCGGGGGCGTCGGCCGCCTTCTTCAGCCGCTCGATCTCGGCCTCGAGCACGTGGATCCGGTCCACCATCTGTTCGAGCGTGCGGGCCAGCGGATCGGGCAGGTCGGTCTGGTTGAGGTCGATACCGCCGGTCACCCGCTCGCCGTTGCGGAAGGTTACGCGACCGGGGACCCCGACGACAACACAGTTCTCCGGCACCTCCCGCACCACCACCGAGCCGGCGCCGATGCGGCTGCCCGCGCCGATGGTGAAGCCGCCGATCACCTTCGCCCCCGCGCCGATCATGACGTTGTCGCCGATGGTGGGGTGGCGCTTCTCCCGCTTGAGGCTGGTGCCGCCCAGGGTCACACCCTGCAGGATGCTGACGTTCTCGCCGACCTCGGCGGTCTCGCCGATGACGATACCCATCCCGTGATCGATGAAGAGGCCCGGACCCAGGACGGCGGCCGGGTGGATCTCGATACCGGTCAGGAAGCGCCCCACGTGTGAGACCCAACGACCGGTGAGGCGCCAGCCGGCGCGCCAGAGCGCGTGGGCCACCCGGTGGATCCAGATCGCGTGCACGCCCGGACTGCAGAGCACCACCTCGAGCGGCGATCGCGCCGCCGGATCGCGCTCCAGCACCGTCCTCACGTCCCGCCGCATTCGCTCAAGCATGCCGTTCGCTCCTCGTGTCCGCCCGGCTCAGCGCATCGCGCGCCGCCGCGCGCAGCCCCAGCACCGCGACCTCCGCGGCGTGCCGCCGCGGCTCCGGCAGCCCGCCCACCGCCGCCTCGACCTGCGCGGCCCGGAGCTCCAGCAGCGCCTCCACCGCGCAGCCGGTCGCGACTTCGGTCGCCGCGCTCGCCGCCGCGATGGTCGGCCCGCACCCGTAGGCCTGGAAGCGCGCCTCCACCACCTTGCCGTCCCGCACGCGCAAGTGAAAGCGGACCAGGTCCATGCACTCCTTGTACTCGCCTTCCCCCACCCCGTCCGGATTCCGCATGATGCCAGCGTTCCGTGGATTCCGGAAGTGATCGATGAGAGCCGGGCTGTACTGCATCGCCGCCCGGCCGGCTAGACCCGGGCCGGCATGGCGCTCCGCAGCTTGGCCACCAGCGGCGCGGTCGATTCGACCACGTAGTCGATGTCTTCGACGGTGGTGCTCCCACCGAGGGAATGTCGCACCGCGCCGATCGCCCACTCCACCGGGACCCCCATCGCCACCAGCACGTAGGAGGGCTCCACGTTGCCCGAGGTGCACGCCGAGCCCGCCGACACGCCGACGCCCTTCAGATCCAGGCCGAGCACGATGGATTCGGACTCCACGTGCCGGAAGCAGATATTGCAGGTGCCGGGCAGCCGCCGCGTGGGGTGCCCGTTGAGCCGCACGTCGGGCACCTGGCGACGGATGCCCTCCCAGAGGCGATCGCGCAGGACGGTCAGCCGCCCGGCTTCCGCCTCCATGTCCCGCCCGCGGATCTCGATGGCCTGGCCGAGCCCGACGATGCCCGCCACGTTCTCGGTGCCCGCGCGCCGGCGCCGCTCGTGCTCGCCGCCATGCTGGACCGAGACCATCTTGGTGGATTTCCGGATGTACAGGCCGGCCACGCCCTTCGGCCCGTAGATCTTGTGGCCGGAGAACGACAGCAGGTCGATGTTGAAGGCGTCGAGATCGATGGGCATCTTGCCGAAGGTCTGCACCGCGTCCACGTGAAAGGGGATCCCGTGGTCGCGGGCGATCGCGCCGATCTCCCGCGCGGGCTGGATG
>JBBDXN010000088.1:0-24125 GCA_040902305.1 Candidatus Rokuibacteriota bacterium | reverse complement strand
ATCGGCCTCATGAAGGCGGTCGACAAGTTCGAGTACCGCCGCGGCTACAAGTTCTCCACCTACGCCACGTGGTGGATCCGGCAGGCGATCACGCGCGCCATCGCGGACCAGGCCCGTACCATCCGGATCCCGGTGCACATGATCGAGACGATCAACAAGCTGATCCGGACTTCCCGGCAGCTGGTCCAGGAGCTGGGGCGGGAGCCGACCCCGGAAGAGATCGCGATCAAGATGGAAGTCCCGGTGGACAAGGTCCGCAAGGTCCTCAAGATCGCCCAGGAGCCCATCTCGCTCGAGACGCCCATCGGCGAGGAGGAGGACAGCCACCTCGGCGACTTCATCGAGGACAAGCAGGTGGGCTCGCCGGTCGAGAGCATGATCGGGCTCAGCCTCAGGGAGCAGACGAACCGCGTCCTCAACTCCCTCACGCCTCGAGAAGAGAAGGTGCTGCGCCTGCGCTTCGGATTGTCGGACGGGTGTGAGCACACGCTGGAAGAGGTCGGCCAGGACTTCGCGGTCACCCGCGAGCGCATCCGGCAGATCGAGGCCAAGGCCCTGCGCAAGCTGCGGCATCCCTCGCGCTCCAAGAAGCTCCGGAGCTTCCTCGAGTCGTGAGCGTTCGACCTCCCCTCGGGTCCTTTCCCTCTCCCCTCCGGGGAGAGGGCAGGGTGAGGGGGTTCCGGGGTGGTATGATGGCCGCCGGGCCCATAGCTCAATTGGCAGAGCCCCCGGCTCATAACCGGTCCGGTCTTGGTTCGAGTCCAAGTGGGCCCACCATATTCGAGGGGGGTTAGTGGACCAGAAGCTCCAGACGCTGATCAACCTGCAGGCGATCGACTCGCGCATCGCCGCCCTCGAGGCGGACGCCGCGCGGCTCCCGAAGGAGATCGCCGCCATCCACGCCGCCGTCGAAGACGCCAAGACGCAGGTCGAGCAGACCAGGGCCCGCCTCGATACCGCCCGCAAGGACCAGCGCGCCAAGGAAAAGGACCTGGAGGTCGTCCAGGCCAAGCGCACCAAGAACGAAGCCCGCCTCTACGAGGTCAAGACCAACAAGGAATACTCCGCGGTCCTGATCGAGATCGAGGACATCAAGCAGGAGAAGGCCCGGATGGAGGAGGAGGTCCTGGTCCTGATGGAGGCGCAGGAGCGGCTCACCGGCGACATCCGCGAGGCCGAGGCGCGCTTCAAGCAGCGCGAGACCGAGGGCCGCAGCCAGGAGGCCACCGCCAAGGAGCAGCTCCGCGTGGTCGAGACCGAGCTGGCCGCGGTGCGCACCGAGCGCAAGGAGCTGGCGGGCCAGCTCCCGGGCCCCATCCTGGGCGACTACGACCGGATCCTCCGCGCCCGCGGCGGGGTAGCCCTGGCGCCGGTGGCCAAGCCGAACTTCTGCGGCGCCTGCCGCATGACGATCACGCCCCAGCGCCTGCAGGAGCTCCGCGCGCAGTCCTCGCTGATCCCCTGCGAGTCCTGCGGCCGCTACCTCTACTGGCCCTCCTGAGACTCCCCCTCCCTCGATTCCCTCGCCCCTCTGGGGAAGAGGGCAGGGTGAGGGGCTGACGCGATGGCCTCCGCGCAATCCCCGATCGTCATGTACACGGACGGCGCCTGCTCCGGCAACCCCGGGCCGGGCGGCTGGGGCGCCATCCTCATCGAGGGCGGTCGGGAGCGCGAGCTCTCGGGGGGCGAGAACCCCACGACCAATCAGCGCATGGAGCTGACCGCCCCGCTCGATGGCCTGCGCTCGCTCGCGGGCCGCCGGCGCGTCGCCATCTACAGCGACAGCGCCTACGTGATCAACTGCTTTCGCGACAGGTGGTACGAGCGCTGGCGGAAGAACGGCTGGATCAATGCCCAGAAGAAGCCGGTGGACAATCGCGATCTCTGGGAGCCGCTGATCGCCCTGGTGGAGCACCACGACGTCACCTGGCACAAGGTGGCCGGCCACAGCGGCGACCCCATGAACGACCGCGCCGACGCCCTCGCCCGCAGCGCGATCCCCCGATAGGGGTCAGGTCTTACATTCCGACATTTTCATCGCGCTTCGGAGACACGGCGCGCGCGGAAATGTCGGAATGTAAGACCTGACCCCATCAGCCGATGAAGAGGCCGCCGTTGGGGGAGAGCCACTGGCCGGTGAAGTAGGAGGCGTCGTCGGAGGCCAGGAAGAGCGCGGTGGCGGCGATCTCCTCCGGCTCGCCCCAGCGGCCGAGCGGGGTGCGGTTCACCACCACCCGCTGCATGAGGGGCGACATCGGCTTCGTCATCGGCGTGTCGATGTACCCCGGGCAGATCGCGTTGACCCGGATGCCGCGCGAGGCCACCTCGCGCGCGACCGCGCGGGTGAAGGCGAGGATGCCGCCCTTGGCCGCGCTGTAGTGCGGCGAGGCCTCGAGGCCCATGAGCGCGGCCACGCTCGACATGTTGATGATCGCCCCGCGGTTGCGCCGGCCCATCAACCGGAGGGCCTCGCGCGTGCAGAAGAACGTGCCGTTGAGATGCACGCCGATCATCCGGTGCCAGGCCTCGTCCGACATGTCCTGGGTGAGATCCCAGTGGGTAGTCACCGGCCCGCCCGACATCAGCTCGCCGATCCGCGCCTCCGACCGCGACCGCAGCTTTTCCCGATCCCCCGGCGCCCCCTCCGCGATTCCCGCATTGTTGACCAGGATGTCGAGCGCCCCGAACTCGCGGTCGATCTCGGCGAACATCCGCTTGACCTGGCCCGAGTCGGCCACGTCGGCGGCGAGCGCGCGCCCCCGCGCCGCCTCGCTACCCGCCGCGATCGCGTCCACCGTTTCCTGCGCCTTCTCCTGCTTGACATCGTTGACGATCACTCGCGCGCCTTCCTGGGCGAAGCGCAGCGCGATGGCCCGGCCGATGCCGGAGCCGCCGCCGGTCACCAGGGCCACCCGGTCCGCGAGCCGCACGGGCTACCGCCGGGCGCCCGCGGGCGTCGCGCCGAGCCGGGCCGCCGCGACCTTCGCCCCCGCGGGGCCCTCGGCGTCGATGATCGGGTGGCCGAGGCCGGCTCGGATGCGCTCGGGGCTCTGATGACCGCTGGTGTCCATTGAATGACCTCCGTCGGGGGCACGCCTCGTCGGGAACGGGTGAACGCTACGTCGCTCCACGCGCCGAGTCAAGACGCTCGACGCCGCCTCGACCCCTCACCCTGCCCTCTCCCCAGAGGGGAGAGGGAGATACTTGGCGGGCGTGGGAGATATTTTCCCTGCCGCGCAGCGTCACCCGGGAGCGATTCTTTATTCTTGCCGGCGCGCGACGAGGGCCATGCTAAGACGAAGCTATGCTGACCGATCACGAGACGCGACGCGATCACGACGAACACGACGAAGGCGACGTGCCTCGCGAGGGCGAGAGCCCGCGGGAGCACGAGGCGCAGATGAGATTCCCGACCCTCGATGAACCCTCGTGGCTCGAGGACGATTCGGACGAGGAGATGGAAGCGCCGGCGGATTCGCCGTTCCGCGGCATGTGGATCGGGATCACCGCCGCCGCGGTCACCTTCGTGCTCGTGTTCGCGATTCCGCAGTGGCTCGGCTGGTACGACATCGCCACCCCGCCGAAGGCCAAGCGCGAGGTGACGGCCGAATCGGTCATCGCTACCGTGACTGCCCAGCCCTCGGGCGCCGCCGTCGTCGAGACGGCACCGCCCGCGGGACCGGCGGCCGCGGCGCCGCCCGCCACGGCGCCGCGGGTCACCCCGCCGAAGGCGGCAGCGCCACGCGAGTCGAAGCCGGCGGCGCCGCGCGAGTCGAACGCGGCGGCGCCACGCGAGTCGAAGCCGGCTGCCCCCGCGGCCACCGCGGCGGCGCGCTCCGACGACGCCACCTTCTGGGTCCAGGTTGCCGCCTTCAAGAACGCGGGTCAGGCGGGCCGCCTCGCCGCGAAGGTCAAGCGCGACGGCTACCCGGCCGAGGTGCGCCGCCTCCGGGAGGCCCCCGTCCCCTGGGTGGTGTGGGTGGGCACCTACCCGTCGCGCGAGCGGGCCGAATCGGCGCGGGCCGCGCTGGCGCGCAAGGGGCTCCGCGGCTTCATCCGATAGTCGGCCACCGGCTCTCGATGGTGAGCCCGGCGCGCCGCACCTGCTCCCGCGCCAGCACTTCCACCCGCTCGTAGATCGCCCCCTCGTCCACCGTGGTGATGCGGCCGTCGTCGAGCACGAGGCGGCCGTCGATCATCACGCTCCGAATGCTCGATCCGGTCGCGGCATAGACCAGGTTGTTGAGCGGGTTGAGCAGCGGCCGCCACTCCGGCGCGTTGCGGTCGTAGAGCACGAGGTCGGCCCGCTTGCCGCGCTCGATGGAGCCGATCCGGCGCTCCATCAGGAGCGATTCCGCCCCCCGGATCGTCGCCATCTCCAGCACCGTCTCCGGCGGCATCACGGTCACGTCGAGGCGCGCGTCCTTGTAGAGGTTGGCCACGAGATACATCATGCGCAGCATGTCGAAGTGATTGGAGCCGTTGCCGCTGTCGCCGCCCAGAGAGACGCACACGCGGTTCGCGAGCATCTCGGGCACGCGCGCGTGCGCGGCCAGGCCCTTGGTGTGCTTGAGCCCCGCGGTGGGACAGTGGCTGATCTTCACCCCGCGCCGCGCGAGCAGCGCGATGTCGGCGTCGTCCAGGTACACCATGTGCGAGAGCTTGGCGTTCGGCCCGAGCACGCCCCAGCCGTCGAGGGTGGCCAGCGGCAGGTTGTCCCGCGTCTTCCGCGAGGGATGCGAGGCCAGGTGCATCATCCCCCACCCCACCCCGTGGCGGTCGGCGAGCGCCTTGGCGCCCCGGATCAGCGCTTCGGAGCAGGTGCCGAAGCCCAGCAGGAGCGGCCAGGCGGCCACGAGCCCGCCGCGCCCCCCGACCTGCTCGAGCATGGCCTCGTTCGCGTGGAGGGCCTCCCGCGTGGTCTGGCGCATCCGGTCCGGCCCCGACTCGAGATCCCAGGTCCAGCGCCCGAGGATCGCCCGCATGCCGAGCCGCTCCATGGCCACGCCCACCACCGCCGGCTCGAAGAGGGTGCCCGCCTCGCAGAACGTGGTCGTGCCGGTGCGGATCATCTCGATGCCGGCCAGGAGCGCGGCGTGCTCCTCGTCCTCCGCGGTCATCACCGAGTAGAGCGGGATCAGCCAGTCGGGCAGGTAGCGGTCCACCGGGATGTCGTCGAGCAGGAGTCCGCGGTTGAGATGCTCGGAGAGGTGCACGTGGGTATCCACGAAGCCGGGGGTCAGCACCATCCGGCGCGCGTCGATCACCCGGTCCGGCACCCGCGGCGGGCGCACGTCGCGCGCGGGCCCCACCTGGACGATCTCGGCCCCATCGATCAGCACGGAGCCGTCGGTGAGGATCCGCCGCTCGGCATCCACCGTGATGATGGTGCCGTGCTCGACCAGGATCACGGGCGGCGGGCGACCACCCGGTGTCGCTGGGTGCCGAGGCCGTCGATGCCCATCGCCACCACGTCGCCGTCGTCGAGATAGCGCGGCGGCCGCGCCCCGTGCCCCACCCCGGCGGGCGTGCCGGTGGAGAGCAGGTCGCCGGGCCGGAGCGACATGAAGCGGCTCACGTAGGAGACGAGCTGCCGCACCGGGAAGACCATGTCCCGGGTGCCGCCCTGCTGTCGGCGCTCGCCGTTGACGGTGGTCCAGAGGCCGAGCGCCTGCGGGTCGGCGACCTCGTCCGCGGTGACCAGCCAGGGCCCGATCGGCGCGAAGGTGTCGCAGCTCTTGCCCTTGGTGGTCCCGCCGCCGTGCTCCATCTGGAACTCGCGCTCGGACACGTCGTTCATCAGGCAGTAGGCGGCCACGTGGCGGAGCGCGCCGGCCTCGTCCACGTGGAGCGCGGCGCGGCCGATCACCGCCACCAGCTCCACCTCGTAGTCGAGCTTCGCCGCGCCGCGCGGCCGGGCGATGGGATCGTCGGGCCCGCTGATCGCGCTGTTGGCCTTGATGAAGATCGTGGGCTCGTTGGGCAGCGGCAGGCTCACCTCTTCCGCGTGATCGGTGTAGTTGAGGCCGATGCAGACGATCTTGCCGATGCCGGCCAGCGGGCAGCCGAGCCGGGGCTTGCCCTTGACCAGGGGCAGGCGCGCGGGCTTCACCGCGCGCAGGCGCTTGAGCCCGGCGGGGGTGAGCGCCTCCGGGGTGATGTCCCGGACTATCCGGGAGAGATCTCGCAGCGCCCCTTCCGCGTCGAGGAGCCCGGGCTTCTCGGCGCCCACCCGTCCGTACCGCACGAGCTTCATGGCGGGCCGCTCAGTGGGCCGCGAGGCCGGGGACCGACATCACGAGATGGAGATAGCCGCCCAGCTCGTTGATCTTCCGCATGTCGCGGGCCACGAACGCGACGCGCTCGGCCTCCGTGAGATCGAGCCCGGCCAGCGCCGCGCGCGCGTCGGCCTCGAAGCGCGCCCGGAAGTCCGGGTCCTTCTTGAGGCGGTACAGCAGGCTGTTGACCGCGTAGCGGCTCACGGCAGGCTCCACTCGACGGCGGCCAGGTTGATCCGCGGCAGCTCGCCGAAGTAGCGCACCTGGGCGCGGGCCGGCGTCACCGCCCCCAGCAGCACCATCCAGTTCAGGAACTCGTGCTCGCCGGTCTTGTGCAGCTCGTCCACCCCGAGGTTGCGGAGCGGCTCGTGCTCGCCGGCCTCCATCCAGTGGATCAGCTTGCGGTCGAAGACGGTGTCGGTCTCGCCGACCCGCGGTAGCGACAGCTCGGGGAAGTGCGAGAGCCCCCCGGTGGCGATGATGCCCACCTTCCACGGAGAGACCGCCACGACTCTGGCCAGATGCCGGCCGAAGTCGAAGCAGCGCTTCGGCGTCGGCTGGGGCGCCACGAACGCGTTCACCCAGATCGGCACCAGCGGCGGGATGGGCCGCGTGCCGTGCATGGTATTGACCGGGCTCAGGAAGGCGTGGTCCACCGGCGCCTCCCAGGACATGGCCAGGTCGAATCCGGCGTCCAGTCCCTTTTCAAGAATCTGGTTGGCCAGGTCCTCGTGCAGCGGGTACTCCTCCGGCATGTGGTCGAGCACCGCGTCGAAGGCCTCGGCGTGGTCCTGCTTCATCCGCGACACGGTGCGGCCGATGCGCACGCAGAGCGCGGGCACCGCGTTGAACGAGAACGCGTTCAGGTGGTCGTCGGCCACCACGATCAGCGCGTCGGGCCGCGTCGCGGTGAAGCGCTCGCCCATCCTCGCGATCTCGGCCATGCAGGCGGTGACCTTCTTGCGCCCGTCGTCGCCGCAGGCGCGCTGGTAGTAGTCGGGGTCGAGGACGTGGGACATGGCGCCGGCGAAGACGATCTTGCCCATGCGGACCTCCTTCGGATGTCGCGTTCAGTCGCAGCGCGGATCGTAGCAAGACCGGCTTCGCTCGCGCAAGGCGCGGCCGCGGGCTCCTCGGTCGTCCGGCCCGCGCGCCTTGCGGCCCCGATGCGCAGCGACTAGACTGGGGCCCCCGGGAGGGACACCGACATGGCCCAGGCACTCGACGACCTGCTCCGCACCCACGTGGCCCGCTTCACCGACCGCCGCGCCGACTGGGACGCCTTCGCCGACGCGCGCGTGGAGGGCTTCAAGCGGGCGCAGCATCGCTTCATCGGCTCCGGCGCCTCCGGCAAGACCGACGCCGCGGTGATCCCGGCCCAGCACTTCACGCTCTCGGTGATGTTCGTCCCGCCCGGCCAGGGCAATGCTCCGCACACCCACGAGGTCGAGGAGGTCTTCTTCATCCTCGAGGGCAAGGTGCTGGTCTTCATCGAGGACGGCGCCGGCCACCGCGCCGAGACGGTCCTGGGCAGGTGGGACTGCGTCTCCTGCCCGGCCAACGTCATTCACGGCTTCACCAACGTGGGCCTCGAGCCCGCCTACCTGCAGGTGATGCTCGGCAAGGCCAAGCCCGAGCTGATGACCTATACCGACGGCGATCTGCAGTCCCGCCGCGACGAGCACCTCCGCGCCGCGGGCTCCCGCGGCTAGGCTCCCGGGTCCCCGCCCTCGTGCTGGTCGGCGCCTCGCCGAAGCGGAAAGAAGACGGCCGCTTCGTCGACGGCCGCGGCCGCTATCTCGACGACGTGCGCGTGCCGGGGCTGCTCCATGTGGTCCTGGTGCGGAGCCCGCACGCCCACGCCCGCGTGATGTCGATCGACACCCGGGCCGCGCGCGCGCTGACCGGCGTGGCGGCGGCGTGGACGCTCGACGATCTGCCGGAGCTGGCCACCGCGAACGTGCCTCCACTCGTGCCGGAGCCGAAGGGCCGGCCGTACGTCCACCCGATCATGGCGGGCCGGCGGGCGCGCCACGTCGGCGAGATCGTCGCGGTCGTGGTCGCGGACGATCCCTACGTCGCGGCCGACGGCGCCGAGCGCGTCGCGGTTGCCTACGAGCCGCTGCCCGCCGCGCTGTCGCCGGAGGCGGCCACCGCGCCCGGTGCCCCGCGCGTCAACGAGACGTGGCCGGACAACCTGGTCTCGGTGACCACCGGCGCCAAGGGCAATCCCGAGGGCGCCATGGCCGGCGCGGAGATCGTCGTGGCCGCGCGCCTCGCCTATCCACGCGTGGCCGGCATGCCGCTCGAGACCCGCGGGGTGCTGGCCGCGCCCGATCCGATCGGCGGCGGCCTCACGGTGTGGACCTCCACCCAGGTGCCCTTCGCGGTGCGCAGCGGCATCGCGCCGGTGGTGGGGCTGCAGGAGGAGCGCATCCGCGTGATCGTGCCCGACGTGGGCGGCGGCTTCGGGGTGAAGGGGCACGTCTATCCCGAGGAGATCCTGGTGCCCGCGCTGGCCCGGCGCCTCGGCCGCCCCGTGAAGTGGGCCGAGACCCGGAGCGAGCACTGCCTCGCCGCCGCGGGCGATCGCGACCAGGTCCACGAGGCGCGGATCGGGCTCCAGCGCGACGGCCGCATCGTGGCCATCGACACCGCGTTCACCCGCGATCACGGCGCCTCGCCCACGCTCGGCGAGGCCATCACGCTGAACACCATCAACCACCTGCCCGGCCCGTACCGCGTGCCGCACTACCGCGGGGTCGGCCGGAACGTCCTCACCCACAAGACCTTCGCCGCCGCCTATCGCGGCGCCGGCCGGCCCGAAGCCGCCTTCGTGCTGGACCGGTTGCTGGATCGCGCGGCGCGGCGCATCGGCATGGATCCCGCCGAGCTGCGGCGGCGGAACCTGATCCGGGCCGACGAGATGCCGAGCCCCACCGGGCTCACCTACCGCGACGGCGCGCCGATCACCTACGACCCGGCCGACTACCCGGCGGCCTTCGACCGGCTCCTCGGCGCGCTCGATTACCCAGGCTGGCGGGCCGAGCAGGCCAGGCGGCGCGGGAGCGCGCGGCCCATCGGCCTCGGTCTCTGCGCCTACGTCGAGGGCACCGGCATCGGCCCCTTCGAGGGCGCGGACATCCGCGTGGATCCCGACGGCACCGTGTTCGTGCATCTGGGCGTCTGCGCCCAGGGCCAGGGGCACGAGACGACGCTGGCCCAGGTCGCGGCCGACGAGCTGGCGGTGCCGCTCGAGTCGGTGGTGGTGGTGGGCGGCGACACCAATCTGGTCGGCTACGGCATGGGCACGATCGCGAGCCGCGTGGCCGCGGTGGGCGGCCCCGCGGTGCAGCGCTCCGCCGCCCAGGTGGCGCACAAGGCGCGCCTCGTGGGCGCCGAGCTCTTCGAGTGCGCGCCCGAGGACGTCGTGCTCGCCGAGGGACGCGTGCACGTCAAGGGCGTGCCGGGCAAGAGCGTGACGCTCGGCCAGGTGGCCCGCGCCGCGGTGCGGAGCCGCGCGGTGGCCGAGGCGGGCGGGCCCGGGCTCAGCGCCTGCGCCTTCTTCTATCCCGACACGGTCACGTGGGCCTTCGGCGTGCAGGGCGTCGTCGCGGAGGTGGATCTCGAAGCGTGTAGCATCCGGCTGCTCAAGCTGGCCGCCATGCACGACTGCGGGCGGCCGATCAACCCGGTGATCGTGGAAGGCCAGCTCCACGGGGGCATCGCCCAGGGCCTCGGCAGCGCGCTCGGAGAGGCGCTGATCTTCGACGAGGCGGGCCAGCTCCTCACCGGCACGCTCATGGACTATCCCCTGCCGCGCGCCGACGAGATGCCGCCGCTCGAGGTCATCCACATGGACTTCCCCTCCGCGATCAATCCCCTCGGCATCAAGGGGGTGGGCGAGAGCGGGGTCATCTCCCCGGCCGCCGCGGTGGCCAACGCGGTGGAGGACGCGCTCGCCGACTACGGCGTCGAGATCGATCGGCCGCCGGTCACCTCCGCGCGCGTGTTCGAGCTGCTGCGGGCGAGCGGGCGCTGGCCCCCGGCCCTCTCCCCTGAGGAGAGAGGGAGATGTCACGAGGAGAGTTCGCCATGATCGAGCGCCGGCCGTTCGGACGCACCGGGCATCAGAGCACCGCCACGATCTTCGGGGCCGCCGCGCTCGCCCGGGCCACCCAGGACGAGGCCGATCGCGCGCTGGAGGTCCTGCTCGCCCACGGAGTGAATCACATCGACACCGCCGCGCGCTACGGCGACTCCGAGCTCCGCATCGGCCCGTGGATGGCCCGGCACCGGAAAGACTTCTTCCTCGCCACCAAGACCGGCTCGCGGGGGGCCCGCGAGGCGCGCGAGGATCTCCACCGCTCGCTCGAGCGGCTCCGGGTGGACCACGTCGATCTCATCCAGCTCCACTCGCTGGGCCATCCCGACGACTGGGACCAGGCGATGGGCCCGGACGGCGCGCTCGAGGCGCTCGTGGAGGCCCGGGCCCAGGGGCTCGCGCGCGCCATCGGCGTCACCGGCCACGGCTGGCCCATCGCGGCGATGCACCGGCGAAGCCTCGCCCGCTTCGATTTCGATTCGATCCTGCTGCCCTACAACTTCTTCATGCTCCAGAACGACCGCTACCGCGAGGCCTTCGGCGAGGTGACCGCGATCTGCCGGGAGCGCAACGTGGCCGTCCAGACCATCAAGGCCATCGCGCGCGGGCCCTGGGCCACCGCCGACCGGAGCCACGCCACGTGGTACCAGCCGCTCGAGCGGCAGGAGGACATCGACCGGGCCGTCCACTGGGTGCTCGGCCGGCCCGGCATCTTCCTCAATACCGCGGGCGACCTGGCCTTGCTGCCGCGCGTGCTCGACGCGGCCGGTCGCTTCACGCGCCGCACCCCGGACGCGGAGATGGCGGCCCTGCACGACGCCACCCGGATGTCCTCGCTCTTCGGCCTGCCCACGTGACGCGGCCCGCTAGCCGGGACTATGCGTGAACCCGGACGCTACCCTCACCCCGACCCTCTCCCTCGCCGAGGGAGAGGGAGTCGTTTCGATCCCCGCATTCGTGAATAGTCCGGGCTAGGCGGCGCGCCCGGTGGAGAGCTGGGAGCGCAATGTCTGGGCCCTGGCCCTCGTCGTCTTCATCGCCTTCGTCGGCTTCCAGTTCTTCTCGCCCTTCCTGCCGCTCTACGTGATCGAGCTGGGCGTCACCGAGCCCACGCGGGTCGCCCTCTGGTCCGGCGTGCTGACCGCGGTGACCCCGGCGGTCTCCGGCCTGCTGGGCCCGCTCTGGGGCCGCTTCGCCGACCGGGTGGGCCGCAAGATGATGATGATCCGCTCGCTCGCCGGCTTCGTGATCATCGTGGCCGCGATGGGCCTCGTGACCTCGGTCACCCAGCTCCTGATCCTGCGCGTGCTCCAGGGCGTCATCGCCGGCTTCTCGGTCTTCGCGATGGCCCTGGCCAGCGTGTCGTGCCCGAAGGACAAGGTGCCGGTGGCCATCGGGCGCGTGCAGGGCGCCCAGCTCCTGAGCGTGGCGGTGGGCCCGGCCGCGGGCGGCTACGTGGCCTCGCACTTCGGCCTGCGCTACGCCTTCTTCGTCACCGCGGGGATGTGCGCGATCGCGCTCGTCGGGCTGATCCTGCTCTTCAGCGAGGGCCGGCCACCCGCCGACGCGGCAGGAGCGGCGGCGGGCGAGGACCCCACCTTCGGCCTGCGAGAGATCTGGGGCACGCGCGGGCTCCCGCTCGTGCTGGGCCTGCTCTTCATCGGCCAGTTCATCGACCGCGGCCTGTCGCTCCTCGTGCCTCTGAAAGTCGCGGCCCTGCCCGACGTGACCCGCATCGCCGCCACATCGGGCGAGATCATCTCGCTCGCCGCCATCTGCGCCACCGGCTCGGCCCTGGTCGCGGGCCGGCTCGCCCAGCGCTGGCCGCCCGAGCGGCTACTCCTGGTCGGCCTGCTCCTGGGCGGCCTGCCCTGCGCGCTGATGGCCGTCGCACCCGGCTGGCAGAGCCTCATGCTGCTGCGCTGCCTCACCGGGTTCTGCCTGGGCGGCGCGCTCACCCTGGCCTACTCCCTCGGCGGGACGCTCGTGTCGAGCGAGCGGCGCGGCGCCGCCTTCGGCTGGCTCGCGCTGAGCGTGCAGGTGGGCACCGCGGCGAGCCCGCTGGTCAGCGGCGGGCTGGCCGCGCTGAGCCTCTCCGGCGCCTTCCTGCTCGACGGCGGGCTGGCCTGGATGGGGGCGGCGGTGCTGCTGATCGGCACGCGCCGCCTTCGCCGCGGCGCAGGGCACTGAGCGCCCTGCAGGCGCTAGGCCTAGCGGCGCGGTGCGCGCACCGCCGCTTGACGGGGCCGCCCTTGACGACGCGGGCGGGATTCTCTACTGTCGCCGCATCACCTGAGCCGCACCCGGGAGGGCACACCATGCCGCTCGATCCGCAAGCCCAGAAGGTCGTGGATACCGTCGCCGCGCTGAACCTCAAGCCGATCCCGCAGTCGACGCCCGACGAGGCCCGCGAGTCCATGCGCACGCGCACCGCCGGCCTCGGTCCCGTCGAGGAGGTGCCCGCCGTCGCGGACCACCGGGTGCCGGTGACCGGCGGCGAGATCACGGTGCGGGTCTACAGCCCCGCCGGCCACGGGCCGCATCCGGTGCTGGTCTTCTACCACGGCGGCGGCTGGGTGATCGGCGATCTCTACACGCACGACGGCATCTGCCGGTCCATCGTCAACGCGGCCGGCTGCGCGGTGGCCGCGGTGGACTACCGCCTGGCGCCGGAGTTCAGGTACCCGACACCGGTGGAAGACTCCTACGCGGGCTTCCAGTGGGTGGTGGCCAATGCCGTGCGGCTCGGACTCGACCCCGCCCGCCTCGCGGTGGGCGGCGACAGCGCCGGGGGCAACCTCGCGGCGGTGGTGGCGCTGCTGGCGCGCGACCGGAGCGGGCCCCGACTCGCGCTGCAGGTGCTGGTCTATCCGGTCACCCACCACGACTTCAACACCGCGTCCTATCGCGACAACGCCACCGGCTACCTGCTGACCACGGAGGACATGCGGTGGTTCTGGCGCCACTACCTCTCGCGCCCGGAGCAGGGCCGCGAGCCGAACGCCTCGCCGCTGCTGGCCAAGAGCCTGGCCGATCTGCCGCCCGCGCTGGTGATCACCGCGGGCTGCGATCCGCTACGCGACGAGGGGGAAGCCTACGCCAAGCGCCTGCGCGAGGCGGGCGGGTCGGTGACGATGACCCAGTACCCCGGGATGTTCCACGGCTTCCTCCGGATGACGCGCATCCTCGATCAGTCGCGCGCGCTGCTCGGGGAAGTGGCGGGGGCGCTGCGGAAGGCCCTCGGCTGAGCGAGCGCGAGCACTCCCGAGCCGGACTGTTCGTGAAGGAGCCATCTCGCGAGCGCGCACGGTGATCGCCCATGGGTGAGACCCGGGTCGATCTGCTGCGCCTCCTCGAGGACCTGCGCGACGCCTATCCCGGCCCGACGGACGAGACGATCCTCACCGAGATCGTCGCGAATGCCCTCGATTCGGGCGCCGGTACGATCACCGTCCTGACCGATCCGGCCGCGGGCACCTTCACGCTGGTGGACGACGGCCTTGGCATGCGCCGGCGCGAGCTGGCCCGCTACCATGACCTGGCGATCAGCTCGAAGACGCGCGGGCAGGGCATCGGCTTCGCGGGCGTGGGCATCAAGCTCGCGCTCCTGGTGAGCCGCGAGGTCGTGACCGAGACCCGGCGGGGCGGCAAGCACGTGGCTACCTCGTGGGCGCTCGGGGGCCGGCAGCGCGCGCCGTGGCGCTGGGTGACGCCGCCCGGGCTGGTGGGGGCCCGCGGGACGGCGGTACGTCTCACCCTGGAGAATCCGCTGGCGCCGCTGCTCGACGCCGGCTTCATCGAGGCCGCGCTGCGGCGGCATTTCCAGACGCTCCTGGAGCCGTTCTTCGACGAGATCCTGGCCGCCCAGTACCCGCGCGGGATTCGATTCGCCGTCAACGGCCGATCGCTCGCGACGGAGCCCGGGTCGGGCGATCAGCGGGCCGCGCTGGCGGTGCGAATGGCCCGCAAGCGCAAGCCCTCCGCGATCGGCTACCTGGTGCGGGACGGCGCGCCGCTGTCCGAGGAACGGCGCGGGCTGGCGGTCAGCACCTTCGGCAAGGTCATCAAGGGGGGATGGGACTGGCTGGGCGTGACGCCCGCGGCGGGCGACCGCATCGGCGGCCTCATCGAGGCGCCGGCTCTGGCCGAGTGCCTCACCCTCAACAAGGGCGACTTCGTGCGCTCGGGCGCGCGCGGCGCGCTCTACCTCGCCTATCGCAAGGCGATCCAGGAGGCGGTGAGCGCCCAGCTCGCGCGGTGGGGCGACGCGCCGGTCGAGGCCGACCGGAGCCGCCGCCGCGCGGCCCGGCCGGTCGAGCGCGACCTCGAGACCGTTCTGGTGGACCTGGCCGAGGACTTTCCGCTCCTGGCGTCGCTGGTCGAGCGGCGCAGCGGGGGACAACGCGCGCTGCCGGTCGACGGGCGCGGCGGCGGGGGACTCGCGCCGAGCGAGGGTCAGATCCTGACTGGCGCACCCGACGCGCCGCTCGCGCCCGACCTCGTCGCCGGCCCGGCGCCGGCACCGACCGCGCCGGAAGCCTCCGGATCCCGCGACTCGACGAGAGGTACCGCTCCGATGCCCGAAGTCGCGGCGCCGCCAAGCCCTGGCGCGCGAGATGTGAGCGGCGAAGGCCGAGGGCGCCGCCCGGGTCGGTACGGCCTGAGTATCCAGTTCGCGGCGCGGCCCGACGACGTCGAGCTGGGCCGCCTCGTCGACGCGACCGTGTGGGTGAACGAGGCGCATCCGGCCTACCGCCGGGCGGCGGCCTCCCGCTCCGAGGGCTACCACGTCGCGCTCGCGGTGGCGCTCTGCCTCGGGCCGCTCGCGGTGGAGCCGGCGCGCGAGCACGCCTTCGTCACCGCGTTCCTCGCGAGCTGGGGCGGAGCCCTCGAGCGCCGCAGCCATCGCCCCCGTCGTCGCGCGCGCGACTGAGCTCGGAGGACCCCTCACCCTGCCCTCTCCCCAGAGGGGAGAGGGTTCAGCCAGACCTGCCCGCTCTTCCCTCTCCCCTCAGGGGAGAGGGTTCAGCCAGGCCCGCCCGCTCTTCCCTCTCCCCTGAGGGTGAGGGTTCAGCCCGGCCCGCCCGCTCTTCCCTCTCCCCTCAGGGGAGAGGGCTGGGTGAGGGGTGGCTAGCCGCCGAGCACGAAGGGCACGCCGGCCGCGGTCGTGGCCACGCGGAGCTGGATCATCAGGTCGTCCGGGATCGGGACGCCCTGCTCGAGGCGCTCGGCGCGCGTGAGCCGCTCCGGATCGCCCGCCACCATCACCGGCTGATCCGGGTCCACGCGCCTGGCTCCGTGCAGCACGTCGATCACGTCGTCGAGATCGCGCTCGAACTCGCCCTCGTCGCGGAAGGCGCGCGGATCGATGGCCATGAAGAAGTGGCCGATATTGTGCGGGTCCGAGTCGCGCTGGACGCGGTTGCGCAGCGGCGAGAACGACGCGCCCGCGAGCGTGCCGCCCAGGATGTGCACCAGCACCGCCAGCCCATAGCCCTTGTGGCCGCCCAGGTCGCGGCTGCCGCCGAGCGGCGTGATCCCGCCATCCGGCCGCTCGAAGACGTGCTGGAACGCCGTCGCCTCGTCCGTCACCGGGCGGCCGTCGCCGTCCACCACCCAGCCCGAGGGCACCGGCCTGTGGTTGAGCTTGTAGACCTTCACCTTGCCGGCCGCGACGGTGGTGGTGGCCATGTCGAGCTCGAACGACGCGTTCTTCCGGGCCGGCGCCGCGAAGGCCAGCGGGTTCGTGCCCATCACCGGCTCCGCCGCGAACGTGGGCACGAGCGTGACGCCGCGGGTGGCCGAGGTCACCATACCGATCACGCCGCGATCCGCCGCGATCTTCGCGTAGCAGCCCGCGGCCCCGAAGTGATGCGAGTTGAACACCGCGACGACCGCCACCCCGGTGGTCAGGCACTTGTCGACCGCCAGGTTCATGGCGTGCGCCGACACCGGGTGGCCGAGCGAGCGATCCGCGTCGATGCGCGCGATCGACGGCAGGTCGCGCACCGTCTTCCAGACCGGGCGCATGTTGAGCCGCCCGGCGCGGAACTCCTTGTCGTAGGTCGGCAGCATCGAGATGCCGTGCGAGTCCACCCCGCGCAGGTCGGTCTCGACCATCATCTCCGCGGTGGTGGCGGCGTGCGCCGGGGACATCCCCCAGGCGGTGAACACGGACTCCAGCTGCTGCCGGATCTGCGCGGCGGGCACTCGCATGGCTAGCTCCTGGTCAGACGGCGAATCTCGGGGAGGACCTGGCGCCCCAGCAGCTCGATGCCGGCCAGGGATCAGGATGGGGTCAGGTCTTACATTCCGACATTTCCGCGCGCTACGTGATCGACAGGCGCAATGAAAATGTCGGAATGTAAGACCTGACCCCGGGGTTAGCCGGGGGCGGCGCCTTGGGTCTGGGTGAAGACCGAGTAGAGCGACTGGCTGGCGGCCATGAAGAGGCGGTTCCGCTTGGGCCCGCCGAAGCAGACGTTGCCGCACACCTCGGGCAGCCGGATGCGGCCGATGAGCTGGCCCTGCGGCGTCCACACCGTCACCCCGCTATAGCCCACGTTGCGGCCGGCATTGCTCGAGCACCAGAGGTTGCCGTCCACGTCGGCGCGCACGCCGTCCGGCCCGCACTTGACACCGTCGACCATGAAGTTGGAGAAGAGCTTGCCGTTGGTGAGCTTGTTGTCGGCCCCCACGTCGAAGCCGTACATCTCCCCCTTGCCGCCCGCGTGCGTGTCGCCGGGGCCCTTGCCGGTGCTGACCACGTAGAGCTTCTTGAAGTCCGGCGAGAAGCAGAGCCCATTGGGATCCGGAACCAGGTCCTCGCCCGCCACCTGGGTGAGCGTGCCGCCCTTGTCCAGGCGATACACCGCGGTGGGCAGCTCGCGCTTGTAGCCGCCCAGCTCCGGGGGCTGGCCGAGGCGTGGGTTGAGCCGCCCGGCCAGGTTGGCGGGCCCGCCCGGCGCGTCCACCGTACCCTCGTAGAACTGGGCGCCGTAGGGCGGGTCGGTGAACCAGTAGCTGCCGTCCGGGTGCGGCACCACGTCGTTGGGCGAGTTGAGGCGCTTGCCGTTGAACATCGACGCGACGACGGTGATCGAGCCGTCCAGCTCGTAGCGCACCACGCGCCGGGTCACGTGCTCGCAGGAGAGCTGGCGGCCCTGGAAGTCGAACGTGTTGCCGTTGCTGTTGTTCGACGGGGTGCGGAACACGCTGACGCGGCCGTTGTCCTCGATCCACCGCATCTGCCGGTTGCTCGGGATATCGCTCCACACCAGGTACCGGCCCTGCGCGTTCCACGCCGGCCCTTCCGACCAGAGCGCGCCCGTCCACAGCCGCTGGATCGGGGCATTGGGCTGCCGGAGGCCGTTGAACGCGGGCTGGATCGTGAGCACGTCGGGATCGGTGAAGTAGGTGGTCGGCGCGCCCCGCGGGCTGAAGTCCCGCGGCGGACTGGTGATCGTGCTGGGCGGCGCCACCGGGCCGCTGGGCGACGTCTGCGCGCCCGCCAGGCGCGGCGCGAGCACCGCGGCTCCCACCGCCGCGCCCACGCTGCGGAGCACCGCGCGACGGGATATCGAGGTGCGCATCGTCGGATCCTGCGCCGGTTGCGTCATGGCCGACCTCCCTGAGACGACGTCGTTCGAGAGGAACTGCAGACCGTGATCATCGATGACCGCGCGCGTATCATAGCGGTAACGCCCGTGACCGTTCAAGGGAGGTGGGCATGAGCAAGCGCAAGGCGATGCGAGCCAAGACGAAGCGAGCCAAGGCGAAGCGGCTCAAGGCGAAGCGGCCCAAGGCGAAGTCGGTGAAGCGCCGCCCGGCCCCGGCCCGGCGGGCCAAGAGCCGCCCGAGGAAGCGGACCGCGTCGACCCGGCGCGGCCGGGTAGGCGCGGAGGATCGAGGGGCCACGGTGGGCCTGCTGCGCGAAGTGATCGAGCACCACGAGACCGGCCCCGCCGCCAGCGCCGGCGACGTGGACGCGGACTGGCAGCGGGCGCAGAGCTCGGGGGAAGAAGCGGCGGGAGGCAGCGTGTCCACCCCGGACCAGGACGTCGTCGACGAGATCGGCCACGCGCTGGGGGTGGAGCAGCCATCGCAGGCGCCGCTCCGCACCTCGGAGGAGATCCTGAAGGACCGGGACCGGCGGTACTGGGAACTCGCGCGCCGGGCGGAGCGCAAGGCGGTCAAGCGGCGCGAGCCCTGACCGCGCGGGCGGCGTAGGCTATACTCTGCGGTAGCGACACACGCTCTTTGATTGCGTCAGAGAAGGCTGGATGATCGCCGGCACGGGAAACCGCGCGGGAGGAAAGTCCGGGCTCCGCAGGGCAGGGTGCTGGCTAACGGCCAGGGGGGGCGACCCCATGGACAGTGCCACAGAAAGCAGACCGCCGCCTTCACGGGCGGTAAGGGTGAAACGGTGAGGTAAGAGCTCACCAGCGGCCCGGGTGACCGGGTCGGCTCGGTAAACCCCACCCGGAGCAAGGCCAAATAGGAGAGCGATCCTGCTCGCGAGAGCAGGTGAAGCGCGGCCCGCGTGGGGCTCTCGGGTATGGCCGCTTGAGGCGCCGGGTAACCGGCGTCCTAGAGAAATGATCATCTCGCCGTCACGGGAAACCGGGGCGGTCAGACAGGACCCGGCTTACCGGCCTTCTCTGGCGCATTTTCTCCCCCACCCCGCTTCCCCGCGCCGGTACGATCGGGCAATGCGCCGGCCGCTTCTCGTCCCCGTCCTGCTGCTGGTGAGCGCCGCCGCCACCGTCCAGGCGCAGACCCCGGCCGAGACCGCGCGCGTCATGCTCCGCCAGTACCAGGAAGACCCCGCGCGCATCGACCGCGCCCGCGACCTGCTCGAGGCGCACCGGGCCAAGGGCGGCGGCGCCGACGTGCCCACGCTCCTCGCCCTGGCCCGCGCCTGGTTCCTCTTCGGCGAGGAGCGCGCCAAGACCGAGGACGACAAGGTGGCGGCCTACGCGCGCGCCCGCGACTACGCCAAGCGCGCCACCGAGCTGGCCCCGAAGGATCCGGACGCGCACCTCTGGTACGCGATCACGCTCGGCACGTGGTCCCAGGCCAAGGGCCTGCTCCGCTCGGCCCTGGCGCTCCGTGACCTGCGCAAGGAGGTCGACATCGTGCTGCGCCTCGATCCCGACAATATAGAGGCGCACATCATGGCCGGCAGCATCGCGCGCGAGCTGCCGGTGGTCCTGGGCGGCGACCGCAAGGAATCGGAGGAGCACTTCAAGACCGCGCGCCGGCTCGATCCGAAGCTGACCGGGGCCCGCCTCGAGCTGGCGCAGCTCTACGTGAACATGGGCCGCCACGCGGAAGCCCGGCAGCAGCTCGAGGCCCTGCTGGCCGAGCGCGCCCCGACCGACAAGCCGCGCTGGACGCTCAAGGAAGTGCCGCGGGCCCGCGCGCTGCTCGATTCGATCCGCGGCAAGAAGTGACCCGAGCCAACGAAAGGACCGCGAGATGCGCGTGAGCGTCTGTGCGATGGCCGACGTCGACGAGATCGGCTTCTACAACCACGTCGAGTCCCTGGGCTACGACTCGGCCTGGGTCACCGACAGCCAGATGCTGTACTCGGACTGCTACGCGGTGCTGGCCCTCGCCGCGCGGCAGACCAGCCGCCTGCGCCTGGGCCCCGGCGTGGCCATCTGCGGCACGCGCATCCCGCCGGTGCACGTGGCCGCGATGGCCACGCTCAACCGGCTGGCGCCGGGCCGCGTGCACCTGGGCGTGGGCACCGGCAACACCGCCACGCGCAGCATGGGGCAGCCGCCCATGCGCATCGCGGACTACGGAGAGTATCTGCGCGTGCTCCGCGGCCTGCTCCGGGGCGAGATCGTGGACTACGCCTACGAGAGCACCCCGCGCCCGGTCAAGATGCTGATCCGCGAGAAGAAGTACCTGAGCCTCGAGCCGCGCATCCCGCTCTACGTCTCCGCCTTCGGTCCCCGGGCCATGGAGCTGGCGGGCGAGTACGGCGACGGCCTCGTCTTCGCCATCCCGCCCCGCGGCGTGGCGCCCGCCGAGGCGCTCGCGCTCGCGCAGGTCGGCGCCGCGCGCGCCGGGCGCGCGCTCGGGAGCGACTTCCACATGTGCGCGCTCACCAACATCGTCCTGCTCGAGCCGGGCGAGGCGGCGGACTCCGAGCGCGTCATCCGCACGGTGGGCCCGAACGTCATGGCCAGCGTGTACTACTTCTACGACGCGGTGGCCGAGCGGGGGATCGAGCCGCCCCCCTTCCTGCGCCGGATCTGGAAGCGCTACTGCGCGCTGGTCGAGGAGACCCCGCGCGAGCACCGGCACTTCCGGACCCACGAGGGCCACTACACCTACGTCCACCCCGGCGAGGCCGAGCTGATCGACGCCGAGCTGGTCCGCGACACCTGCCTGGTGGGGACCGCCGAGGAGCTGATCGAGCGCATCCGCGAGCTCGAGCGCGGCGGCCTGCGCGAGCTGATGTGGGCCACCGGCACGGATGAGAAGTGGCGCTTCAGCCGGGAGTTCGCGGAGCGCGTCATGGCCCGCCTCTAGCCCGAACCGTTCGTGAGCGGTCAGCGCGTGAGGCGGACGGGGCCTGTCGCCGCGGGTGGCTCCCGCGCAGCACCGGCCCCGCGGGAGCCACCCACGGCGCCACCCGTCCGGTCTTGGTCGAGCCCGCTCATGGATGCTTCGGATTCGCCGCCTCTGGGGTCATTCCCTAGTGACAGGGTGCGGGGTCCTGCGCTAGACTCGGCCCGCGCAAGTCGGGCCCCCGGTCCCTTCCGGCCGCGGCCCGCCCTGATCGCGAACCGTCCCGGTCCGCACCTCACTGAAGGAGGTCACGCATGCGAATGCACCGCATCATCGCCGCCGTCGCGATCCTGTCGTTCGTCGTCATACCGTGGAACCCGGCCGTCCGGGCCGCCGGCCCGGTCAGCGAGGTGCTGATCGGCGAGCTGCTGCCGCTCACCGGCAACTTCGCGAGCCTGGGCCAGCAGTATCTCTGGGCCGGGCAGACCGTGGAGGACATCGTCAACAACGACTACCCGGGCCTCAAGGTCCCCCTGGGGCCGGGCAAGGGCTTCCCGGGTCTGGGCGGCGCCAAGATGACGCTGGTGGTGCGGGACGACCAGAGCCGCGGCGATCAGGCGCGGACGCTCGCCGAGCAGCTCATCACGGTCAACAAGGTCCACTGGCTCAACGGCGAGGGCACGAGCGGCAACACCTCGATCATCCAGCCGCTCGTCGAGAGCTACGGCATCCCGATGTCCTGCCATCCCTGCGCGTCCCCGACCCTCACGGAAAAGGGCTTCAAGTGGTTCTGGCGCACCGGGCCCCACGACGGGGTCATGGTCGCGAGCGTCTTCCAGTTCCTCAAGGAGTGGCCGTCGCACGGCGGGCCCAAGGACCTCAAGACCATCGCGCTCTTCACCTGCGACAACCTCTTCTGCCAGGACAACCGCAAGATCGCGGCGGACCTGGCCGAGAAGAGCGGCCTCAAGATCGTGGCGGATCTCACCACCAAGACCGGCGCCACCACGCTGGCCTCGGAGGTGCAGCGCCTGCAGTCGGCCAACCCGGACGTCCTCTTCTTCGTCCAGTACCCGGCGGAGACCACCGTGTTCCAGGCCGACGCCAAGCGCGCCGGGTTCATGCCGAAGGTGATCGCCACCAGCAACGGCGCCTATTCCGACCAGACCTGGCTGAACGCGCAGAAGGCGAACAACGGCGCCGCGGCCTGGCTGGGACGCGACCCGACCGCCATCGACCTGGCGAACAAGAAGCCGTCCTGGAAGCAGGTCAACGACATCTACAAGAAGTACAGCCGCGGTCAGGACATGGGCGAGCTGGCCATGCGCGAGATCACCGGCCTGCTGTGGATGGCCGACACCATCAACCGCGCCAAGTCGGTGGAGCCGGCCGCGCTGGCGAAGGCGGCCAACGAGACCAACATGACGCCCGAGATGATGATCATCGACTACAAGGGCATCAAGTTCAGCCCGAAGCACCAGAACGAGCTGGCCACCGGCGTGGTGACCCAGGTCGGGTGGGACAACGAGAAGCACACCATCTGGCCCTGGGATCTCGCCAAGCAGGCCGGCTTCAAGACGATCTTCCCGGCCCCGGGCTGGCAGGAGCGTGAGTCCAAGAAATAGATCCTGAGCCGTGACGCTCTTCCTCCAGGCGTTGGCCGACGGGCTCCAGATGGGGCTGCTCTACGCGCTGGTCGCGGTGGGGCTGACCATCATCTGGGGCCTGATGGAGATGATCAACTTCGCCCACGGCGAGTTCATGATGCTCGGGATGTTCGGAGCCTGGGGGCTCTCCGTGTCGCTCGGTTGGGACCCGCTCGTCTCCATGGTTCCGCTCGCGGTGATCATGTACGGGGCGGGCGTGCTCATCTATCGCCTGCTCATGCGGCGCGTGCAGCGCGGTGAGATCTTCACCCAGATCTTCGCCACCGTCGGCCTCTTCTTCTTCATCCAGAACGGGGCGGTGGCGGTCTTCACGAGCGACTACCGCTTCGTCGAGAAGAGCGTGCTCACCGGGCTGAGCGGCGCCAACATCACGCTCGGCGACGTGCGCATCGGGGTGCCGCTCCTGGTGGGCGGGCTCATCGCGCTCGCCCTCTTCCTGCTCCTCTACCTCCTGATCGACCGGACCGACTTCGGCCTGGCCCTGCAGGCCACCTCGGAGGACCGCGACGCGGCCATGCTGGTGGGCATCCGGCCCCAGCGCATGTACGCGGTGGCGTGGGGCCTCGGCACCGCGCTGGTGGCCATCGCCGGCGTCATCCTCGCCAACTTCTTCGCGGTGTACCCGCAGGCCGGCCTCTCCTTCACGGTGCTGGCCTACGCCATCGTGGCCCTCGGCGGCTTCGGCTCCATCCTGGGGACCCTGATGGCCGCGCTCCTGGTCGGAGTCGTCCAGAGCGTCACCGCGGCCTACCTGCCGCCCGCCTTCAAGGACGCCTTCGTCTTCGGGTCCTACATCCTGATCGGCCTGTTCCGGCCCCAGGGGCTATTTGGCCGCTTCTAGTCCGCCGGCCCGCGCCGGCCGAGCGCAGCAGGTGGCCTGGGTGGTGGCCGCCCTCGCGGCCCTCCTCTACCCGATCCCCTTCGAGCAGAGCGGCTACATCTACTACGAGACCGTGGGCTTCCTGGTGCTGCTCAACGCGATGCTAGGCATCGGCTGGAACATCATCGGGGGCTGGGCCGGGCAGTTTGACTTCGGACCCAACATCTTCTTCGCGACCGGCGCCTACACCGCGGCGCTCCTGTCCATTCACTTCGAGTGGAACGCGTGGCTCGCCCTGCTGGGCGCGGTGGTCGTCTCGGTGGCCATCTGCGCGGTGGTCACCTACCCGATCACGCGGCTTCGCGGCCACTACTTCGCCATCGCCACCGTGGCCATGTGGATGATCGCCCAGCCCATCGGCGCCACCTGGGAGCTGATCAACGGCAGCCGCGGCCTCTTCCTCCCGGTGGCCGCCGGGGGAGGCTTCGTGCACGGGATGCTCACGATGGAGTTCGCCGGACGCGGCAAGGGCCTCGGCTTCTACTACCTGGCCCTCGTGCTCTTCGCGCTCACCCTCTGGGGGGCCCGCGCGGTCGAGCGCTCCAAGCTCGGCTTCTACTTCCGCGCGGTGCGCGACGACCAGGAGGGCGCCGAGGGCATCGGCATCGACAGCCGGCTCTACAAGGTGATCGCCCGCTGCCTCATGGCCGCCGCCTTCGCGGCGGGCG
>JBBDXN010000087.1:0-24596 GCA_040902305.1 Candidatus Rokuibacteriota bacterium | reverse complement strand
CCGCCCCCGGCGCCCCGCCCGACGGCAGGGAGCCGCCGACTACCGCGAAGCGGACGCGGTGCGCGGCGCCGCGGGCGCCGGCGACGAGAGGCGCTCGAGCGTGGGCATGAGCAGCCCGGTGACGCGAACCGGCAGCGAGCTCGTGAAATGGAAGCGCCCGGCCTCGGGCCCCGGCACGTAGGCGGTGACCGTGCCGAAGTAGCGGTTGTCGAGCATGAAGACGAAGGTGGCCGCCCGGCTCACCACGCGGGATGCCGCCACCGTGCCGTTCTTGGCGTAGACGAGGTAGCGGTGATCGCCGGTGCCGGTCTTGCCGCCGACCACGTGCTGGACGCCGCCCGGCCGCGCGAGCGCGGGGCGGAGGCCGCGCGCGGTGCCTTGCTCGACCACCTGGGTGAGCAGCTCCCGCACCACCCCGGCCACCTCCGGGGCGAGCACCTGCGTCGCGGGCGCCTCCGCGCGGCCCAGATGAGTCTCGTAGGGCGTGCCCGGCGCGAAGTCGAGGCCCTCCACCAGCACGGTGGGCAGGCGCACGCCGTCGTTGAGGACGATGCCCATCAGCTCGGCGAGCGCGGAGGGCCGGTCGCCGGAGCTGCCGATCGCGGTGGCCAGCGATGGAGTGAGCGAGGCGAACGGATAGCCGAGCCGCTCCCAGCTCCGGTGGATGTCGAGGAAGGCCTCGAGCTCCAGCAGGCTCGTGATGCGATGGTCCTGCGCGTTCCGGTGGCGGGTGAAGAACAGCCAGCCATAGACGGCCTGGCGCTCCGCGCTGCTCGCGCGGACCACCTGCGTCATTCCCGCACCGGGATGCCGCCGCAGATGCCCCACCAGCCAGAGCTCGAGCGGGTGCACGCCGGCTACGTATCCGCGGTCGGCGAGCGGCATGGCGTGCGGGTCCGCCCGGTCGTACAGCTCCCCCACGATCGCGTCGGACAGGGCGCGGCCGGGCAGGCGCGTCGCGAGCAGATCGCGGAAGACCTCGAGGCTCGCCTCCGGGTAGACCGAGCGCAGCGCGGTGGCCAGGCCGTGCGGCGTCGGGCGGGCCCCGCTCAGCACCAGGTCGATGGCGCCGTCCAGGGGCAGGCTCTGGTACTTCCGGTAGAAGCGCCGGATGAACTCGCTGCCCTCCCGGTCCGCGAAGCGGCTCAGGTATCGCTGCCGGCGCGGGTCCAGGGGATCGTCGAGGCGTACCGCGAGCGAGCTCGTGGAGCCGTAGAGATGCGTGGTGACCACGTCGCGCATCAGGCGGATGAAGACCAGGTTCACCGAGTTCTGGAAGGCCTCGCGGATCGAGAGCACCTTCCGGTCGTCCTCGTGGTCGAAGTTGCCGAAGGTGTGGAGCCCGCCGCCCGTGAAGAACGCCTCGGCCGGGCTCGCCGAGTAGCGGCGCTCGAGCGAGGTCTCCAGGATGGCCCGGAGGCTCCTGTCGGTGCCGCGCGCTTCCGCGAGATACTGAAGCGCCCACGCGCCCAGGCGGTCCCGCGGGTGCGCGCGAACCTTGGCCAGCTCGGCGGGGGAGAGGCGCGCGTAGCGGTCGTGCAGGGCGGCGACCGCTTCCAGGTACGAGATCAGCGTCCGTAGCTTGGCGGTGGAGCCCAGATCGATCCGGGCGCCCCCGTTCATGTCGAGGGGCTGGTCGAGGGTGTCGGTCTGGATGCGGACGTGGTTGGCGACGGGGCCGCGCTCGTAGACCGTCACGCTGTAGAGCACGCGGGCCGGATCGCCGCCGCCCAGGAGGTTCTCCCCCACGAGCCCGAGGCGCCCGATGGTGGCGGGCTCGTGGAGCGAGCGCAGGAGGCGGGACACCGCTTCCTGGCCGGGCGCATCCAGCGTGCTGTAGGCGGTGAGATCGAGGCGGTCGAGGTCGTAGAGCCCGGGCACGTTCAGCATCGTGGTGAGCCGGCTGCGCACCAGGTTGGCGCCCTTGCGCTCCACGAACGCCACCGTCGCTCCCCCGCCCCCCCGCCGGGGCTCGAGCCGTTCCGCGAGCGCGGCGTCCCGCAGGCGCGCGTCGATGACGCCCACGCCCGCCATCACACGAAGGTAGCCGTCGGTGAACTCCTCGAGCGCGCGCGGGTTCTCGACGAGGTAGTGATAGGGCCGCCGCACCGCCAGGATGAGGCTCAGCGCGCGCTTGAACACGCGGGCCCTGGCCGTGTCGGAGACGGCGGGCGAGGCCGCGAGCACCGCGTTGGCCTCCGCGAAGTCCACGCCGTACCAGACCCGCAGCCCGTCACCCAGACCGTGCACCTCGCCGTGGCCGGAGGCGGCGGCGAGCGGGAGCGAGTCGAGATAGTCCACCACGATCTGCTGGCGTGCGGCGCGGGTGCGCGCGCCACCCTGGTAGGCGCGCAGGCTCGCCGAGATCATCTGGTGGAGCTTGTCGCCGGCCGAGCGCGTGCGCCCGTCGGCCGAGTGCCGCATCTTCTCGAGCTGGGTGGGCAGGGTGCTCGCCCCGATGGAGTGGCGGTCGCCGCCCAGGCGCCCGACCGCTTCGAGCCCGATCGCCTTGGTCAGGCGCCGCCAGTCCATCACCGGGTTCCGGTACGGGTGGCCGGGCTCGAGCAGCTCGCGGTTCTCGATGAAGAGCAACGTGTTGACGAGGAGCGGCGGCACCGCCTCGAAGTGGGCGTAGCTCTGCTCGGGGTAGCGGGTGGCGTAGAGCGCCCGCTCCTCTCGGTCCAGGACCGCGAGCCCCGCGCGCGTCTTCTCACGGTACGGCACCGCGATGCCCCAGCCGGCCAGCCAGTCGAGGGTGGGCGCGAGGCGCGCCTGGCGCTCCACGCGATAGCCCGCCGCCTCCAGCCGCTCGATGAAGCCGGGCAGGTGGGTATAGCCGAGGCGCTCGTCGTAGGGCCCGGTGCGCGGGAAGCGGATGGCCGGGCTCGGCCCCGCCTCCACGCGATACGTGAGCGCGGCGGCCAGCCGCGAGAGCACGAGGGCCTGCCCCGCGGAGGTGCGGACCTCCACGAGCGTGGCGAGGGCGAGAACGAGCCCGATGAGCGGGATGAGGACGTAGCGACGCAGCAACAGCTCGCGAAGACGCGTGCTCCAGGGCCGCAGGCGCCCGCCCGCGAGCACCTCGCGGCCCAGCACGCCGGTGGCGAGGGCGGGCCGGGTGGGCGCGAGCGCGCGGGGCGAGGCAGAGCGAGAGAGCGAGCGCAACCGCCTCAACGGGGACCGGCCGACTGGATCTGCCACTGACTGATCAACCGCCCTTCTACCGCGTTCGTTCTGGTTGTACCGTCACGCCGACGGCGAGAGAGAAGTCTAGCACGCGCTCGCACCACGCGGCCACCGCGAGCAAGGCCGCGTCGTGATCGTCGGCGATCATCGCATCGAGGATCATGCGGGGGCAGCGCGCGCGCTGTCAAGACGGCCCCCGTGTGTTCTTTACTCCGCAGAAAATGCGGAGAGAGCGTCACCGTAGCAAAAGGGTAGTTCGTTTCCCAGCCACGGAAGAGCGGGGAAGATCGCTTCCGCGGCCCCGCGGCAAGCGGTTGATTCTACGGCTGATCCTTCTTGGTACAGGACTTGCCCCTGAGAGCGCGGTACGGATCAGGCAGGTCGGGAAGCTCGGCGGACGGGAAAACGTGTCGGTCCCTTCTCCACCGGCGGGTTGAACCGGCCTCGGGCTTTCCGGCCTGTCTGGTCACACAGAGACCGTGGGGCGCGAGACGCCGCCACAGGAGGATCGGATGAATCCGGAGAAAGACCTGTCCCGCATCAATCTACGCGCGGCAAAGCTCTGCATGGAGCTCGACTGCAATACCGTCTTCGACGCGGCCATGTACCGGCACTGCCCGACCTGCGGCAGCGTCGAATTCTATCCGCTCGAGGCCTGGCTCAATCGCGAGCGCTCGCCCAGGGCTCCCGCGGCGCTCGACACCCGGAAGTTCACGCCGCGCGCGCTCTGGCTCGGGCGCCTGCGCGAGCGGCGCGCCGCGCGCGCTGCGACCGAACCCCTCAAGCTGCATGCCCGCGCCCTGCGCCGGCGCGCCGGCTGATCTCCCGATCGGAGGCCCCTCTCGTGCGGACCATTCTCGTCGTCGACGATGATGCCTGGGTGCGGGTGCTCGCCCGCGACGTGCTCGCCGCGGACGGCTATCGCGTGCTCGAGGCCGCGGATGGTGAGGACGCGATCCGGATCGCGGCCGAGCATCCGGGACCGATCCACCTGTTGCTGACCGACGTGGTGATGCCCGGGTTGGACGGCTGCGAGCTGGCCGCCGGGCTCGCCCCGCTGCTGCCGGGCATGAAGGTGATGTTCATGTCCGCCTACGACCGGGACTTCCTGGTAGCCCGCGGACTCAATCCCACCGGGCCGGTCATCGCCAAGCCGTTCACCATCGAGTACCTGGCCCGGCGCGTCCGCATGGTGCTGGGCGCCGAGCGCGCCCCCGCGGCGCCCGCGCGCGCCCGCTAGCCCGGACCATGCGTGAACACGGGCGCTACCCTCAGGGTGAGGGGGCGGGCCGGACGCGGGACCCGCATTCGCGAATAGTCCGGGCCTAGCGCCCGCGAGCTGGCTGGCCCGCGTTCTGGCCCGCGCTCTGCATTGACGCGCGGGCCCGGGTCGTTGTATGACCCGGGCCATGCCGGCCCGCTCGACCCGCGTCCTCCTGCTGCTCGCGGTGGTCTGGCTCGCGCCCGGCGCCGCGCCGGCGGCCGCCGCGGGCTGCGGGCCGACCACGCGCGCCTTCGACGCGCCGATCGCGCTCGTGCTCTCGGGCGGCGGGGCCAAGGGCGCGTACGAGGCGGGGGCGGCCGCCGTCTTCGTGGAGCGCGGGGTGCCGATCCGGCTGGTGGCCGGCGCCTCCGCGGGCGCGCTGAACGCGGCCATGATCGCCGACGGCCGGCTGGAGCGGCTGGACGCGCTCTGGCGCGGCCTCTCGCGCGATCGGATCTACTCGCTGCGGGCCGGTGTGTTCTTCGCGGGCCTGCTGCCGGGCTGGCTCACCCTGCTGGCCCTGGACCGGGCCGGCTCGCTGTTCGACCCGCAGCCGCTGCGCGAGCTGATCGACGCCTCGCTCGATCTCGATCGCATCCGCGCCTCGCCGGTGCGCCTGCTCGTGGTCACCACGGACCTGGCCCGGCGCCGGCCGCGCTTCTTCGACAACCACACCGTGTCCCGCGAGGCCCTGATGGCGGCGGCGGCGGTGCCCGGCGCCTTTCCCGCGGTGGACGTGGACGGAGCGCTCCTGGTGGACGGCGGGCTCACCGGGCGCGCCCCCGTGCTGGAGGCCCTGGAGGCGGGAGCCGGCGTGGAGCGGGCGGTGGTGGTGATGAGCTACGCGCCGGACGAGCAGGGGAGCCCGCCCACCACGATGCGGCGCGCCCTCGAGGAAGCGTTCGAGATGGGGATGATCCACCAGATCCGGCGGGACGTGGAGCTGGCCCGGCTGAAGTTCCCGGCGGTGGAGGTGCACCTGTTGACGCCGTCGGCGCCGCTCGCGCTGCGGCCGCTCGACTTCGATCCGGCGGGGATCGCCCGCGCGCTCGAGCGCGGCCGGGCGGACGCGGTCGCCTGCCTCAGGGGCTGGGCGACGCGGTGAGCTTGAGCGGGCCGCTCTCGCGGACGAGGAAGTGCACGCGACGGTTGCGGCCCTGACCGGTGGAGGAATCGCCCGCGCGCACGGTGTCGCCTTCGCCGCGCGCGACCGCGGTGACGCGCTCGGCGGCGACGCCCCTCGCGAGCAGGTAGTCCATCACCCCGCGCGCGCGGCGCTCGGCCAGGGCCAGGTTCGCGGCGCGCGGCCCGGCCGCGTCGGTGTGCCCCTCGACGATGACGAGCTGGTCCGGATGGGCCTTGAGCCAGGCCACCACGCCGTCCAGCGCTTTCAGGTCGCTCCGCCGCACCCGGACCTCGCCGGAGGCGAAGTGCACGTCCGGCAGCTCCGCGCGCGTCGCGAACGTCTCGTTCATGGGCCTGGCCTCGGGCGACGGCGCGGGGTCGGCCGCGTCGAGCGCGTCGGGCACCGGCGCTCCGTCCGGCCAGGCGGGGGCGGGCGGTGGAGTCGGGGCCGGGGCGGTGACGGCGGCCGCGCGCGAGGGCTCGGCGTGCGGCGCGCAGCCGAGCGGCAGCAGCGCCAAGGCCAGGGCGAGGACTCGCGTGATGGGCGGCATGATGACGGCGCGGCCCCGCTCAGGCCAGCTCGTGGCGCTCGGTGAGCCGGTCGTGCAGCATGCCGAGGCCGAACTCGAGCTCGGTCGCCAGGGACTGGAGCTGATCGAGGCGGTTGCCGTCCGGACGGAGACAGCCGTCTTCCAGCAGCCGCCCATGTCCCAGCACCGCCAGGCTCAGCAGGCTTGCCTTCGCGAACAGCCGCTCGACGTACTCGGCCAGCACATCCTCGGTCTGGACCATGTATGGCTCCTTTGTCCCTCTGATCGACTCGCCCCGATTCGGGCCGGCCGTCGCGTTCGGGTGTCCCCTTCTCGGCATACCGCATGCCAGCGGGCGCGGGTTCGAAACGCCCGTAATTGTTGGGGATGCTCCGATCCCGCTCGCGCCGGCCTCGTCAGGACGACATCAGGCCCGTCAGAGGCCGGACGGCACGCAAGGACTGCTCGGCGAGGCTGGTGCGGCCGGGCGCGCGAGGCGGCGAGGGGTCAGAGAGCGCCGAGGAGCTTGGCGGCGCGGCGGTAGTCGCGGTTGGCCACCCAGAGGATTGCGCCGTAGCGGGTGGCCCCCGCGCAGACCGCGTCGATCGCGGTGACGTTGATCTTCGCGGCGGCGAGCTTGGCGTGCACCTCCGCGATGACGCCGACGCGATCGTCGCCCGAGAGCAGGAACGCGCGCTTGGGACCGGTGATCTTCCACTTCGACCGCTTGGCGAAGCCGCGGAACGCGGCGGCGTCGACCGGCACGAAGTCGAGCTGCGAGCCGCGGCCCTCCGGGAAGCCGGAGAACGCGAGCAGGTTGATGCCCGCCTCGTGGAGCGCGGCGAGATAGCGCGCGCCCTCGCCCGCCTTGTTGGGGACCTGCACGTAGAAGTACTCCGCGCGCTGCACGCTGTCAGCCATGACGGGCCTCCTCGAACTCGAGCTCGGTGCCGAGCGCTTCGTTGAAGCGGTTGGTGAAGTTGGCCGCGGCGATCGTGAGCGTGAGCTGGACCAGCGCCTCCGGACCGAGGTGCCGCGTGAGCGTCTCGACGAGCGTCGCGTCGACCTGCACGCGGGTGGTCATCTCCTCCGCGTACCGGATGACGAGGCGCTCCAGCTCCGAGAACAGCGGGCTCGTCCCGGACTCGGCGAGCGCGTCGAGCTGCTCCGGCGAGACGCCGACCCGGCGCCCGGCCGCCCCGTTGTGGGCGACGCAGTAGCGGCAGCGGTTGAGCTGCGAGGCGCGGACGTACGCGAGGTAGCGGAGCTTGAGGTCGAGCGGCCCCTCGCGCAGGAGGGGATACCACGCGAGGAACGGCGGCAGCGATCGCGAGTGATGGGCCATGAGGCGGAAGATGTTCAGCACCCGCCCGCCCGCCTTCTGGAGGGTGTCGAAGACCGACTGGATCTCGGGCGCGACCTGCGCCCGATCGAGGTAGGGCAGTCTCGCCGCCATCGGGTGGTCGTCTCCTGACCGCGCCGGGGAAAGCGGCGGGCCCGGTCCCGCGCGCGGCTCGGCGTGTGGCCGCATCATACGCGCGCCCGATCGCGGGTCAAGCCGGCTCACGAGCCCGCGCTCAGAGGATCGCCGCGTGGATCGCCCGGCCCTCGAAGAGCAGGGCCGCCCCGCGCCGGCCGTCCAGCGTGAAGTCGAAGAGCCGGCCCGCGCCCACGCTGTCGCGCAGGCTGCCCTCCACCCGCGCGGCCGCGCGCAGCAGGCCCTCGGTGCGCGCGCGGGCCGCCGGCTCGTCCCAGGCGCCGCCGGCGCGGTACGCGTCGAGCGCGTAGGCGCGCAGCAGCTTGGGCCACTCTCGCGCGAAGAGCCCGGGCGAGTGGAAGCAGTCGACGCCGGCCAGGCTCGGCCCCACGAACACCGCGGCGCCCACCGCGGCGGGGGCCGCCTTGACGTCGAAGCGGCGCGTCGCGTGCTCGAGGTGCGCAGCACGTAGAGACCGACGCAGCGCAGAGAAGTTCCAGGTATACTCGCGCCAGCCGTTCCCACGATGACCCGGACAACGTTACACCGGACAACGTTACGAAGGAGGCACCCGATGAGACGGACCCTGGCCCTGGCGGTTCTGCTGGTCTTGGCGATCTTGCCGGTGCTCTCCGCGACCGAAGCGTGGGCCCGCGCAGGCGGCGGCCGGTCGAGCGGCAGCCGCGGCACCCGCAGCTATTCCGCGCCGGCCCGGCCTCCGTCCAGCCCCGCCTCGCCGAGCCAGCAGCCCTCGTCCCCGGCGGTGTCCCCGGTGCAATCGCCGCGCTCGGGCTGGGGCGGCATGATGGGCGGGATGCTGGGCGGACTCCTCCTGGGCGGCCTGCTGGGCGGATTGCTCTCCGGCGGCGGCTTCGGGAGCGGCATCGGGATGATGGAGATCCTGATCATCGCCGGCCTGGCCTGGTTCGCGTTTTCCTACATGCGGCGGCGTCACGCGGCGGCCTCACCCGCCTACGCGATGGCCAGCGGCCCCGGCAGCGGGCCCGCGACGCGGGACGACGCGGTGGCCTCCGCCCGGTACGGGGCGACGGCGCCGGCGTCCACCGCGACCCTGGAGCCCCCGCCGGCGCCGCCCGATCTGGAGCGCGGCCTCGGCCACGTCCGCCAGATGGACGCGAGCTTCGATCCCCGCGCGTTCGCGGAGACCGCGTCGGACGTCTTCTTCAAGGTGCAGGGCGCCTGGACGGCCCGGGATCTCCGGAGCGTCTCGGGCAGCCTCGCCCCCGAGATCCAGGATCAGCTCCAGCGGGACTGCAACCGGCTGCGGGCCGAGCAGAAGATCAACCGGCTCGAGAACATCGCGGTGCGCACCGCCGAGGTCACGGAGGCCTGGCAGGAGGGTGGCCAGGACTACGTGACGGTCCACTTCCTGGCGAGTCTGCTCGACTACACCACGGACGAGAGCGGGGCGCGGGTGCTCGAAGGCAGCCGCACCGAGCCGGTGAAGTTCGAGGAGTACTGGACTTTCACGCGCCCAGTCGGCCCCGGCCCCTTCAAGCTAAGCGCGATCCAGCAAGCCTAGGCCCAGGCTCGGCCCCCCAGCAGGGCGGCGCCCTGCGTCAGTACGCAGCGGACATGCCGCCGTCGAAATTGATGGCGGTGCCCGTGATGTAAGCCGCGCGCGCGGAGACGAGGAACGCCACGAGGTCGGCGAACTCCTCCGCCTCACCCATGCGGCCCACCGGGACGCGCTTGGCCGCCTCGCGGTAGTAGCCCTCCAGATCCCCCTTGGCCCGGCGCTCCCACTGCGCGCTCTTCACGAGGCCGAGGCAGATCGTGTTCACCAGGATGCGGTCGGGCGCGTACTCGTTGGCGAGCGACTTGGTCAGATTGATGCCGGCCGCGCGCGTGACGGACGTGGGCAGGGCGCGGGCGGCGGGCGCCTTGCCGCCCACCGTGGTCACGTTGACGATGCGGCCGCCGCCGCGCGTCTTCATCTGCGGGATCACGAGCCGGCACAAGCGCACCGCGGCCATGAGCTTGACCTGGATGTCGGCCTCCCAGGTGGCGTCGTCCACCTTCTCGAAGGAAGCCGCCGCGGAGGTCCCCGCGTTGTTGACGAGGATGTCGACGCCCCCGTAGGTGCCGAGCGCGGCGCTCACCACCGCGTCCACGTCCGTGGCGCGCGTGACGTCGGCGGGCAGGGCCAGCACCTGCACCCCGGTCTGGCGCCGGATGTCCTCGGCCGCGCGCTCCAGCACGTCCTTGCGCCGCGCGCAGATCACCACGCGACAGCCCTCCGCGGCCAGGCGCATGGCGGTGGCGCGGCCGAGCCCTTCGCTGCCTCCGGTGACGATGGCGACCTTCTCCGCGAGCCCTAGATCCAGCATGGTGGTGTCCTCCCCGGGCGCGACTCTAGCCGCCGCGCGCCGCGCGGTCAAGACCGCGCCCGGCCTCGTGGTATGGTCGTCGCCATGCGGCGCGTCCTGGTGACGGGCATGAGCGGGCTCATCGGAGATGCGGTGCGCCGCCGCCTGGAGGGGCGCTGGGCGCTCCGCGCCCTGAACCGCCGGCCGGTCGAAGGCGTGGAGACGCATCAGGCCGACATCGGCGACCTCGACGCCATCGAGCCCGCCTTCCGCGACGTGCACGCGGTCGTGCACCTGGCCGCCAACGTCGCCAGCGCCGAGGGCACCCCGAGGTGGGAGGCGGTGCTGCGCGACAACGTCATCGGCACCTACCACGTCTTCGAGGCCGCGCGCCGGGCCGGGGTGCGGCGGGTCGTCTACGCGAGCAGCGGCGCCACCGTGAGCCGGATCGAGCGCGACCCGCCGTACGCGGCGCTGGCCGCCGGCCGCTACGACGAGCTGGCGGAGTGGCCGATGCTCACCCACGAGTCGCCGCTGCGCCCCAATGGCCTCTACGGCTGCAGCAAGGCCTGGGGCGAGGCGCTGGCCCGGCACTTCGCCGACACCACCGGCATGTCGATGATCTGCCTCCGCATCGGGCACGTGAGCGCGGAGGACCGGCCGGTGAAGCCGCGCGAGTTCTCGGTCTGGTGCAGCCGCCGCGACATCGCCCAGGCGGTCGAGCGTAGCCTCGCCGCGCCGGCGAGCGTGCGCTTCGACGTGTTCTTCATCACCTCGGAGAACAAGTGGAGCTATCGCGACATCGAGCACGCGCGCGCGGTGCTCGGCTACGTCCCCGAGGACCGGGCCGAGGCGCACCGCTAGCATTGCGAGCCGCAGCCGAAGGCGAGGCGAGCGGATACGTGCATCTGTGAAGCTCCTGTCCTGGAACGTCAACGGCCTCCGGGCGGCGTGGAAGAAGGGCCTGCTCGACTTCCTCGGCGCGGAGGCGGCCGACGTGGTGTGCCTGCAGGAGACCAAGATGCAGGCCGAGCAGGTCACCGACGAGATGCGGACCCCGCTCGGCTACCGGAGCTACTGGAGCTTCGCCGAGCGCAAGGGCTACAGCGGCGTCGCGACGTATGTGAACGCCGAGCCGACCGCGGTGAGCACCGTCTGCGATTCGCCGGTGCTCGACTGCGAGGGGCGTCTGGTCCACACCGAGCTGCCCGACTTCCACCTCTTCAACGTCTACTTTCCCAACGGAGGCATGGGGCCGGAGCGAGTCCAGCACAAGCTCGCGTTCTACGAGGCGTTCCTCGGCTTCACCGAGACGCTGCGCGAGCGGGGCAAGGGCATCGTGGTGTGCGGTGACGTGAACACCGCGCACACCGAGCTCGACCTCGCCCGGCCGCAGGAGAACGAGAAGACCTCCGGCTTCCTGCCCGCCGAGCGGGAGTGGGTGGCCCGCTTCATCGCGGCCGGCTATCACGACACGTTCCGGATCTTCACCGCCGATCCGGGTCACTACACGTGGTGGGACCTGAAGTCGGGGGCGCGCGCCCGCAATATCGGCTGGCGCATCGACTACTTCTTCGTCTCCGAGGAGCTGCGCGCCCGGGTGCGCGGCGCGGCCATCCTGCCGCACGTTCCGGGCTCGGACCATTGCCCGATCACCCTGACGCTCGAGTAGCAGCTGGCCCCTCACTACCGGGCCCCTCGCCACCGGGCCCCTCACCCTGCCCTCTCCCCTGAGGGGAGAGGGTGTTGTCGGAGGGGGCGAGGGTAGTGGTATTCTGGCCGCCGTGACCCAGAGCGCGGACCTGGCCATCATCGGCGGCGGCATCGTGGGTCTCGGTACCGCCATGGCCCTCACCGAGGCGCACCCGCGACTCCTGGTGGCCGTGCTCGACAAGGAGCCGCAGCTGGGCTCCCACCAGACCGGCCACAACAGCGGGGTGATCCACTCCGGCATCTACTACAAGCCCGGCTCGCTCAAGGCGCGGCTCTGCGTGGACGGGGCGCGTCGCATGAAGGAGTTCTGCGACGCCCACGGCATCAAGTGGGAAGGCTGCGGCAAGGTCATCGTGGCCACCGACCAGAGCGAGCTGCCGCGCCTGCAAACGATCTACGAGCGCGGCCAGGCCAACGGGCTCGGCGGCCTCAAGATGCTCTCGGCCGAGGAAGTGCGCGAGTACGAGCCCAACTGCCGCGCGGTGCGCGCGATCCAGGTGCCCGAGACCGGGATCGTGGACTACAGCCAGGTCGTGGCGAAGATGGCGGAGACGCTCCAGCAGCGCGGCGCCCGCATCCTCACCGGCGCCGGCGTGACCGCCATCCGGCGGCAGGGGAGCGGGCTCGTGCTCGAGACCGCGCAGGGCCCGTTGGAGGCGAAGCACCTCGTCAACTGCGCGGGGCTCCACTCGGACCGGGTGGCCGCGCTCATGGGCGTCACGCCCGAGGTGCGCATCATCCCGTTCCGGGGCGAGTACTACATGCTGCGCCCCGAGCGGCGCTCGATCGTGCGCGGGCTCATCTATCCGGTGCCGGATCCCGAGTTCCCGTTCCTGGGCGTCCACTTCACCCGCACCATCCACGGTGACGTGGAGGCGGGGCCGAACGCGGTGCTGGCCTTCGCGCGCGAGGGTTACACCCTCGGCACGGTGCGGCCCGCCGAATTCCTCGGCACCCTGGGCTACGCGGGCTTCTGGCACATGGCGCGCAAGTACTGGCGGGTCGGCGCCTTCGAGATGTACCGCTCGGCGAGCAAGGCGGCGTTCGTGCGCTCGCTGCAGAAGCTGGTGCCGGACATCGCGGCGGCCGATCTGGAGCGGGGCGGGGCGGGGGTGCGCGCGCAGGCGGTGGCCGCGGACGGCGCGCTGGTGGACGACTTCAAGATCAGCGTGACGGCGGGCGCCGTGCACGTGGTGAACGCGCCCTCCCCGGGCGCCACCGCGTCGCTCGCCATCGGGCGCCACGTCGCGGGCGTCGCGGCCGAGACCTTCGGTCTCGCCGCGGCCTGAGCGGCTACTTCTTCGCCTGCTTGTCCTCGACGTCGCGCAACCGGTCTTCCGCGGCCAGCAAGAGCCTAGCCAGGTCCTTGATCAGGGCCACCGCGAGGGCCGGGTTCGCCCGGACGAGATGATCGAGGCGATTGCCGGGAATCACCATCAGCGTGACCGCGTCGGCGGCGATCGCGGTGGCGGAGCGGGGCGCATTGCGGAACAACGCGAGATGTCCCAGCAGCTCGCCCTTGGCGAGCGTGCTCAGGAGCCGCTCCTCGCCGCCGATGCGCTTGCGGATCTCCACGCGCCCGAGGTGCACCATGAACGCCTCGCCCTTGGCGTCGTCGCCCTCGCGAAAGATCACGTCGCCGGGCTGGAACGTGCGGGTCGGCACTTCCCCGATCTGGCGACTCATGGCTCCGGTCTCAGTGTAGAATGGCCCACAGCGGGCCTATGATACTGCGTCTGGCGCTGTTCGGGGCGGCCGTCGTCATGGCCGCCGCTTCATTCCCTGCCGCCGTCGCCGCCCAGAAACCCATCACCCTCCAGGAAGCCCTCCAGCGCGCCAAGCCGGGGGTCGTGCTGGTGGTGGCCGAGGTGGCCTCCGAGGTCACGCTCGACTGCGGATCCGGGCCCCAGAAGATCACCCCGCCCGTGTTCCGGGAGACCGGGACCGGCTGGTTCCTGGACGCCGACGGCTGGCTGATCACCAACGGCCACGTGATCCAGCCCGCCCACGAGCCGCCCCGCTGGCTGGCCAACCAGCAGGCCCAGCGAGCGGTGACGAGCGCCTGCCTGCCCCAGGTGCTCAAGCGGATGGGGTTGCAGCCGGGGGATTCTCCGGAGCGCGAGGAGGCGGCCAAGCGCAAGCTGCTGGACAACGTGCTGCCCACCGCCAAGGTCAACCTCCAGCCCCAGATCTTCGTGGTCACCGCCAAGGGGCGGCTCCGGGCCGAGGTGAAGAAGTACAGCCCGCCGGTGAGCGAGATGTCGGCCAAGGACCTCGCCCTCCTGAAGGTCGCGGGGGAATTCTTCCCGGTGCTGCCTCTGGCCGATTCCCGGAGCGTCCAGATCGGCGACCCGGTGCACATCATCGGCTTCCCGGGGGTGGTGCTCTCCCACGAGCTGCTGAGCAAGTCCACCATGGTCGAGTCCGTCGTGACCAACGGCGCGGTATCCGCGATTCAGGTCGACGCGAGCAACAATCCGCTCATCCAGACCGATGCGTCGGCCTCGTGGGGGAACTCCGGCGGCCCGGTGGTCAACTCCCGGGGCAGCGTCGTCGGGGTGCTCACGTTCGTCTCGCTGGCCCCCGGCGCCGACGGCGGCATCGTCCAGGGCTTCAATTTCGTCATCCCGTCCGCGGCGGTGGCCGACTTCGTGCGCGGCACCCCGGTGAAGGCCAACGGGAGCAGCAAGTTCAACGACGCCTGGTTTGCGGGCCTCACCGCCTTCTCCGGGGAAGACTACAGCGGCGCGCTGCGGCGCTTCGAGGAAGCCGACAAGCTGCATCCGAACCTGCCGGACGTGCGGCGCAAGCTGGCGGAGGCGCGCGAGTTCGTGAAGAACCCGCCGCCCCGGCCGTTCCCCTGGTTCTGGGTGGCGATCGGCGTGACCCTGGTGAGCGCCGGCGGCTTCGGCGGGCAGTGGCTGCATCGCTGGAACAAGAACCGCTACCGGGTCCAGCCCTTCGAGGTCGTGCGGATGGCCGAGAGCGGCAAGCCGCCAACCATCCTCGACGCGCGCAAGTCCGATGCCTACGAGCGGCTCCCGCTCAAGATCCCGGGCTCGATCCGCGTGGTGCCGGAGGATCTGGCCAATAGCCTGGCCGGTCTCGACCTCGATCAAGCGCGACCGGTGGTCGCCTACTGCTCGTGCCCGGACGAGGAGACCAGCGCGCGGGTGGCCCGCGACCTGCGCAAGCTGGGCTTCAAGGACGTGCGCATTCTCAAGGGCGGCATCGGCGCCTGGACGAATGCGGGGCTGCCGATCGAGACCCGGTCGGATCTCTCGGCGGTAGGCCTCGAGCTCTACAAGGCCCTGGCCGGCGGCGGTTAGAAAGGGCTGTCCCTCCTCATTTCCGGGGGACTAGAATCCCAGCGCCCCCCCGTCGGCCCGCGGGTCCGATCCTCCAGCGAGCCCGCCGTCCTCGGGCGCTACCCAGATTGCGTGCGCGTGCCCGAAGAGGTCGTCCCACTCCGCCGCCATCGCGACCTCGTGCCCGCGGCTCTCGAGATCGCGGGCCAGTTCGGCCGGGTAGCGTCCCTCCAGGCTCAGCGCCCGTGAGGCCGTGCCCCAGGTGCGCCCGTAGAGCCAGCGCGGCGCCTCGACGGCGGCCTGCGTGCCGAGCCGCCGGAAGAGCCGGCGCGTGAGCAGCGCGGCCTGGGTCTGCGGCTGACCCTCGCCGCCCATGGTCCCATAGACGAACCGGGGGCGGCCGCCCTCCAGGTACATGGAGGGGATCAGGGTGTGGAGCGTGCGCTTGCCCGGGGCGAGGGCGTTGACGTGGCCCGGGTCGAGCGAGAAGAACGAGCCGCGGTTCTGGAGCACCACCCCGGTGTCGCCCGCCAGCACCCCGGCGCCGAAGGTGAAGTAGAGCGACTGGATCAGCGAGACCGCGTTGCCCTCCCGATCGGCGGTGACCAGCGCGATGGTATCGCCACCCGCGGGCGCGGCGGGCTGGGGCGGGCGGGTGCGCTCGCGCGAGATCAGCCGGGCGCGCGCCTGGAGGCGCTCGGGCGCGAGCAGCTCGGCGGGGCTCACCCGCATGTGGGCCGGGTCGGTCAGATACCGGTCGCGATCCTCGAAGGCGAGCTTGGTCGCCTCCACGAGCACGTGGACGTAGTCGGCCTCGGGCAGCGTCGCCATGTCGAAGCGCTCGGTCATGCCCAGCACCGCGAGCGCGGACAGGCCCTGGGTGGGCGGAGGAACGCTCGCGACCTGGCCCTCGGCGTAGGCCAGGCGCAGCGGCTCCATCCAGTCCGACCGGTGCTCGGCCAGGTCCTCGAGGGCGAGCGGGCTGCCCGCCGCGCTGGCCGCGGCCACGAGGCGCCGGGCCACGTCGCCACGGTAGAAGGCCTCGGCGCCGCCGTCCCGCACGGCTTCGAGCGTGCGGGCCAGGTCGCGCTGCACGAGCGGCCCGCGACGGAGCGCGTCCGGGTGGTAGAGCGGCCAGAGCCAGCGCCGGATCTCGTCCGGCGCGCGCTCGGTGAAGAGATCGGGCTCGCGAGGCGGCGGGACGCGCTGGCCGTCGGAGGCCTGGAACCCCTCGCGCGCGTAGAGGGTCGCGTCGGCCAGCAGCGCCTTCCAGCCGATCGGCGAGCCCATGGCGCCGCGGCTGTACTCGTGGGCCTGCCACCAGCCGTCCACCGCGGCGGGCGCGGTGAGGGCGGCGGGCCCGCCGCGGGCCGGGAGGGCGCCGGTGATCCCGCGCGCCGCGTACCAGTCGAGCGTGGCCGCGCGGGCGGCGCGGCCCACCGCGCAGAGGGCACGGAGCGTCTGCCGGCGGGCGTCGAAGATGAGCCACACGTTGTCGCCGCCCAGCCCGTTCATGTGTGGGTAGACGACCGCGATCGTGGCCGCCGCGGCGATGGCCGCGTCGAGGGCGTTGCCACCCGCCCGCAGGATGGCCAGGCCGGACTGGGTGGCGAGGAGGTGCGGGGTGGCGACCATGCCCCGCGGGGCGCGCGCTTCGGGCCAGCGGGTGGTCACTGCGTCGACCCCTCGCCACCGGGTGCCTCACCACCAGGCCCCTCACCCCGGCCCTCTCCCCAGCGGGGAGAGGGGGTGGGGAGAAGCGTGAGGGGGAGAAGGGAGGGGGTGGGCGCCGGCAGGGTTACGAGCAGCCGGTGGTGGTGCCGCAGGTGATGCACTTCAGGCAGGTGCCGTTGCGCACCATCGTGAACTGGCCGCAGTCGCCGCACGGATCGCCCTCGTAGCCCTTGAGCCGCGCCATCTCGGATGCGGAGAGGAGCTTCATCCCGGCGACCGGCCCGCTGCCCCCGCTCACGGGAGCGATGGCGCGCGCGGTCGCTGCCCGGGCCACCGATCGCGGGACGGGCGGCAGCGAAGGCGGGGTCAGCGCCATGGGCACCGCGGGGGACGGAGGCGCCGCGGCCACCGGGCCCTCGCCCGGCTGGGTGCCGATGGCGTCCGCACGCAGATCCTCCTCGGGCACGTGCGAGAGATCGGTCCGCCCGAGGTAGGTGATGGCCAGCTCGCGGAAGACGTAGTCGATCACGGACGTCGACATCTTGATGCGATCGTTGCCCTTCACCATGCCGTTGGGCTCGAAGCGGGTGAAGACGAAGGCGTCCACGAACTCCTCCAGCGGCACGCCGTGCTGCAGGCCGAGCGAGATGGCGATCGCGAAGCAGTTCATCAGGGAGCGGAACGCCGCCCCTTCCTTGTGCATGTCGAGGAAGATCTCGCCGACCGAGCCGTCCTGGTACTCGCCGGTGCGGAGGTAGACCTTGTGGCCGCCCACCACCGCCTTCTGGGTGTAGCCGGAGCGCCGATCGGGCAGGCGATGCCGCTCCCGCAGGTACTGGGTCACCACGCGCTCGGTCATCTTCTCGGCCACCGCCTCCACGTCCGCGGCCGCCGCCTGCTCCTCGTCCTCGTCGGTCGTGGAGTTGAGCGGCTGCGAGAGCTTGGAGCCGTCGCGGTAGAGGGCGACCGCCTTGAGCATGCCGCGCCAGGCCAGGTCGTACGCCCACTTGACGTCCTCGATGGTGGCGTCCTGCGGCATGTTGATGGTCTTGCTGATGGCGCCGGAGATGAAGGGCTGGGCCGCCGCCATCATGCGGATGTGCGCCTCGGTGGCGATGAAGCGCGTGCCGCGCTTGCCGCAGCGGTTGGCGCAGTCGAAGACGGCCAGGTGCTGCGCCTTAAGATGCGGGGCGGCCTCAACCGTCATGGTGCCGCAGCAGTAGTCGTTGGCCGCCTCGATCTCGGCGGCGGTGAAGCCCAGCGCGCGGAGCAGGTTGCCGTTCCACTCGCCGAGCTGCGCCTCGTTGAGCCCGAGCTGAGAGGCGATGTAGCCCTCGCCGAGCGTCCAGCCATTGAACGCGAACGTGATGTCGAAGGCGGTCTCGATCGCGGCCTCGAGCCGCTCGAGCCCCGCGTCGTCGAAGCCCTTGGCCCGGAGCGTGTCGTGATTGATGGCGGGCGCGCCCCGCAGGGTCTTGCGGCCCACGCAGTAGGCCACGACGTCCTCGATCTCCCCCGGCGTGTAGCCCATGGTCTCGAGCGCCACCGGCAGGCTCTGGTTGATGATCTTGAAGTACCCGCCGCCGGCCAGCTTCTTGAACTTCACCAGCGCGAAGTCGGGCTCGATCCCGGTGGTATCGCAGTCCATGACGAGGCCGATCGTGCCGGTCGGCGCCAGGACCGTGACCTGGGCGTTGCGGTAGCCGAACTGCTCGCCGAGCCACACCGCCCGGTCCCAGCTCTCACGCGCCGCCTGCAGCAGCGGGGCCGGGCAGTGCGCGGGGTCGATGCCGAGCGGCGTGATGCTGAGGCCCTCGTACTCCACCGGCGCGGCGCCGTGGGCGGCCCGCCGGTGATTGCGCATCACCCGCAGCATGGGCTCGCGATTCTTCTGGTAGCCGGGGAACGGGCCGAGGTCGCGGGCCATCTCGGCCGAGGCCGCGTAGGCCTCGCCGCACATGATCGCGGTCATCGCGCCGCAGATCGCGGTCGCCTCCGGGGAATCGTAGGGGATGCTCCGGCGCATGAGCACGGTGCCCATGTTGGCGTAGCCCAGGCCCAGGGTGCGGAAGTCCCAGCTCCGCTGGGCGATGGCCGGGCTCGGGTAGGCCGCCATCAGCACGCTGATCTCGAGGACGGCCGTCCACAGGCGGCAGGCGTGGCGGAAGCCGTCCACGTCGAAGCTGCCGTCCTCGCGCAGGAACTTCACGAGGTTGATCGACGCGAGGTTGCACGCGGTGTCGTCGAGGAAGAGATACTCGGAGCAGTTGTGCACGACGAGCCCGCCCGCCACGAAGTGGTGGGTGACCTCCTCGGTCAGGTCGAAGACGTCGGCTGAGCCCGCCGGCTCGACCGCGACCACCTCGTCGGTCAGATCCTCGCCGGCGACCGCGTCCTCCCCGTTGAGCTGGGCCAGGGCCACGGCCTTCGGGCTCTCGGCGTGGAAGCCGATCGCCTGCTCGAAGAGCCCGCACGCCGCCCGGCTGATCCGCAGCGAGTGCCGGGAATGCGGCCGCGCCGGGCTCGCCTCGGCCAGGCCCGTGTCCTCGTAGAGCCGGGCCTTGATGCCGAAGGCGAGCAGCAGGAGCTGGGCCTGGCGCAGCAGCTCGAGCGACGTCGAATCCAGCGAGATGTAGCGGGACTGCTCGCCGTAGTTGGCCACGGTGGCGTCGGCGGTGAAGAGGCCCCGGAGCACCGCGGCCAAGGCCGGCCGGTCCAGGTCGAAGACGGCGGGGGCGAAGCGGATGCGCGCCGCGCCCTCGTCCAGGATCGCGAACTCGCGGAAGACGGCCACCGCCGGCGCCTCGCTCAGCATGAGCCGGGCGGTGGCCGCGGTGCGCATGATGACGCCGCGGCCGGGCTGCCGCCCGACCCCGCCCACCGCCTGGAGCGCGGCGCGGCCGGCGTTGACCGCCTCCGCCACCGCGGCCAGCACCCGGGACTCGCCGGCATCGGTGGTGACGACCAGGGACTCCTGCGCGCGGCCGTGGACTACCGACTGCGTGAGATGGCCTTCCGCCGCCGCCATCCCGATGCCCACCGCCAGGTCGGTCGCGAGCGCCCGGCGGCCGAAGCCCGGCCCCCGGAGCACGAGCCGGTTGCCCGGGGTCAGGTCGGCCACCGCCACGTCGCCGCGACCCACCGTGAGGACCCGGTGGTCCCCGGTGATCCGCACCTGGTAGCCCAGGCGCGTCCGCAGATCGAAGACCGGCTTGTGGCCGGTGGGGAAGACGCGGGTCACCAGATGGGGCTGGCCATCGGCGCCGATGATGCGCGCAGTCTGGCCCACGAGGCGGTCGATGCGGCGCCAGCCTTCCGCGGTGGCCACCAGCGTCTCCCCGGTCACGCACGGGTTGCTGGCGTTGATGCGGCCGTCCTCGGGGCAGGTGTGCCACTCGTTGATCGTGCTGTCGTACTGCACGCCGGGATCGGCGCAGGCCCAGGCCGCGTGCGCGATCTCGCCCCAGAGCTGCTCGGCGGGAATGGCCCCCGCGCTCTTGCCGTCGGTGCGGCGCTTGAGCTCCCACTGGCCCTTGCGCGCCAGCACGTCGAAGAAGGCGTTGGGCACGCGCACGCTGTTGTTGGAGTTCTGCCCGGAGACCGTGTAATAGGCGTCGCTGTCCCAGTCGGTGTCGTACTCCGGGAAGTCGATCTCGCGCACGCCCTGGGCGGCCAGGAGCAGCACGCGCTGGATGTAGCCCTCGGGGACCAGGGCGGCCCGCGCCTCCCGCACCGCCGATCGGAGGCCCGGGTTCTTGCGCGGGTCGGCCTCGAGTCCGGCCGGCGTGCGCACCGCGGTCAGCACCGCCTGGAGCCGCCGCTTGGTCATGCGCGAGCCGGTCACCAGCGCGGCCACCTTCTGCTCCTCCACCACTTTCCAGCGGATGAAGTTCAGGATGTCCGGGTGGTCGAGGTTGAGGATCACCATCTTGGCGGCCCGCCGGGTCGTCCCGCCCGACTTGATCGCGCCCGCGGCGCGGTCGCCGATTCGCAGAAACGACATCAGCCCGGAGGACTTGCCGCCGCCCGACAGGGGCTCGTTCTCGCCGCGCAGGTTGGAGAAGTTGGTCCCGCTGCCCGAGCCGTACTTGAAGATGCGGGCCTCGCGGGTCCAGAGATCCATGATGCCGCCGTCGTTGACCAGATCGTCGGACACGGACTGGATGAAGCAGTTGTGCACGATCACGTTGTTGGACAGGTACTGCCCGCTCTCGGTCTGGATGTCGAAGACGGGCTGCACGCCGATGCATTCCACCCGCACCACCGTCTCGTCCCGTAGCGCCCCCAGGCGCTTGCCCGCGAACTGGTCGGAGCAGGCGGTGTCGAGCTTCTGCCGCTTGTCGTCCGAGACGAAGCCGATCAGCTCCCGGAAGCGGGCCCGCGGCTCCGCGTGGACGATCGAGATGACGTAGGGGGTGCGGCGGCTCTCCCGGGTCTCCGATCCGCGCCCCATCCTCGAATAGACGCCGAGGTTGAGCAGGAGGGCCTGCACGCCATGGGCCAGCGCGGCCGAGGTGGTGCTGAGCGTGACGTCGGCCAGACGCGCCCAGTAGGACCGCAGGCGCACCGAGCCCTGGGCCTGGAAGAGGGCGCGCAGGTACGCGGCCTGGGCCTCGCGGCCGATGCGCAGGATCATGGCCGGCACCGCGTGGTCGGCGCTCGATCGGAGCAGGCCGTACTTGTCCACGAAGGGCCGCAGGCGCTCGCCGTAGAGCCGGATGCGGTGGATGTCGAGCCCCGGGGTGCGCGTCTCCATCGAGCGGACGTGGTAGTGCACGCCGTCGAAGACGCGGTGCACCCGCTCGACGATGAAGTCGAGCTCGTCCTTGTCGATGGTGGTGAACTCGAGGGCCAGGCTGTGGTCCCCGCCGAGACCGTCCTGGCCCACGAAGCCATCGGCCTGCAGCCATCCCACCAGGGCCGCCTCGTCCACCTCGGGCTCCTGCGAGGCCCGGCGCACCTCGGTCCGGGTCGACAGCTGGAGCGCCGCGCCGGGCTCCATCTCGTCCACCCGGCGCCAGGCGCCGACGCCGTTGGCGATCGCGTAGACCAGGTGATCGCCGGTGGCCTCGACCGCGACGCCGTTCTTGAGCTCGATGCGGAACACCGCCCTCTCGCCGTTCTCCTTGACCGCCACCACGCGGGTGGTGCCGGCGCCCTCGTCGCGGCCGTCGTAGACCTCGAGGCCGATCTGGTTCTTGGTCACGATCTGGCCGATCGGGATGGGCCCGTCGGGCGTCGAGACCAGGGCGTGATAGGGCTGGCAGGCGTGCGGCTGCGGCCGCTCATAGGCGGAGGTGGCCCGGGTGAGGATGCCGGTGTCCGGGTCCACGTAGTGATGGCCCTGGGCCGGGCCGGAGAGCCCGTAGGCGTAGTGCAGCCCCGTGTTGAACCACTGGGGCGAGTTGGGAGCCGAGACCTGGGCCGCCAGCATGTAACAGAGCTCGTCGTAGAAGGCCCGGGCATCGGACGGGGTGTCGAAGTAGCCGTATTTCTCGCCCCAGTGCATCCAGCAGCCGGCCAGCCGGTGGAACACCTGCCGGGCGTCCCGCTCGCCGCCCAGGACGGGGCGGCCGTCCCGGTCCAGGAGCGGCTTGCCGTCCGGGGCATACTGTGGCACGCCGGACTTCCGGAAGTACTTCTGGGCGAGGATGTCCGTGGCCACCGCGGACCACCCGGCCGGCACCGAGACCCCCTCCTGGCGGAAGACCGTGGAGCCGTCGGGGTTCCTGATCTCCGACACCCGCTGGTCGAACTGGATCCCCGCGTAGGGACTCTGGCCTTCTCTGGTGAACCGCCGGGCTACTCTCATGAGACTCCTCCTAAGCAGCGCGAGATGCGCTGGCCAAACCTCGACCCTTCTCGATCCATGGACACGGCCTGCTTCAGACTGGGTAGGCGGGCTGGGTGGACGCTAGGGCGTGGGCACCGGGAACCGCTCGATATGAAGTAGTCTGCATATATATAGTGTGTGTATCGAAAACGGACCCCAACATATTGCGCCCCATCGGACCCTGTCAACAAAAAAAGACCGCAGTACTTGCACGCGTCGCGTCAGCGGAGGGAGAGACTACGGGGAGGGGGGAAGGGGTGCTGCAGCTCGAGCGCCGGTCAGCTAATAGGGCGCGGGACTCCTGATCATGTTGTCGCGGCGCTGCAGGTAGCCGTTCCGCACCGCGCTGTAGAGGTCTACCGTGGTCTCCTCGAAGCCCTGGTAGAGATCCAGGTTGAGCGACCGGTCATTGATCATGCTCCCGACCTTCATCCCGAGCCGCGTCCAGATGAAGGGCAGCACGTAGCTGAGGGGATCCATGGCGCCATCCACCGCGGTGCCGATGCCGTCCCGCACGGTCAGCGGGGGCATCATCGGCAGGACGAGGAAGGGGCCGGGGCCGATGCCCCAGATGCCCAGGGTCTGGCCGAAGTCGACCCGGGTCTTCTGCAGCCCGAACTCCTGCTTGGCGATGTCGAAGAGGCCGCCGATGCCCAGCGTGCTGTTGATCAGGAAGCGGCCCAGCTCGGCGCCCGCGCCCTTGGGCCGCCACTGGAGCATGTTGTTGACCACGCGCTGGACGACCAGCAGGTTGTCGAAGCCGCTATCGATCATCTGCTGTGCCCGATCGGGCACCACGAAGTTGTAGCCCTTGGCCACCGGCTTGAGCACGTAGCGATCCACATTGTAGTTGAACGTGAACATCTTCTCGTTGAACGGCTCCCACGGGTCGTACTCCTCGAGGATGCCGTCCGCGGGCACGACCGGATCGCCGGCGCGCGACTGGGCCAGCATCCACGACGGGGCCTGGGCGACCACGAGGGGGCCTACCGAGGCGACCATGTAGGACGGCTGCGGGCCGGGCAGGATCCGCTCGAAGGAGGCCGGCGAGAACGCCACGGTTGCGGCCAGGGCCTGCTCGCCCGCGTGCGGCTCGACGGCGGCGCCCGTCGGCTGGGGGTCGGGCGCCAGGGCCGCGGCGACGGGTTCCCCCGGATCGGTCGGGCCGGCGGTGGCGGCCAGCATCGACTCGCTGTGCAGCCCGCCCTCACCAGAGAGGGTTCCGCAGCCGCCCAGGGCCAGGGCCGAGACCGTCAAGACCAGCGCTGCCTGTCGCATACCGGATCCGAAATGCACGCTCTGTGTCCCCCTCAAGTTCTGGCTGGCGTCGCTCATGGGCTCGCTGGCGAGGCTGACGTGGCCCGGCACCAACCGAGCAAGGCAAGTGCCAGCGCGCGCCACCCGTGAGCATAGGACACCGAGCGTCATTCTTTCAAGCACTTTCCCTCTGATATGGAGCGATTGCAGAACCGCACCTCTAGTTATGCCCCGCCGCGCGCGCCCTGGATTTGTCACCCCCAGGCCCGAATCTGGCGCTGGCCGCCCGGAGCCGTTGACAGCGCCGGTCGTCCGGGATTCAATGCGGGCGCGATCGCTGGAGCTCCGTGGGAGGCGCTCCGAGAAAGGTGGCCGGCATGATCGAGCTCACACTGGAGATGGCCGAGCGCGCGACGCGCGCCGCGCGGGAGAAGGCCAAGGCCCTCGGCACCGCGATGACGATCACGGTGGTGGACGAGGCGGGGCGACTGGTCCTGTCCTCCCGTGGCGACGGGACCGGGTTCTTCACGCCCGAGACCTCGCGGGCCAAGGCGGTGGCCGCCGCGAACTTCCGCATGTCCACCGCCGAGCTGGCCGACCGGGTGCAGAAGGGCTCGCCGTTCTGGTCGCAGGTGGGCAGCGCGATTCCCGGTCAGCTCCTTGCGAGCCACGGGGCGGTGCCGATCGTGGCGAAGGGGCGCGTGATCGGCGCCATCGGTTGCGGGGGCGGCACCGGCGAGCAGGACCAGGAATGCGCAGCCGCTGGCGCGGCCGCGCTCGCCTGACCCGCGAGCCCGGATCATTCACGAACGGGCGCCCCCACCCTCACCCCGACCCTCTCCCGCCCAGGAGGGAGAGGGAGCCGGTTGGTGATCCCTCTCCCCCGCGAGGGGGAGAGG
>JBBDXN010000086.1:0-24708 GCA_040902305.1 Candidatus Rokuibacteriota bacterium | reverse complement strand
CCCCGCGCGGGGGGTGGGCGCCGGCATAGGCGCCACGGGGGGGGGCGGCGGGGCGGGCTGTGGAGCGGGGGGCGGCGCGGCCGCGGCCGGCGGCGTCGGGGCTGGGGCGCTCGGCGGCGGGGTCGCGGGCGGGCTCGGAGTGGGTGGGCTCGGCACCGGCACGGTCGTCGATGACGGCTCGCTCGGCCGCGTCGTCACCTTGGGCGGCGGCGTCGGCTCGAACCAGCCGCCGATCAGCGGCACCGCGATGACGGCGACCACCGCGAGGACTAGCACGACGAGCACCGCGCGGAACCAGCCGGTCGCGAAGATGCTGCGCTGGCCATACTCTTCCTGTTCTTCATCTTCCAGAAAATCGTCCTGGTCGGGACGCTCAGGGCTCACGCACTCAGTCCTCGCTGGCGGTTCGGTGGTGGAAAGCTACGCAATGTTAGCACCAGTGCCGGGGGGGCTCAACCGAAATCACTAGGGGTTCTGCCTAGTTAGGCACCGCCGGCTCACGCCCGGCGGCGTGCCTGCCCCGGGCGGCCGGCCCCTCGCCCGGCCGCCTTGCGGGCGCCGCGGCCGGTGCTCATGCGAAAGAGGAGCCGGAGGGGCGAGCCCGCGAAGCCGTGGGCGTGCCGCAGCGAGTTGATCAGGTAGCGCTCGTAGGAGAAGTGGATGCTCTCCGGCAGGTTCACGCGGATGGCGAAGGTGGGCGGCGACACCGCGACCTGCTGCGCGGACTGCACGCGCAGGGCGACGCCGCGGGCCGACATGGGCCGGCGTTCCACCGCATGGCGCAGCGTGGCCAGCAGCTCGCCGGGCTGCAGTCGCTTCTGCGCCTCCGCGGCCACCACGTCCACCTGATCGAAGAGATCGCGCAGCCCGAGCCGCGTCACCGCGGAGGTGAAGCAGATCGGCGCGTGCTCGATGAACGGCAGGCGCTCGTGGATCTGCCCGGTGACATCGGCCCGCTGCACCATGCCGGACGGGACGAGATCCCACTTGTTCACCGCCACCACCACCGCGCGCCCGGCGTCGTTGGCGTAGCCCGCGATGTGCGCGTCCTGCGCGGTCACGCCCTCGGAGGCGTCCACCACCAGCACCGCGACCTGGCACCGCTCCAGGCTCTTGAGCGCCATCACCACCGCGAGCTTCTCGAGGGCTTCGGTGACCTTGCCCTTGCGCCGGATGCCCGCGGTGTCGATGAGCAGGTAGTCGCGGCTCCGGAAGGTCACCGGCGTGTCCACCGCGTCCCGCGTCGTCCCGGGCTGGTCGTGCACGAGCACCCGCTCGTGGCCGAGCACCGCGTTGACCAGCGACGACTTCCCGACATTGGGCCGCCCGATGATCGCCACCCGCGTGCCTTCGAGCACGGTCTCGGGCGCGACCGCGGGCGCGCGCTCCCGGCAGGCCTCGAGCAGCTCGGCCACTCCGCGGCCGTGCTCGGCGGAGACGGTGAGCACGGGCGCGAAGCCCAGCCGGTAGGCGTCGCCCAGCGGGGTCTCCTGCCCGGCGGCGTCCACCTTGTTGAGGACGAGCAGCACCGGCCGGTCGGCCTTCCGGAGAATGCCCGCGATCTCCTCGTCGAGGCCCGTCACGCCCGCGCGCCCGTCGACCACGAAGACGAGCAGATCGGCCTCCTCCACCGCCTGGAGCACCTGCCGGCGCACGCCCTGCACCAGATCGGACTCGCTGCTCGGATCGAAGCCGCCGGTGTCCACCACCGTCGCCTGCCAGCGCTCGAACACCGCGGTGCCGTAGAGGCGGTCGCGCGTCACGCCGGGGACGTCGCGCACGAGCGACCGGCGGCGGCCGATGAGCCGGTTGAAGAGCGTGGACTTGCCCACGTTCGGGCGGCCCACGATGGCGATGATGGGGCGCAGCACGGGCGGTTCTCGCTCCCCCGCCGCCTACCGGCCGAGGAGCGCGGCCAGGAAGGCCGGGGCGTCGGGCGCGACGGCGGTGACGGGCGTCCCGAGCGTCGCGGCCAGATCGGCCGCGGTCAGGTCGTCGAGGAAGACGCCGGCCCCGTCGCGGAGGGCCCCCGCCGGCACCAGCACCGCGTCGCCCAGGTCGCGGCCGGCGGCGCGCGCCTGCTCGAGCTGGATCTGGATGTCGCGGCCGGTGAGCAGGCCCGCCACCCCGATTCCGCGCCCGAAGAACTCGTTGGCGACCGCGACGAGGCTCACGGTGAGGCCCTCCACGTCGACGCGCTCGAGGAGCGCCTGCATCCGGGGCGCGAACATCTCGCCGGTGACGACGGTCACGCGACGGGGCCGGGCCAGCCGCGTGGGCGGGCGGCTCACCGCGCGGGCGAAGGCGTCCTCGAAGCGGCGGACGAGGCCGATGCCGTCCTCGGCCACCGCGAAACCCTCGTAGTCGCGGGCGGGGGGCAGCGCGATCCCCGCCTGCAGATACAGCTCGTCCGCGGCCCACACGAAGCGCGTGCCCAGCGTGTCGCGGAAGGCGCGCTGCCAGCCCTCGATGCGGCGGACGAGGACCCGGGCTTCCTCCCCCGTCACCGGCCGGAGATTCGGCAGCCGCTCGCGGTGGCGGGTGAGCCCGACCGGCACCACCGCGGTGGTAGGCACCGCGGGATGGAGCCGGGCCAGCTCGTGGACCGTGCGGTCGAGGTGGACGCCGTCGTTCCAGTCCGGGCAGAGCACGATCTGAGCGTGCATGGCGATGCCAGCCTTGGCGAGCCGCTCCATCACGGGCAGCAGCTCGCGGCGCACCCGCGGCTGGCCGAGCAGGGCGTGACGCAGCTCCGGGTCGGTGGCGTGCACGGAGACGTAGAGCGGCGAGAGGTGCTGCGCCTCGATACGCTCGAGCTCCGCTTCCTCGAGATCGGTGAGCGTGATGTAGTTGCCGTGGAGGAACGAGAGCCGGAAGTCGTCGTCCTTGACGTAGAGGCTCTTGCGCATCCCCTTCGGGAGCTGGTGGATGAAGCAGAAGACGCACTTGTTGGCGCAGGTTGCGATCTCGGCGGGCCGCGGCGCCTCGAGTTTTAGCCCGAGCCCCGTGCCGCTCCGGATGAGTCGCGCGGTCCGGGCCCGGCCCTCCCGCTCCACCGAGAGGCGGAGGCGCTCCTCGCCCGCGTGAAAGTGAAAGTCGATCACGTCGCGCAGCGGGGCGCCGTTGATGGCGACGATGCGGTCGCCGGGGCGCAGGCCGGCGCGGGCCGCGGGTGTCCGCGGCTCCACCGCGGCCACCACCACCCCCTGCTCCTCCCCGGCCGGTGTCGGACGGCGTGGCACGGTCAGGCCCCGCCGCCCGCCGAGGTGGGCGTCTCGAGCTGCTTGAGCCCGCGGACCAGGTACTGCAGCCCCGAGGTGATCGTGAAGGCGGCGGTCACCCAGGCCAGGAGCTTGGTGACGAAGATCGGGACGAGCTGGAAGTAGCCCGAGGCCATGGCCGCGAGCACGGTGAGCATCTGGAAGACGGTGGACATCTTCCCGATCCACGTCGGCGCCGGATGCACGGTGCCGCCCGCGACGTGGATGACGAGGACGCCGATGCTCAGCATCACGTCACGACTCACCACGACCGCGGTGATCCAGAACGGGATCACCTTGAGCCAGGTCAGCGTCACGAAGCCCGAGGTCAGCAGCAGCTTGTCGGCCATCGGATCGAGGAAGGCCCCGAGCCGGGTCTGGCGCCCCTGGCTGCGGGCGATGTAGCCGTCCAGTATGTCGGTGAGGCTGGCGAGGCAGAACACCAGCAACGCCAACCCGGCCCGCCGGTAGACGAGCAGGGTCACGAAGACCGGGATCAGCAGGATACGCAGTATCGTGAGCCAGTTGGGAAGTCCCATGGAGCGGTCCGCGTGGGCCGAGGCCCGATTGTAGCACCGACTGCGACCCCACCCTCCCCGATCCCCCTCCCGGATCCCCCTTTCGGACCACCCTCTCGGATTACCCTCTCCCCTCAGGGGAGAGGGCAGGGTGAGGGGCCCGATGGTGAGGGGCCCGAGGGTGAGGGGGCCCGAGGGCAAGGAGGTGCTCCTACGCCGGGACCCGATACCTCTCGAGCGAGGCCACCAGCCGCCGAGGCAGCTCGACCTCCAGCCGGATCCCCTCCGGCTCGTCTTGGCGCGCCAGCACGCGGCCTCGCTCGTAGCAGGTGGCCAGCGCCGGCCCATCGGCGTACGGGATGCGGAGCGTCAGCCGCGCGACCCGCGGCCGGAGCGCCTCGTCGAGACGCGTGAGCAGCGCCTCGATCCCCTCGCCGGTGCGGGCGGAGATCGCGACGCCGTCGAAGCGGGCGAGCAGGATCCGGGCCGCCCCCGGCTCGAGGCGATCCACCTTGTTGAGCGCGACGATCATGGGCCGCCCCATCAGCTCGAGCTCGCCGAGCAGCGCCTCCACCGCCTGCACCTGATCGTCCAGCGCCGGATGGCTCGCGTCCACCACGTGGACCAGCACGTCGGCTTCGGTCAGCTCCTCGAGCGTGGCCTTGAACGCGGCCACGAGCTGGGTCGGCAGCTTGCGGATGAAGCCGACCGTATCGGTGAGGATGAAGGAGGCGTGGGTCTGGCTCGACACGAGGCGGGCGGTTGGGTCCAGCGTGACGAAGAGCTGGTCGGCCGCGACGCGGTCGGCGCCGGTCAGCCGGTTGAGCAGGGTGGTCTTGCCCGCGTTGGTGTAGCCGACGAGGGCCACCACCGGCACGCCGGCCGCCTTGCGCCGGTCACGCAGGAGCCGCCGGTGCACCCGCACGCGTTCCAGCTCGTCGCGGATCTTCTGGATGCGGTGGCGGATGATGCGGCGGTCCGATTCGATCTGCATCTCACCCGGTCCCCGCGTGCCGATGCCGCCGCCGGTGCGCTCCAGGTGCTTCCACTGCCCCACCAGCCGGGGCAGCAGGTAGGAGAGCTGGGCCAGCTCGACCTGGAGTTTGCCCTCCATGGTGCGGGCGCGCTGGGCGAAGATGTCGAGGATGAGCGCGGTGCGATCGATCACGCGGACGCCGAGCGAGCCGCCGAGGTTCCGCTCCTGGATGGGGGAGAGCGCGTCGTCGGAGATCATCAGGTCGGCGCCCTCGCGCTTCGAGAGCGTCTTGATCTCCTCGACCTTGCCCTTGCCGAAGTAAAGGCCGGGCGTCGGCGCCCGGCGATCCTGGGTGGCCCGGCCCACCACGAGGGCCCCGGCCGACTCGGCCAGCCGTCCCAGCTCGTCCAGGCTCTCCTCCACCATCACCCGCGGCTGGCTCGGCCGCCGCAGGGCCGCCAGCACCGCCTTCTCGCGTGACTTCACTCGATCAGCCCCTCCCGTGTGATGTGCTTCTGCATCGCCTCGGCCGAGCCGTCGACGCCGCCCGCTCCGTCCACGTCGAGCCACCGGATCTCCGGCTCGCGCTGGAACCACGTCATCTGTCGCTTGGCGTAGCGGGTGGTGTCGCGGATCATGAGCCGCACCGCCTCCTCCACCCCGATGCGCCCGCCCGCCGCCAGCGCGAGCTGCCGGTAGCCGATGCCGTCCAGCGGCGGCCGTCCCGGGTCGTGGCCGGCCTCGATCAGTCGCCGCACCTCGTCCATCATGCCACGGGCCACCATCGCGCGGGCGCGCGCGGCGATGGCGTCGTTGAGCGCCGGGCGGGCGCGGCCCAGTCCGAACATGACGAGGCGCCAGGCGCTTGACGCGGCAGTCCAGTCGCCTTCCTGCGGATCCGGCGGCGCGCCCCCGGCCCGGGCGTGGACCTCGAGGGCCCGGACGACGCGGACCCGGTCGTTGGGATGCAGGCGGCGCGCGGCATCGGGCGCAACGGCGGCGAGCCGGGCGTGGAGCGCGGGCGCCCCGCGCTCGGCCGCGAACCCTTCGAGCTCCGCGCGCAGGACGGGGTCGGCGGGCGGCAACGGGATGAGGCCGCGGAGCAGGGCCCGGACGTAGAGGCCGGTGCCGCCCACCACGACGGGCAGCCGGCCGCGACCGTGAACGGCCGCGATCGCGGCGAGCGCGTCGGTACGGAAGCGGGCCGCGTGATAACGCTCGCCGGGATCCACGACGTCGACCAGATGATGTGGCACCGCGGCTCGCTCCTCCGCGGTGGGCTTGCCGGTGCCGATGTCCATGCCGCGGTAGACCTGGCGGGAGTCCGCGCTGACGACCTCCATCGCCACCTGCCCGGCGAGGCGCACCGCCACCGCGGTCTTGCCGACGCCGGTCGGCCCCACCAGCACGAGCAGCGGGAGCCGGCTCACCGTCGGTTCACCACGTGCGCCCGAGCTCCCGTGTTATGTCGCGCGACCGTAGTCGCAGCGCCCGGTTCACCACGTGCGCCCGAGCTCCCGTTTTATGTCGCGCAAAGACAGGCGGCTCACGATGGGTCGGCCGTGGGGACAGAAGTACGGAGTCTTGGTCACGGCCAGGTCGGCGATGAGCCGGGCCATCTCCTCGCGTTGCAGCGGGGCGTGGGCCTTGATGGCCGCGTGGCAGGCCACGAAGGACAGCGCGCGATGCAGCAATGGCACCGGCTCGCCCTTGCGCGGGCGGTTGACGTCCTCCACCAGCGCCTCGATCAGGCGCCGCGGCTCCTGCCCTCGGAGAAGGCCGGGCACCGCGCGCAGCACGACGGTGGAGCCGCTCCAGCCCTCGAGCCCGAAGCCCAGCCCCTCGAGGGTCTCGGCCCACTCCTGGATCAGCGCCGCCTGGCCCGCCCCCAGCTCAACGGGCTGCGGGAACAGCAGCTCCTGCGAGGCCAGGGGGCCCGCGTCCAGCTCGTGGAGCAGCCGCTCGAAGAGCACGCGCTCGTGGGCCACGTGCTGGTCCACGAAGAACACCTCGTCGTCCGTGGCCGAGACCACGAACGTGTCTTGGAGCTGGCCGATGACGTTGCCGAAGTTGGCGGTTGTGAAGTGTGCCGGGGGCTCGTGGAAGAGTCGGGTCTGGGCGTCCGCGGAGGGCATGTCAACCGCGGACTCTCGTTCCGGCGCAGTCGTCCCGTCCGGCGCTATCCCGCCCGTCGCGAGGCCGCGCTGGGGCTGGACTACGTGGATTTGGCGGAGGGCGTCGTGGACGGCTCGATACAGGATCTCCTGGATCTGGCGGGTGGAGCGGAAGCGAACCCAGGCCTTGGTCGGGTGCACGTTGACGTCCACTTCTTGCGGCGGCAGGTCGAGGTGGAGGACGGCGACCGGGAACTGGTCGCGAGCCAGAAGCGGCCGGTAGGCCTCGATCAGGGTCTGGCTGAGCTGGGTGTCGCGCACGGGGCGGCCGTTGACGATGAGGACGATCTCGTCGCGGTTACCCCGGGCGAGCTGGGGTGGGGCGATCAACCCGGAGACCGTGAGCGGGCCGTCCTTTCGAAGGACATCGAGGAGGCGCTGCGCGCGCTCGAAGCCCCACAGCGCGCCGATGCGGTCGTGCAGGGTCCGGGCCCGTGGCGCCCCGAGGACGGGCCGGCCATTGTGCGAGGCCCGGAAGTGCACGTCCAGGTGCGCGAGCGCGGTGGCCTCGAGCAGGCGCAGCGCGGCCGCCACCTCGCTCTGCGCGCTCTTCATGAATTTCAGGCGGGCCGGCGTGTTGAAGAAGAGATCGTGCGCTTCCACCGTGGTGCCGGCGGGCGCCGCGACGAGCAGCTTCTCGTTGACGGTGCCCCCCTCCCCGCGCACGAGGGTGCCGGTGTCGGCCCCGCGCGGGCACGAGAGCAGCGAGAAGCGGGTGACCGCGCAGATCGCGGGAAGCGCCTCGCCCCGGAAGCCGAGGGTCGTGATCGCGTCGAGATCGGCGTCGGTGGCGAGCTTGGACGTCGCGTGGCGCAGCAGGGCCAGGCCCACCTCGTCGCTCGACATGCCGACCCCGTCGTCGCTGACGCGGATCAGCGCCCGTCCCGCGTCCCGCAGATCCACCGTCACCTGCGTGGCGAGCGCGTCGAGGGCGTTCTCCACCAGCTCCTTCACCACCGAGGCCGGGCGCTCCACCACCTCACCCGCCGCGATCTTGTTGATGAGATGATCCGGGAGCCGTCGGATGCGCGATGGGCTCACGGGCGCGCCTTGAGCCGCTGCTGCCACTCCGCGAGCAGGTTCAGCGCCTGGAGCGGGGTCAGGGTCCCCAGGTCCAGCGTGGCCAGCTCGCGCAGGAGCGGGTCGTGGATGGGAGGAAAGAGACCGAGCTGAGCCGGGCCCACCGCGGGCAGCTCCGGCGCCACCGCCGACTGCAGCCCACTGCGCTCCCGCTCGAGCTCGCCCAGGATGGCCTTGGCCCGCGCGATCACGGACGGCGGCAACCCGGCCAGGCGCGCCACCTGGATGCCGTAGGAGCGGTCGGTCCCGCCCGGCCGCACCTTGTGCAGGAAGATGATCTCGTCGTTCCACTCCCGGACCGCCACGTGGAAATTGTGCACCCGCGGTAGCCGCTCGGCCAGCGCGGTCAGCTCGTGGTAGTGGGTGGCGAACAGCACCTTGGCCCCGCGCCCCCGCTCGTGCAGCTCCTCGGTCACCGCCCACGCGATGGCGAGGCCGTCGAACGTCGAGGTGCCGCGCCCGACCTCGTCCAGAAGGATGAGACTTCGCGGGCCGGCGTGGTGGAGGATGCTGGCCGTCTCCACCATCTCCACCAGGAAGGTGGACTGGCCGCGGGCCAGATTGTCCTGGGCCCCCACCCGGGTGAGGATGCGGTCCACGAGCCCGACGCGCGCGGATCGGGCCGGCACGAAGCCGCCCATCTGAGCCATGAGGGTGAGCAGCGCGACCTGACGCATGAACACGCTCTTGCCGCTCATGTTCGGGCCGGTCAGGATCATGACCTGGCATCCGGCCGGATCCAGGGTGACGTCGTTCGGCGTGAACGCCGTGCCGCCTGCCTCCAGCACCGGATGGCGGCCGTCCACGATCTCGAGCGCGAAGCCGTCGTCCACCTGCGGCCGCACGTAGCCTCGGTCGTGGGCGACATCCGCGAGCGAGGCGAGCGCATCGAGCGTGCCGACCGCGCGGGCGGTGCGCAACAGAGGGGCGGCGGCCGCCGCGACGTCCGCCCGCACCTGGGTGAACAGCTCGAACTCGAGCCGCGCGATCCGCTCTTCGGCCCCGAGCACCCGGCTCTCGTACTCCTTCAGCTCGGTGGTGACGTAGCGCTCGGCCCCCACCAGGGTCTGGCGGCGGAGGTAGTCGGACGGCACCTTGGCGCCGTGGGCATTGCTGACCTCGATGGCGTAGCCGAAGACGCGGTTGAAGCGCACCTTGAGCGACGCGATCCCGGTGCGCACCCGCTCCCGCTGCTCGAGCGAGGCGATCCACGCCTTGCCCTCCCGCGCGGCGTGCTCGAGCTCCCGCAGTTCGGGGTTGAAGCCCTCCCGGATCAGCCCGCCTTCCTTCAGCGCCAGCGGCGGATCGTCCTCCAGGGCTTCCTCAAGTAGTTTCTGAAGGTCGGGCAGCGGGACGATCTCTTCCGCGAGCGTCGCGAGCAAGGCCCCGTCGAGGCCCGCCAGATCCTCCGCCAGCCCGGGCAGCCGGGCCAGGAAGCCGCGCAGCGCGATCAGGTCGCGGGCATGGGCCACGCCGAGAGCGGCGCGGCTGGTGAGGCGCTCCAGGTCCCCCACCCCTTCCAGGCGCCGCCGCAGGGCCGCCCGGAGCGCGGGCGTGCTCACGAGCGCGGCCACGGCTTCCTGCCGGCGCCCGATCGCGTCGAGGTCGAGCAGCGGTCGGAGGAGCCATTGGCGCAGCAGGCGGGCTCCCATCGGCGTGGTAGTCGCGTCCAGGGTGGCGAACAGGGAGCCGCGGGTCGTGCGCTCCTGGGCCGTCTCGAACAGCTCGAGCGTGACCACCGCGGTGGGATCGAGCAGCATCGCCTCGCCGGTGACCAGGCGCTGGATGCGCGTGAGGTGCGCGAGCGATTCGCCCTGGGTCTCGCGCAGGTAGGCCAGCGCGGCGCCGGCCGCCTGCAGCCCGGCGGTGAGCGCGCCCACGCCCAGCGCGTCGAGGCTCGCCCCGCGGAACTGCGACTCGACCATCTCGCGCGCCGCGCGCGCCCCGAAGGCGCCACCGTCCACGCGCGTGACCGGGATGCCGTCGGGGGCCCAGCGGGCCACCCAGGCGGCGTTCGCGCTCTGGGCCAGCAGCAGCTCGGCGGGGCGGCGCAGGAGCGCCGCTTCGAGGAGGCCTTCCCCGGCGCCGGGCTCCTCGCCCACCCAGAAGTCGCCGGTGGACACGTCCACCAGGGCCACCCCCACCGCCGAGGCGCTCGCGTGGGCGGCGAGCAGGAAGTTGTTGCGGGCGCCGTCGAGGAACTGGGTGTCGGTGATCGTGCCCGGGGTGATGACGCGCACGACTTCTCGACGGAGGATCTTCCGCGTCCCGCCGGGCTCCTCCATCTGCTCGCACACCGCCACCTTCTGCCCGGCGCGGATGAGGCGGGCGATGTAGCCGTCGGCGGCGTGATGCGGAATGCCCGCCATCGGGATCGCGCCTTCGCCCTTCTGCCTTGAGGTCAGCGTGAGCTGGAGCAGTCGCGAGGCCGTCTGCGCGTCCTGGAAGAACAGCTCATAGAAGTCGCCCAGGCGGAACAGCAGCAGGTAGTCCGGGAAGCGACGCTTCAGCTCCCCGTACTGCCGCATCATCGGCGTCAGCTCGGCGGGGGTATCCCTCACTTGGAGAGCGCGGCGGCGAGCCGATCGTACGTCGTCTCGAGGGATTCGGGCAGCACCCGCGTCTCGCCGATGACCGGCATGAAGTTGGTGTCGCCGCCCCAGCGCGGCACGAGATGGATGTGGAGGTGGCCGAGCACGCCCGCCCCCGCCACCCGCCCCTGATTCAGCCCCACGTTGAAGCCGTCGGGATGATACGCGGCGTCGAGCGCGCGCGTACCGCTCTGGATCAGCGTCATGGCCTCGGCCAGCTCCTCGGGCGTGGCCGCCTCGATCGAGCCGACGTGGCGGGTGACGACGGCCATGAGATGCCCGGAGGCATACGGGAAGGCGTTCAGGATGAGAAAGGCGAGCTTGCCGCGGTGGAGGATCAGCGCCCGACGGTCGTCACCGGCTCCCAAGGCCGAGCAGAAGACGCAGGCCGCCTCGGCGCCCCCGGCCGTGGATACGTAGGACATCCGCCAGGGCGCCCAGAGCCGCTCCACTCGACTTACGTGTTGACGAGCTCGCGGAGGCGCTTGCCGACCTTGAAGAAGGGCACCCGCTTCTCGGGCACGCTGACGCTGTCGCCGGTCTTCGGATTACGTCCCTTGCGGGAGTTCCGGTGGCGGATGCGGAAGCTGCCGAAGCCGCGCAGCTCGACCTTGTCCCCCTTGCCCAGCGCGTCCGTGATGTTATCGAAGACGGTGTTGACGATGAGCTCGGTTTCCTTCTTGGTCAAGCTCGCCACCTTGGCCACTTCCTCGATCAGTTCCGCTTTCGTCATGGGCGACTCCCTTTAGAGGGCCGGCGCTGACAGGCTGTCGACGACGAGACCGTACCACGGTACGTGAAAGTTTGTCAAGCAACCTGGGTAGTTAGCGGGCACCCCCGCCCCCACGATCCGGCTAGGGCATCAAGTAGAGCGGAGTCCGCAGGGTCTCCAGCGCCGGCAGCATGCGCGTGACCGGCCCGAGACCCCACTCGTTGCGCAGCAGATCGCGCAGCGAGAACTTCCGCCGCGGGTACACGACCTTCGGCTTGGGCGGCAACCCCGCCATCTTCGCGGCGGCCTCGATGGCGTCCTCGAGCCCGCCGAGATCGTCCACCATCTTGAGGCCCTGCGCCTGGCGCCCCGAATAGATGCGCCCTTCCGCGAAGGCGCGCACCGCCTGCGGCTCGATCCCGCGGCCTTCCGCGACCGCGGAGATGAACTGGTCGTAGATGTCGTCGAGCAGGCTCTGCAAGATGCGCCGCTCCTCCGGGGTCATCGCCCGCGCAAAGTTGCCCACGTCCTTGTAGGCGCCCGCTTTGACCACCACGTACTCCACCCCGACCTTCTTGAGGAGACCTTCCACGTTGGCGAGCTGCATGACCACCCCGATCGAGCCGGTGAGCGTGCCGGGGCTCGCGAAGATGCGGTCGGCGGACACCGCCACGTAGTACCCGCCCGAGGCGGCCACCGAGCCCAGGGAGGCGACCACCGGCTTGTTGGCCTCGCGCAGGCGGCGCACCGCGGTGAAGATCTCCTGGGTGGGCGCGACCACTCCGCCCGGGCTGTCGATGCGGAGCACGACCGCGCGCACCGCGGGATCGTCGCGGTACTCGCCGAGCGTGCGGATGATGGCCTCGGTGTCGGGTCCCCGGTCCACCCCGGCCCCGATGACGCCCTGGACCTCCACCACCGCCACCTTGGCGCCGCCGGGCAGGCCGTCGTCGCTCAAGGCCAGGAGCAGCCAGACCGTGACGACGAACAGGACCAGCACCCCCGCCCCCGCTCCCAGGGCGATGAGGGCGACCCGGCCGCGTGAAGCCACGCGGGCCTACTCCTCTTCGTCGTAGTCGTCGCCGCCGCGCCGCTTGCGGCCCTTGCTCCGACCGCGCCCACCGTCGGTCTGCACCGGCTCCTCGATCACCGCCGCCAGCTCCTTCAGCGACAGCCCGATCCGCCGCTCGTTGGGATCCACGCGGATCACCATGAGGGTCAGCTCGTCGCCCACGTTGAGGATGTCGGCCGGCGTGGCGATCGGCCGGTTGGACATCTGCGAGATGTGGAGCAGGCCGTCCACCCCGGGCTCCAGCTCCACGAAGGCGCCGAAGTCGGTGAGGCGCACCACCTTGCCGGTGACCCGCGAGCCCATCGGGTACCGCGAGGCCACGCTGTCCCACGGATCGGGCTGGATCTGCTTGAGCCCGAGCGAGATGCGCTTGTTCTCGCGGTCCACGTTGAGGATCTGGGTGTCGATCGGCTGGCCCTTCTTGAGCACCTCGGAGGGATGGCCGATGTTGCGCGTCCAGGACATGTCCGAGATGTGGAGCAGGCCGTCCACCCCGGGTTCCAGCTCCACGAAGGCGCCGAAGTCGGTGAGGTTGCGGACCTTGCCCTCCACCCGCTGGCCGGGCTGGTAGCGCTCCGTGATGGTGGCCCACGGATCGGTCTCCACCTGCTTCATGCCGAGGGAGATCCGCTTGGTGGCCTTGTTGACCTCGAGCACCATGACCTCGACGGGGTCCCCCACGTTGACGAGCTTGGAGGGGTGGCGCACCCGTCGCGTCCAGGACATCTCGGAGACGTGCACGAGGCCCTCGACGCCCGGCTCCAGCTCCACGAAGGCACCATAGTTGGTCAGGCTCACGATGCGCCCGTTCACCTTGCCCCCCACCGGGTAGCGGTCGTCCACGTTGGCCCACGGGTCGGAGGATTTCTGCTTGTAGCCGAGCGACACGCGGCCGGTCTCGCGGTCGAAGTGCAGCACCACCACCTCGACCTGGTCGCCGATCTGGAAGATCTCGGAGGGATGTCCCACCCGTCCCCAGGACATGTCGGTGACGTGCAGCAGGCCGTCGATGCCGCCCAGATCGATGAACGCGCCGTAGTCGGTCAGGTTCTTCACGGTGCCGGTCAGCACCATGCCCTCCGCGAGCACGGACAGCGTGTGCTTCTTCTTCTCCTCGCGCTCTTCCTCCAGCATCGCGCGACGCGAGAGGACCACGTTGCCGCGGCGCCGGTTGAGCTTGATGACCTTGGCCCGGATGGACTGGCCCACCATCGCGGCCAGGTTCTTCACCGGGCGCAGGTCCACCTGGGAGCCGGGCAGGAAGGCCCGTACCCCCACGTCGACCGCGAGGCCGCCTTTGACCACCTCGGCGACGCGCCCTTCGACCGGCGTCCCGGAGTCGTGAGCCTTGGAGATCTGGTCCCAGACCTTGATCTTGTCCGCCTTGTCCTTCGAGAGGACGATCAGCCCTTCGTTGTCCTCCTTGGACTCGAGATAGACCTCGATCTCGTCGCCGACCTTGGGCAGGCTGCCCGCGTGCCGGAACTCCTCGATGGCGATGGTGCCCTCGCTCTTGTAGCCGATGTCCACGAGGACTTCGCTGTCGCGCACCTCCACGACTCGCCCGCGGACTACCTCGCCTTCCTCGACGTCGCTGACGCCGCGGTTGAACCAGAACTCCATGCTCTCCTCGGAGGCGTCATCCACCTCCTTCGCTGCGCCCACGAGGGCCTTCGACTTCTTGTTATCACTGTCCATGACTGCACCTCTCCTTGGATCTATCTATATTGTCGGCCGCGCGTCGTGCCGCGGCCGGCATCCCAGCCGTACGTCAGGACTGCCGTTGCTGCTCTCGGAGCTGCGCGATGGCGCGCATCATCTCCTGGGCCGCTTCACGATACGCCTCCTTGCGGCCCTCGTCACCCGCTCTCTTGCCCTCTCGCTTGAAGCTCAGCGGCGGGCCGAAGGTCACCCGCACCTTGGCGAGGCGCGGGAGCACCCGCCCGCGCGGCAGGGCCGCTCCACTGCCCGACACGTAGACCGGCACGACCGGCGCGCCGCTCAGCACCGCCAGCATGCCGACCCCCGGCCGGCCCTCGCGCGGCGGCTCTCCTTCGACACCCCGGGTGCCCTCCGGGAACACCAGGATCGCCCGGCCCTCCTGCAGCAGGCCGAGCGCCGCCTTCAGCGCCCGCATGTCGGAGCCGTCCCGGCGCACCGGCCGCGCGTTGAGCCCTCGGATCAGCCGCCCGAAGAGCGGGATGCGGAACAGCTCTTCCTTGGCCATGAAGAAGACCGGTCGCGGCACGGAGCCGCCGACCAGGGGCGGATCGAGCAGGCTCACGTGGTTGGACACGATCAGCACGGGGCCGTTGGCGGGCACGAGCTCCCGGCCTACCGCCTCGAGCCGGAAGAGCAGGCGCATCAGCGCCACCGCGATCGGCTTCAGGATCGCGTACAGCATCTCGCCTGCTCGATCACCCGCAACAGCCCGTCCACGACCTCCGCGACGCCACGGCCGGTGGTGTCCACCACCACCGCGCCCGCCGGCCTCACCAGCGGGGCGAGGGCGCGCTCCATGTCCTGGCGGTCGCGCCGGGCCACGTCCTCCCGCACCGTCTCCAGATCGGCGACCACGCCCCGCCCCACGAGATCGTCGCGCCGCCGGCGCGCCCGCGTGTCGAGGTCGGCGTCGAGGTAGAACTTCACCTCGGCCTCAGGCCACACCACGCTGCCGGTGTCGCGTCCTTCCAGAACGGCGGCCCCCCCCGCGGCCAGGGCCCGCTGGATGGGCGTCATCTTATCTCTCACCACGCCCAGGGTCGTCAACCGCGACGTGAGCCGGCTGATCGCGGGGGCACGGATGTCCTCGCTGACGTCCCGGCCGTCGACCAGGACTCGCGAGCCGTCGAGCCGCACGCTGGTCCGCTCGAGCACGTCCCGCAGCGCGGGGCCGTCTTCGAGCGGCACCCTCGCCTCCTGCACCGCCCACGCGAGCCCCCGGTAGAGGGCGCCGGTGTCGACCAGGGTGAAGCCCAAGCGGCGGGCCAGCGCCGCGGCCACGGTGGACTTGCCGGCACCCGCGGGGCCGTCGATGGTGATCACGATGTTCCGCCGCCCGTCCTTCACGGGGTCACCTGCGGAGGCTCAGTACGCAGATCTTCGCTGCTTGGACCCTGGCTGCTTGGACCGCTACTGCTTAGACCCTTGCTGCCTAGACCGCTACTGCTAAGACCTTTACTGCTTTGTTGTATCCGTTCGGCTCGCCTTCGGCTGCGCCTCACAAGACTGTCTCACGCGTGCGGCGGATGCGGTCGAGCGCGGCTTCGATGGCGGTCGCGTCGCCGGCGTCGAGCAGGCGCTCGAGCTCGTCGAGGGCGGCCCGGAAGGCCCCGAGGGCCTCGGTGAGCCCCGCGCGGTTCTCCTGGAAGATCTCGCGCCACATCTGCGGGTCGGAAGCCGCGATGCGGGTGGTGTCCTTGAAGCCCCGCGCCGCGATCTCGAAGAAGCGCGGATCCATGCGCGCCACCGCGTCCACGAGGGCGTCGGCCACGAGGTGCGGCAGGTGGCTCACCGCGGCGGTCGCGCGGTCGTGGGTCACCGGATCCAGGATCACGAGCCGGCCGCCCATCGCCTCCCAGAAGGCTCCCACCCGCTTGACCGCGTTGGGCTCGCTGCGCTCGGTCGGCGTGAGGACGACGGTCGCGCCCTGGAAGAGATCGCGCCGCGAGACGCCGTAGCCGCTCTGTTCCGAGCCGGCCATGGGATGGCTGCCGACGAAGGCGAGCGGGCGCGCGCGGGCGAGCGCCTCCGCCGCGTCCACGATGCCCGCCTTGGTGCTGCCCACGTCGGTCAGCACCGCGTCCGCGGGCAAGGCGTGCCACACCGCGGGCAGGAGCGCGGTCAGGGTGGCCACCGGGGTGGCGAGCAGGCAGAAGTCGGAGCCGGCCACCCCGTCTTCGAGGCTGGTGCTGACGCGGTCCACCGTGCCCTCGCGCAGGGCGGGCTCGAGGCGCGCCCGGTCGCGTCCGACCGCCACGATCTCGTCGGCCAGCCCCTCGGCCCGGGCGGCTTTCGCCACCGATCCGCCCAGGAGTCCGAGCCCGACCAGACTGAGGCGGCGGATCACGCGCTCTTGGCCCCCGCGAGCACTTTCTGGAGCGCCTTCACGAACCGCCGGTTCTCCTCGGGGGTGCCGATGGTGACGCGCAGCGCGCTCTCCATCCCGAAGCTCGTCATGGGCCGCACGATCACGCCTTCCTTGAGCAGCCAGTGGAAGACCTCGCTGGCGCTGCGGCCGACGTCCACCAGGATGAAGTTGGCGCGCGAGGGCGCGTACTTGAGCTTCAGCGCGCTGAACTCCTGGGTGAGGTACGCGCGCCCCGCCTCGATCATCCGCAGGCACTCCACCACGTGGGAGTCGTCCTCGAGGGCGGCCAGCGCGGCGGCCTGGGCTACCGAGTTGACGTTGAAGGGCTGGCGGATCCGGTTCAGGAGCGAGACGCAGTCGGGATCGGCCACCGCGTAACCCACCCGCAGGCCGGCGAGGCTCGCCGCCTTGGAGAACGTGCGCAGCGAGGCCGTCTTCCGTCCCTGCTTGAGGTAGGCGAGCGAGTCCGGGAAGTCGGGCCCCTGGGCGAACTCGACGTAGGCCTCGTCGAACACCACGATGACCTTGTCGGGCACCCGGGCCATGAAGTGCTCGACCTCGTCGGCGGTCACGATGGTGGCGGTGGGGTTGTTGGGGTTCGCGATGAATACCATCTTGGTCATCGGCGTGATCGCCCGGGCCATCGCCTCGAGATCGAGCCGCTGGTCCTTGAGCGTCACCACCACCCGGATGCCGCCCACCGCCTGCACGATCATCGGGTAGACCACGAAGGACGGGTGCGGGATCACCGCCTCCTCGCCCGGGCGCAGGAAGGCGCGCACCATCAGCTCGATCAGGTCGTTGGACCCGTTGCCGAGGATGACGTGATCGGAGCTGAGGCCGTGGCGCCGGGCGATGGCCTGGCGGAGGTAGTAGCCGCTGCCGTCCGGATAGCGGTTGATGTGAGTGAGCGCCACCTGCATGGCCTTCATGACCCGGTCCGACGGGGCCAGCGGGTTCTCGTTGGAGGCGAGCTTGATGACGTCGCTGATGCCGAGCTCGCGCTCGAGCTCCTCGATGGGCTTGCCGGGCTCGTAGGGCGCGATGCCCAGGATGTGATCGTTGGCGAGAGATTCCCAGGAGACGCTCATTCGGATGCTCCTTACGCGGCCGGGTACGAGCCGAGGATCTTCAGGAACTGACAGCGCTCCCGCACCTCCGCCAGCACGTTCCGGACGTTTTCGGTCTCGCAATGCCCCTCGAAGTCGAGAAAGTTGACGTACTCCCAGGGGCGACGCTTCGTGGGTCGGGACTCGATCTTGGTCAGGTTGAGCCGGGCCGCCGCGAAGGGCTGGAGGATGCTGTAGAGCACGCCCGGCTCGTTCTTCATCGAGAAGAGGATGGAGGTCTTGTCGCGGCCGGTAGGCGACACGGATCGCCGGCCGATGACGAGGAAGCGGGTGGAGTTGGACGGATTGTCCTCGATGCGTCCCCGCAGCACCGGGACGCCGTGCACGTGGGCGGCCATGTCCGAGGCGATGGCGGCCACCGTGCTGTCGTCCCGCGCCCGCTCCACCGCCGCGGAGGTCGACGCGGTCTCCTCGGTGGCCGCCGCGGGCAGATGGGCCGAGAGCCAGGCGCGGCACTGGGCGAGGCCCTGCGGGTGCGAGCAGACCACCTTCACCTCGGCGAGGTCGGTGGCCCGCGAGATCAGATGCTGGGAGATGTCGAGCGTGATCTCCCCGGTGATCGTCACCTCGGAGTCGATGAGACGGTCCAGGGTGACGTTGACCGGGCCCTCGGTGGAGTTCTCCACCGGGACCACCCCGAACTCGGCGAGGTTGCGCTCCACCTCGTCGAAGACGTCGGCGATGGTCCGGACCGGCCGGAAGCGCGCGGAGGAGCCGAACCGTCGCGTGGCCGCCTGATGGGCGAAGGTCCCGGCCGGGCCGAGGTACGCCACCGGCAGCGGGTGCTCCAGCGCGAGCGACGCGGAGAGGATCTCGCGCCAGATGGCGCGGATCGCGTCCGGACCGAGCGGCCCCTGGGTCAGCGAGACGAGACGCTCGAGGACCTGGGCTTCGCGCTCCGGGATGAAGTACGGGAGACCCTGCTGCCTCTTGAGCTCGCCGATCTGGAGGGCGGCGGTACCGCGCTGGTTGAGGAGTTCTAGGATCTCTTCGTCGAGGTGGTTGATCCTGGATCGCCAATCGTCCAGGTTCATCGGGGGCTCCTGAAGCACGTCGATCGCGTAACCCCAGGCACTATAGCGGAAGCCTACCCCCCACGCAAGCTGTCAAGGGCGGCCCGCTCCGCCCCGGTCAGCGCGCGGTGGGCCCCCGGGGCGAGGTCCCCCAGCCGCAGCGGGCCGAACTGCACCCGCTTCAGGCGCTCGACCGGATGGCCGAGCGCGGTGCAATACCGCTTCACCTCGCGGTAGCGCCCTTCCGCGAAGGTCACGCTGAGCCGGGTGCTCCGCGGACCCCCGGAGAGCCGGGTCACCCGCTTGGGGACCGCGGGGCCGTCGGTGAGAGCGATCCCGCGGCGCCAGCGCGGCAGGTCCGCCTCGTTCACGCGGCCGCGCACCTCGACCTCGTACACCCGCGGGATCTCGTAGCGCGGATGGAGCAGCCGGTTGGCGAGCTCGCCATCGTTGGTGAGCAGCAGGAGTCCCTCGGCGTCGAAGTCGAGGCGGCCCACCGGATACACGATGCGCGCGGCGGGCGGGAGCAGGTCGAGCACGACCGGCCGCCCGGCGGGATCGCGGCGGGTGGTCACGTAGCCGCGCGGCTTGTGCAGCAGCAGATGCTGGAGCGGCGCGCGCCCGGGGAGCGGCCGCCCGTCCACCGTGATGCGGTCGTGCTCGGGGTCCGCCTGGGCGCCCGGCTCGAGCCGGACCTTACCGTTGACGGTGACGCGTCCCTCCGCGAGCAGCCCTTCAGCTGCTCGCCGTGACGCGATCCCCGCCTGCGCCAGGATCTTGCTCAGTCGAATCGTCGGCAGCGGCGGTCTCCTCCGGCTCGGGGCCGGGCTCGGTGAGCTGGGCGGCCGCGGCCGCCGCGAGCTCGGGCACGATCAGCTCGCCCTCCACCTTCGGCAGATCGCTCAGGTCGCGCAGCCCGAAGGCCACGAGGAACTCGCGCGTGGTCTCGTAGAGGAAGGGCCGCCCCGGCGACTCCTTGCGCCCCGCGATGCGGATCATGCGGCGCTCGAGGAGGTTCTCCAGGACCGCGTCGGAATTGACTCCCCGAATGGCGTCCACTTCGGGGCGCGAGACCGGCTGGCGGTAGCCGATGATGGCGAGCGTCTCGAGCGACGGGCGCGAGAGCCGCGAGCGGGTGCGGCTGCGGGCGAGCTTGACGAGCCACGGCGCGATCTCGGGCCGGGTCACGAGGCGGAAGCCGCCCCCCACCTCCACCACCTGCAGCGCCCGCCCCTCCACGTCCAGGCGCCCCCGCAGGCCCTCCACCAGCTCGCGCGCGGTCGCGGCCGACTCGAGATCGAGCACTTCCTGGATGCGCGACGCCTCCACCGGAGTGTCCGAGGCGAAGAGCAGCGCTTCGACGACGTCGATGAGCTCAGGCATTCAGATCCTCGGGTTCCCTCTCTCCTCTGGGGAGAGGGTGAGGGGGAGGGGTGTGAGGGTGAGGGGTGTGAAGATGAGGAGTCGGTTCTTCGGAGGTCTCCTCGATCGGATGCGTGGGCTCCCGCACGCTCACCGCGTTCCGCTCGATGACGATCTCGCCGAACAGCTCGGCCTGCCGCGCCCGCGCCTGGCCCAGGCGGATCAGCTCGAGCAAGGCGAGCAGGGTCACCACCCACTCGGCCCGGACGCGCTCGGAGCCCGCGACCGACGAGAAGAGCAGCGACCAGGTGCTGCGCAGCAGCTCGAGCATCTCGCTCATGCGCTCCAGCACCGAGAGCGGGTTGGGCTCGACCTGCCGGGGCACGCTGCGCTTTTGATCCTCGATGAGGCGCTGCATCGCCCGCTGCAGCACGTGCACCGAGAGGTCCTCGAGCGGGATGTCCTCCGGCGGCGGCAGCTCGGCGGTGGTGCGGCCGAAGATCAGGGTTTGCTCCGCCTCGCGCTCGGACAGCCAGGTGCCGAAGGCCTTCACCCGCGCGTACTCGCGCAGCCGCTGCTCCAGCTCCCGCTTGAGCAGCTCCCCTTCCTCGTCGAGCACCTCGTCCGGCTCGTCCGGGTTGGCGGGAAGCAGTAGCTTGGATTTGAGGTAGATCAGGGTCGCGGCCATGACCATGAAGGACCCGGCGGTTTCCAGATCCTGGAAGCGCACCGACTCCAGATGGCCGAGGTACTGGTCGGTGATGGTCCGCAGCGAGAGCCGCGAGAGGTCCATCTCGTTGGTGCGGCAGAGATGGAGCAGCAGATCCAGGGGCCCAACGAATGACTCGACGCGGACCGTGAGGCCGGACTCCGGCGCGGAGGTCTGGGTGGTGGTCTCGGGGGTGGTCATGGCTCGAGTCTTACCGCGTCGCGGACTTCCTGCATGGTTTGCTGGGCGACGCGGCGGGCGCGCTTGGAGCCCTCGTGCAGGATCTCGACGATCTCGCGCGGCTTGTCCACGAAGCGCTGCCGGCGCTCCCGGATCGCGGCGAGCGGCGGCAGCATGTGCTGGAGCAGCACGCCCTTGCAGTCGAGACAGCCGATGCCCGCGGTGCGGCAGCCGGTGGCGCAGGCCTCGCGATCGGATGCGGGCGTGAAGATCCGGTGGAGATCGAAGACCGGACAGATGTCCGGATTGCCGGGGTCGGAGCGCCGCTTGCGCGCGGGATCGGTGACCATCGGCTTGATCTTGGCCGTGATCTCCTCCGCGGTATCAGCCAGGTAGACGGCGTTGCCGTACGACTTCGACATCTTCCGCCCGTCCATGCCCGGTACCTTCGGGATCTGGGTCAGGCGGGCCTGCGGCTCCGGGAACACCGGCTTCCAGGTATTGTTGAACCGGCGCGCGACCTCCCGCGTCAGCTCGATGTGCGGCACCTGGTCGGCGCCTACCGGCACCCACTGGGCCTTGTACATGAGGATGTCGGCCGACTGCAGCAGCGGATAGCCGAGCAGCCCATAGGACGGCGACTCGAGCCCGAGCTGCTCCACCATCTCCTTGTAGGTCGGCACCCGCTCGAGCCAGGCCACCGGCGTGGCCATGGAGAAGAGCAGGTGCAACTCGGCGTGCTCCGGGACCAGGGACTGGATGAAGAGGGTGGACCGTTCGGGGTCGAGCCCGGCTCCGAGCCAGTCCGCGCCCATCTCGATGGTGTCGTTGGGCACCGCGCTCGTGCCCCCCGGATCGGTGGTGAGCACGTGCCAGTTCGCCACGAAGTAGAAGCATTCGTAGGCATCCTGGAGCTCGACCCAGTTCTCGAGGGCGCCCAGGTAGTTGCCGAGGTGGAGCTGGCCGGTCGGCCGCATCCCCGACAGCACGCGATCCCGCGATTCCGTCATGACGGTCCAGTCGCCTCTCCGGCCTTGCGGCCCCGCTGCGTCTCCCACACCTTGGCCATGCGCAGGAAGACGTACTCGGCGTAGAGCACGGCCAGCACGAAGCCCCGCCAGCCGTCGAGGAAGCCCCGCTGAACAATGTACATGGAAAAGAAGCGGCCGAGCGGCCGAGTCACGAGCCCGAACAGCCCCACCCTCCGGCCTCGGCGCAGCCAGTCCTGCGCCGAGAGGGTCGAGTAGCGGTTGGAGCGGCGCACGAAGTCCTCGAGGTCGCGGTAGGAATGGTGCAGCAGCGGCTCGGCCAGGGTCTCCACCCGCCCCGACACCGCGACCGACTCGTGGACCGCGTTCTCCACGAACCGCCCCGCGCTCCGCCGGAAGAGGCGGACCTGGTAGTCAGGATAGAGGCCGCCGTGGCGCACCCACCGGCCCCAGAAGATATTGCGCCGCGGGATCGAGTAGCCATCGGCGGCCTCGCCGTCCTTGAGGATCCCGCGGATGCGCTCGCGCAACTCGGGGGTCACCCGCTCGTCCGCGTCGAGCGAGAGGATCCAGTCGCCGGTCGCCTGGTCGATGGCGAAGTTCTTCTGGGTCGCGAAGCCGGGCCACGGCCGCACCGAGACCTTGTCGGTGAACTCGTGCGCGATCTGCACCGTCTTGTCGCCGGATTCGGCGTCCACCACCACGATCTCGTCGGCCCAGGCCGCGCTCTCGAGGCAGGCGCGGAGGCGCTCCTCCTCGTTCCACGCGATGATGGTCACCGAGAGCCGGCTCACCGCTCGAGGCCTCTCGACGCGAGCAGGCCGAGGGCCGCCTCCACCGCCGCCTCGGGGCCGAGGGCGGCCATGGTGCCGTCCGGACTCTGCAGCCCACGGCCGCGCGGGCCGTAGGGGCCGTTGCGCTCGGCGCGCGTCGGCCCGAAGAGGCCGAGGCTCGGGGTGCCGAGGGCCGCGGCCAGATGCAGCGGGCCGGTATCGTTGGCCACCATGAGCGAGGCGCGGCGCAGCAGGGCCGCCAGCTCGTGCAGGTCCGTCGGCGGGGCGAGGAGGGCGCGCACGCTCGATCCGTCGCGGATCTGGCGCGCCATGTGGACTTCGTCCGGCCCCCACAGCAGCAGGATCTTGACGTTGGGCTCGTGCGCGAGCAGATCCGCGAGTCGGCGGAAGTGCTCCACCGGCCACCGCTTGTTGGCGCGGCCCGCGCCGGGATTCACCGCCACCAGGAGATCGCGGCTCTTCACCCCCTGCTCGCCCAGGAAGTCGTCCATCCGGCGCTGGGCGTGCGAGGGAATCGGGACGTGGAACTCCACCGGGCCCGGCCCGACGCCCAGCGGCCCGAGCAGGGCCAGGTACTGGTCCACCACGTGCACCGCCCCGGCGGGCGGCCGGACGCGCCGATTGGTGAAGAGGCAGTTCAGGCCCTCGCGGCAGTGATCGGCGGTGAATCCGATGCGCAGCGGCGCGCCGGTATACGCGGTGAGCACCCCGCTCTTGGTGAGCCCCTGCAGATCCACCGCGACGTCGAAACGCGCACCGCGGATGCGACCGCGCAGGCGGCCCACCTTGCGCAGCACCTCGCGGGCCCCCGACGGGCGCCGGATCAGCCGGCGCCAGAGCCGGGTGTCCACCGGCACCACCGTATCCAGGTCCGGATGGTCCTTCAGGAGCGCGTACTCGCGCGCCTCGACGATCCACGTCAGGTGGATGGTGGGTCGCGCGCGCCGCAGGGCGCGGGCCACCGGGAGCGCGTGGATGACGTCGCCGAGCGAGGACAGCTTGACGATGGCGATCTTCAGCTGCGGGGATCCGATCATTGGATGCTCGCCGGGCGGGTCCTCGCCCTGCCGGGCCGCGGACACTCGTTTAAATCTTTAGGCTTTATCCCGGCATGCCGCGGACACTCGTTCAAATCTTCAGGCTCTATCTTATGCGGGGGCCCAGAAATGGCCCCCGCACTCCCCCAGTTGCGGGCGACCGTTGGGGTCGTTGTCGGGGTTGGCGCGGGGTTGCTCATCGGCCGGTTCCGCCGAAGCGGGTCAGGATGGTGGTGATCAGGTCGCGGGTGGAGTGGGTCTTCGGGTCGCCCGCGATGGCTACCTTCGCTCCCAGCGCCTCCACGGTCGACCGCTCGGGCACGCTTTGCTCGGTGTAGTCGGTGCCCTTGGCGTGGACGTCGGGACGCAGCCGCGCGATCAGGGCGTCGGCGCTGTCGTCCTCGAAGACCACCACTGCGTCGACTCCGCTCACCGCGGCCACCAGCTCCGCGCGCTCCGCGGCCGGCATGACCGGGCGGCCCGGGCCCTTGAGGCGCCGCACCGAGGCGTCCCCGTTGAGCCCGACCACGAGGGCGTCGCCCAGGGCGCGCGCACCCTGCAGATAGCGGACGTGCCCCACGTGCAGGAGATCGAAGCAGCCGTTGGCGAGCACGAGCCGCTTGCCCTGGGCGCGCCAGCCGGCCGCGAGCCGGTCGGCCTCGTCAACGCTGAGGACGGCCGCCATCGCTCGTCAGCGCGGCCAGCAGCTCGGGCACCGTCACCGTCGCGGTGCCGCGCTTCATGACCACCACGCCGCCCGCGACGTTGGCGAGCCAGGCGGCCTCGCCGGGCGTGGTGCGGGCGGCCAGCCCCACCGTGAAGGCGCTGATCACGGTGTCCCCCGCGCCGGTGACGTCCGCGATCTCGTCGCTGCCGTGGATCGGCATGAACGTGACCGGACCCTCGCGCTCGAAGAGGGCCATGCCGCGGCTGCCGCGCGTGACCTGGTGCGACGCCTCGTCGAGCCGCTCGAGCACCCCTCTCCCGGCTTTCTCCACCGACGGCTCGTCGCCCAGCTCCT
>JBBDXN010000085.1:0-25516 GCA_040902305.1 Candidatus Rokuibacteriota bacterium | reverse complement strand
GTACGCGCCCATCTCCAGGTTCTCGGCGACGGTGAGGCGGTTGAAGATGCGGCGGCCCTCCGGCACGTGAGTGATTCCCTTGAGCACGACGTCGTGGGGAGCGACGCCGAGGAGCGAGGCTCCCTCGAGCCGCACGTCGCCGCGGCGGGCCGCCAGCAGGCCCGAGAGCGTGCGCAGGGTGGTGGTCTTGCCCGCGCCGTTGCTCCCGAGCAGCGTCACGATCTCGCCCTGCTTCACCGTGAACGAGATGCCCTTGAGGGCATGGATCTCCCCGTAGTAGACGTGGAGATCGCGCACCTCAAGCATGAGTGGTCCACCGTCGCCGCCCGAGATAGGCCTCGATGACGCGCGGGTCCCGCTGGACCTCGTCGGGGCGTCCCTCCGCGATCTTCTCGCCGTAGTCGAGCACGGTGACGTGGTCCGAGACTTCCATGACCACGCGCATGTTGTGCTCGATCAGCAGCAGGGTGAGCTTGCGCTCCTCCACCAGCCGGCGCAGCAGCGCCATGAGGCTGCGCGCCTCGCCCTGGGTCATGCCCGCGGTGGGCTCATCCAGAAGGAGGAGCGAGGGATCGGAGGCGAGCGCGCGCGCCAGCTCCAGGCGCCGCTGCTCTCCGTACGGCAGGTTGCGGGCCAGCTCGTTGGCCTTGCTCCGGAGTCCGGCCACCTCCAGGAGCTCGGCTCCGCGCTCCCAGGCGGCCCGCTCCTGGGTGCGCCACCGCGGGTTGCGGCTGAGCACGTCCCAGAAGCGGAGTGGCACCCGGCTGTGCATCCCGACCAGGACGTTCTCGATGGCGGTCATGTTGGCGAAGAGGCGGATGTTCTGAAAGGTGCGGCAGATGCCGAGCGCGGCGATCTGATCCGGCCGCCGGCCGAGCACCGGCCGGCCCCGGAAGGTCACCGTGCCTTCCTCGGGGATGTAGATGCCGGTGAAGACGTTGAAGAAGGTCGTCTTGCCGGCGCCGTTGGGCCCGATGATGGAGGCGATGTGGCCTTCCGCCAGATCGAAGTCCACCAGGTTGAGCGCGGTCAGCCCCCCGAATCGCTTGCTGATGCCCCGGGCTTCGAGCAGCGCCACGTCAGCGGGGCTCCTCGAGCTCCCGATGTCGACGCCGGGCCGGCAAGATCCCCTGAGGGCGAAAGATCATCATGAGGACCAGGATCAGGCCGAAGATCATCCGCTCGTACTTGGCCGGCTCGAGCTGGGTGGGCAGGTTGGCCAGGTTGTAGCCGAAGATCTCGATGCCGGCGTTGCGAAGCTCGTTGAGCCAGAGGGAGAGCCCCTTGAGCACCTGAAGGTTGAGCACGGTCACCACGGTGGCACCCAGGATGGCGCCGGGTATGGAGCCCATGCCGCCCAGGATGATCATGGCCAGCACGCCGATCGACTCCATGAAGGTGAACGACTCGGGATTGATGAAGACCTGCTTGGCCGAGAAGAGGACGCCGACCGCGCCCGCGAAGGAGGCGCCGCAGGCGAAGGCGAGCAGCTTCATCCGGACCAGCGGGACCCCCATGGCCTGGGCGGCCGTCTGATCCTCACGGATCGCTTCCCAGGCTCGTCCGACATGTGAATCCTCGAGTCGACGGTTCACCAGCACCGTGACGCCCACGATGATCAGCACGAGGAAGTAGAGGTAGAGCGGATAGACGACGTTGGGGCCGGCCTCGATCCCGAGCGCGCGGAGCACGGGATCGAAGAAGATGGGCGGCCGGGAGATCGGGGTGATGCCCTTGGGGCCGTTGGTGATGTTGATGGGCTTGTCGAGGTTGTTGGCGAGGACCCGGATGACCTCGCCGAACCCGAGCGTGACGATGGCCAGGTAGTCGCCGTGAAGGCGCAGCACCGGCAGCCCCAGCAGGATGCCGGCGCCCGCGGCCACCGCGACGCCGACCAGGAGGAACACGAAGAACCACCAGCCGGCCAGCGGGAACGCGCCTCCGCCGAAGATGCTGTTGGCATGGGGGGAGCCGAATATCGCCCAGGAATAGGCGCCCACCGCGAAGAAGGCCACGTATCCCAGGTCGAGGAGGCCGGCCAGACCGACGACGATGTTGAGGCCGAGGGCCAGCGCCACGAAGATGCCCACCTGGACGGCGATCTCCAGGTAGTAGGCGTTGATGGAGCCCAGCACGGGCATGAGGACACCGAGCGTGCCCGCGGTGAGCACGCCCTTGAGCCAGCTGGGCATGCGGGCGAAGTACAGGAGCAGGATCGAGGCCTGGAACAGCATGAACACGACGATGGACCGGGGGAAGTGCGATACCCCATAGGCCGTGAGGGCCAGGAGCGCGACGACCAGGATCGTCGCGGGCAGGGGGCGGTTGAGGAGCGTCACGCTCGCTCTCGGACGACTTCGCCGAGCAGGCCCTTGGGGCGGAAGATCAGGATCAGGATGAGGACGGAGAAGGCGAAGATGTCCTTGTACTCCGCGCCGAAGGCGCCGCCGGTGAGCAACGACAGGTACGAGGCGGCGAAGGCCTCCAGCAGCCCCAGCACGAGGCCGCCCAGCATGGCGCCGGGGATATTGCCGATGCCGCCCAGGACCGCCGCGGTGAAGGCCTTCAGCCCCGGGATGAATCCGGTGTAGGGGTTGATGAGCCCGTACTGGATGCCGAACAGCACCCCCGCCGCGCCGCCCATGGCCCCGCCGATCAGGAACGTGATCGAGATCATGCGGTTGACGTTGATGCCCATGAGGCTCGCGGCGGCCTGGTCCTCGGCGACCGCGCGGATGGCCTTCCCGACCTTCGTGCGCCTCACGATCGCGTGCAGGGCCCAGAGCATGAGCAGGGCCGCCACGATGACCACCAGGGACTTCATCGGGACGTCGATGGTCTCGGTGATCTCGAACCGGTGGTTGAGCGCATCGATGGTCGGGTAGACCAGGTTGAACGAGTTGTTCCAGAGGGATTCGAAAAGGCGGATCGCGTCCTGCAGGAAGAACGACACCCCGATGGCCGAGATGAGCGGGATCAATCTCGGGGTGTTGCGGAGCGGCCGGTAGGCCACGCGCTCGACCACGACCGCGAGCGTGCCGCTCACCACCATGCCGGCGGCCAGGATCAGCAGGAGCACGAGGACCCAGGGAAGGGCTTCGAGAAGACCGGCGGCCTTCAGGCCGAGCAGGATCTCGACCCCGACGAAGGCTCCCACGATGAAGATCTCGGAGTGCGCGAAGTTGATGAACTCGAGCACGCCGTAGACCATGGTGTAGCCAAGCGCGATCAGCGCATACATGAACCCCAGGATGATTCCGTCGAGCAAGACCTGCGGGAAAATGCCGATCAGCAGGTCAACGTCCATCGGCACCCGGTGCGAACGCGGGAAAGGCGGGGGGGGGGGGGGCGCCCCCCCCCCCCCGCCGATGACCGTGTGGATGGCTACTTCTTGGCCGCCGGCGCGGCGATGGTGAGCCGCTTGACTTCCTTGTTGTCGCCCCACTTCTGGGGGTCGTCGCTGGCGACCTGCAGCACGAAGTAGAGGGCCGTCTTGGGGTCGCCGTTGGCGTTGAACTCGACCGAGCCCGTGATGCCGCTGTAGCGGACGTCGCGGATGGCGGCGGTCACCGCGTCGCGCGTGGGCGCCTTGCCGCCCTTGGTGACGGCCTCGAGGGCCTTGATCGCGATGGCGGTGGAGTCGTACGCCTGGGCCGCGAACGGCTCCGGGTTCTTGCCGAACTTCTTCTTGTATTCCTCGGCGAACTGCTTGGCCTTCGGGTAGACGGACACCGGGCCCGCCACCGAGGTGTAGTTCATGCCCACCACGGTCTTGCCGGCGATCTTGGTGAGGTCGGACGAGTCCATGCCGTCCGGGCCCATGAACTTGGCCTTGACGCCCTTCTCGCGCGCCTGCTTGAAGAAGGGGCCGGCCTGCTCGTAGATCCCGCCGAAGTAGACGAGATCCGGGTTCTTGGCCTTCATGGGGGTGATGATGGGGTCGAAGTTCGACTTCTCCTCCGTGCCCTCGTAACCCAGGACCTTGATCCCCTTCTTCTCGACGTCGGCCTTGAAGAACTCGGCCACGCCCTGACCGTAGGTCGTCTTGTCGTGGATGATGTAGACGCTCTTGGCTTTCAACGTCCCCGCCGCGAACTCCGAGCCCACCACACCCTGCACATCGTCGCGGCCGCAGACCCGGAAGATGTTGGGGTAGCCGCGGTCGGTGATCGTGGGGTTGGTATTGGCCGGGGAGATCATGGCCAGGTTGGCTTCCCGGTACACTTCGGACGAGGGGATGGCCACCCCGGAGTTCAGGTGACCGATGACCACCATGATGTCCTTGTCCGAGATGACGTTCTTCGCGTTGGCGACCCCGACATCAGGCTTGGCCTGGTCGTCGAAAGGGACCAGCTCCACCTTGAAGCCGGCCTTCTCGAGGGGCCCCTTGAACTTCTCGATGGCCAGCTGAGTGCCGAGCTTGATGCCTTCGCCCAGGGCCGCCTGGCCACCGCTGAGTGGGCTCTGGGTGGCGATCTTGATGGTGCCCTTGGACTGGGCATCGGCGGTGGATGCCATCGGGAGCCCCAGTGCCAACGCGACGAGCGATGCGATGACCAGCCGAAGCCGTGCGAGTCTCATCGGTTCCCTCCTCCTTGACCGAAGCAAGCGGGTGGGTTCAAGCGCGGCCATTATAGCGATTTCTGGGTGATCGTCAACGAACGGCGGCCCCCTCCGCCGCCCGCGAATCGAGCCGCCGCAGGATCTCGAGCTCCTCCCGGGCCAGGTCGTCGCGCCCGCTGGTCCGGTAGGCCCGAACCAGCCAGAAGCGCGCGGGCACCAGGGCGGGAGCCAGGGCGGCGGCGCGCTTCAGGGCGAGGACCGCGTCCTCCGGCTTGCCCTGCTCGACGAGTGCCCGCCCCAGCAGCGTGAGCGCGCCGGGGTCGTCTTCGGCGAGGCCGATCGCCTTCGCCAGCGGGGCGAGAGCCGGCCGGCCCGGGCCCGGCGGGGGCCCGGGCGGCAGGCCCCGGGCGCGCTCCAGGAGCGGCACGGCCTCCTCGAGACGGCCCTGGAGCAGGTAGAGAAGGCCCAGCCGTCCAAGGCCGCTCGGCGACTCGGGCAGGAGCCCCAGGTACTTCCGCAAGGCCGCTTCCGCTTCGGCATACCGCGTCCGGACCGACAGGAGGGTCCCGAGGTTGAAGTAGGGGATGGGACTGTCTGGGCGCAGCGCGATGGCCCGGCGCAGATGCGCCTCGGCTTCGTCGAGGCGCACCTGGCCCAGCTCGGTGCTGGTGATGGCGGAACCCAGGTTGCCGTGACAGAGCGAGCACGCCGGGTCCATCTCCACCGCCCAGCGCCAGAGCGTCTCCGAATCGCGCCAGACCTCGGTCTGGCTCGAGGTAGCGAGGCCCAGCGTCAGGACGCTCAGCGCCGCGCCCCCGGCGAGCACCGACACGGTCGTTCTCGACACGCGGCCCCGCGCCCGGAGACGCAGCACCCCGAGAACTCCCGCGCCGGCCAGCACCGCGAACCCGATGCCGGAGAGATAGCTGTAGCGGTCGTTGACGAGCTGGCTACCCGCATGTACCACACCGCTGACCGGCAGCACCATCAGCGCCGAGTATGTCCACGTGGCGAGGCCCCCCGGCCAGCGGGCGCGCCCAAGGACGAGGGCAGCGGTCACTCCCGCGACCGCCAGGAGCGCGGGAAGAAAGGGCCAGCTCGCGAGATCGACCCGGGCCGGGAGCTCGTACATCGGGGACAGACGGATCGGCAGGACGAACTTGATCGGGTAGAAGACAAGACTGTAGGCCACCATGCCGACGCGGGCGGCCACGCCGTACGAATCGTACGAGGTCACGGTGGTGCCGCGGGGAAGGGCGATCAGGGCCACCACTGCGGCGGCGGCGGCCAGGGCCGCGTACGGCAGCTTCTCGATGACCAGGCGCTTCCAGCCGGCGTCCCGCCGCCGCAGCGGATAGAGATCCAGCAGGAGCAGGACCGCGGGCAGGGGCATGGCGGCCGCCTTCGACAGGAGTGACGCGACGAAGGCGGCCAGGGACAGCGCCTGCCAGGCCGGCCGCAGACCACCTTCCCGCTCGACGCCCTTGAGGTACGCCAGGACGGCGAGCAGGAAGAACAGGCCGCAGAGCACGTCGCGCCGCTCGGTGATCCACGCCACCGATTCGACGCGCAGCGGATGGACGCTCCACACGAGGGCCGCGAACGCGGCCGCCCCGACGACGGGGCCACTGGCGCGTCCGCTCTGGGAGCCGCCGCCCAAGGCCGCCGCGAGGAGGCGCCGGGCGGTCAGATACACGAGCGTCGCATTGGCGGCGTGCAGGACCACGTTCCCCGCGTGGTATCCCCAGGGGTTCATCCCGTCGAGCGCGTAGTTCAGCCCGAAGCTGAGCCACGTCACCGGGATGTAGTGGCCCATGAGCGTCGCGGTGAGCATCCACTGGATCTGCGCCCAGCCCAGGCCCCGGTAGTGGGGGTTGGCCACGAAGTTGATCGAGTCGTCCCAGTTGAGGAAGTCCCCGCGGAGCGCCGGAAGGAACACCGCGCCGGTGATGAGGAAGACGAGCAGAGGAACGAGCGGGCCGAGGCGTCCGGGGCGCGTCATGGGCGCGGCGACGGGCGGGACTCGCGGGTGGCGTCCGGCGACACGGCCGACACGGTGCGCACCTCGGCGAGGAGCATTTCGGCCTCGCCGTCTCGCCCCTGTGCCCGCAGCGCGAGGGCCTGGCCTTCGAGGGCCTGGATCAGGTAACGCCGAAGGTCCGGCGCGTCCGGCTTCCGGATCAGGGCGTTCCGAAGGAGAGGAATGGCCATTTCGAACCGATTCTGGAGCAGATACAGGAGCCCCAGGCGCTCGGGGCCGGAGGCGGCCCGGGGCACGCGCTTCATGTAGGCGCGCAGCGGGGCTTCCGCTTCCGCGTAGCGGCCCTGGAGCACCAGAGCGGTGCCGAGGTTGAAGTGCGCCTCGGGCAGGTCCGGACGCAGGGCGATCGCTCGGCGGAGCAACCCCTCGGCCTCCACGGCCCGTGACGCGTTCGCGCCGGCGAGGAGACTTTCCCCCAGCTTGCCGTGGCAGACGCTGCATGTGGGGTCCAGCTCGATCGCCCATCCCCACAGCGTCTCGGATTCGCGCCAGACTTCGCTGAGGCTCCACGAGGTGGCGCCTAGCCCCACGATGGCGCCCGCGCCCGCGACGGTGACCGCCCGCGCCACCCGGCGGCTCAATGCGCCCCGTCGAACGAGTCGGATCCCCGCGAGAACCGCGCCTCCCACGAGCAGCACGAAGCCCAGGCCCGCGAGGTAGCTGTAGCGGTCGGGCGCCAGGTCCACGCCCTGCCGCACCGCCGCGCTCGCCGGCGCGAGCATGAGCGCGGAGAACGCCCACGCGGTCAGGCCCCCCGGCCACCGGTGTCGTAGGACGATCAGGAGCGCGGTGATGAGCACGGCCGCTCCCATCGCCAGGCCGAATCGGGGCTCGACCAGGCTGGCCTGGGCCGGCATCTCGTAGAGCGGTGAGAGCGCGGCCGGCCAGAGGAACCTGACCGGAGAGACGACGAAGCTGTAGGCCGCCACCGTGAGGCGGGACACTGCGCCGTAGTCCGCGGAGCCGGTGAGCACCGCCCCCTGGCGAACCGCGTGGACGATGATCCCCGCGCCGACGAGGGTCACCAGCAGGTGCGGAATCTTCTCGCGAACGAGCGGCCCCCAGCCCAGTCGGGTCACGCGACGGAGCGGGTACACGTCGAGGAGCAGCAGCGCGGCCACGAACGGGAGCGCGATGCCCTTGGAGAGGAGGGCGGCCGCGAGCGCCCCGACGGACACGAGCAGGGGGCCGCGGCGGGCCGGCCGGGGATCCTCGACGGCGCGGAGATAGGCCCAGGTGGCCACGAGCACGAACAGGGCGCAGAGCAGATCGGCCCGCGCGGAGATCCATACGACGGGCTCGACGCGGAGTGGATGGACGCCGAACACCAGCGCGGCCACCGCCGCGGCCGCGGCGACCTCGGGCGCCCTCCGCCCGTCCTGGCTGCCTCTACCGGATGCGGTGGCCAGCAGCCGGCGGGCCACGACGTAGAAGAGGGCGGTGTTGGCGGCGTGCAGCAGCAGGTTGAGCAGGTGATAGCCCCAGGGATCCATGCCGCCCAGGACGTAGTTGAGGCTCCAGGTGAGCCGCGTCAGCGGGATGTAGTGGCCGAAGAGCACGCTGGTGAAGGCCCAGCGGATATTCTCCACGCCCAATCCACGATAGGCCGGGTTGTCCAGGAAGTTCACGTTGTCGTCCCAGTTGAGGAACGATCCGGACAGAGCGGGGAGGAAGCACAGCGCGGTCGATCCGACCAACGCGAGGGGCATCAGGGCGCGACGGATCATCGCAGCCGCACCGGTCGCTCGGGGTCGGCCCGGAAGCGCGCCAGGAGCCCGCGCGTACTCTCGTCTCCGGGTCGGAGCGCCGCCGCCCGCTCGAGGTGGGAGCCCGCCGCTTCGATGCCGCCGCCGGCTTCCACGCCCCTCAGATAGGCGAGCACTGCGGTCAGGAAGAAGAACCCGCTCAGCACGTCGCGCCGCTCGGTGATCCACGCGACCGACTCGACGCGAAGAGGATGCAGCGCGAAGACCAGGGCCGCGGCCGCCGCCCCCCAGGCGAGTGGCATGAGGAAGTTGAAGTCGTCGTCCCAGGTCAAGAACTGGCCGCCGAGCGCGGGGAGGAACGAAGCCACGCTCAGGACCCCGATCAAGACCGGCAGTAATCGGCGCACGCGGGGAGGGCCTATCGGTCTGAGCGGGGCCCGGGCGCGCCCTGAGTGATGCGCGCGAGGAAGCTGCGCGTCGCGGCCTCCGGATCCGGCGCCGCGCACAGGGCCGAGATCACCGCCACCGCGTCGGCGCCCGCGGCGAGCACCGCCTCCGCATTGTCGGCCGTGATGCCCCCGATGCCCACGAGGGGGACCGTCACTTCCGGCCGCACCCGGCGAATCAGATCCGGCCCCACGAGCTGGAATCCGGCCTTCGTGGTCGTCGGGAAGATGCTGCCGATCGCGACGTAGTCGGCGCCGTCGGCCACTGCGCGTCGCGCCTGCTCGGGGTCGTGCGTGGAGACGCCGAGGATCATCCCGGGCCGGAGGATTTCGCGGGCCCGACGGGCCGGGAGGTCGTCCTGACCCACGTGCAACCCGTCCGCGCCCGCCGCCAGGGCCAGATCGGCCCGGTCGTTCACGATGAAGAGCGCCCCGACCTCGCGGCACCGCCGCGCCACGTGCTGGGCCAGCGGCAGCAGCTCGGCCAGGGACAACGTCTTCTCACGGAGCTGCACGAGCCGGCCGCCGCCGCCCAGCACCGCGTCCAGCAGGTCGGGCAGGTCCCGTCCCCGGGCCACCGTTCGGTCGAGGATCGCGTAGAGCGGCGAGGGCAGCCGCACGCGGACGGCCTTACAGGTTCTGCTCGAGCCGGGCCAGCGTGGACCCGCCCGCCGCGAACGCTGGGTCGGCCAGCAGTTTCAGGTGGTAGGGGATCGTCGTCTTGACGCCCTCGACCACCGTCTCGTAGAGCGCCCGCTGCATGCGGGCGATCGCCTCGTTGCGGTCGTGGCCGTGGACGATGATCTTGGCGATGAGCGAATCGTAGTGCGGAGGCACGGTGTAGCCGGCCATCATGTGGCTGTCCACGCGGACGCCGGGCCCGCCCGGCGCGATCCACGCGGTCAGCCGCCCCGGGGAGGGCACGAAGTGCTCGGAATCCTCCGCGTTGACCCGGCACTCGATGGCGTGGCCCGTGAACTGGACGGCGCTCTGCTTGTAGCCGAGCGCCTCGCCGGTCGCGATCCGGATCTGCTCGCGGACGATGTCGATGCCGGTGATCATCTCGGTCACCGGATGCTCCACCTGGATGCGGGTGTTCATCTCGATGAAATAGAACTGCCCGTGCCCGTCCACGAGGAACTCTACCGTGCCCGCCGAGACATAGTTGACCGCGTTCGCGACGGCGAGGGCCGCCTTGTGGAGACCGGCCCGCGTCTCCGGCGGGAGGGCTGGAGCGGGAGACTCCTCGAGAAGCTTCTGATGCCGCCGCTGCACGGAGCAATCGCGCTCGCCCAGGTGCAGGCGCATGCCGTTCTTGTCCCCGAGCACCTGCACCTCCACGTGGCGCGCCTCTTCCACGAACCTTTCGAGATACAGCTCGGAGGATCCGAACGCGGCGCCCGCCTCCGCCTGGCAGGTCGCATAGGCGCGGGCCAGCCCCTCGCGCTCCCGGACGATGCGCATCCCGCGGCCTCCGCCGCCCGCCGCCGCCTTGACGATGACCGGGTACCCCATCGAGTCCGCGAGCGCCTGGGCTTCGTCCACGCCGGCCAGGGGGCCTTCGCTGCCCGGGACTACCGGCGCGCCCGCGTGCTTGGCCATCTCGCGGGCCTGGGCCTTGTCGCCCATGAGCCGGATGGCCTCGGGCGCCGGGCCGATGAAGGTGATGCCGCACGCGCGACAGATCTCCGCGAAGGCGGGATTCTCGGACAGGAACCCGTAGCCGGGATGGATGGCTTCACTGTCCGTGATCGCGGCGGCCGAGATGATGCTCGGGATATTGAGGTAGCTGAGACGCGCCTCGGGGGGCCCGATGCAGACGGACTCGTCGGCCAGGCGCACGGGCAGGGAGTCCGAGTCGGCGGTGGAGTGCGCGATCACGGTGCGAATTCCCATTTCGCGGCACGCCCGGAGGATCCGGAGCGCGATCTCGCCCCGGTTGGCGATGAGGATCTTGTGGAACATCAGCGGAGAATCAGCGCAGCGGCTCCATCAGGAAGAGCGGCTGCCCGAACTCGACGGGCTGGCCGTTTTCGACGACGACCTTGACGATGCGCCCCGCCACCTTGGACTCGATCTCGTTCATCAGCTTCATCGCCTCGACGATGCAGAGGATCTGCCCTTCCTTGACCGCGTCGCCCTCGGTGACGAAGGGTGGGGCGTCGGGCTTCGGGGCGCGGTAGAACGTGCCCACCATCGGCGCTTCCACCGTGAGGAGATGCGCGGTGGACTCCGCGCTGTCCGGATCGACCTGCTGGAGGGGGGCCGCGACCGCCGGCACGCCGTCGACGCGGGACCCGTGGGATGCGGGCGCGTGCTCGCGGACGATGCGGATGCGGGTGCCCGCGGTCTCCACCTCGAGCTCGGCGAGGTTGTGGCGCACCGCCAGCTCGACCACCTCGTCGATCGTGAAACGCGCCGGGTCGCCGGGGCCCCGGGCCGGTCGCCGCCTGGCCACGCTAACCCGCCGCCGCGACGCGGCCGAGATACTCGCCGCTGCGGGTGTCGACCTTCACCACGTCGCCTTCGTTGAGGAAGAGCGGCACCTGCACCACCGCTCCCGTCTCGAGGGTGGCGGGCTTGGAGCCGCCGGAGGCGGTGTCGCCCCGGATGCCGGGATCCGTCTTGGCGATCTGCAGCTCGATGAAGTTCGGCAGCTCCACCGTGACCGGGCTCGCGTCGATGAACAGGATCTCCACCTCGGTGTTCTCCTTGAGGAAGTCACGCGCGTCGCCGACCTCCTCGGCGGACAGGGAGATCTGATCGTACGTGTCGAGATCCATGAAGTGGTAGCGGTCATCCTTGTACAGGTACTGCATGCGCTTCTCCTCGAAGTCGACCAGCTCCACCTTTTCACCCGCGCGGAACGTGTTGTCGATCACGCGCCCGAGCCTCATGTGCTTGAGCTTGGTGCGCACGAACGCGCCGCCCTTGCCGGGCTTGACGTGCTGGAAGTCGACGATGCTGTACGGGGCACCGTCGAACTGGATCTTCAGGCCCTTCTTGAACTCGGACGTGGACACCTGCATGCGGTCATGGCCCTTTCCGTCGTTGAGTCTTGAGTCGAAGCGCCTCTTCCAGCCGTTCCCGGGCGCGGGCGTGGCCGGGGTCTCGGCTCAAGAGGCGCAGGAAGATCTGGGCGGCTTCGTCGACGAGGCCCTGCTCCAGGCATAGCGTGCCGAAGCTCAGGGTGGCGAACGTGTCGTCGACCAGTAGCTGCTTGAGCGCCGAGCCGTCCGGGACGGCTCCGCCCGCACCCAGCACGTCCAGGAGCGCGCGGGACTCCCGATCGCCCGGGTCGAGCCGTACCGCCTGTTCCAGGTGCCGTACGGCATCGCTCAGAGCCCCGGCCCGGCGATACAGATCGCCGGCCAAGCGGTGGGCCTGCGCTTCCAGAGGGCTGGCCGTGAGAATGGCGCGGACCTCGTCCAGCGCCGCGTCGGGATTCCCGTCGTCGACGAGGGCCTTGGCCAGGATCAGCCGCGCCGTGACGTACTGCGGGAAACGCTCGAGACCTTCGCGGCAGAGCCGGATGGCGTCGCGCGGTCTCCCCCCCTTGCGATACGCATCGGCCAGGGGCGCGAACGCCAGCGACGTCGGATCCTTGGCCAACCGCTCCTCGTAGCGACGGATAGCGTTGAGGGTAGCCGGATCATCGGGCGTCAGGGTCCCGCCGAGCGGAGAGACCGGATTAACCATCCATCATTTGTTATACGCGGCAGGCCCTGCCGAGTCAATTATTCCGGTAACCTGCGACGCCTTTCCGCTTGGCGCTGACCGGCCCGACATGGGAGATTGAGCACACCGTGGTCTCTGCCCTCCCGGAAGGTCCGCCACCGCGCTCGCGCTGGACTATTCCAGCTCTCACGGCCCTGGTGGTCATGGCGGCGTTCTCCTCCGCGCTCCAGGGAGGCTTTCAGCAGTGGGACGACGTCGCGCTGCTGGTCGACAACCCGGCCTATCGTGGTCTCGGGTGGTCGAACCTCCAGTGGATGTTCACGACGAACCTCATGGGCCACTACATGCCCCTGGCGTGGATCACCTACGGATTGGACCACCTGCTCTGGGGACTGAATCCCCACGGCTACCATCTCACCAGCATCGCCCTGCACGCCGCGAACGCGACGCTCGTCTATCTCGTGGCCCACCGCCTCTTCCGGATCGTGTGGCCGGGCGCCTCCGCGGGCGGGGTGGACGGCATCCGGATCGGTGCGGCACTGGCCGGCCTGGTCTTCGGGGTCCATCCGTTGCGGGTCGAGTCGGTGGCATGGATCACGGAGCGTCGCGACGTGCTCAGTGGGTTCTTCTTCCTGCTGACGGTTCTCATGTACTTGCGGGCCTGCGAGGTCGAGTCGAGAGGCGGAGGGCAGTGGGGTAAGTTCTACTGGGCTGCCGTGGGCACGTTCGTGCTCGCGTTGCTATCGAAGTCCATGGCGGTCACGCTCCCGGTCGTTCTGCTGGTTCTCGACGTCTACCCGCTCCGCCGGCTTCGACCTGGCGCCCGCGGCTGGCTGACCCCCGGCCCGTGGCGCGTCTGGCAGGAGAAGCTGCCCTTCTTGTTCGTGGGGGCGCTGGTCGGCGCGGTGGCATTCCGGGCGCTCCTGGGCGGGGCCGCCGCCACGTCGTGGGAGCGCCTCGGTCTGCTGGAGCGGGTTGCGATTTCCGCGTATTCGGTCGCCTTCTACTTGCGAAAGACCCTGGTGCCGCTCCAGCTTTCTCCACTCTACGAGCTGTCGCTGCCGGTGCACATTTTGGACCGGCGCTTCCTCGTCAGTGGCGTGGCTGTTCTCCTCATCACGCTGGCCGCTCTGGCTTCGAGACGGCGATGGCCCGGCTTCCTGGCCGTCTGGACCTGCTACGTCGTGATGTTGCTCCCGGTGGCTGGAGTTTTTCACAACGGCCATCAAATTGCTGCCGATCGCTACAGCTACTTGCCGGGTGTTGGCTGGGCCCTGCTCGCGGGCGGGGTCGTCGTTGCCGCTTCACGGCGGTTCGAGCTTGCCCGGCCAGGCCGTCGGGCGCTGGCCGCCCTGGCGGGCGTGCTCGTCGTCTCGGCGACCGCGGCGCTGGCGCTGACCACGTGGAGGCAAGCGAAGATCTGGCGGGATGACGAGACCTTGTGGGGTCATGCCGTCCGGCTCGATCCCGCATCCTCCATCGCGGCGTCCAACCTCGGCTCGACCCTTCGCCTTCGAGGCAAGCTGGCCGAAGCGGTCGAGCAATCCGAGCGCGCCCTCTTCCTGAGGCCAGCTCACGCGGAAGCGCACCTGAACCTCGGCCTCGCGAGAGCCGCGCAAGGCAGACCCGACGAGGCGGAGCGACATTTCCGCCAGGTGCTCGAGATCAAGCCTCGATCCGCTCCGGCTCATGCCGGCCTCGGTAGGCTTCTTGATACGCAGGGGCGGCTGGACGAGGCCCTCGAACAATTCCACCTGGCTCTCCAGATCAACCCGCGGTCGGCCTCGATCCACAACGACCTGGGAGTGGCTCTCGCGCGGAGCGGCCGGGTTGCGGAGGCTCTACCGGAGTTCCTCGAAGCGGTCCGCATCGATGCCAGCCTTGCCCACGCCCAGAACAACCTCGGCAAGGCGCTGGCCCAGAGCGGGAGACTGACCGAGGCGGCAGATCACTTCAGGGCGGCGATCCACTTCAAGCCCGACTTCCAGGAGGCCCAGCAGAATCTCGACCACGCGCTGCGCCTTCTGGGTGGAAGGTAGGGTCGCGTTCTAGAGGAGTTCCTTCAGCACCTGGAGCACGGTGTCGGGCGGCACTTCGGACACGATACGGAAGGAGCCGATCTCCGGAGCGAAGACGAAGGGCACCCGCCCGTCCCGGCTCTTCTTGTCGCGAGAGATGGCTTCGACCACGATGGCCGGATCGACCTGAAGCCCGTTGACGGGGAGTCCGACGGCGCTGAGCAGGCGGAGCTGGCGCTCCGTCGTGGCCGGGCTGCCGATGCCCAGGCGCTCGGCCAGCCGGGCCTCTGCCGCGATCCCGAGCGAGACCGCCTCTCCGTGTGCCCAGCGGCGGAAGGCCGTCGCGGCTTCCAGGGCATGGCCGACCGTGTGGCCATAGTTGAGCACCCAGCGAAGCTCGGCCTCCTGCTCGTCGCGCTCCACGACCCGGGCCTTGAGCCGGCAGGACCCGGCCACGACCCGCTCGAGAGTGGCGAGGTCCCGGTCGAGCAGCGCCGGGATGCTGGTCTCGAGGTCGGCGAAGTAGGCGGCGTCCAGCACGATCCCGTGCTTGATCACTTCCGCCAGGCCGGACCGGAACTCCCGCTCGGGCAGTGTCGTGAGGGTGGCCGGATCCACGAGGACGACCCGAGGCTGATGGAAGGCCCCGATGAGATTCTTGCCCCGGGGGTGGTCGATGGCGGTCTTCCCGCCGATGGACGCATCGACCTGGGCCAGGAGGGTCGTCGGCACCTGAACGAAGTTCATGCCCCGCATGTAGGTGGCGGCAACGAAGCCGGCCAGGTCTCCGACCGCGCCGCCCCCCAGCGCGACCACGGTGGACGTCCGGTCACAGCCGGCGTGGAGGAGACGGTCCCAGAGATCGCTCGCGACCTCCAGACGCTTGGCCTGCTCGCCATCGGGTACCGAGACCTGGGCCATGTCGAAGCCCGCCTGGCCGAGACTCCGAACGACCGGCTCGGCGTGCAGGCGGGCGATGGTGGGGTCGCTCACCAGGACCACCTTGCGTCCCACACCGCGCTTGGCCAGCTCGGCGCCCACGGTGGCAAGGGCGCCGGCCGCGACCACGATGGAATAGGAGCGCGGGCCGAGATGAACCGGGATTTCGATCATGCGCGGGCCTCTCGGGCCCAAGACTACTACCAGGCCTTGAGATACTCCAGGTATCCCTGATAGTTGCGGCGGATCTCGTCCACGCTGTCCCCGCCGAACTTCTCGAGGAATGCCTCGGCGAGCACGATGGCCATCATGGCCTCGCCGACCACGCCGGCGGCGGGCACCGCGCACACATCGCTACGCTCCACCACCGCTTCCACCGACTCCCGGGTATCGAGGTCCACCGACCGCAGGGGCTTGCGAAGCGTGGAGATCGGCTTCATGGCGGCTCGGACGACCACCGGTTGCCCGTTGGTCACCCCACCCTCGAGCCCACCCGCGCTATTGGTCCCGCGGTGGAAGCCGGCCTCCTTGTCGAACAGGATCTCGTCGTGCACCTGAGACCCAGGGCGCCGCGCGGCCTCGAATCCCAGCCCGATCTCCGCGCCCTTGATCGCGTGAATCGAGCAGAACGCGTGGGCCAGGAGCCCGTCGAGCTTTCGGTCCCACTGCACGTAGGAGCCCAGACCGACGGGACAGCCGAGCGCCACCACCTCGAAGACCCCGCCGAGGGTGTCGCCTGCAGCCTTGGCCCGGTCGATCGCCTCGATCATGGCGGCCTCGGCACCCGGATCCGCGCAGCGGACCTCACTGGCCTCTGCGCGCCGCCGGATCTCCTCCCAGGGGACCTCCAGCGTTCCGATACGGACGCCGCCGATCTCGCTGACGTGGCTCAGGATCGTGATGCCGAACTCACCCAGAAGCCGCTTGGCCACCCCCGCGACCGCTACCCGGGCTGTCGTCTCACGGGCGCTCGAGCGTTCGAGCACGTTGCGGATGTCGTGATGGCCGTACTTCATGGCGCCGGCCAGGTCGGCGTGGCCCGGTCTCGGGCGCGTGATCATCTTGCTGGGAGCGCCGGGCGGCGGAGGGCCCACCGACATGGTCTGCTGCCAGTTCTCCCAGTCGCGGTTGCGGATGGTCAGCGTGAGCGGACTGCCGAGGGTGAGTCCCCATCGGACTCCGGCGGAGATGTGGGCTTGATCCTGCTCGATCTTCATCCGGCCGCCCCGCCCGTAGCCGCGCTGGCGGCGGGCGAGGTCGCCGTTGATATCGGATTCAGTGAGCGGTAGCCCCGCCGGAAGCCCGTCGATGACCGCGGTCAGCGCCTCACCGTGGGACTCGCCGGCGGTGAGGAATCGCAGCCGCCCGCCCACCTACCTTCCGGAGGTCGCGGCCTGCGCGCCGTCCGTCCTCAAGATCGACGGCGTCATGAAGACGACCAGCTCGCGCCCGGTCTCGAAATCTTCCCGCTGCTTGAAGAGCCAGCCCAGGATCGGCACGTCGCCCATGAGCGGCACCTTGCGCACCGTCTTCTGCTGGACGTTCTGGGTCACGCCCCCGATGACGAGGCGGTCGCCCTCCCTGACCAGGACCTGCGTCTCCGCCTTGCGCCGGTTGATGATCGGCACGCTCACACCCGCGGCCGGGCTGATGACGTCACCCCGCGAGTTGTTCTCCACGATCACGGTCATCTTCACCTTGCGGATCTCCTGGCCGTTGATCCTCTCACGGATCACGGTCGGAGTCACCTCGAGCTTGAGCACCGCCTCCTTGAACTGGACCTGGGTGCCGGCCGAGCTCACGGTCGCGTACGGGATCTCTTCGCCAAGGGTGAAGGACGCCTTGTTGTTCTCCACCGTGACGATCTCGGGATGCGCGAGGGTCCGGGTCTTGCCGAGCGTCGCCAGAGCCTGCAGCGCCAGGTTGATGTTGAACGAGGTCCCGACGATTCCGAATGCGATGCCGCCCGCGGGCGTGGCGCTGGCGGCGTTCGGCAGCAACCCGAACGGCAGGTTCACGAGGTTGCCTCCGGTGGCGAGGCCGGTGGCGGCGGCGACCGGCAGCAGCGACGCCAGAGACAGATTCGGGTTCACCGGAGTGACGTTGGACGGAGCGATGCCGGCTCGACCCGGGTCGGTGGTCTGGAATCCCTGGCCGATCAGCGTCTTGCCGCCCGCGTTCCCCGCGGCGGCACCGCCCCACTGGACGCCGATGGCCTCCAGAGAGTTGCGGTCCAGGATCTCCATTCGCGCTTCGATCTTGATCTGGGGGAGTGGGACGTCGAGCTGCTCACGGATCAGCTTCTTGATCCGCTCGAGGTCGGCCTCGTAGTGGCGGATGAAGATGCTGTTCGTCGCCTTGTTGGACCGGACCGTGATGCCCTTGGCCAGCACGTCCTGGCTGATCGACATCACCGGGGGCGCCACGGGCGGCGGAAACGGGGAGTTGATCTGGGGCAGCCGCCCTAGCTCGGGGTTCAGCGGGCCCGAGCCAGAAGGCACCACCGTCGGGCTGGCCGGTACTCCCTGAAGGAGCGGCGTGGTCGGGACCGTGATGCCTTCCGGCGGGATACCCAGAATGCCCTGCAGGGTCCGGGCGACGTCCTCGGGATCGGCGTAGGAGAGGCGGATAACCTCCTCGCGGAGGGGACCGCGGGCCTGCGCCTCGGCGGCGGCGGCGTCCGCGACGAGCTTCTTCGTGGCCAGCTCGGTCTCCTTGAGCTGCGCCTCGGCCAGCTTGGTGCGCGTCTCGATCTCGGCGTTCCGCTTGGCGGCCTCGACCCGCGCGAGGGCTTCCTTCTCCTTGGTGAGCTGGTCGAGCGATACGATGCGGATCACCCCGTCCTTCTCGACCTTCGCGAGCGCGCGCACCTCGAGGATCGTGTCGAGTGCCTGCTCCCACGTGACGTTCTTGAGCGAGATCGACACGCGACCCTTGACGTCGTCACCCGAGACGATGTTCCGACCGCTCTCCGCGGCCAGGATGCGCAGCAGGTTCACCACGTCGGCGTCCTTGAAGTCCAGGGAGATCAGCTTCTCACCGGACGCCGAGGTGGAGGCGGCCGGTGGCGGCGGCGGAGCCTGAGCCGGAGCGGGAGTGGCCTGGGCGATCATCTGGCGCGCAGGCACGGAGGTCACGGGAGCCACCGTCGCAGCCGGCACGGGGGCCGACGTGGCCGCGGCCACCGCGGGCATTCGGGCAGGAGCTGGAGGCTCCTTGCTCACCGGGGTAGCGCCGACGGGCGCGGAACTGGCGACGGGCGCCGGCCTGTCGATGGGCTTTGCGGCGGCCACCACGGCCGGCTTGTCGACCGGCTTCACCGCCGCGACGACCGCGGGCTTGGCGGCCACCCTGGGCGCGTCCGAGGCGCCGTTGGCGAGCTTGGCCGCCTCGATCTTGGGCTCGGCGGACCTTCCGCTGGAGTTCTCGATGGCGACGACCAGCCCGTCCGAGGTTTCGTCGATCCGATATCCCACATCGGTGCGGTTCATCTCGACGACGACCCGGGCGACCCCTTTGCGCCACTGGCTACCGCGGACCTCCTTGATCGGGTCCACGCCCGACGTCCAGCGCGACCTCGGCGAGCTGTAGGTTGCGCCGCTCAGGTCGATGACGAGCCGGGTGGGGGAGTCGATCAGCTTCGCCTCGTACTGGGCCGGACCGGAGGTCTTGACCGTCACCGCGGCTCCGTCGAATGCCCGCTCGATGCTCACATCCTTGAGCTGGACTGGGAGCTGGACTGGGAGCTGGACTGGAGAATCGGTCGTCTGAGACGAACCGATCCCGGCGACCGCCAGCGACACCGCCACTACCAGACCCGCCATCCGTGTGCTTCTCATCAGATCGGTCCCCCCTCCATACCGTCTAGTTCTCTGGCAGCCGCAGAGTCAGGCTGGAGGCGCTCTGGGAGCCCCGAGCCGTCACCGCGAACGTGACCGAGGTTGGCGTGATACCGCTGACGCGGCCGTCGCCGAGCGCGTCTCCCGGCTTGAGGATGTAGCCGATGCCATCGGGTGCCTCGACGAGAGCCATCAGCCCGCCCCGGCCTCCGACCACGCCGGTGAGCTTGACGGAGCTGACCGAGAGCCCCACGTTGTCCTTGCCGAGGAAGATCGGAGTGAACGGATCACGTCTCCCCTTGGGTTCGTACGCGATCGGGAGCAGGGCCTTGCCGGCATCCGGCTCCTTCGGCCGTACCACCGGTGCGGCAGCCGCGGGAGCAGCCGGCGTCACCGCCGTGGGCGGCGGCGTCGGCGTGCCGCCTCCACAGGCCACCATCATCGCGGCCACTCCGACTACAACGATCAAGCCGGGCGTCGTGTGGCTCATCGACCTGTCCCCGCCGGCTGGCCCGGAGCGCCCGGCTTCGGCTTGGGCGGCGGGGCTCCCTCCGGCCGGAAGATGTAGGTCATCAGGGTGATTTCCGCCCGGATCGTGCCCGTCGGCCGGTCGATGCCGAGCAGCCGCCAGTCGGTAAGGTTCACGATCCGAGGCATCCGTCCCATCCGGGCCAGGAAGCCGCCGAACTGGTGGAAGCTACCCTCCGCGGTCACCGTGATCGGCACGTCGAAGAAGATCTCCTTCTCCTCGGGCGCCCGCGGCGTGAACACCGCCATGGCCAGACCCGACTGGAAGGCCAGATCCGAGATCTGCCGATACAGGCCGGGCATCTCCTTCTCGGTGGGTAGGCGCTCCTGAGCGGCTTCCAGACGCTTGCGCAGCGCCTCCGCCTGGGCTCGGAAGCCACGCAGGCTGGCCTCGAGGGCCTGCGCCTGCGTCAGCTCAGCGCGGACCTGCTCGCCCTGGGCGCGCAGGCCATCCCGCTCGATCTGCTTCGGGGACAGGAGAAGGAAGTACCCCAGGGCCGCCACGACGACGCAGCCCATGACGCCAAGCGCGATCTTCTGATTTCTCGGGGCGTTGGTGATCGGATCGAGGAGCGCCATGGCTAGATCTCGAACCGGCACGACACCTCGAAGGTGATCGTGCGCGGCGACTTGGTCAGGTCCTGTTTGGCGTCGACCAGATCGACGTCCTTGAAGCGGCCGGAGGCCTTGAGATTGGCCATGAAGTCGGAGAGGGCGACCGACGAATACGTGGTCCCCGCGATGCGCAGGCCCGGACCCCGCTCTTCCAGCCGCGTCAGCCAGAGGTCGGGAGGCAGCGTGTCCGCCATGGCGTCGAGCAGATAAACCGGCCGGGCCTGGTTCCGGGCCACGGTCTCGATGGCGTTCAGCCGCCGCTCCAGCTCATCGCGTTCCCGCCGATACCGCTGGCCGGCCGCGATGATCGGCTTGAGCCGCTCCAGCTCGCGCCGGTTGTTCTCGATCTCGGCGGTCAGCCGGCGGCTTTCCAGTGACATGCTGAGCCACCAGCCGCCGATGATCAGCACGAGAGCCGCCAGGATCCCGCCAAACAGCAGGCCGAGATTGAGCTCGGCACCGCCGCCGGCCGCTCGGCGCGGCCGCTTGGTCGTGGGAGGGGCGAGGTTGACCTTGATCATGCGGGCTTGTCTCCCGGGCGGCGGAGTGCGAGCCCGACCGCGACCGCCAGCATGGGGCCGATCTGCTCTGGATCTTCGTCGGCAAACTGAGCCGCGTCGTGCTCGATGCTCTGGAACGGCCGGGCGAGCTCGACCGGGACTCCCCAGGACGAGCCCAGGAAGTCGTCGAGACCGGTCAGCTTGGCACAGCCACCGGACAGGACGATCTTGCCGATCCGCTCCGATTCCGCCGTCGAGGCGAAGTAGTCGAAGGTCCGCTGGACCTCGAGAGAGAGCTCACGGGAGACCGCTTCCAGGGCGGGAACGAGATCGTCCCAGTTGACGCCGACCTCGCGGCCCTGCTTGGCCGCCTCCGCCATCTCGACCGAGACGCTGAGCCGCTGGGCGATGGCGTCCGTATAGTTGTTTCCGCCGAACGGCACGTCCCGCGCAAAGATGCACGCCCCGCCATGGATGACGTTGGTCTTCATGACGCTGGCTCCGATATCGATGAGCGCGACGGCATCGGCCCCGTCGCCCGGGCTGCTCAGCTCGAATTGGTTCTGGATCGCGAACGCGTCCAGGTCCACCACGACCGCGTCCATCCCGGCGGCTTCCACCGCGGCTACGTACTCGAGAACCTTGACCTTCTTGGTGGCCACCAGGACTACCGACATGGCATTGGCCGACTGGCTGACCACCTGATAGTCGAGGAAGACGTCGTCGATCGCGAACGGGATGTGATGCTCCGCCTCGAGCTGGATGGCGTCCCCCAGTTCCTTCGGGGTCACCTTCGGGAGGGGGACCCGCTTGACGATCGCCTCGCGTCCGGAGACGGAGATGACCGCACTCGTCCCGACGATCCCCGCCTTCTCGACGCACTCCCTGATCGCGTCGGTGACGACCTGGGGCTCGCGGATGGTGCCCTCCGCGATCACGTCGCGCGGGAGCGGGACGGTGGCGAAGGACTTGAGCGCGAGACCCCCCTTGCTCTGGGCGAGCTCAACGATCTTGATCGCGCTTGTGCCGATGTCGAGCCCGAACGTCGTGGGCTTCCTGCCTAGTCCAAACAGCGCCATATTCGGCTCCCGGCCTTCTCCTGACTCTGACTCCGCTTCACCGAGGAAGCGAATCAGCTGTCAGCCCGGTGCGTTGTGGAAGGAAACTCTTGTCGTGGTGACAGTTTATAACGACGGGTTATTTTTTCTGTCAACACTTCTTGCCCCACATCGTGCGCTTCCGCGTTCTGCCGACCCCGAGCGATGGGGTCTCTGAGCCTAGCGACTGCCTACCCAGCGGCTTCCCGGTAGCTGCCCGGTTTCACGATCCACCGCTGGGGGATCTTGCCTCCGCCGGTGCGACCCGACTCGCAGCTCCAGGCCAGCGCCGCCCCGTTCGCCGGATGCGCGTCTACCCGACTGGGCGCGGTGCTACGGACGTGCCCGGCCATCGCGGCGCCCAGGAGCCTGGCGGTGCTCGTCTGGCTGAGCCGGTCCGCCGCATAGACGAACCCCTGGAGCGTGATGCTGCCGGCCACCGACAGGCTGCCGTTCACCACCACCCATCCTCGGAAGGATCCACTGGGGCCGGTCGCAGCGCCCTCCCCGATGCTGACCGTTGCGAGATCCGCCGCCGGTGTCGAGTCGGAGATAGGCTGCCCACTGACCGTATCCACGAAGATCAGCCCGTCCGGGATCCGTCGGGACGCGTCGAAGGTCACCGCTCCCTGGTAGTATGTGCCACGGACTCGGGCGACCGCCTTCAGGGCCTGCAGCTCCGCCACGCTGAAGCCGAGCTCGTCGAAGACCCCAGCCGCCTGCTGCTGCTGGACATCGGTCGCCTCGTTCGGAATCGCCGGATCCCCGCTCCGCCCCTGGACCTGAGCTCCCGCCCCCACGACGGTCGCCCCGGCCGACCAGGTCCCCGCCCGGTCGCCGCAGGCGCCATCTGCGCTGGCGTCGACGCTGACCCCGGCGCCGATCTCCAGGTTGCCTCTCACGGCAAGGCCGGCGGGCGGGCTCGGGAACCGGAGTCGGATGACGGTGGCGCTGATCTCCTGTCGAGCCCGGCCAAGGGGGCCGGAGTCTCCGGGCACCAGACCGACCGCGACCACCTGTCTCTGACGATCTCCCTCGCCGCTTATCGTGAGCCGGAAGCCGCCGAGCGCCGTCCCGAGCTCGGTGGCCATGCTGATGAATCCGCTGCCGTCATATGGGGCGGCGGCCGGAACGGACCATGGGATGCCGTTTGACGACTCGGGAGTGCTCAGCGCCCACAGGGCCCTCTCGAGGCCGGCCTCGGCAAGCGCCTGGGCCTGGACGGCCATGACGTGGTTGCTCGCGATGAGCGGCTCCTGTCCGGTGAGCGTCGAGAGCCCGATGAGCGCGACCGAGAGCACGAGAAGGATCAGCATCACCAGGGGAAGGACGGCGCCACGCTGGTCCCGCATCGGGATCCGGGTCGGGAAAGGAGGCTTCACCGCGTCCCGATGTATGTGCTCAGGATGACCGCGTTTCGCCGAGTCGAGGACAGCCCTTGAGCGGATGCGGCCGGGTAGGTCACGGTCACCGTGACCTGGCGGATGCCGGAGGTCTCGACGCCCGAGCAGCCCGGCGCGACGCCGCAGTCACGGACCGACACCGCTCGACCGAACGCGGCGTGCGGCGGAGCCAGCGCGGCTTCATCGGGGAACGAGATGGCGTCTGCGCCGAAGCCCAGAGCATGCCGGACCTCTTCGAGCCGGTGCGCCGCAAGAAAGACGGCCCCCGACCGATGTCCACCTTCATGAACGCTGGAGCCGGCGGCGGGGAGGAGCGAGATCATGGCGACGAGACCGATGGAGAGCACGGTAAGCGCGGCGAGAACCTCCGCGAGCGTCAAGCCTTGCTCCTCCGCGAGGAGCGACTGCACGCGAGCCTAGGGACCGAGCGCGATCCGGCCAGACGCCGCGACAATGACCGACAAGGTGCGCCCGCTGGCTGGATCGGTCACGGTGTAGGTCGCCCCGGGGGCGGCGTTGCCCAGCTTGGTGAACGTCGCGTTCCCGCTGGTGGTCAGGTTGATCCCGTCGGGAGCATTGATATTGTTCGAAGCGCCGGTGAGTCCGGCCACGGGGATGGAGGCGCCCGAGCAGTCAGGCTGCCTGAACTGCATCGTGGTCGTGGTGATGCACACGGCGACCGCGGTCAGGTTGTCCTTTATCGCCAGCTGACGACCCTGGTTGAGGATTGCGCTCAGGGTCTGCGCCGCTGCCCTCACCTTGGCCGATCGGTAGTAGTTGAGGAATGAGGGCATCGCAAACGAGGCCACGATCGAGATCATCGCGCCGACGATGACGAGTTCGATCAACGAGTAGCCGGCCTGCCGTCCGCGCTGTCGAGTCATGGCGCCCTGTGACGTAGCAAGAAGGGGACCAATAGGGTGCGGGCGCTTTCCCGCGGCCGGCCTTCATGGCTATGGCCCACGCGACAATCATCATCTCATATCATGAATTAAAACAGATACTTGTGTGCCGGTCCGGTGGGCCCAGTCGACCACTCTGAAGGTGAGCCTGCAATCAACTGGAGACAGCATGTTGTGGGTGACGATGAGCGTCATCTCAATGGACCAACTCCGTTTGCGGGAGCACGAGAGGGCGCGGCCGTGCGGATGCGGACACGCATGACGTCATCCGAGTAACGGGCCGATGAGAACATGGGCGCTCAGCCCAGGAACTGCCCGAAATACCAGGCAAGAAGCGCGTCGCCCCAGAAGAGGCTCACCGCGCCGCCCAGCGCGAGAAACGGGCCGAACGGCAAAGGATCCTTGCGCCCCTTGCGGCCGGTCGCCAGGAGGAAGGCCGCCAGAGGGCCACCGACCAGCACGGACAGAAGAACGCTCAGCAACGCGAGCTTCCATCCGAGGAACGCCCCGAGCATCGCCCCCAGCTTCACGTCGCCCATGCCCATTCCGGGCTGCCCGAGCACGAGCGAGCTTCCGACGATGATCACGATGAACACACCGCCCCCGACGAGCACGCCCAGGGCGGAGTCTCCCGGTCCGATTCCGCCCGGTCCAAGACTCAGGAGCAGGCCGAGAGCGATGCCCGGCAGACTCAGCACGTCCGGGATGATCTGATGATCGAGATCGATCCCGGTGATCGCGATCAGCGCGGAGAGCAGGATCAGCGCGGTCGCGAGCTGGAGGCTCAGCCCGAAGCGGACATAGGCCACCGCGAAGAGGACGGCACACAGGATCTCCACCATCGGATAGCGCCAGGAGATCGAGTCCCGGCACGAGCGGCAGCGCGCGCGGAGCAGAAGGTAGGAGAGCACCGGCAGATTGTCGTACCACGCGATGGGATTCCCGCACCGTGGACACGACGAGGCTGGGTGAGCGATGCTCCGTCCGGCCGGAAGGCGGCCGATGACGACGTTGAGGAAGCTGCCAACGCAGAGCCCGAAGAGCGCGCAGAAAGCGGGAGCGACCGCCGGAGGAATCACTGAGGGAGGGTCTGCACTGCCGGTATTAGGGCGGTGCCCGGTTCCTTGTGCACGTCGGGCTCAATCATATGCCTGGTCGTGCCCATTCCCCGCATCGGCCGAGAGGGCTTCGGGGCATCCCCGGGGCGGGGGCCTGCCCCCCCCCACCCCCCGGATGCCCAG
>JBBDXN010000084.1:0-3770 GCA_040902305.1 Candidatus Rokuibacteriota bacterium | reverse complement strand
GCTGGAGGAGCGGCGGAAGAGGCTGAAGCCGGGCACCTGGCGCAGCAGGTCGTCGAGGCTCTGGGCGGCGGTCCGGCTGATGTCCTCGCGCGTGAGCACGGTGACGCTGGCCGGTGTCTCGCCGAGTCGCTGCTCCGTTCGGGTGGCGGTGACCACGACCGGCTCGATCTGCTCGGCGTCCTGCGCGCGCGCGGGCGCGGTGGCCAACAGCAGGAGCAAGGCAGCGAGACCCCGGCGCCGCATGGTAGGGGCTGGATGCTACCGGGCCGGTCTCCGGGTGTCAAACGCGCGGCCCCGCCTGGTCCCGCGGAGCCGGTGCAGGCGGAGCGCGCGCGCCCCGCTCAGCGGCGGCGGCGCGCCTTCCGGGCCGACGCGCTCGCGCGGGTCTTGCGGCGCGGCTTGCCGGCGGCCCGCTCGGGCAGGACCGCCACCGACTCGATCTCGATGAGCAAGTCCGGGCGGACGAACTGGGAGATCTCGATGAGGGTGCTGGCGGGCCGGCTCGCCCCGAAGTATTCTTTCCTCACCGTGTTGACCTGCTCGCGGTGCGCGATGTTCTTGAGGTACACGGTCACCTTGCACACGTCGGCGAAGGTGGCGCCCGCCGCGGCCAGGCAGCGCTTGATGTTCTCGAGGGCCTGACGCGTCTGGGCCGCGACGTCGCTGCCGCCCACCGTGCGCCCCTGGTCGTCGCTGGCCACGCAGCCGGAGACGAAGACGAGGCGTCCGGCCCGGACCACGTGGACGAAGTGGCTGATGGGCTGCGGCATGCCGGGTACCCAGATCTCTTCTCGATGAGCGGCTGTGGCCATCGTGCTCTCCTCGCGGCTGGTTGGGGTGGCGGTGCCCGCCGATTATTCTCCTGTCGGGCCGGGCGGTCAAGGCGTGTCCGGGAAGGGTCGCCGCGTGACACCGGCCGTCAGCGGAGCGCCGGGCCCGTCCGCCAACTCCGGGTTTTCTCGACGGATCCGGCGGCCTCCCGCGTGGTCCGACTCTTGCTCGTCCAGGGCGCCATGACCAAGCGATTCGCCGCCGCCCTGCTCACCGCGCTCCTCCTGCTCACCCTCTCCGCGACGTCGCTGTCGGCTCAGGCGCTCGACCCCGAGGCGGCGGCAGCCCTGGCCACGACCCTTCGCATGCTGGCGGATCCCGCGGCGCGCGGTCAGATCGTCGCCACCGACCCGGCCGCCGCGGCGATCGACAAGCAGGTGCAGGGCATGGCGGGCTCTTCCCAGCTCGCCCAGGAGGTCTACGGGGTCGCGGCCGAGGTCTTCGCGGACCTGGCCCGGAGCACGGGGGGAGATCCGGGGCAGCTCCAGGCGGCGCTCGACCGCGCCAAGTCCGACCCCACCGGCTTCGCGGCGCTGCTCCGGCCGGAGACCCTGGAACGACTGCGCGCGCTCGCCACCAGGATCTCGGACGCACAGCGCTGAGCATGGACGACGTCAACCTGCTGAAGGGCCGGATGTCGGAGGCGTCGAGGAGTACGAGGGCCTCGTCCGGGGGGTCTTCCCGATTATCGGATCACAGAATGGGGGTTCACAGAACGGGGGGTCGCGGAGCGGGAGCGGCGAAGTGGGCGCGCCGGCTCGGGGGGCGGGTCCCGGCCCGTGGCGCCGCGCGCGGTCACCGGGAGCGCCGGCCGGCCGGCGAGCCGCATGGTCACCGGTCGTCGGCCGCCCACGAGCAGCGGCAGGGCGCGAGCGAGTAGCGCAGCCCGGACGTCTCGATCACGCCGGTTGCGTGCCAGCCGGCCAGCAGCGAATGGCCGAGCCGGAAGTAGTGGTCAGCGGCTTCCACCCCCGCGCTCCGGCCGTTGACCAGGTAGCGCGCGCGACACGTCATGCCCCCCAGCAGGCTCGGCCCACAGGTGAGCGTGGTCACGCGCACCTCGGTCCGGGCGGCGAGGATTTCGCGATCGGCGGCCTTCAGCACCCGCGCGATCCGCCGCACCTGCCGGTTCTTGACGTGGGACTCGATGACCTCGCGGGCCCCGTCGAGCGTGACGCACGAGCGGGCGAAACGCAGCGCGTGATAGCCCACCATCGAGACCACCACCGCGACCAGGACGATCAGCAGGCCCCGCGCGAGCGTCGGGGGCTTCCAGGACCGGCGATACCACGCGAGCCGTCTAGCCAAGGAGGGTCTCCTGTAGGGCGAGCCCAGTGACGGGATCGAGGAGGGACTGGGCTTCGCGCGTGAAGGGTATCCAGGTGAGGCGCGCGCCCGCGAAGGCGGGCTCCGCCGCCACCGCCGCCTTCACCTCACGCGGCGTTCGCCGCCGGCCCGCCGCCGCGAAGCGGGCCAGGAGCGCGGCGTCCTCGGCATCGTAGAAGCACCCCTGTCCGGCGGGCCGCTCTCCCGTCCACGGCCGGTACGCGGGGGGCTTCGCGGTCAGCCGCGCGGCCAGATCGTGCAGCGCCTTGAGCCGGCGGTAGCGGAACGCGGGGACCCAGGCCCGCGGGTGCCGGCCCGTCCCCGCGGGCTCGAGCTGCCAGAACGGCAGGTAGACCAGATCCGCGGTCGGCCCGGGGTTGGCGCGGTCCGGTGCGATGTCGGCGATCTCGTGCGGCATCTCGGTCAGGTCGGCGTCGTGGATCTGCCAGGCCCGGCTGCAGGAGCCGCAGAGGAAGATCACGTCGTCGGGCGCCGCCGGCAGGGCCCAGCCGCAATTGGGGCAGACGAGCGGCCGGAGCCCCACCGTCCGCGGCTCGCCGGTCGCGGGCCGCTCGAGCTCCTCGTGCAGCGACAGCGGCGCGCGTCTATTCACGATGGTCTCGGCCACCCCGTCCACCACGGTGAGCCAGCGCTCATCGTCCTGCCGCAGCTCGACCACCCAGAACGGGAAGTAGATCACGCTGAGGATGCGTCCGAGCACCTGGCGGTAGATCACGTGCTGGAAGCCGCGGGCGGCGAGCCCCTGCGTCATCGCCTCGTCCGGTGGCGTCTGCACCGCGACGATCGTGCCGAGCGCGGCCAGCGTCGCGCGCTCGAATAGCGAGACCCGCAGGACCTGGGCGCGCACGCCGAGCGAGGGCACGCCGAGGGTGGGCAGATCCGCGGCCGGGAACGTCTTCTCCACGTAGCGGTCGAGGAACTGCGCCGGCCTCTCGTCGGCGCCGGGCGGAGCGGCCGGGTGAGGGGCGGTGAGCACCGGCAAGTCGAGCGCGCGCTCCGGTTTGCGGGGCGCGTCGAGGAGATCGCGCACCACGTCGCCCGCCTTCCTGCCCAGCAGGAGATCCGCCCCCCAGCCCAGTACCGCGCCGAGCGGGATGTCGACCTGGGGCCGGTCGGCTTCGCGCCCGCCGAGACTCTCGCCGAGGCCCGAGAAGGCCGGGCTCTCGGGCTCGGGCTTCGGCGGCACGTCCTGCCACTGGAAGTCGTGGCCGGTCAGCCGGTAGAAGGGCACGAAGAAGAGCCGCGCGCCCGCCACGCGCGCCTCGAGCCGCCCGGTGCGCGCGACCGCGCCCGCCACCTCGGCCTTGACCTTCGGCGGGACCCAGTAGCTCAGCACCTGCTTGCGGCCGGTCACGAGGAGATCGGAGGCGCAGCTCGGACAGCGGATGGCGTTGGCGCCCTCGGAGAAATCGAGAGGGCCGCTGCAGGAGGGACACTCGGTCGAGACGACGACCTGGCCCATCGAGCTGCTGTCGGCGCGGGCCGGCGGGGAGGTGAGCCGGCGCTAGCCGCCGGTCACCGCCTGACCGCAGGTCGAGCAGAACCGGGCTCCCGACGGCAGCTCCGCCTGGCAGCGCGCGCACCGCGTGACG
>JBBDXN010000083.1:0-25617 GCA_040902305.1 Candidatus Rokuibacteriota bacterium | reverse complement strand
CAGGAGCGGTCAATTCACGTGCTACTACCGGCGGTCAAATCATGTGCTAGCAACACCCGGCTACCTCACCCTGGCCCAGGCCATCGGAATGGGCTAGCATCCTTTCCCGTGACCCAGGACGAGCTGAAGCGGAAGGTGTTCGCGGCGATCGATCGGCGCGCCGAGGAGATCATCGGCATCGGGGAGCGCATCCGCAAGCAGCCGGAGATGGGCTTCAAGGAAGTGAAGACGGCCGGCCTGGTGGAGGAAGCGCTCGGCCGGCTCGGCATGTCGGCCGAGACCGGCCTCGCGATGACCGGCGTGCGCGCGGAGGCCCGAGGCCGCGCGGGCGCCGGGCCGACCTTGGCGCTCATCGGCGAGCTCGACGGCCTGCGGGTCACCGGGCATCCGGAGGCCGATCCCCAGACCGGCGCGGCGCACGCCTGCGGCCACAACGCGCAGGTGGCCGGAATGCTCGGCGCCGCGATGGGCCTCATGGACGCGGGCGCCTTCGATCACCTCGCCGGCCGCGTGGTCTTCTTCGCGGTGCCCGCCGAGGAGGGTGGCGACATCGAGTGGCGCCAGGCGCAGATCCGGGCCGGCCGCCTCGAGTTCCCGTGCGGCAAGCAGGAGCTGATGCGCCTCGGCCATTTCGACGACGTGGATCTGGCCATGATGATCCACACCAACTGGCGCGCGGAGGACGGCAAGGCGGGCGTGCCCGCCTCCAACAACGGCCGCGTCGGCAAGACCGCGCGCTTCATCGGGCGCGCCCCCCCCGCGGGGGCGCCGCCGCACCTGGGCATCAACGCGCTCTACGCGGCCCAGCTCGCGCTGGCCGGCATCAACGCGGTCCGCGAGACGTTCCGCGACGAGGACTCGATCCGGGTGCACCTGATCCTCACCCACGGGGGCTCGCAGGTGAACGTGATTCCGGGTGAGGCGCGGCTCGAGATGTACGTGCGCGGCAAGACCGCGGAAGGAGTGAGCGACGCCAGTCGCAAGGTTGACCGCGCGCTCCGCGCGGGCGCCCTCGCGCTGGGCGCGCGGGTGGAGATCGACACGCTGCCGGGCCCGATGCCGCTTCGCGGCGACCGCGCGATGGCGCGGCTTTTCGAGGCCACCGCCCGCGGCCTCGTAGGGGCGGAACATTACCGCGACATCCCGCATCGCTCCGGCTCGACGGACATGGGCGATCTGAGCCAGGTGATGCCGGTGCTGCATCCCTATATGGGCGGCGCCCGCGGCCCCGGCCACTCCGCCGACTTCGCGATCATCGACCCCGAGCTCGGCTACGTGCAGCCGGCCAAGGCCCTCGCCGCGATGGCGGTGGACTTGCTCGCCGACGGCGCCGCGGGGGCGCGCGAGGTGCTGGCGGGCCCGCGGCCGCCCATGACCCGCCAGGGCTACCTGGCCTTCCAGCGCGGCATCGCCCGCCGCGAGCTCTACGACGGAGGAGATCCCACATGAGCCGGTTCAAGATCCTGAGCCACGTGAGTATCACCGTCACCGACGTCACCAAGGCGCGTGACTTCTACACCGGCGTGCTGGGGTTCCCGGAGATCCCGCGACCCGCCTTCGACTTCCCCGGCATCTGGTACAGCCTGGGCGGCGACCTGCAGCTGCACATCATCCTGAACGACCAGCTCGTGCGCGCCGCCGCGGAGCGGGAGCAGATCGTGGCGCGGTACCCGCACTTCGCGCTGTGGACGGAGGACGTGGACGGGACCGCGCGGCGCTTCGAGGAGCTGGGGCTGGTCTGCCGCGACGTCATCTCGGGCCCTACCGGCCTGCGCCAGCTCTTCGTCAAGGACCCGGACGGCAACATGATCGAGTTCCTCGGGCCGAGCACATCCGCGGCGACCCGGCGCATGGAGACGCCGCCGGCCCGATGAAGGTCGGCGTCAACCTCATCACGTTCGGCCCGGGCGCGAGCGAGGACGCGCTCGCGCGCTGGGCCGGCTTCGCCGAGAGCGTGGGCTTCCACTTCATGATGCTGGGCGACCACGTGACGATCACGCCCGACGTGCAGGGCCGCTACCCGGCGCCGTTCTACGATCCGTTCACCACGCTGGCCTGGCTCGCCGGGCTGACCCGGCGGGTCGAGCTGGGCTTCACCGTGATCGTGGTGCCCTATCGCCACCCGCTCGAGACCGCCCGCATGGTCGCCACCCTGGACCGCGTCAGCGGTGGCCGGCTGATCGTCGGCATCGGGGTGGGCTGGGCCCGGCAGGAGTTCGAGGTTCTGGGGCTGCCGTTCGAGAAGCGCGGAGCGATGACCGACGACTACCTCGGAGCCCTCAAGGCGGCCTGGACGCAGGACGTTGCGAGCTACCAGGGCCGCTTCGTGTCGTTCAAGGACATCTACACCGCGCCGCGCCCGCTGCAGCACCCGCACCCGCCGATCTGGGTGGGCGGCTCGAGCGAGGCCGCGCTGCGGCGCGCGGTGCGCCACGGCGACGCCTGGCATCCGATCCGCAGCCGCATCGCGTTCCTGCGCGACGAGGGGATGCCGAAGCTCCGGGCCATCGCCGAGAAGGAGGGGCGCCCGGTGCCCGCGCTCTGCCCGCGTATCCGCCTGCGCCTGACCGACGGGCCGATGCCGGAGGAGACGCGGCTGGCCGGGGAGGGGACCATGGACCAGGTGCGGCGCGACTTCGCGGCGCTCGAGAAGCTGGGCGTGCCGTACCTCTGCCTGGACACCTTCGCCGACGACATCGAGGGCTCGCGCAACCACGAGGCGGCCTGGCGCATGCTGACGAGCCTCGCCGAGCGCGCCTTCGACCTGGATCGCCAGGGGCTGCGCTAATTTGGCCCGCCCGATGGCCGCCGTCGATCTCTGGCTGCTGCGCTACGAGTCCGTCCACACCTTCGTCGCCGACGACCTGGTCGCCGACCTGACCGAGGCGCAGGTGCGCGCCCGCCCCGTCCCCGGGGTCAACCCGGTGGCGTGGCTGATCTGGCACGCGATGCGGGTCGAGGATGTGTGCGTGAACCGCTTTGTGCTCGATCGCCCGCAGGTGCTCGACGCGGGCTGGCCGCAGCGCCTGCGCATCGCGCGGCGCGACGTCGGGACCGGCATGGACGACGCGCGGGTGGACGCGCTCTGCGCGGCCGTCGACGTGGAGCCGCTCCGCGGCTACTGCCGCGCGGTCACCCGCGCCACGCTCGACGCGGTGCCCACGCTACGGAGCCTCGACCTCGAGGCGATAGTCCCCGCGGAGCGGGTGAGGCACGTCTGCACCGCCGAGGGCGCAGTGGATCCGGGTGCCCCCTGGCTCACCGAGTTCTGGGCCGGCGGCCGCAGCCGCGCCTGGATCCTCCTCCAGACCTCGTTGCTCCACGTCTACGGCCACTACTTCGAAGGTCTGGCGACCAAAGGCCTCTGGGGTCAACGCAGCAGGTAGGCCCCCTCACCCTGCCCTCTCCCCCCGGCGGGGGAGAGGGTTCTCGGAAAGGACGCCCTCTGCCTCGGAGAGGGAGAGGGCCGGGGTGAGGGGGGCGTATGAACCGGCACTAGAGGCGGGCCATCACCTGGTCGGCGAAGAGGCGGAGCACCTGCTCGCGCTGCACGAAATCCTGGCCGGGTACCTGCGGGAGCAGGATGATTCGGTTCACGCCGCCGACGCCTGCGACGCGGTCCACCTGCTCGCGGACGTCGTCGGGGGTGCCGGCGAGGGCCATCAGGTCTACGAAGCGGTCGGTGACCAGGAGGCGATGCTTCGAGGCGGCCGTGGCGTGCTGGTAGGAATCGTAGGCGGCGCGGACCTGGTCGATCACTGCCTGGTCGTCCGGGCTCCATTGCACCGGGAAGGCGTGGCGTAGCGCAGAGGCCACGCGGCCGCGCACGTGATCGCGGGCGAGCGCGCGGTCTGACGCGATCGAGGTGGGCGCCCAGATCGCGACGTCCACGTCGGTGGCTGCGCGGCCCGCGGCCTGGGCCCCGGCGCGGACGCAGGCGAGCGCGGCTTCCAGCAGCCGCGGGGCCACGCCCGAGTACATGATCGCGCCGTCGCCCAGGCGGCCGGCCGCGTCGAGCATGCGCGGGCCAGAGCCCGCGAGATAGAGCGGGATCGCGGCGGGGCGATCGAGCCAGGCTAGCCGCGCGTCCGCGCCGGTCTCGAGGCGCACCGACTGGCATGCGAGGAGCCGCCGCAGCGAGGCCGCCATGGACTCGAGCGTGGCGACGCGCGCCATCTTGGCCACGGCCAGGCCCATGGTCTCGGCCGCGCTGCCCCCGGTGCCGATGCCCAGCACGAGGCGGTCCGGGGCCAGCTCGTGGAGGGTGGCGATGGCGCTCGCGGTCACCGACACGTGGCGCGTGTGCGGCACCGTGATGCCGGGCCCGAGCCGGATGCGCGAGGTGGCCGCCGCGCAGGCCGCGAGCGTGACCCAGAGCTCGCGGCAGACCAGATGGGTGTCGGTGATCCACGCGGTGTCGTAGCCGAGCGACTCCGCGAGCTGGACCTGGCGGACGATGACCGGCAGCGGCTGGCTCGCGAGGATCCCGATGTCGAACTTCATGGACGCGGCTGAGAATCGACCGAAAGCCCCGGCGCGTCAAGAGGTATGCTAGTGAGCCCATGGCCCTCGAGAGCGGAAACGAGCAGCCCTTCGACGTGGCGGTGATCGGCGGCGGCCCGGGCGGCTCCAGCACCGCCACCGCGCTGGCGCGACGGGGCCGCCGCGTGTTGCTGCTGGAGCGCGACCGCTTCCCCCGCTTCCACATCGGCGAGTCGCAGCTGCCGTGGATCAACGGGGTGCTGGAGGAGCTGGGCGCCCACGACACGATCGCCAAGGCCGGCTTCGTGGAGAAGTGGGGCGCGAGCTTCTGGGAGATCGACGGCACCCCCGCCTCCTACGTGGACTTCACGGTGGCGGTGGAGACGCCGATGCCCCAGACCTTCCAGGTCCCGCGGGCCCGGTGGGACGAGCTGCTGCTGCGCCACGCCGAGCGCTCGGGTGTCATCGTGCGCGAGGGCTATCGCGCGGTGGACGTGGCCTTCGAGCCCGACGGCGTCACCCTGCGCTACGCGGGGCCCGACGGCGTCGAGCAGACCACGCGGGTGGCCGCGGTCGTGGACGCCTCCGGCCGCGCCGGCTTCCTGGCCCGCAAGCTCGGCCGTCACGAGCACGACCCGATGCTGCAGCAGGTGGCGGTGCACGCCCAGTACGAAGGCGTCCCGCGAGCCGAGGGCCGTCCGGGCGGCGACATCCGGGTGCTCACGCGGCCCGACGTCGGCTGGATCTGGCTGATCCCGATCTCGGAGACGGTGATGAGCGTGGGGGCGGTGGTGCCGAAGGAGCTGCATCGCCTGGAGGGCAAGGCCACCGCGGAGGAGAGCCTCGAGCACTATCTCCGCACCACGCCGGCCTCGCCGACCGTGATGCGGGAGGCTCGGCGGGTGTCGCCGGCGCGCTTCGACGCCGACTACTCCTACCTGGGCACCAAGATGGTGGGCGATCGCTGGGTCGCGGTGGGCGACGCGGGCGCCTTCCTCGACCCGATCTTCTCGACCGGCGTGCTCCTGGCCATGCAAGGCGGACTCGAAGCGGCGGCGGCGATCGACGCGGGGCTCCGGGCCGGCGACCTCTCGGCCCGACGCTTCGCGCGCTACGAGCGGGTCGTGCGGCGGCGCTATCACTACTTCCACCGCTTCGTGGTCGGGTTCTACGACCCGTACTTCCGCCGGCTGCTGTTCCGGCGCTCGCGGTGGCTCGGGATCTACGAGGCGGTGCTCTCCGCGCTGTCCGGGAACTGGCGCCCGACCCTCGGCACCCGGCTGCGCATCCAGCTCTTCTTCGCCATCGTCGCCTTCAAGCGTCTCTTCCGCGTCGCCCCGTCCGAAGACGCCGGGATGTGGCGCCGCTGAACCGCAAGTCGAAGTTCTGCGCGAGGCGTGGCGCCGCGGGTGCGCGCGAGGCGCGAATTCAGATTCGGGCTAGATGCCGGAGCCGAAGCCTCCTGCTGTCCTGACGGTCTGGGCCTCGCCCATGTGCAGGGCGGAGTGCGTGACGAGGAGCGCGCCGAGGATGCCGACGCGCGGGCGCCCGATGAAGGCCTTCGCGACCAGCTCGCCCTTGGCGCCGAAGCAGCCCAGCGCGGCGGCCTTCTCGAGCGCGGGGGCCTGCAGCTCGCCCTGCCAGTCGGCGGGGCGGAAGCCGCGGATGATCTCCTGCGTGCGCCGGCCGACCGCGTCGCGGTACTCGCGCAGGGCGGCGACGTCCACCTGGCTGGTGAGCTCGGCGACCTCCGGCTTGGTCATGCCGATGCCGAAGTCGCGCCGCGCGGTCTTGAGGCGTGCGAGCCAGCCGTCGTCCATGATCTGGTCGCGCCCGCTCAGGATCACGCCGGCGAAGATGTCCTCGGCGCGGGCGATGTGCCACATCAGCCACGCCAGCGAGTTGAGGTCCTCGCGCGGGCGCACCCGCATCTGCTCGTCCGAGAGGCCGCCGAAGGTCCGCTCGGCCAGGGTGCCCTTGTCGCCGGTGACGCCGATGGCGTGCATGCGGCCGTGCTCGTCGAGGAGGAGATCGCACGCGTCCATGAGGGTCTCCGCTGGGGGGGTCTCCGCTGGGGTCAGGATCGAGAAGTCGGGGCCGGCTCGTCGGTGAGGAAGTAGCGCCGTCCCGCGTCCGACTGGTTCTCGTAGATCGAGCCCTGATGGCGCGCGGCGGGCAGGGGCAGGCGCACCGGCGCCGCGACCACCCGGGGCTCGATGGTCGGAGCGCCGGTGATGAGGCGGCTGTCGAACTCGGCGAGATCCGCCACGCCCATGATGGGCCAGGCGTCGGCGGCGCCGTACTCGTAGAGCAGGAGGGTGCGGGGCAGGCTCGAGACGTTCTGGGCCGAGCCGTGCACGAGCCGCACGTGGTGGAAGCTCATCGAGCCCGCGCGCCCGGTGAGCGGCACCGCGCGGGCGATCTCGTCGCGGACCGCGGCGGGGTCGATGGCGCCGCAGAAGTAGCGGTCCGCGTGGTGGTCGCCGGTGTGGTGGTCGCCCGTGTGGTGGTCGCCCGTGTGGTGGTCGCCCGTGTGGTGGTCGAAAGTCGGGCCGCGGTGGCTGCCCGGCACCACCAGCAGCGGGCCGTTGTCGCTGGTGCAGTCGTCGAGCATCACGCCCACCGCCAGCAGGTCGTCGTTGGTGTGCGGGTAGAAGGCCCAGTCCTGGTGCCACTCCACCGGCGAGCCGTAGCGCGGCGACTTGAGATTGATCTTGGAGCCATGCAGCCGGACCGCGGGGCCGAGGAGGTCGTGCAGCACCGCGACCAGGCTCGGATGGCGCATGAGCTGCTGGAACACCGGATAGAACCGGTGCGGCATCTTCACGCGCCGCACCCGCGGGTCGTCGGGGCGATGGCCCGGCTCGAGGTCGTACCGGTCGGTGTGAGTGGCCACCGCGCGCGCCGCGTCGAGGATGCGCGCCATCTCGGCGCGGATGGTGTGGAGCGTGGGCGCGTCGAGCACGTCGGGAACCACGAGGTAGCCCTGATCCCGGTAGAACGTCACGGCGGCCGGCGAGAGCATGGGGGTCAGAGATTAGCACGGAACGCGGGCACGCCGCCCTTGACAGGGCGGGGCGGGTGACCGACATTCGGAGCGCGTCGGGATCTAAGACGATCAAGGGGGACACACCATGCTCGAGAAGCCCATCAGCCGCCGCTCACTCCTCGCCGGGGCCGTCGGCGCCTCCGCCCTGCTGACCCTGCCGAAGCCGGCCGCTCCCGCCGTCAAGAAGGGCACCAGCCTGCGCCTCTGGATCCTCAAGACGTACGTCGAGCCCACCAACAAGGCCATCGAGGCCAGCACGCAGCGATGGGCGGAGAAGCACGGCGCCGCGGTGACGGTGGAGTACTTCACCTTCGAGGACATGCAGACGAAGTACGTGGCGGCCATCGAGAACAAGAGCACCCCCGACGTGGGCCAGCTCGAGACGAGCGCGCCGGCGCGCTTCGCGGGCATGGGCCAGCTCATCGACCTCACCACGTTCGCGCGCCAGATCGAGGGGCAGGTGGGCAAGCCGCCCGCCAACGTGGCGCCGGTCACCATGGTCGGGGACAAGATCTACTCGCTGCCGTGGTACGTCATGGCCGGCTTCTGGTACGTGTGGCGCGACGTCTTCGAGAAGGGCAAGGTGAAGCTGCCCAACACCTTCGAGGAGGCCAAGCAGGCCGCCGCCGCGCTCAACCGGCCCAAGGACAACTTCTACGGCATGGGCCAGAGCTGGAACCGCACCTCGGACGGCTACGGCGTGATGCAGAGCCTGATGTACTCCTACGGCGCGGGCTGGGCGGGCAAGGACGGCAAGTACAAGTCCCTCAAGACGGCGCAGATGCAGGCGGCCATGAAGTGGGCCACCGATATCTACAAGGACGGCATCCAGCCCGCCGACACCCTGACCTGGACCGGCTCCGGCAACAACGAGAACTTCATCGCCAAGAACATCGCCCAGACCTCCAACGGCCCCAGCATCACCTTCGCGCTGGAGAACGCGCTCGCCAAGGCCACCGACGCCAAGGACCGGAAGGTCAAGGAAGCGGCGCTCGCCAACCACGTGGCCCTGCCGCACCCGGGCGGGCCCGACGGCCGGCGCATGTGGGCCATCGCGATGAGCTTCGGCATCTTCAAGAGCAGCAAGGATCCGGAAGCGGCGATGAGCCTGGTCGCGCACCTGCTCTCCCCCGAGCAGACGGTGGCGGTCATGAAGGACTCCTACGGGCAGTTCGCGCCGGTGATGGATAAGGCCCGCGCCGCCTCCAAGGACTACTTCAACAAGAACGACAACTACCGGACGTTCGGCCGGGCCGTGGAGTGGTTCGTGCCCACCGGCTACCCGGGGCCGGTGACCGCGGCCGCCGCGGAGGTGCAGGCGAGCAACCTGCTCACCGATGCGCCCGCCAAGGTCATCGTGGACAAGTGGTCGGTGGATCAGGCGATCGACTGGGAGGACAAGAAGATCAAGGAAATCTACGACACCCTCCGCGGGTGACGTGGCGCTTCCTTCCGCCGCCCGCGTTCCCGTGATGCGCCCGCGCGCTTCCCTCTGGAAGCGCGCGGGCATCCGGGAGGCGGGAACGGCGCTCCTCTTCCTGCTGCCGCTGCTGGTCCTGGTGGTGGCCCTGATCATCTATCCGGTGTACCGGGCGGTCTGGCTCTCGCTCACCGACAAGCTCGTCGGCTACCCCGAGCGGTTCGTCGGCCTCGCGAACTACATCTACCTCGCCGAGGACGACACCTTCCACGCGGTCATCCGGAACAGCTTCGTCTTCACGATCGGCTCGGTGGGCCTCAAGGTCGTGACCGGCGTATTGATGGCCCTGGTGCTCAACAACATGATCCGCGGCCGCAACTTCTTCCGCGGTCTCTTCCTCCTGCCGTGGATCACCTCCACCGTGATCATCGCGCTCACGTGGCGGTGGATGTTCGACGCCTTCCCGGGCCGCGGCTTCTTCAACAGCGTGCTGCTCGATCTGGGACTGCTGAGCCGGCCGATCGCGTTCATGGCCACGCCGGAGGGCGCCATGATGGCGGTGATCGTGGCCAACTGGTGGCGCGGGTTCCCCTTCTTCGGAGTCTCCTTCCTCGCCGGCCTGCAGTCGATTCCCCGCGAGCAGTACGAAGCCGCGTCGGTGGACGGCGCCTCGGCGTGGCGGCGCTTCTGGCACGTCACCCTGCCCGGTCTCAAGCACGTGATGATCGTCACCACCCTCTTGAGCTTCATCCTGACCATAAACGACTTCAACATCGTCTACGTCATGACCCGGGGCGGCCCGGGCACCGCCACCCAGATCTTCGCGACCTACTCGTACCAGGTCGCGTTCAACCAGCTCCGCTGGGGCCGCGGCGTGACGATCTGCCTCTTCGTGGTGCCGATCCTGGTCCTCGGCATCATCCTGATCAGCCGCTACCTCCTCCGGGACAGAAAGTGACCGCCGGCTCGTGAACATCGCCGCGACGCGGACAAACGAGGCGGTGGGGGGGTATGGGGGAGGAGCGGCGCCGCTCCCCCCCATTTCGAAGAAATCATGCGCCCGGTGAGAGCCCTCACGCTCTGTGGAATGGCCGTATTCCTCCTGATCGTTCTGGTGCCGTTCTGGTGGATCGCCAGCATGTCGTTCAAGACCTACGAGCAGATCCAGTTCGCCACCAGCATCTACGTGCCGAACCCGTTCACCTGGGAGAACTACACCGGCCTCTGGACCGAGACGCGCTTCCCGCTCTGGCTGCGCAACAGCCTGGTCACCGCGCTGGTGGTGACCGCCACCACCACCGTGATCGCGAGCCTCGGGGGCTACGCGGTGGCCCGCCTGCGCTTCCCCGGCCGCGAGGCGGTGGCGAGCCTGATCCTGATCCTCTACCTGGTTCCGCCCGCCCTGCTCTTCATCCCGCTCTACCGCGTGCTCGCCGAGCTGGGCGCCACCAACCATCTCTCCGCGCTGTTCCTGTCCTACCCGACCTTCACGGTGCCGTTCTGCACCTGGCTGCTGATCGGCTTCTTCAAGGCGCTGCCCGACGAGCTGGAGGAGGCGGCCCTGATCGACGGGGCCGGCCGGGTGACCGCGTTCGTGCGCGTGTTGCTGCCCCTGGCCGCCCCCGGCCTGGTGGCCTCCGCCATCTTCGCGTTCACGCTGTCCTGGAACGAGTTCCTCTATGCCCTCGTGTTCATCCAGGACGAGACCGCCACCACCGTGCCGGTCGGGCTCAACCTGCTCATCTACGGCGACGTCTTCCACTGGGGCCAGCTCATGGCCGCCTCCGTCATCACCACCATTCCGGTGGTCGCCCTCTACGTCTTCGTCCACCGCTGGATGGTGGAGGGGCTGGTCGCGGGCTCGGTGAAGGGCTAGAATTTCCGGTGAGGAGGCCGTCATGGCGACCATCGCGACCACGCCAACCCGCGCAACGGGCGCAAGTCGCTCTACATCGGCTCGCACGCCTGGTCCATCGACGGGCTCGGAGCGGGGTCAGGTCTTACATTCCGACATTCGGTCCGCTCGGATCGCCTTCGGCTTCACCTCGCCAGGCGATGTCGGAATGTAAGACCTGACCCCAGGCGGGCTAGCTGGTGGTGGCGGGTTTCTGAGCGCCCTCGGCGGGCGCCGTTCCGCGCTTCCCGTGGTGCTTGCCGCGCTGGCTCAGGAGTGAGCGCAGCTTGTCGCGCTGTTCCGGTGTCAGGGTCTGGCGGCTCTGCTCCAGGCTCTGGATCTGGGCCACGCGGTCATCGGCCCGCAGCTTCTCGATCTCCCGCACCTTGGTCTCGATCTTGGCGAGATCCCTGGGCTTGTTCGGATCGGCGGCGTCCGGCGCCATCATCGTGCGCAGATCCAGCTCGGCCAGCCGCCGGTCGGCCTGCCGCTTGATGCCGTCACGCCGGGCGTCCGTGCCGAGCCGGCGCAGGGTGGTCACCTGAGCCGGGGTCAGCGCGAGATCCTTCTGGTGGCGCAGGGCCAGGCCGGACAGTGAGAAGCGATGGGCCTTCGCCCGCCGGTGCCAGCCGTGGTGCCCGTGCTTGCCTCCGTGCGCCTCCGCGCGGGGCCCCCAGTACGGGCGCGGGCCCGGGGCGGGGCGTGAGGTGTCGGTCGGCGCCTGCGCGAGCTGCATGCCCTCCAGCGGGGCGGCGCCCGCGGGCAGCGTCATGCCCAGTATCAGTGCCAGTCCTCCCAAAGCGCTGCGTGCCTTCATGGTGATCCTCCTTGATCCGTCGTAACGGGGCCTCGGGCCCCGGGGGGTTTTCTGTCTCTGCCCCTATGACGAACGATCGGCCCGGATCGTTGACAGGGGGAGGAGAAAAAGATCAGGAGGCGATGGCGGCGGCCACCTGGCGGGACACGAGCCGGGCGTAGAGGCCCCGGTGGCGCAGGAGGTCGTCGTGGCGGCCCTGCTCGACCACGCGGCCCTCGTCGAGCACCACGATCTGGTCGGCGGCGCGGACGGTGGAGAGGCGATGGGCGATGACGATGGTGGTGCGCGCGCGGGCCAGGCTGCTGAGAGCCTCCTGCACGATCTGCTCGTTGACCGCGTCGAGATGGGAGGTGGCCTCGTCCAGTATCAGGACGGGCGCGTCGCGCAGGAAGGCCCGCGCGATGGCCACCCGCTGGCGCTGGCCGCCCGAGAGCTGGAGCCCGCGCTCGCCGACCCGCGTGTCGAGGCCGTCGGGCAGGGAGCGCACCAGCGGCATCAGCGAGGCGCCCTCGATCGCGGCCGCGACCTCCGCCTCCGTCGCCTCCGGCCGGGCGATGCGGAGATTGCCGCCGAGCGTGTCGTTGAAGAGATGCGTGTCCTGGGCCACCAGCGCGATCTCGCGGCGCAGCCCCTCCAGCCGCCACTGCCGCAGATCGTGCCCGGCCAGCGTGATGGCGCCCGCGTCCGGATCCCAGAAGCGCAGCAGCAGGCTCGCGATCGTGGTCTTGCCCGCGCCCGACGGGCCCACCAGCGCGACGGTGGCGCCGGCGGGCACCGTGAAGGACACGTCGAGCAGCGCGGGCTGCCGGCGGCCCGGGTAGGTGAAGGTGACCCCGTGGAGCGCGATCGCGGCGGCCTCCTCGCGGCGGGCGCCGGGCACGCCGGGGCCGTCGGCGATGCGCACCGGCTCGCGGTGGACGGTGTGCACGCGCCGGGTGGCCGCGAGCGTGTCGGCGAGCTGGCGGCCGACCTGGGCGATCTCCCAGACCGGCACGAACGCCGACATGGCGAGCAGGGTGAGCAGCGGCAGCATCGCGCCCTCGAGCCGCCCCGCCGCCACGAGCCACGCGCCCACCAGCGTGACCGCGAGCCCGCCGAGCCCGGTGGCCACCTCCTGCAGCGCCGACTGGCGGGCGAGATCGGCGAGGAAGGGCATGCGCGCGTCCGCGTAGGCGCGCGCCCGCGCGGTGAGCGACTCGCCGCGCCGTGCCTCCTGCTGGAAGGCGACGATCTCGGCCAGCCCCTGCACGGAGTCGACCGCGTGCGCGTTCAATTCGCCGGAGGCCTCGCGGGCCCGCGCGCTGAGTCGATCGATGCGCGCGCGCCCCAGCACCGGGCTCAGCGCCGCGTAGGCCAGGAAGGGCAGCACGGCCAGGGCCATCGGCCACCCGAAGCTGGCGAGGGTGGCGAGCACCACCGCGGGCACCAGCACCGCGACCAGGCCCGGGGTGATGGTGTGGGCGAAGAAGTACTCGATCAGCTCGATGTCGTGGGTGGCCACGCCCAGGAGATCCCCGGTGCGCCGCGAGGCCAGGTAGGCCGGACCCAGCGCCACCAGCTTGCGGAAGAAGCGCATGCGCATGTCGGCGAGCAGGCGGTAGGCCATGTCGTGGGCGAGCCAGGACTCGAGCCAGTGCAGCGCGCCGGCCAGCGGCGCGACGACCAGCAGCGTGAGGATCAGCGCACCGGTCGGCTCGCCGCGGCTCACCGCGCGGACCACGAGCGCGCTCAGCAGGCCCACTCCGATCAGCGCGGCCACCCGGGCGACGCCGAGCACGAAGGTGACGACGAGCCGGCCGTGGTAGCCCGCCGCCATGCCGACGAGGATGCGGCCGACCTCCCACCAGCTCGGCCCGACCGCGCGCAGCACCGCGGGCGGCTCCTCGGTCGGGGCGCCGGGGGCGGCGGTGTCGCGCAGCGCTCCGGCATCCCCGTTGCCCTGGGGACCGCCGCCGTCCCGGCCGTCCCCGAGCACGGAGTCGGCGCGGCCCGCGGCCTGGCCGGCCATCAGGCGCCGGTACACGCCGTCGCTTGCCATCAGCGCGGTGTGGGTGCCGCTCTCGGCGACCCGGCCCTCGTCGAGCACGAGGATGCGGTCGGCGCCGATGATGCTCGAGAGCCGGTGGGCGAAGATGAGCGTGGTGCGCCCGCGCATCAGCCGGTCGAGCGCGTCCTGGATCGCGGCCTCGCTCTCCGCGTCCACCGAGGAGAGCGCCTCGTCGAGGATCAGGATGGGCGCGTCGCGAAGCAGCGCGCGCGCGATCGCGATGCGCTGGCGCTGGCCGCCGGAGAGGCGCACGCCGCGCTCGCCCACCACCGTCTGGTAGCCCTGGGGCAGAGCCGCGATCGCGTCGTGGATGTTCGCGCTGCGCGCGGCCGCCTCCAGCTCGTCCTGGCTCGCCTCGGGCCGGCCCATCCGGAGGTTCTCCTCGATGGTGCCGTGGAAGAGATAGGTGTCCTGGCTCACCACCGCGATCAGCCGGCGCAAGTCGTGGAGCGAGATAGCCCGGAGGTCGTGCCCGCCGATCGTGACGTTCCCCGCGGTCGGATCCGCGAAGCGGAGCAGGAGCCGCGAGATCGTGGACTTGCCCGCGCCGCTCGCCCCCACCACGCCCACCGTTTCGCCCGCGGCCACGCTGAACGAGAGCTGCTCGAGCGCGGCGCGCCGCCCGCCCGGATAGCTGAACGTCACGCCGTCGAAGGTGATGGATGGCTCGAGGCTGCGGCGGTCTGCGGTGAGGCGATTGTTCTGATCGGGGGGAAGCGGCGCCGGATTCTCAGATGCGCTCGGCTCGCCCACGGCTGCACCTCGCCAAGCGTCCCCGAGCCCCCCCAGCGCATCGTCTTTAGGTGTTGCGGCGAGATCGGTCACCTGTGGCTTGACCGCGAGGAGGCTCAGGATGCCCTGGGCGGCGGAGAGGCCGAGCATGCCCTGGTGGAGCACCACGCGCAGCTCGCGCAGTGGGCGGAAGATCTCGACGCCCAGCATCAGGACCACCACCAGGGCGGTCAGCTCCATCTGGCCGGCGTGCACCCGGTACGCTCCGATCGTCAGGGCGACCGAGGCCCCCAGCGCGATGCACACGTCGCTGATACCGCGGGCCAGCGTATTGGTGCTGAGCAGCCACATGGTGGCCTGGAAGAGGGCGCGCCCCCGGTCCTCGAGGAGCTTCGCGCGGGACTGGCTCTGCCCGAAGGCGGCCAGGGTGCGCAGCCCCTGGATCGCGTCCAGGAACTCGGCGCCGTAGGCCGCGTAGGCCTTCGACCGGGCGAGGCTGTGGCGGCTGTCCCAGCGGTGCCAGAGCGTGGGCATCAGGAACGTGGCCACCGCGGCGAGGAGGAAGACGCCGGCCAGGGGCAGGTCGATCGCGGCGACGACGGCAAAGATCAGGAACGGGGTGAGCGCGGAGACGAAGAGCTGGGGCAGGTACTGGCCGAAGTAGACCTCGAGCTGCTGCACGCCCTCGACGACCGAGAGAATGACGTCTCCCGTCCGCGTGTGGGTGAAGTGGCCCGGGCCCAGCGCGGTGATCTGCTCGTAGAGTCGCCCGCGCAGCCGCCGCTGCACGCGCGCCGCGGTGTGATGCGCCACCATGGTGCGGCCGTACTCGAGGACGCCGCGGATCGCGATGAGGGCCGCCACCACCCCGATCGGCCAGATCAGGCGCGCGAGCGAATCGCCTGCGAGGACGCGGCCCAGCACCCAGCCGAGCAGGGCCAGGCGCGCGGTGCCTGCGAGGACCGCGAGGAGGCCGGCCAGGGTGGTGCCGGCGATGCGAAGGCGCACGCCTCGCGTGAAGGCCCACAGCCGCGCGTTCAGGTACACGGCGCAGGATACCGCATCCGGGGGTCCCTCGCGCGGGACCCCCTCACCCGGGACCCCTCACCCGGGACCCCTCACCCTCCCCTCTCCCCGGAGGGGAGAGGGGAAAGAGGATGGACTGCTCATCATATTTGGCCGGCCACCGCGCGCACCTTGCGCGGGGCCGCGAGCCAGATGGCCACCGCGGAGAACACGCTGCACGCGATGGCGATCCAGAACGCGAGGGTGTAGCTGCCGGTGCGGTCGTACAGCGCACCGGTGAGCCATGGTCCCGCCGCGCCGCCCGCGATGGAGGACAGCATCAGGGTGCCGAAGATCGAGCCGTAGTGGCGGCCCTGGAAGATCTCGGCCGGGATCGCGCCCACCACCGAGGTGAGGCCGTAGCCGAGCATGCCCTGGGCGATCACCATCACGTAGAGCAGGGTCATGGTCGGCGCGGTAGCCAGCAGGAGCAGGGCCGCATAGCAGATCGCGAAGCCCACGCTGCCCGCCGTCCACACCCACTCGCGGCCGATCCGGTCGGAGAGCCACCCGAGCGCGATCTGGCCGGGGATGCCGGCCAGGCTCACGAAGCCGAGCGCCCACGCCGCGTCGGTCGGGCTGAAGCCGATCTCGATCAGGTACTTCGTCTGGTGCACCTGCACCGCGTACCAGGCGAAGAGACCCAAGAAGTAGCCGACCGCGATCCACCAGAAGCGGGCGGTGCGGGCCGCGCGGGCGAGCGTCCAGTCCACCGCGGCCCAGGCCGCGTCGACGACGTTGGACGGCCGCGCCACCGCGCCGGCGGCCGCCGCGCGATCGCCGTCGGGCTCGAGGCCCATGTCCTCGGGCCGGCGGCGCAGCAGCAGGTTGAGCGGAACCAGGAGCAGCAGGACGAGGAGGCCCATCGCCCAGCACGCGGCGCGCCAGCCGGAGCGCCCGATCAGGGCCTGCACCCAGGGCAGCAGGATCATCGAGCCCACCCCGACGCCCGAGAAGGCGAGGCTCATCGCGAGGCCGCGCCGGCGCACGAACCAGTCCGGCAGGAAGAGCGACTGGCCGGTATAGCCGAGGCAGACGCTGCCCCCGCCCACCATCACCCCGAGGGTGGCGTAGAGCTGCCACGGCCGGCTCACCAGCGTGGCGAGCAGCAGGCCCGCTCCGATGAGGAGCACGCCCAGCTCGATCACCACGCGCGGGCCGCGACGGTCCATGAGCCGGCCGAGCGACGGGCTCAGCGCCGCGGAGACCAGGAAGCCGAAGGAGAACGCGCCCGCGGTGACGCCGCGCTCCCACCCGAACTCGTCCAGGATGGGGGGAAACAGCAGCGAGAAGGCGGTGCGGGCGTTGACGCCCACCCCCATGGTGACGAAGACGACGGCCACGATGATCCAGCCGTAGAAGATGGGCAGGCGCACGAAGGGGGATTGTACGCGGTTTGACTCCGTGATGCGGATTTGCCAGGATGTGCCGGCCGGGCGGTGAGGAGGACGCTGACCGGGAGGAGCCCACCATGACGACGACCACGGTCCTGGACATCACCCCAGACGACAACACCGCGGCCCGCACCGGCGACAAGCTCAAGCGCCGCGTGGCGTTCGTCACCGGCGGCACCCGCGGCATCGGGGCCGGCATCTGCCGCAGCCTGGCCAGCCAGGGCGCCGTCCTCGCCGCGGGCTACGCGGGCAACGATGACGCGGCCGGGAAATTCCGGGATAGCTTCGCCGCGACCTACCGCACCGCGGTCAGCATCCACAAGGGCAACGTCGGCGACGCGGGCGACTGCCGGCGCACGATCGAGGAAGTCATCACGACCCACGGCCGCCTCGACATCCTCGTCAACAACGCGGGCATCACCATCGACAAGACCGTCCTCAAGCTCTCGGACGAGGACTGGTTCAAGGTGTTGAACGTCAATCTCTCCGGCGCCTTCTTCCTGTCGCAGGCCGCGCTCCGGCACATGGCCGGGCGAGGGAGCGGGCGCATCGTGAACGTCTCGAGCGTGATTGGCGAGATGGGCAATGTCGGCCAGGCCAACTACGCGGCCTCGAAGTCGGGGCTCTTCGGCCTCACCAAGACCCTCGCCCGGGAGGCCGCCTTCCTGCTCGCCAAGGCGGGCAAGCTCGCGGACCCCGAAGGTATCGGCCTCACCGTGAACACGGTGACCCCGGGCTTCATCGCCACCGAGATGCTCGACCACATCCCGCCGAAGCTGCTCGAGAGGATCGTCGGCCAGATCCCGCTCGGGCGGCTCGGCAAGCCCGAAGAGGTCGCGCGCGTCGTGCACTTCCTGGCCGCCGACGCGTCGAGCTACATCACCGGCCAGGTCTGGGGCGTCAACGGCGGCCTGGACATGTAACGAACGTTCTGACAGGAGATCCCATCATGTGCGTGGACGACGATTCCTCTCCTCCGATTTCCCCGATCTCGGGCGGCGCGGCCGGCTCCCGTGACCTGCATCTCACCTCGAGCGACGGCGTGCGGGTCATGGCTCACTCGGCCCGCGCGGCCAAGCCCACCGGCGCGGGCATGGTCGTGATCCCGGACGTGCGCGGCCTGCACCCCTACTACAAGGAGCTGGCCGACCGCTTCGCCGAGATCGGGGTGGACGCGGTCGCGATCGACTTCTTCGCCCGCACCGCGCCGTCGGAGGACCGCAGCGAGGCTTTCGACTTCATGTCGCAGGTACCCCTGACCAAGCCCGAGACGCTGCAGGCCGATATCGCGGCCGGCGCCGCCTATCTCCGCACCGCCGACGGCGGGCAGGTGAAGTCGCTCTACTCGGTGGGCTTCTGCTTCGGCGGCGCGCTGTCCTACCTGCAGGCGGCGAGCGGGCTCGGCTACGCCGGGGTGATCGGCTTCTACGGCTGGCCCTCGGGGCTCAAGCGCTGGCCGGACCGGCCCAAGCCGGTCGACGCGGTGCCGCGCTACAAGTGCGCGGTGCAGTCGATCTTCGGCGGCGCCGACGAGGGCATTCCGCCCGCCGACGTGGAGGCCTTCGACGGGGCGTGCCGCAAGGCGGGGATCAAGCACGACCTGAAGGTGTACCCGGGGGCGCCGCACAGCTTCTTCGACCGGAAGTACACCGAGTTCGCGGCGGACTCCGCCGACGCGTGGAAGCGCGTGCAGGCCTTCGTCAACGGAAAGTAGGGATCACCTCGCGGGTGAGGATGGTGAGCGTCCGTTGCATCTGAGCGAGTGAGAGGAGGCCGCTGGGGTTCAGCTCGGCGACGATGCCGCTGAGCCCCAGGTCCTCCGCGATCTCGCCGAGGCGCTCCCGGAGCGAGGCCGCGGTGCCGAACGCGACGCGGGTCTTCAGCAGCTCGTCGTACGGCATCGTGGCGATCCGGTCCGCCATGATCTGGCGCCGGTCCAGCGGGCCGGTGTCGCCGCGGCCGAGGCCGGACCGCACGAGCTGGACGTGCCGCTCGAAGAAGTAGGTCATGGCCTCCCGCGGCTCCTCGCGCGCGGACGCCTCGGTCGGGGCCGCATACACCGGGATCCGCAGGTAGACGTCCGCTTCGCCCGGCTGGCCCGATTCGCGCCAGGCGTCCCGGTAGGTCTTGAGGTGCCCGCGCAGCAACGGGACGTCCAGATCTCGCAGTCCGATGAAGAGCGGCAGGCCCAGGCGCGCGACCTGCGGGAACGTCTCGGGCGAGTTCGCGGCCATGCGCAGGGGCGGGTGCGGCACCTGGTACGGCGTCGGGGACACCGTGACGTCCCGTACGCGGTAGAACCGGCCCTCGTAGCTGAACGGCTTGCCCTGCCAGGCCAGGCGGATGACCTCGAGCGATTCGAGGAAGCGCGGCTGGCTTTCCCCGTAGGGCACGCCGAGCAGATCGTAGGTGCGCGCCGAGCCGCTGCGGCCGATGCCGAAGTCGAGGCGCCCCTCGCTGAGTTGATCGACGGTGGCCGCTTCCTCGGCGATCCGCAGCGGGTTGCCGAGCGGTAGCACCTGCACCGCGATGCCGATGCGGACGCGCCGGGTGCGGGCGGCCATGAAGCTCGCGAGCGCGAGGGGGGCGGACTGGATCGAGCGCCCGCCGTTGAAGTGGATCTCGCCGAGCCAGACGCCGTCGAGGCCGCCGGCCTCCGCCGCGTCTGCCAGCTCGATGGTCTCGCGCAGCGTGGCGCCTTCGCTGACGCCGCGGCGCCGCTCCTCGAGGAAGATCCCGAAATGCATGGGTCCGGTGCCTCCGCCCGCGCATCTTGGCGCCCGGGGGCCCCCGACGTCAAGTCACCCCCGGAGCCACCATCTTCCGTTTCGACGCGCGCGGCGGGTGGGTCCGGTGGCGGGTCCGGCTAGATTTCCGAGTAGCCGCTACCGCGGGTGTCGATCCCGCGGCCGCGGGCCGTCTCGAGCCAGCCGAACTCGCGGAGGACCTGCTGGCTGTAGGTCACGCGCCCGCTCACCCGCTCGGCCGGCTCGGTGGCGAGCAGCAGCGCGGCCCGCGCCATCAGGAGCGGCGGCTCTCCACGCGGGTCGTCGAGGCCGGTCACGAGCCGGTGGTACACCGTGCCCGGGGTGGGGACGACCTGGGAGGGCGCGACCGCCGTGACCGAGATCCCGTACTGGAACACCTCCGAGGCGAGCCCCTGGGTGAAGCGCTCCAGCGCGGCTTTCTCCGCGCCATAGCAGGTGCCCCCTCGCGCGCCCACCGCGGGATCGGGGTAGGGCCCGCGCCCCGGGCCGATCGCGGAGCCGGAGGAGATGTTGACGATCGCGCCGCTCCGCCGGGGGATCATGTCGCCGAGCACGAGCTGGCTCAGCACGAACGGGGCCTGGAAGTTCACGGCCCACGAGCGCAGCCACTTGCCGATCGGGTAGTCCTTCACCGGGATGTAGTAGGTCAGCGCCGCGTTGTTGACCAGCACGTCGACCGGTCCGTAGCGCTGCCGCGTCTCGTGGATCAGCCGCTCGCACTCCGCGGGCTCCGCGATGTTCGCGGCGATCGCGTGCGCCTGGCCGCCCGCCTCGCGGATCGCGGCCACCGTCGTCTCGAGCGAGCCGGCGAGGAGATGCTGGCCTTCCTGGAGCGTGCGCGCCGCGCAGACGACCCGGCCGCCTTCCGATGCAAAGAGCCGGGCGACGTCCGCGCCGATGCCGCGACTCGCCCCCGTGACCACCACGACCTTCCCGTCGAGTCGGCCCATGAGATCCTCCGGGCCGCTATTCTCCACGGCGGGCGGCCCCGGTCAACCGGTGAGGGACCCGGTCGACCGGGCCGCCGCCGGCGGCGGCAACGAGGTGGCGGCCGGCGCGGTGACGCGGAGGCGCGCCCCCGGGAAGATACGGTCCGGCCGCTCGAGGCCGTTCCAGCGCGCGACCTGCGTCGATGACACGCCGTACTGCCGGGCGATGCGCCAGACGGTGTCGCCCGACTGCACGACGTGGACGCCGGCGCGCGGCGCGGCGGCGATCTTGCGCGGCGCCGCGTCCAGCTCCACCGCGGTCTGGATCGCCTGGGTGGTGCCGAGGGGCACCTTCAGCTCGTACGGCGCATCGGGGGGCGCCTGCTTCTGCCAGAGCTCGGGGTTGAGCTGCTCGAGGTCGGGAAGCGCGACGCCCGACAGCCCCGCCAGTCGCATGAGCCGGCTGCCCTTGGGCACCGTCACCACCTCGTAGCGCACCGGCTCCTCCGGCACCACCGCGAAGCCGTACTGTTCGGGCTCGCGGCCGATCAGGGTCGCGGCGTGAATGGCGGGCACGAAGTTCTTCGTTTCCTGGGGAAGATGCGGGCTGCGCCGGTGGAGCACCCAGAAGTCGCGGGTGCCGGTTCCCCGGATCGCCTGCTGGACCCGGACCTCGCCCGCGTTGTAGGCGGCCTGGGCCAGATCCCAGGAGCCGAAGACGGTGTAGAGATCGTGCAGGTAGTTGGCCGCCGCCACCGTGGACTTCTCCGGGTCGAGCCGCTCGTCCAGCCAGCGGTCCACGCGCAGCCCGTAGAGCCGGGCGGTCGGCGCCATGAACTGCCAGAGGCCCTTGGCCCCGGCGCGCGACACCGCCACCGGATTGAACCCGCTCTCGATCATGGCGGCGAAGACCAGCTCTTCCGGCAGCCCCTTCTCCTTGAAGATGTCCAGGATCATCGGCAGATAGCGGCCGGAGCGCGCGAGGCGGCTCTCGGTGATCGCCCGCCGATATCCGGTCTGGAACCGGTCCAGGTAGTAGCGGACGTGCTCGTTGACGGCAACCCGATACGCCGGGGCCGGAGCCGGGCGAGCCACCGCGGGCGTCGGCTCGGTCACCAGGGCGAGGTTGGTCACCTCGGCCTCCGGGGTCCCAGCCGGGTAACCGAAGGTATCGGCCCAGCTTGCCTCTACGGAGGGCCAGGCCGCCTGGATCAGGCCGGGCGGCTCAAAGGCGGCCGGGCTCGCGGTCATCGCGATCGGCGCGTCAACCTCGGCTTGAGCCGTCCCGGTCAGGGCCAGACAGCCGGCGAGCAACAGGGCGATACCAGTCAGCACGGTCCGCGTTGATCTAGCCATGGGGCGGCAGAAGAGCAAGCCCTATTCCAACTATAACATGTTGATTATTAACATGTTTTCTGGATGACATGGAGGACGGAAACCCCTCCCTGGGTACCCACCCGCCCACCATGGGAGATTTGCGCACCCCGAAGACTGTGCATGGTCGGGGACGGTAGGCGTCAGGGTCGCGCCCACCGGCGGGGTCCCTCGACCCGCCGACTCGCTGGTCAGCGGCGCCGTCGTCCGCGTGCGCCCGAACGAGCCTCCGGTGCCTGGAGGGTAGCCGGCCCGGCCGCCCGCCGCGCTTCGTGCCAGCGGGCCACCTCCTCGCAGGTGGTGAACCACACGCCCCGCGCGCGCCGCATGTAGGTCACGAGGTCTTCCAGCAGGGCGATGCGGGAGGCGCGCCCGCTCACGAACGGGTGGCAGGTCAGCACGAAGCAGCCGTTCTCCTGATGCATCGCCGCGAACTCCTTGCTCCACATCTGGAGCACCCGCCCCGGGTCGGCGATGGCGTTGGTGGCCCCGTAGACGTGCCGGAAGAGCGGCGCGTCGTCGAGCAGCCACTGCACCGGCACCTCGGTCAGGGGCCCCCGCGCGGTGGGGACGTCGTAGGGGACGTCGTTGCCCATCAGCGAGCTGTCGTAGAGGAAGTGGTGGCGCTTCAGCAGCTCCGGTGTCCACACGTTGACGTCCCAGGACGGCGACCGGTAGCCGGCCGGGCGGACGCCGAGGCGGGATCGCAAGATCTCGAGCTGCTCGCGCATCACCCTCTCTTCTTGCGCCCGTCGAGGAAGCCGAGCGCCTCGTGCACGTTGCCGTGGGCGCCGATCTCGTGGCCCGCGTCCCGGATCGACCGGCACGGATCGAGATGGTGCTCGACCGTCCAGCCCGGGATGAAGAAGCTGGCCTTGAGCTTGACGCGGTCCAGCAGGCGCAGGATGCGGTCCACCCCCACGCGCGGGCCGAAGCGGCGCTCCTCCAGATCGCCGAGGCTCCGCCGGGCCTTCTCGGGCTCGCGGAAGAGGAAGCCGGACTCCGCGTCGAAGTCGAACGACAGGACCGCGGCGGACCGCTTGCCGTCGGGCCAGCGATAGCGCGCCGCCATCAGCCCGATACCCAGCCGCCGCTCGGGTGGAGGATCTGGCCGGTGAGATAGCCGGCGTCGTCGGAGGCCAGCACGATCGCGCAGTAGGCGACGTCGTCCACGCTCCCGAAGCGGCGGAGCGGCAGCTCGGCCAGCCGGCGCGTCCGGTACTCGTCGGTCATCACGTCGCGACTCATGTCGGTCTCGATCCCGCCCGGCGCGATGGCGTTGACGGTGACGCCGTGGGCGCCCACCTCGGCCGCGAGAGCGCGGGTGAGCGACTCGATGGCCCCCTTGGTGGCCGCGTAGGCCGCGAAGCCGCCGCCGCCCAGTGGGCGCTGGGCGAGCTGCGAGGACAGGTTGATGATGCGCCCGCTCTTCCGCTCGATCATCGGAGGCAGGGCGTACCGGCTACAGAGCATAGTGCCGGTCACGTTGACGTCGACCATGCGGCGGCACTCCTCCGCGGGCACCGCGAGCATCGGCGCGCGCACCATGATGCCCGCGTTGTTGACGAGGATGTCGAGACGGCCGAACCGATCCAGGGCGCTCGCGACCAGCGCCCGCACGTCGTCCTCGCGCGCCACGTCGCCGCGGAGCGCGATCGCGTCCGTGCCGAGCCTCCCCGCTTCCGCCACGACCTGCTCGGCCCCCGCGCGGCTGCCGAGGTAGTTCGCGGCCACCCGCGCGCCCTCGCGGGCGAAGGCGAGCGCGATGGCGCGGCCGAAGCCGCGGCCCGCGCCGGTGATCAGCGCGACCTTGCCCGCAAGCCGGCCGCCCGCCATCAGGCCGAGGCCGCGGAGGTCTTGCCGCGCTCGAGCCAGAAGCGGGCCAGGTCCACGGGCCGGGGCCACCACACGCGGCCCTTGCCCAGGATGAGCTGGATGAGCCGCTCGACCATCCGCAGGCGCGAGGGGCGGCCGATGATCTGGGGATGGGCGAGCCAGTTGAAGAACCCGCCCTCCGCGTAGAGGCCCTCGAACTCCTCGGACCAGATCTCCCAGACGTCCTGCTGGCTCCAGATCCCGTTGCCCACCGGCGGCACCGCGCTCCACAGGAAGAACGGCGCGTCGTTGTTGCACCACGCGGTGGGGAACTCCACGAGCGGGCCGTGCGCGGTCTGGTGGCAGTAGGGCAGGTCGGTGTCGAGCGCGTTGCTGTGATAGACGAAGCCGTGCTGCGCGAGCAGCTCCATGGTGTGGCGGCTCGGATCCGCGGAGGGCGTACGGGAGCCGAGCGGGGTGACGCCCAGGACCTTCTTGAAGATGTCGAGGCTCCGGACCAGCAGCTCCTCCTCCTCCTCGCGGCTCTTCATGAAGAAGGGCTTCTCGTGGAGATAGCCGTGGTGGCCCACCTCGTGGCCGTGCTTCAGAATTTCCTCGCAGAGCGCGGGATAGCGCTCCACGATCCAGCCCGGGATGAAGATGCAGGTCTTGATCCCGTAGCGGTCGAGCAGCTCGAGGATGCGCGGCATGCCGGTCCGGGGCCCGTAGGCGCCCATCGACATGTGGAGCGGCCGCTCGGCCAGCCCGGGGTCGCGGTGGATCCACGGGCTCTCGCCGTCGAGGTCGAAGGTCATCATGATGGCGCAGCGCGCGCCGTCGGGCCAGGTCACCGTCTCCGCCATCGTGTCCTCCGGGCGAGCCCAGGGTGATGATGCGTCGGTCGAGGGCCGCAGGATATCGAAGCGGTCACGACCCCGCAACCGGCCCGCGGCTGACCCCGACTCGCTCCGCCGCGCCCCGGGGAACTCCCGGCCGATCTGCCGGGTTGATGGCTCGGGAGGGCCTACCCATGTTCGAGCTGCTGCGCGGCTCCGTGCTCGTCACCGTCCTGGCGCTCACGGTCCTGACCGTCACGCTGCCGAGTTCGGCCGGCGCCGACGGGGGTGGGGGTAATGGCAGCCAGGGCGCCGGCACCCCTGGCCGGCCCGCGGATCCCCAGTACACCGCGGCCGTGAAGGCGATCAAGGCGAACGAATACGCCAAGGCCATCCCGCTGCTCGAGGGCGTGGTTTCCCGCGAGAGCAAGAACGCGGACGCCTACAACTGGCTGGCCTACGCGACCCGGAAGAACGGTAACCCGTCGGCTTCGCTGCCGCTCTACCAGAAGGCGCTCGCCATCGACCCCAAGCACCGGGGGGCCCACGAGTACATCGGCGAGGCCTACCTCATGCTCGACAACCTCCCCAAGGCCAAGGAGCATCTGCGCACGCTCAGCTCCCTCTGCTTCTTGCCATGCTCCGAGCACCGCGACCTCAAGCGCGCGGTCGACCTGTACGAGAAGAGCGGGGGCAAATCGAAGCCCACCGCCTCTTCCTGGTAGCGCGGAGGCGGGGACCGGGGGAAGGCGGGGGGCGGGGGGCCGACTGACCACGAGGCGCGGGTTCGCCTCCTGCTCGTGAGGAGTTCCCAATCTGGGTTGTCCCTGTAGCCGCACTCCTTGGCGGGAACGGGTCAGCTGGCCCCCCTCCCCCCGCCTTCCCCCGGTCCCCGCCTCCTCCCTCCCGGTACCGCCGTCACCTCGCTCCAGGCTTTAAAATTTTCAGAATCAACCGCGGCGATTGGGTTGACTGCTTGGCCGAGAGAATGGGCG
>JBBDXN010000082.1:1075-3889 GCA_040902305.1 Candidatus Rokuibacteriota bacterium | reverse complement strand
GGCGAATTGGCTCCCCCCGCGGTGGGCGAAGCTGGTCGCGGCGCTCGCTCTCGGGGTCGGGCTCGCGGGGTTGGGGCTTGTGGCCGCTGGGGTGAGCGGGGCCGGGCCGCTCGGCGGCCTGGCCACGCGCGCGGGTGTCCGTCAGCGTGGCTACTACTGGGACACCGCGTGGACGATGTTGGAGCGCAACCCGCTGCTCGGCGTCGGGTTCGATGGATTCGGGACGTTCTACCGGGGCCTTCGGGACGTCGCCGACGCGACCGGTGCAGCGCTGTTCCAAGTGGCGGATGCGGCGCACAGCGTCCCCCTCGGGATGCTCGCGGGAGGCGGCCTGCTGACCGCGGTGTCCTACATGGCGTTCGCCCTGGCTGTGGGTGTCCTGGGCGTCTGGTCGGTCGTGACGGCCCAGGGTGCGTCGAGGCTCCTCAACGCCGCGGTGTTGAGCGCCTGGGCCGCGTACCAGGTGCAGTCGCTGGTGTCGATCGATGTGCCGGCGCTCGCGGTGTGGCACTGGCTGCTGGCCGGAGCGGTGGTCGCCGGGATCCCTCTGCGGAGAGCCGCTGACCGTGACGCGCGCAAGGGGTCCGGCGCAACGCGCGGCAATCGCACGTCCCCACGAAGGCCCCGTCCTGCCCCCGCCGCGATTACGGCGGTGCTCATCCTGGCGGCGCTGTGGGCGGGGACCTTCCCGGCGCGACGGGATGTGGCGGCGGGGTCGGCCTACCGGGCCGCCTCTGACGGAGACCACAGCGGCCTGGCCGAGCTGGAGCGGGTGGCGACGGCGGTGCCCTGGGAGCCCGAGTACTGGGAGAGCCTCGGGCGCGCCTCGGTGGCGCTCGGCGATCAGGCGGCGGCCCTCGCCGCCTTCGAGGAGGCGGCCTCGCGCGACCCGGGTGGGCTCTCACCCGTCCTCAATGCCGCCCGCGCGGCGGCGGCCACGGGGCAGGATGCCCTCGCTGCCCATTACTACCGGTTGGCGCTCAGCCGCGACCCGCACTCACCGGAGCTGTCGTTCGAGTTCGGGCAGTTCATGGCGAGCGAGGATGTCCAAGCCGCCATCGATCACGTGGAGCGGGCGGTGTCCGCCCGGCCCGAGACCACGACCTGGTGGGTGTACCTGGGCAAGCTGCTCGTCCTGGCCGGGCACGACGAGCGGGCGATCGAGGCCGCACAGGCGGCGCACGACCTGGATCCAGAGACCTATGGGACCAACGCCGATGTGGTGCGCGTCCTGATCCAGGCAGGCGCTCCCCAAGCCGCCCTCGAAGTTCTCGAACCGCTGCTCGCGCGAGCGGAGGATGCCAACCTGCTCGCCTTGGCGGGAGCGGCCTATGAGACGCTCGATGAGCCGGAGCGGGCAGAGGCGCTGTATCGTCGGGCGTTGACCTATGACGGGGACTTCCCAGAGGCCGTCCAGGGCTTGACTCGGCTCGGCACAGCTCCCTGAGTGGTGGGATATTCGCTCGTTGGAAGGCAATGCCCATTGGAAGGCAGGGAGGGCCCAGAGGTGAGTGACACGAGAATCGCGATCGTCGGCCAGGGCTACGTGGGCCTGCCGCTGTCAGTGGCGGCCGCACAGGCCGGGCTCACGGTCGTGGGCATCGACCGGTCCGAGGACCGGGTCGCGACGCTCTCGAAGGGCGAGAGTCCCGTTGGCGACGTGAAAGATGCGGAGCTGGGTGCCATCATCGAGGACGGCCGCTATCGCGCCACCACGTCGTTCGAGGCGGTGGCCGACTGCCACGTCATCGTCCTCTGCGTGCCGACGCCATACCACAACGACGCGCCCGACCTGAGCTACATCGAGGCGGCGGGGGAGCAGGTAGGGCGGCACCTGACCCGCGGCGCGCTGGTCATCCTGGAGTCCACGACCTATCCCGGCACCACCGAGGAGCTGTTGCAGCCGTTGCTGGAACGAGAGTCGGGGCTCGTGGCCGGGGAGGACTTCGATCTCGCCTTCAGCCCCGAGCGCATCGACCCGGGCAACGCCAAGTTCGACATTCACAACACGCCGAAGATCGTCGGGGGCACTTCGCCCCGTGCGACGGAACGCGCGGCCTCCTTCTATGGCCGCTTCGTCGAGCGGATCCACGAGGTGTCCGGCCCGACCTCCGCCGAGATGGCGAAGCTCCTTGAGAACACCTTTCGGCACATCAACATCGCCCTCGTCAACGAGCTCGCCATCATCTGCCGCGACCTGAACGTCGACGTCTGGGAGGTGATCGACGCCGCCGCCTCGAAGCCGTTCGGCTTCATGCCGTTCTATCCCGGCCCAGGGGTCGGCGGTCACTGCATCCCGGTCGATCCCATGTACCTGTCGTGGCGGGCACGCCAGTTCGGTGGCTCGGCCAAGTTCATCGAGCTCGCACGAGACGTGAACGCGGCGATGCCGCACTACTGCGTGAGCCGCGTGCAGGACTTGCTGAACAATGTGGGCAAGGCCCTCTGCGGAGCGAGGATCCTCGTGCTCGGCGTCGCCTACAAGCCCAACATCGCGGATCTCCGCGAGAGCCCCGCCTTGCCGTTCATCGAGCGGCTGCGTACGAAGGGCGCCGCGGTGCGCTACCACGACCCCCATGTCCCCGTCCTCGCGCTTTCCGAGGACGAGTCCCTGGAGACGGTGGACCTCACCGAGGACGAGGTGAGCGCGGCGGATTGCGTCGTGATCCTGACCCACCACGACGACGTGGACTACGCGCGGGTCTCCAGCCAGGCCGGCCTGGTGTTCGACACCCGCAACGTCGGACTTGCCGGCCTCCCCAACGTTCACCGGCTCTGAGCTGGGGTAGCGGGGGGGGGGGGGGGGGGGGGGGG
>JBBDXN010000082.1:0-1065 GCA_040902305.1 Candidatus Rokuibacteriota bacterium | reverse complement strand
ATGCGCGACCCCCTCGCCGTGCGATCACTCGATGGTGACGCGGACGTGCCGCTCGGCGCCGCCGCCCGCGAAGCCGGCGCACACGACCACCGGGTCGGAGTCGGCGGTGCTCGACCGGGCATAGGCCCGGGCGTTCGTCGTGCCGCCTTCGCCATGGGTCTCGGTGCACGGGCTGTCGGGCGTGTTGCCGGGCGGCGCATCCTCGTCGATGCCGACGGTCGGCGGGTCACCCGGGTCACCCGGGTCGCCGGGGTCGGGTGGTGGATCGGTGGGGAACGACCACGTCGCGGGCGAAGATCGCCTCTCCGTTGCGCTCCGCCCGCACGCAGGTGACCACGGCATCGTCGGTCTGGTGCACGTCCACCTCGAAGTGGTTCGCGCCGTTGGTCCAGCTCACGCGATCCACACGCGTGCCGTCGTTCTCGCACCCCGCTCCCGGGGACGGCGAGCCCGGCATCAGGACACGGACCGGTGTGTACGCACCGAGATTGCTCGTGCTGCCGTTGCCGAGCTGCCCGAAGTCGTTGTAGCCCCAGCAGTAGGCGTCGCCGCTGTCGGCGACCGCGCAGGTATGGAAACCTCCGGCCGAGATAGAAGTGATGGTTCCCGGGGTGAGCCCTTGGCCGGGGGCGACCTCTACGGGCGTGCTGTGGCTGTTGCCGGTGCCGTCGCCGAGCTGGCCGCCGCCCCGGCCCCAGCAGTAGGCATGGTCGGCAACAGTGCCTGCCTCGGTGGTGAGTGCGCAGGTGTGGTCGCCGCCGGTGGTGATGTGGGTGATGGCGCCCGGGGTGAGGCCTTGGCCAGCGGCGACTCGCACGGGGGTGGTGCGGTCGGTGGTGGTGCCGTCGCCGAGTTGTCCGGAGAGGTTCCGGCCCCAGCAGTAGGCATCGCCGCCGATCGAGAGGACAGCCGCGGTGAGCGCGCAGGTGTGCTCGCCACCAGCGCTGATGTGGGTGATGGTGCCGTGGTTGAGGCCTTGGCCGGTGGCAACTTGCACGGGGGTGGTGTGGTTGGTGGTGGTGCCGTCGCCGAGCTGCCCGTAGCCGTTGTGGCCCCAGCAGTAGG
>JBBDXN010000081.1:0-3911 GCA_040902305.1 Candidatus Rokuibacteriota bacterium | reverse complement strand
GGACATTGTCTTCCGAGTACAGCTCGCCGCGCGGGTCGAGGGCGTGGGCTCCGCGCGCGATGACCGCGGCGGCCAGGGGTATGTCGGCGGTGACCACCAGATCCCCGGGCTGCACCTGCTGCACGATCCGCTCGTCGGCCACGTCGAAGCCCTTCGCGACCCGGATGGTCCGGAGGAAGTCTGAAGGCGGAGTGCGAAGCGGGGTGTTGGCGACCAGCGTGGTCAGGACCTGCGCGCGGTCGGCGGCCCGGAAGAGGATCTCCTTGATGACCTGAGGGCACGCATCGGCGTCTACCCAGATCTGCACTCGGGCCCGATCAGCTACAGCGCCAGATGTTGTCGGCCATCTTCCGGCCGTCCTTCTTGACCGTATACGCGACGGTCAGGCTGATCCCGAGCGCAAACTGGCTCGCCGACTGCTTGGCGGTGAGAAAAACTCGGGTGCCGTCGCGGAGGATGATGTGATCCGGATGACGCTCCTGGAGAATACCGACGATGACCCCACCCGCCATGGTAAGCCCCCGGTCAGCGCGTATACATGAGGCCGTTCGCGCCGCAGCCGCAGCGGCCCACCGCGAATGGGGGCCGGCGCTCCGCCAGCTCCGCCATGACCGCCGAGACCGCGCTCCCCGGAACGTCCGGTCCCAGGGCCCTCGCCACACAGTCGGAGCAGCGGGCTTCCGCCGGATGCTCCCGCAGGTACTCCCGCACCACGCTTTCGGTCAGGTTGAATCCCATCACGTGAGCAGCGTTGGCTGACCTCGGCACGACGCACGAACCCGCTCGGAGCGTCTTGCGGCGACGACAACGTCAAGCCAGATACCACGAGCAGTGGCGCCCAGGGTGCGCCAACCGGATAGCCCGCAGGAGGCAACACGACTCTACACCTACGCCGCGGGTGGGGTATGGAAAATCCCGGTCGCGCTCCTTCGGCGAACCGCGTCTAGCCCCGTCCAGCCCGAACTATTCACGAACGGATAATCCGTGAGGCAAACCGGTCCAGGTTGCGTGAGGCGGCCGGGTCCTGTCGCCGGGGGTGGCTCCCGTCCGGTCTCGGTCGAGCCCGTTCGTGAATAGTTCGAGCTAGTCGGGCGTGCAGCATTCCCCATGGCGCAGCGGGCGCGGCACGTCCAGCGCGGGGTTGCGGTCGAAGAAACCGGCGGGCTTGAGCATGAAGCCGATCGTGGCCACCGGCATCACCGGCCAGTCCTCGGGACGGACGACGTGGTGCGCGCCGAAGGTGTACCACACGACGAGATCGGTGTTCTCCAGCGGCGCGTCGTCCTGCACGTAGCTCGGCAGGCCGGCCCCGCCCGCGTGCTGGTTCGGGTACTCGCCCGCCGCGTACCGCTCCCGCGGATCGTGCCGGGTGACCCAGAGATGCCGGGTCATGAAGCCGGCGCGCTTGGTGACGGCGGCCTCCGGCCCGGCGAACGGCAGGACGTTCTCTCCGGGCATCAGCTTGTAGGCCACCGGCTCGCCCAGCCGGTTGCGGGCCGAGGGGTTGACGATCTTCCAGAAGCGGCCGGCGAGCGGATCGATGATGCGCTGGGCGCGGCCCTCGGAGCGCAGCAGGGTCGTCTCGGTGTGGAAGGCGTTGTGGTGCGGGTTGGCGGGGCCGGGGGCATCGGCCACCGTGTCGACCTCGTAGGCCGAGTTGTCGAGCCCGTCCACCATCATGTCGAGGCGGGCATTGAAAAAGTGCTGATGGATGGGCCCGTAGACTCCGGGGGCGACCAGCTCGCCCCATCGCGGCTTCTCCCCCGGACGCTCGGCGCCGTTCGAGATGATGCCGGTCAGCTTGACCTCGAGCTGGATGGTCCCGTCCTGGTAGAAATACCAGTAGAAGCCGTAGTCGTAGTTGCCGACGGTGGAGATGGACGACACCACGAGGCGGCGCGAGCGCCGGACCTCGGTCGTGCCCAGGCGCCAGTCCACGTGCTTCCACAGGATGCCCGCGTCCTCCTCGTGGAGGCAGATGGCGTTCGGCAAGGTCACCGCCCGGCCCCGGCCGTCGTTGACCACCGCGTCGAGGTAGCGGATCTCGCCCAGGCAGTCACACCCGTTCTCGAGCGCATTGGCCAGGGTGCCGATGCCGTACTCCCCGACGTCGAAGGCGTTGCGGTGGAAGTAGGTCGGCCGCGGATCGCCGTATGGAACGACCATGTCGGCGACGGACGCCCGGTAGAGGATCGGACGCTCCCGCCCCTGGTCCTCGTAGCAAACCGTGTGGATCACCAGGCCCTCGCGGGGCGTGAACCCGATGCGCATCCGCCACTTCTGCCAGCGCAGCTCGCGGCCCACGAGCTCGAAGCTCGGGCCTTCCGGCTGGTGGATCTCGATCGGCTTGAGCCCGGCTCGCACCCCGGTGGCCTCCGGCGAGTAGTTGGCGTCCTCCGGCGGCAGCGGTACGACCCCGCCGTCCTCGACCGCGAGGACCTTCATCTCGTCGAGGTCGACCACCGTGAGCAGGTTCGCGACCGGGCGGGCGTAACCGTTGTCCCGCGCGTCCCGCCGCACCCAGGTGAGGGCGCGGACGAGGCGGCGGCCTTCGTCCTCCGCGAACCCGAAGTTGCCCGCCGACCAGGGGTCCACCATGGCCAGGCTCATGTCGGTGACCCCGCGCCGGCGCATGGCCTCCTGCCAGCGCGGGTCGGCGCGCACCGCGGCCTCACATTCCACGAACTCGTCGAGGACGATGGCGGGCTGGGCGCCGGACACGTGCTCCCACGACCGCACGCGACCCTGGGAGACCGAGACGATCGCCTCGTAGGTCTTCCCCGCCGCCGAGTCGACCAGCACCACGGACGCGGCCCGCTCCACCGGGTCACCCGGCCGGTGCTCGAGCACGACCTTCTTGGCGGGCTCGTGCAGCATGATGAAGATGGCGCGAACCCGCGGGCCGAGCGCCCGCTCCGCCCGCACGATCTCCCACGCGCGCTCGATCTCCGCCGCGCTCAGGGGATCCAGCGGATGGGCGCTCACCGCGGTCTCGGTGGTCGTCGATGCCATGATCGTCTCCTTCCCGGCTACCGCGGCGGCAGCTCCCGGATGGGCCGCACCTCGATCGAGTGGTCCCCCACCCGCACCAGCGGGTGGTCGACCGCGATGGCGATCGCCTCGTCGAGGCTCCCGACCTCCACGATGGAGTAGCCGCCCAGTTGCTCTTTGGTCTCGGCGAACGGGCCGTCCGTCGTGATCGTCCTGGCGTTCCGCATCCGCACCGTGGTGGCGGTGCCGGTCGGCAGCAGCGGATCACCGGCGAGGAAGATCCCGCGCTTCCGCAGCGCCTCGCTGACGTCGACGGCCTGCTGGCGAATCGCGACCCGCTCCTCCTCGGACCTGGCCTCCCACGCCTTCTCGTCCCGGTACATCAGCAGCATGTAGCGCATGTCGGGTGTCCCCCTGGAACGCTCAGCGGGCCAGGCTCGGAGTCGGCACCACCGCGCGAACCCGGCCGGGCGGTCGGAAGGTCACCGCGATGGCCACCGCCCCGAGGCCGATGCCGAACGAGCCGATGAATAGCCAGAAGTAGCTGCCGAGCGTGTCGAACAGCCAGCCACCGGCCCACGGCCCGAGGGCCATGCCCAGGGTGGACACGAGGGCGACCGCGCCGAAGGTGGTCCCCATGATCCGGGCGCCGAAGTACTCGCGCACGACGATCGCGTAGAGGGGCATCACCCCGCCGTAGGCGAGGCCGAACACCACCGCGAGCGCGTAGAAGCCGCCGGGGTCGCGGGTGAAGATGTAGAGGCTCACCGCCACCGCCTGGATGGACAGCCCCACGAGCAGGGTGCGCTTCGCGCCGACGCGGTCGGCCACGAGCCCGCAGATGATCTTGCCGCCCAGCGACGCCAGGCCCGCCACGCTGAGCACGGTGACCGCGGCCATCGCGGTCACGCCGCGGTCGA
>JBBDXN010000080.1:0-27014 GCA_040902305.1 Candidatus Rokuibacteriota bacterium | reverse complement strand
ACGCGCGCCGGAGCCGATTCCGGCGCGCGTTCAGGCCCCCCGGATCGCTCGCTTCGCGTCCGTGCTCGCCGTGGATCACGACCGGGACCCGGGCGAGCCGGGCCGCGGGCACCGCGTCGAAGGCCCCCCAGTTCCGCGAGTGGACCACATCGGGACGCAGGCGCCGCAGCAGCGCCACCAGTCGGGCCACGGTCCGGAGATCCCAGCCCGGCCGCTTGCCCAGGCAGTGGACCGCGACGCCTCGGGGCAGCCGGTCCGCCACCGGCCCAGAGATGGTCATGGCGACCACGGTGTGGCGGAGGTCGTCTCCATCGAGGGCTCGGATCAGATTGGCGGCGCCGTTCTCGGTGCCGCCGACTTGGAGGGAGTCGAGGACGTGGACGACGTGGAGGGGTTTCATCGCGGCCCCCACCGGCGCGCCCATTCCTCGAAGCAGAGGAGCGCCCAGATCCGATCGGCGTGGTCGCGGCGGCCCGCCTGGTGGTCGTCGAGCAGCTGCTGCACGCCGGCGGGTGCGAAGATGCCGCGGGTGCGGGCGGGGGGCTCCAGGAGGATCTGACGGGCGTAGGTGCCGAGGTCGCCTCGGAACCAGGTCGCGAGCGGCACTCCGAATCCCATCTTGCTCCGGCTCAGGATGTCGGCGGGAAGATCCTCGGCCATGGCCGCCTTGAGCACCGCCTTACCGGATCCATTCCGAAGCTTCAGCGCGGTCGGCATGGTGGCCGCGTACTCCATGAGGACGTGGTCAAGCAGGGGAACCCGGCACTCGAGCGAGACGAGCATGCTGGTGCGGTCCACCTTGGTCAGGATGTCGTCGGGCAAATAGTGGCGGATGTCCAGGTACTGCAAGCCGGAGACGTAGTCGGGTGGGCGCCCCTCCGCGAGCAGGCGCTCGAAGGGAGCCGCCGTGACGTCAGGGGCCACCTGCCGCTGGGCCTCGGGCGTGAGCAGGCGGCGCAGCGTGGCGCTCCGCTGATAGGTGACCATGCCGAAGTAGCGCTCGGTCGGGTCGGAGGCGAGGCGCTTCAGGTAGGCCTGGCCCCGGGCCTCGGCGGGCAGGAGGCGGGCGGCGAGGCCGAGCAGCTCTCGAAGCGGGCGGCCCGTCGCGGAGTCGAGCCGGCGGTTGAGCGCCTCGGCCCTCGCGTACCGCCGGTAGCCCGCGAAGTTCTCGTCGCCGCCGTCTCCGGAGAGCGCCACCGTGACGTGCTCGCGGGTCATCTTGGAGACGTAGTAGGTGGGTAGCGCCGAGGAGTCGGCGAAGGGCTCGTCGAACTGCCAGGCCAGCCGTGGCATGGCCTCCATTGCGTCTGGCTTGACCACCAGCTCGCAGTGGTCGGTGCCGTAGCGGCGCGCGACCTGCCGCGCGTACGCGAGCTCGTCGAAGTCCGCCTCATCGAAGCCGATGGAAAACGTCCGGATCGGCCGGTCGGTGGCCTGGGCCATCAAGGCGACGGTGGTGCTCGAGTCGAGGCCGCCGCTGAGGAAGGCCCCGACCGGCACGTCGCTGACGAGGTGGCTGCGAACGGCATCGCGCAAGTGCCAGCGTAGCCCCTCGGTCCAGTCGGCCTCGGAGCGACCGTGATCGGGGGTGAACTGGAGATCCCAGTAGCGCTCCACCACCGGAGCGGAGGAGCCCGCGTCCAGCACGAGAAAGGAGGCGGGGGGCAGCTTCCGGATGGTGCGGAAGATGGTGCGGGGGCTCGGGATGTAGTGGAAGACCAGATAGTCGCGCAGGGCCTCCCAGTCCATCTCGCGCGAAACCGTCGGGTCCTCGAGGAGGCTCTTGATCTCGGAGGCGAAGAGCAGCCGCCGACCATCCCAGTGGTAGACGAGCGGCTTGATGCCCACCCGGTCGCGGGCCAGGAAGAGGCGACGCCGCCCCGCGTCCCAGATGGCGAAGGCGAACATCCCGCGCAGACGCCCCAGGCACTCGACGCCCCAGGTCTCGTAGGCCCGCAGGATGACCTCGGTGTCGGAGGCGGTGCGGAAGCGGCATCCGCGCGTCTCGAGATCTCGTCGCAGCTCACGAAAGTTGTAGATCTCGCCGTTGAAGACGATCCAGACCGACCCGTCCTCGTTGGCCATCGGCTGGTCGCCGGTCACCAGGTCGATGATCGCCAGGCGGCGGTGGCCGAGGGCGACCGGGCCCCGGACGATGGTCTCCGCTCCATCCGGCCCGCGATGGGAGAGGATCTCGGTCATGGCGCGCACGAGCTCCGGCGCTCCCGGGCGACCGTCGGCGTTGAGGGATCCCGCGATCCCGCACATGGTCAGGCGGCCTCCCCTCGCTCGGCCAGCGCTCCCCCGATGGGCGCAAGACAATCGGGGCAGGCGAACAGATCGTCGGGCCGCGGCCCCGCGAGGATCAGGCCGCGTTTGGTTTCCCTAGGCATGGCAGGTCTCACTCAGCCGTCGGTGGTGGTGCCGGAAGCGGCGGCGGAGAGCGAGGCGGCGCCGGAGGGAGACCGCGGGCGCGCCGGTCGCCTCGACGTAAGCCGCCATCTGGTCGAGCGCGAGACCGATGGACAGCAGGCGGGCGACCGGAGATTCCTCGTCCACCGGGTGCCCGTATCCCTCGCGGAAAGCCTCCACGAGGCGCCCGACGACGCGACGACGGAAGGACGGCCCTTCCGCGAGCATCTCGATCCGAAAGCGAAACTTGAGGTAGTCGAACTGCGCCGCGTCGATTCGGAACGATGCGAAGTCGATCACGGTGACCGCCCGGCCATCCGGTGCCACGATCACGTTGTACGGCGCCAGTCCGCCGTGGGTGGCGGTTACCGGGACGTCACGCCCGTCGAGACGCTGCCAGAGGTCCCGGACGTGGCTCCGGACCACGGCGAGGAAATCGCTGGAGACAGGCGGTACGGGCCGTGCAGCCAGGGTGGCGAGCGCCACGTCGCAGGGGCCGAGGAGGTCAAGGGTCGTCGCCGGCGCCAGCGCCCTTGTCGTCTCCTGGAGATGCCTGAGCCACCGGCCGCACAGGCGGCAGGCGTGCGAGATCGCCTCGACCGTCGCCCGGCGCGGCCAGAAGCGGGCCTCGCCAATCACCTCGGAGAGCAGGCGCCCGGCGGCGGTCTCCATGACGACGGTCTGCAGGTCGGGAAAGTGAGCCACCGGAGCGGGAACGCGCAGGTCGGGGGCGCCCCGGAAGGTTCGTGCACACTCGACGAGGGCACGGTGCTCCCGCTCGATCTGGCGCGCCTTGCCGTCCTCGGAGCCCGGGCACGAGGCCAGCGTCTTTGCGATCAGCTCTCGGGTTCCGGACGGCGCCTCCAGCCGGATGAGGCCGGTGCTCGAGTACGCGTGTTCCCGGACCTCCAGCAGCGTCACCGCGGTGGGAACCGCAAAGTAGCCGCTCTCGAGTCGCCGACACACCGCTTCGAAGACAGCCCGGCCCCCGAGAGCCAGCGGCCTCGCCACCCTGGCGGTCTTCACCGGTTGGCCTCCCCGGTCCCCAGACGCGTCTCCAGGACTGGCCGGCGGCGGCCCACGATGGCAGGCGCGACCGGGGTCGGGAGGGCGCTCGCCTCCGGCACCGGCTCCAGGCGGGCGGCGAGCACCTTTACGAGGATGACCGCCGCGACCAGATGATAGAAGAGGTCGAAGTACGCCTCGGTCTGGAACGCCCCGTTCACCATGTAGGCGACCAGGCTGATCTCGAGCATCTTTGTCGACGTGACCAGCCATACGCCCTCGGGATGTCCGCCCACTGTCTTCCGCACGCGCCTGAGGGTGAACAGACACGAGATCATGAGGCCGACGAACAGGGCGAGAGCGACGAATCCGTGATCGCCGAGGACGGCGAAGTAGATGCTGTGCGCGGTGAGATTCTTTACCGAGTCGAAACGGTCCCGGATCTCGGCCTGGGGCAGGACCCAGAAGCCTCCGCCGACGAGCGGCCGGTCGGATGCCAACTCATAGGCGACGCGCCAGGATTCGAGCCGGCCCATCGCGCTCCCGTCCTCCTGGTAGGTCGCGATAGTACCCATCCGCTCCCACCACGGCGCGGGAATGAGCGAGTGGCCGACGGTGAAAAAGAAGATCACGACGACCGCAAAGGCGGCGGCTCCCCCGACTAGGCGCTTCGACCCCTTTAGGAACAGCAGGGTCATGACCACCGCGAGTCCGAGAAACGCCCCCCGGGAGTACGTGAAGATCACCGCGCCCGCCGAGGTCCAGAAGCTGAAGAGCATGACGTACCGCAGCCAGCGGCGTGGCTCGTCGCGGGGCAACAGGTAGAGGAACGGCAGCACCATGTTGAGGGCGAGGCCGACCGCGTTGTTACTGCTCAGAAAGCTGCCCTCCGGCCCGTAGACGAGATATTGTCCTCCGGTCCTGAGGGCAAAGAAGAAGCCCTTGACCCCGTAGAAGCCGATCGAGAAAGCGATCAGCACGAAGAGGTAGCGGAGGCGGTCCCGATCCTGGAAGAACTTCATCGTGATGAACGTGAAGAGCAGGACCTTCGTGATCTGCTCCCACTGGGGCCACGCCGCCTCTGGGTACAACGCGAAGAAGGTCGAGACCGTGAACATGATCCACAGCCCCAGTAGCAGGTACGTCTCGCGGACCCACGGGATGGGCTTGCTGTCACGGGTGAACACCATGCCGACCAGAGTGGCGACGCCGACCATCAAGGCGAAGGGCATCTGGGTGGCGAAGCCCCAGGTGAGCCGGTGGGGATTCATGTAGCCGATCCACGACCAGGCGAGAACGCCCACCCACGGCATGGCCAAACAGAACGGCAAGAGGGCGGCCACGACGGCCGTCAGGACGAGGTCGCGCATGGCTACGGGATGACTGCCTGAGCCTGCCGCAGCAGCGTGAGGCCCTGTTGGAGCTTCTCGGTCGCGAACGCGATGTCCTTGGGGTCGCCGTCCCGGGTGTGCTTGGCGCGGTCGATGGCATGCCGGATGGGAGCCCGCGCTAGATCGAGCAGGTCGATGTGCCGCTTGGTGATCGTGGCCTCGATGGGATTCTTATCCAGCTTGAGCTCGAGGCCATGTATGCCGCCGCTGACCAGCTTGTAGCCGAGGTAGGCCGGCTCTCTCCACCCGGTGGGGCCTTCCTCCACCTGACCCGCGGCGAGCCGGAGCGCGGCGAGCCGGATATAAGCGGTGCCGAGCCGAACCTGCTCCCCGATGACTCCTTGCGTGATGGTGCGCTTGGAGTGCTCCAGATGCACCAGCCGATCCGCCTCTTCCCGGTCCAGCCCGGGCTGGGGAGAGACCGGGACGTGGGTCGCGAGAGCGCTCGGCGCCGGAGCGCCGGCCGCAACGAGCAGGGCGGTGCCGAGCAGCAACGAGCGGTGAGTCTTCGTCATGGTGAGTCTCCTTGCGCGACGCGACCGAGCCACTGTCGCTGAGATCGGTACCAGTTGGCCATCACCAGGCGGCGGCTCCACGGTGGGCGAGGCAGGGTGGGATCCACGGCCTCGCTGATCTTGTCGATGGCGTAGGCGACGCGGAGAAGGTTCGCGAGAGGGGAGCGCGGGTCAACCGCGGGCCCGTAGCCCTCGCGGAAGGCCGCCTGTAGCGCGGCGGCGCGGCGGCGGCGCGGCAGCAGACCCTGCGAGAGATTCTCGAGCCTCAACCAGAACTTCATGAAATCGTAGAGGCGCGGTCCGTACGTGAAGCCGGTGAAGTCCAGCAGGGTCAGGGAGCGGCCATCCGTGACCACGTTCTCGGGCCGGAAGTCGTTGTGGCGACCGACCAGCTCGAGCTCCGGCGCGGTGACCCGGGCCGCGAGCCGGCGGACGTGGCGCTCGAGCGCGAGCGCGGTATCGAGGTCGAGACCGCCTCCGGGCTGCGAGAGCATGAGCCGTAGACGCTCCTCGCAGTATCCGAAGATCTCCGACACGTCGTAACGGCCGCCGGCGGGGGGTGCGGTCAGCGCATGGAAGTGGCGGAGCCACGCCCCGGCGAGCCGGCAGAGATCCGCGTGGCGACGAAGCCGGCCGCTGGGCCGGATCGGGTTGGTGGAAGACAGGAGCAGGTTCAGGCCCCGACCCGCCGCCTCCTCGGTGAGCAGGGAGCAGCTCTCGGGCAGGCACGCGACCGGCTTGACCACGGAGAGCGGGGCGAGCGGTTCGAAGCGCTCGTGGAGGTACACCAGAACGCGGTGCTCCCCGGTCACCGCCGCCAGCTGCTCGGGGCGGGTGGTGGGCGTTGTCCGCAAGGTCTTGAGGTAGAAGGTCCGGCTTCGGAGGCCGTCGCTGAGACGGATCCGGCGGAGCGTCGACTCGGGCCGCTCCTCGGTCGCCACCACGGTCACCTCGAACGGGCCGGCGGTTCCGAGGTGATCCGGTCCGCGGTCGAGGAGAAGGCGGCGGGCCCGCTCCACCGGGTCCCCGGTCGGGGAAGCCGCGGAGATGCCGGTGGTGACGTGGCCGTTGTGCCCGGTCACGACCGACCCTCCTGAGCGACGGCCGCCACGGCCCGGGGCGTCCGGTCGTCACCAATGAGCCCAGCGTAGATCTCCTGCATGGCATCGACGTGGGTGGTCAGCGAGAAGCGGCGCCGGGCCTCCTGCTGCCCCCGGGCGGCGATCTGGGTCGCGAACTCGGGTTCGGTCAGCAGCCGGGTGATCGCGGCGCCGAGGGGCTCCTCCTCGTGCGGTGGGACCAGAAGCCCGTTCTCCTCGTGAGTGATGATCTCCGGCGGGCCGCCGGCCCGCGAGGCCACCACCGTCTTGCCCATCGCCATCGCCTCGATGATCACCCGGCCGAAGGGCTCCGGCTTGATCGAAGGGACGGCCACCACGTCGAGGAGCTGGATAAGCTCCTTCACATCGCTTCGGAACCCGGTGAACACCACCCGGTCACGGATGCCGAGGTCCCCCGCGAGCTGGAACAGCTCCTTCTTGTAGGCGGCGTCCTTGGGAGCCGCCTCGCCGATGATGAAGGCGCGGGCGGTGGGCAGCGCCCGCATCACTCTGGCGGCGGCGTGCAGGAACACCCGATGGCCCTTGCGCTCACGGAGCGAGCCGATGATCCCGAAGCAAGGCTGATCCGCGGTCATGCCGAACTCGCGGCGCGCCTCGCCGGCGTCGCCGGGCCTGAAGGTCGTGACGTCCACCGGCGGATACACCACTCGGATTCGCGCCGGAGGAATGCCGAGTCCGAGAACGATCTCCCGGGTCGCCTGGGAATTCGCCACGAACACGTCCACGAACCGCGAGAAGAAGCGAACGGCGGGGGAGTTCCATTCGCGGCCGCGCTGATAGGCAAGAATAGGGACGCGCAGGAGCTTGGCCAGGACGATGGAAGCGACGTCGAACCCGTTGTTCTGATGGATGCACCGCACACGGTGAGCCCGTGCGATGCGGTACAGTCGCGCGACCGTCGGCAGAGTCAGGAAGAGATCGTCGAGGAGAGCCGGGAGCGCCGAGAGCGCCGGGCCCAGCCCCCGAATGCGCGCGGCGGGCGAGACCACGGCCCGAAGAGCCGCGCTCACCGCGAGGGTCCTGCTGACCGGGACGATCGCGGTCTCGGGAGCGGGGCCGCAGTGATCGAGGGCGTACTCCCGCTGGTCCTCGCGAGCGAACACCACGATGGGCTCGAACACCTTGCGGTCCAGACCGCTCAGCAGGTGGCAGAGGCTGACCGTCGAGCCTCCGAGCCCACGGGAGCTCTCGATGAACAGGATCGGGCAGGGCGCCTTCGCGGTCACGGGAGCTCCCACTGGTGCGGGTAGTTGACGTGGCCGGACACCTCGCGGGATGCCACGCTTGGACCTTCCACCACGAGGACGGCCGCCCGCTTCCGGAAATCGTGATACCGCTGGATCTGATGGTCCCGGATGTGGACGTTGACCGTGTAGTGCCCTTTGAGGAAGAGCACGGGCTGCAGAATGAGCCGAACGATGCCTTGGCTCTGTGTGCTGTCGATCTTGAGGCCGTCGAACCGGGTCGTGAGACCGCCCAGCGCGTGGCCATGCGCGTCCTGGATGGTGACCTCGAAGACGGGGTCGGGCACGGGCTCGTGGACCGAGTACGCGATGTCGATGCAGACCGGCTCCCCGTGCTGGAACTCCGGACGGACGCGCCCCTGGCGGTCACACAGAGTGACCTGCTCGATGCGGATAGGCCGCTCGGCGTCGGTCATCGCCCGAGAGACCACGTCGGCGGGATTCTCGGACGTGAGCCGCTCCCGGATGGACTTCAGGTACTGATCGACCACGGTGTCCGGATCTCCGTAGGCGGCCACCGTGCCGGCCTGAACCCAGAGGACCTTCTTCGAATGCTCGACGATGTTGGCCAGATTGTGAGAGACGAGCACGATGGTGCGGGCCTGTTCCTTCAGCTCCGCCAGCTTGTTCAGGCACTTGGCCTGGAACGAAGCGTCACCCACCGCGAGCACCTCGTCGATGAGCAGTACGTCGGGGTCGATATGAGCCGCCACTGCGAAGCCGAGACGAACCTGCATGCCGGACGAGTAGTACTTGATCGGTGTATCGATGAACTTCTCGATCTCGGCGAAGCCGACGATCCGATCGAACTTCTCGGCGACCTCGCTGCGGGACATGCCCATGATGGCGCCGTTCAAAAACACGTTGTCGCGGCCGGTCAGCTCCGGATGAAAGCCCGCTCCGACCTCGATGAGGGCCCCGACCCGCCCGCGGGTGGAGAAGCGTCCCGAGCTCGGGGTGGTGACCCGAGACAGGATCTTGAGGATGGTGCTCTTGCCCGCCCCGTTAGTGCCGATGAGCCCGACCGCGTCCCCCTTCTCGATGTCAAAGCTCACGTTCTTCAGGGCCCAGAACACGTCCTCGGGGCCAGGACGGGACCCCAGGCGCCTGAGCCAGGCGGTGGCGGCGCTCCGCAGGGAGCCGTGCCAGCCCCGATGTAGTCGGTAGCGCTTGGAGACGTCATCGAATCGGATCGCGATTTTTGGCATGGTGATCAGATCACGTCGGCGAAGGTTTGCTCGGCACGCTTGAAGAGGACGTAGCCGGCTGAAGTGACGACGAGCACGATGAGCGTGGCCAGGAGCAGCTGGGCCGGATCGGGGGGCAGGCCGAGCAGGATAGCGCGGCGGTAGCCCTCGATGATCGGCACCATCGGATTCAGCAGGTAGAAGGGTAGTAACGCCGCGGGGACCAGGCTCAGCGGATAGGCGACGGGGGTCGCGAACAGCCAGAGCTGGAGCAGGAGGGGCAGGCCGTGGCCGATGTCCCGATAGTTCACGTGAAGCGCGGAGGAGAGGCAGATCACGCCGAGAGCGAACACGGTCTGCAGCGCGAGGAGGACGGGGATCCAGAGGGCGGTGAGCGTGAGAGCGGTCCGGTAGTACACCAGCATCCCGCCGAAGATCGTGGTCGCGATGACCAGATCGAGGGCGGCGGAGAGGATCACCGCGATCAGGAGGGTCTCGCGCGGAAAATAGATCTTCCGCACCAGGGTCGCGTTGGCGACCATGGCCACCGTGCCCTGAGAGACGGCGGTCGCGAAGAAGGTCCAGAAGATCAGGCTCGTGTAGGAGAAAATCGGGTACGGAATCCCATCGCTGGACACTTTGGCAAAACGCGAGAATACCAGGGTGAAGACGACCATGAGCGAGAAAGGCTGCACGACGGCCCAGACGGCGCCGAGCGCGGTCTGGCGGTAGCGCGCCTTGATGTCGCGGCGCGCGAAGCTCAGCGTCAGCTCGCGGTGGTGCCAGAGCTCTCGGAGGTGCTCGCGCATCATTCCACCGTCACGCCCTCGGGGGCGCTCCTTGGTACGTCGCAACCGACGATCCCGCACATATGTGAGTTCTCTCCGTCTTGATGTCAGGGAAGTGTCAGCCGATACCACGCCAGCTTGAGGGCGAAGGTCGGCAGGTGGGACTCCGATGGGCCCCCGCGGCGCAGCTCCCACGGTGAGGTCGTCAGCGTGTTCAGCCCGAGCCGCGTGGTGACCGCGCACGTGAATCTCGCCTGCCGCACCATATCCACGATGGCGGCCGTGTAGTCCTCGGCTTCACCGTTGGGGTAGGCGAACGCGCGCGGAGGCCGACCGCAGGCGGCGGCGATCATGGACCGGGAGCCCGCGATCTCCTGCCGGGCGCGGTCGGGGGTCACCCGGGAAAGGATCGGATGGGTGATGGTGTGAGCGCCGATCGAGAACCCGAGGCCCGCCAGGGCGTGGACGTCGTCCCAGGTCAGCATGGTGTTCTTGAAGCACCTCGGGTCGGTGACGCCGAGCCGCACCAGGAGGTCGTCGAGGACCAGCCGCGCGGCCTCGTCCGGCACGCGCTTGAGGTGCTGGCGGGTCCGGCGCAGTCCCTCGAGGCGCAGCCGCTCCGTGTCCAGGCTGATCACCTCGCCCCACGGGGCCGCCACCGAGCGTTCTCGCGTGAGCTTGAAGGCCAGCGCGAGCCGGTCGTACCAGGGCACCTCCGCGGTTCCGATGAAGCCGGAGGCGAGGAACACCGTGGCCGGCACGCCGTGCCGGGCCAGGATCGGGGCGGCGTGCGTGAGAGTGTCGCGGTAGCCATCGTCGAAGGTGATGGCGAGGGCGTTGCGCGGAAGCGCCCCGCGGGACATGCGCTCGACGAGATCCTCGACGGTCAGCACGCAGTAGTGCTGGGCCACGTGAGCGACGTGGCGCTGGAACACGTCAGTCGAGATCGTGTCGTCGAGGAACGGGTCGCCTTCGTCGTTCACGTGGTGATAGGTGAGGATGGGAAAGGCGGGATGCCGGCGCGCGCGGCCGGCCGCGTGCACGAGGGCGGCGCTGAGGCCGGCACGGCTGAGGCCGGTCGCGAATCGCTCGACGGCGCGCGAACGCAGGCCGGCCTTCATGCCGTCACTCCCGGGGAGAGATGCCGACGGTGCCACAGCTCGAGCATGAGCAGGCCCCACAGGATGCCGCCATAGAAGGGCGTGGGATCCTGCGCGTGGAGCGCGAAGAGCTGCTCGATGGCGCCGGCACGGAAGTACGGGCGCACGCGGCAGTCCGGGCCCCGCAGCGAATCCTGGGCGAGGGCAGCGAAGCCGGCATGGGTCTTTAGCCACGCGCTGGTCGGAACCCCGAAGCCGTGCTTGCGCTTGGCGAGCGTGGCGGGCGGCAGCAGCGGGCGGAACGCGCGCTTGAACAGGTACCGTTTCTCGACCCCGCGGACCTTGAAGCGAGCCGGCCAGGTCGCGGTGAATTCGACCAGCGGCAGATCGAGGAACGGGAAGCGGACGTCCACCCCGGCCACCTCGCCGGTCCGGGTGACCTTGAGCAGGTCGTTGTCCCCGATGGCGAGCTTCATGTCGAGGTAGAGAAGCCGGTTCAGCTCGGCGGTGGCCGGGGCCCGCCGGAAGTGCTCCTCGATGAGCGCCCACGGCGCGTCTGGCTCCAGGGCGCGCACGAACTCGGGATCGAGGAGGGCCTGGCCGTCCTGAGCGAAGAAAAGCTCGTAGAAGTAGAAGCGCCGCGGGTTCGGGATGTTCGCGCGCCGGATATATCGCTGGGCCTTCCCGACGAGCCCCACCTCGCGCAGCGACAGCAGGACCGGCTCCACCAAGCCCCGTCGGAGGACGCCGGGAATGCGCTGGTAGCGGGCGAAGAGATGGTCGGTCGCGTAGCGCTGGTTGCCGCCGAAGATCTCGTCGCCCCCGTCTCCGGCCAGCAACCGGGTCACCCCACAGCTCCGCGCGAGGCGAGCGCAGAGGAGGGTGCCGATGGCTGAATCGTTGCCGAACGGCTCGTCGTAGGCCTCCACCAGGCTGGGCAGGGCGGCGAGGGCCTCCGCCGGGGTGACCACGTGCACGTAGTGGGCAGCGTCGAAGTGGCGCGCGGCCAGCTCGGCATGATCGAGCTCGTTGTAGCGCTCCTCCTGGAAGCCGATCGAGAAGGCGTTGACGCGTTCTCCCGTCAGCTTGCGCATGAGGCCGAGCACGGTGCTGCTGTCGGTGCCGCCGGAGAGGAACGCCCCGGTCGCCTTGGGCGACGCGCCTTCGAGGGCCAGGGCTACCGAGGCCTGGGCCAGCCGGGCGGTGGCCGCCGCGCTCTCGTCCACAGAGAGCGGCCGCTCGGTGTAGGTCAGGTCCCAGTAGCGGCTCGGCTGGGGCCGCCCGTCGCGAACGATCAGCTGGTGTCCGGGCGGGAGGCGGAAGATGCCCGGGAAGATCGACCGGGGCGCAGGGACGAACCCGAGGTTGAGGTAGTGGTAGAGGCTGGTGGGCTCGGCCTCGCGGCGGGTCCCGGGCAGCGCCAGGAGCGCCGAGGCGCGCGAGGCGAAGGCGAATCCCTCCGGCGTCACGGCGTAGTGGAGCCGCCGGATCCCGAACTGGTCGACGGCCAGGAGCAGTTGACGGCTCCCGCGGTCCCAGAGGGCGAGGGCAAAGCCGCCGCGGAGCCGCCGCACTGCCTCCGCTCCTTCTCGCTCATAGAGACGGGCGATGACCCCCGCCAGATCCTCCCGGCCGGTCAGTCCCTGCAGCTCGGTGAGGTTGAGGAGGTCCGCGTCCGCGGCGAGGACGACGGCGGGGTGCTCGACCGGCGCCTGGCCGGACCCGGTCACGAAGACCCCGAACGGCCCGCAGCCGACCCAGGCCGGTTCGGCGGCATCCGACCGACCGCCGGCCATGGCCCGGACAACCTCGACGCCCATCCGGCGCGCTGGATCGTGGTAGACCACGCCGCCCAGGATCATGCCCGGAACCTCTCCCGAAGGCGCCGGGCGGTGGGGATGACGAGGGTCTCCAGCACGTGAATCAGTCGGGGGTAGAGCGCCGGACGGTAGATCTCCAGATCGACGGTCTCGTGGCACCCGGTGGCCCAGCGCATCTTGTACTCGTTGAGGCCGGGGCCCATGTCGTACTCGTGGATGCCGCCGCGCTCGAACAGGGCGCGGGCGATGGCGAAGTTCAGGGCGCTGCCCGGTGAGGCCGCCGCGTGCTGCAGATCGTAGTCGGCCCGCAGGGCATGGACCACGCCGCCCGACTGGAGCTGGTACTCCATGGCGATGGGGCAGCCGTCGAGCCTGAGAAGCCAGAGGCTGAGCCAGCCTCGGGCGGATGCACGCCGGGTGAGATCGTCGAAGAACTGGCGCATGCGAGGCATGGTGGCGATGGCGACCCCATGCTCGGCCTTCCAGCTGCGGGCGGTGAGGGCTATGAGCTCCTGGAAGAGGGCGCTGTCGGGAGCGACCGCGCGATGCTCCTCGATGGTGATCGAGCCCAGGCGCTCCAGGCGGTTCTGGATGTTCCGCACGGTCTTCTTGAAGCGTTGACTCTTCGCCCCGTGGAAGGCCTCCCAGCTTCCGTCGATGGCCAGATAGGGCGAGAGCTGGGTGCCGCAGCGTCGCCACGGCAGCCGGCCCTCGACTTCGGCCTCCAGGGCCTTCAGGGTCGGGGAGGCCATCGGCAGCCTCTGGAGCCGCAGGATGTCCCAGTCCAGGCGGCTGTCGAAGTGGTCGAGCACCGCCTTCGCGGCGGGCGGGAGTGCGCCGGGGGCCAGCATGTCGACGAACGGGGTATCAGGGCAGTCGAGTAGGTTGAGCCGGCGCACCGGCAGCCCCCGCACCCGGGTGGACTCGCGGCGCAGGGGCATCATGGCTACCGCGCTCCCGGATTCCTCCAGCACGAGGACCTCGGGCTGCTCGCCCTCTCCGACGGCCTCCCAGCAGCAGGCAAACCAGTCGTGGCTCAGGAACGGCGTGGTCTGGCCGTTCTGCGAGGCCAACTCCGCCCATGCAGGTGCGAGCGCCTGAAAGGCGCCGCGGGTAGTGACCCGGCGGACCACCAGGCTCATGAGCGGCGGGCATTCCCGCCAGCGTGTGGCGCGAAAGGAGTGCGGAGAGACAGCATGAGGACCCGCATGAGATCAGCCCTGCGCCAGCGTGGCGAGGGAATCCGCCGGCCGGGGGCCGACCGGTCCGCCCGAAGCCTTCACGATGCCGTCGACCGCTTCCGCCAGGCGCCCACCGTAAACGTCCCAGGCGAAGTTCGCCTCGACAAGCCGCCTCCCGCAATCACCCACCTCGCGCCGGAGTGGAGCGCTCTCGAGCAGCCGGACCACGTGGAGCGCGAACTCGAGGGCGTCGTCGGCGACGACCAGGTCATGGCCCGGACGGCCCATCACCTGCTCGCACGCTTTCGTGGTCGCGACTACCGGAACGGCGGCGGCCATCGGTTCAAGCACGAGGGCCCGGACGTCCATCGCGGAGCGCAGGGGAGCGACGGCCACCGTCTGGTTGTGGAGGAACGGGCGGACATCCGAGCCGGGCGCGATCTCGACGCCCGGCAGGACCCCGAGGCCGGCCGCCGCCAGCCGCCGACCGGTGATGACGAAGCGGACGCCCGGCACCCGGGACCGCACCGCGGGCAGCACGGTGCGGCAGAATTCCTGGAAGTCGTGGATCTCGGCCTCATCGGCGAGCGAGCTATTGAGGACAACCGTCGGCGTGTTGCCGCGCCGCATGCCCGACCCGAAGAACTCCAGGTCGAGCCCGTTGGGGACGACGCTAACCGCCGTCTCGGGGGCGAGGGCCTGGATGGCGGCCGCCGCCGCGTCGGTGGCGGCAAAGCAGCGCGTGGCCCGACGCGCGCCCGCTGCCTCCGCGGTCCGCAGGCGGGCCGCCTCCGTGTGGAAGAACCGCGTGCCGGGGAAGGCGCCGCGCTCGCTCTGGCGCCGCCACCATTCGGAATCCACGTCGCCGAAGTCAATGGCGAGCGGAATGGCCGGGTCGATCTCGAGGGCGTACTGGATCATGCTCGAGGAGCTGACGAAGACGAGCCCATAAGACGTGCTCTTCAGACGGTCGGCGAGGCGGGTTCGCAGCGCGGCCGAGCGGGCATAGGAGAGCGTGCAGGACCCGCCGGTGGCCAGGCGGAGGGCGCTCATGAGGGACTGCCAGCCCCGTGGCACCGAGGCGAACTCGAGGTCGCCGAACTCCGAGCGGAGGAGGGAGATCGTCCCCGCCGCGTCCTGGTTGTCCGTGACGAAGGCCAGGGTGAGCCGGTGAGTCCGCGCCAGGTGCCTCGCGAACTGGTACTCCCGCGTGGACCGGACCGGGAAGCGCGGCGGAGGCAGCCAGCGGCCGAGCATGAGAATGTTCATGGCAGGTACGCGGTGAGCCTCGGGCCGATGAGCTTGGCTAGGCCTAGCGGCAGACGCTTCCAGGCCTCGACCGCGAGATGCATCCGGGGGTTCGAGGGACTCAGGTCCGGCATCCGGGCGCCGTCCTGGAGCACGTACTGGTAGGGAAGCGGCACCGGCTCGAAGCCCCAGTGCCGCTTGAAATGATAGGCCCCCGTACCCTCACGGCTGCGGCCGAAGTCGAACATACGGTAGCCGGCCTTGGCCACGTGGCAAAGGAGCTCCCAGTACATGAAGTCGTTGACGGAGTAGGCGAGAGCGTCCCGGAGGGCCCCGCCGTAGTACGGGAGCGCCTGATCTTCGAACAGGAGCGTGAGCACCCCGGCGACGGGCTCATCGCCCTTCCAGATGGTGAGCAGCTCGCAGTCCTTGCCGAACTCCTGCACGATGGCCCGGAACAGCCGCCGCGGGAAGACCGGCGAGCCGAGCGCGTGCACGCTGTGGGCGTAGATGTCCCAGAACTCATCGAGGTGATGCACGCCGAATTCCGGCCGCAGGCCGTGCTTGGCTCCCTGGCGCGTCATCCGGCGCTGCTTGCGCGGGATGGCGTTCAGATTCTCCTCCTCATTGGGCGAGATGGCCCGGGAGAACGTGACGTAGAGCGCCTTGGTCGCCAGGTCCGAGATCGCCTGGCCGGGCCGGTGGCGCAGCTCCACGTAGCTCGCTCCGATGCGCGTGGCCAGTTCACGGGATGCCTGCACCAGTGCCTCTCGCGCCCCCGCGGACGTGCCGCAGATTCCGCCGTACACGCCGTAGGGGACGGATACGAGCCCGCGCCCGCCCAGGAGCCCGCGCACCTCGAATAGCGGCAACACGCCCTCGACGCCGCCGCCGCGAACTGCCATCAGATAGTGCGGACGGTGTCCGAAGGCGGTCTCTACCGCCCGCCTCCAGGCGATCAGGTGGAAGGGGCTGCCGCCCGACGTGCTCCGCACGAAAGCGTCCCAGTCGACCGTCTCGGTAGTGAGGGCCCGGATCTCCATGGCACCCTATCGCCTCATTCCGAGCAGCGTCCGTACGATGCGACCAGCCGCCTTGCCGTCCCACTGCTCGGGCAGCTCCCCGGCCGGCCACTTGCCATCGGCGACCGCGCGCCAGCTCTGGTAGATAGCCTCCGGGTCCGTCCCGACGATCCGATTAGTTCCGCGGGTCACGGTGACGGGCCGCTCCGTGTTGTGGCGGAGGGTAAGGCACGGGATCCCGAGCGCTGTCGTCTCCTCCTGGACACCGCCCGAGTCCGTGAGGACGCACCGCGCCTCGGCCATGAGCTGCACGAAGTCGAGATACGACAGCGGCTCGACCAGGTGAAGCCCAGGCATCGGAGGGAGAATGCCGGCAAGGGCCTCCAGCCGCCGGCGCGTCCGGGGATGAACCGGGAACACCACCGGGACCTCGGCCTGGATGCGCGCGACGGCTCCCAGGAGCAGACCGAGAGTGCCTTCGTCATCGACGTTACTGGGGCGGTGCAGCGTGAGGGCGGTGTAGCCGCCCGCGGTCAGAGCCAGTCGGTCGAGAACCCTCGACTCCCTCGCCTTCTCTCGATAGCGGAAGAGGGTGTCGATCATGACGTTGCCGACGAAGTGGATCCGGTCAGCCGCGACGCCCTCGCGGGCCAGATTCTCGCCGGCCGACGCCTCCGTGGTGAACAGCAGATCGGAGACCGCGTCGGTCAGAACCCGGTTGACCTCCTCGGGCATGCCCCGATCGAAGCTACGGAGGCCTGCTTCGACGTGGGCCACCGGCCGTCCCAGCTTGACCGCAGTGAGGGCGGCGGCGACGGTCGAGTTGACGTCACCGACCACCACCACCACGTGGGGCCGGGCGGAATCGATGATCGGCTCCAGCCGCGTCATGATGTCGGCGATCTGGGTAACCGCTCCCCCCGACTCGACCTTGAGGTTCACGTCGGGCCGTGGGATCTCCAGATTGGCGAAGAAGGCGTCCGACATCTGGGCATCATAGTGCTGCCCGGTGTGCACGAGGGTCGTCGTCACGTACGGGTACTGGCCCAGCTCGGCGAGGATCGGCGCGATCTTCACGAAATTGGGGCGGGCGCCGACCACCGCGACGATCCTCACGCGACACCTCCCGCGGCGATGAGACCGGAACCGGCCAGGACCTCTCGAACCGGGCCGAAGCGGAAATCGTCGAGGAGCCGGCGGAGCTTCGGCTCGGTGGTAGCCGTGTTGACCGAGTGGCGGAACTGGGTCAGCCCGCCCACCGGCAGCCGCGGCTGGCCGGGATCCAGCTCCCAGGGATGGAGGTAGACGACGGCCGGCTGTCCTTCCCGCTCGTTGAGGTGTCGCAGGGCACGGCGGGTGATGGCGTAGGGAAGGATCCGGAAGTAGCCGCCTCCCGCCACCGGAAGGCGCCAGCCGCAACCGGCAACGGTCGACAAGGGAAACTCGCCCAGCTCGGCACCCGTCCCGACCACCAGCCGATGCGGGAAGCGGGGAGCGTCCGGGATCCCGTAGCGGTCGTGGACGATGGGAAAGATGCTCGAGTCGTAGCGGAATCCCGCCTCGACCAGAACCTCGAGGCTCCAGAGTGTCTCGCGGACCACCGAGAACGTTGGAGCCCGGTATCCGATAACCGCCACGCCCGCCGCGTCCTCGACGGCCGCCTTGCCTCGCCGGATATCTTCGGCGAACTCCGCACGGCTGAGCCGCGTGATCATCTGGTGGCCGTAGCCGTGACAGGCCACCTCGTGACCGGCGGCGCCGATGGAGCGGACCAGGCCGGGGTGCCGCTCCGCCACCCAGCCCAGCACGAAGAAGGTGGCGGTCACCCGCGCCCCGTCCAGCAGGTCGAGCAGGCGCTCGGTGGAGGCGACGACCCGGCTCTCGAGCAGGGGCCAGTCCTCCGGCCGGACCACGGCCGCGAACGCCTCGGCGTGGAAGTACTCCTCGACGTCGAACGTCAAGGCGTTGATCATCACTCGTCGAGGCCGACCGGGGCCAGCGTGTGGGGCTCGGGCTCCTCGGCCTCCGCCAGCGAGCGGACCACCCGGGCCAGCCCGGCGATCAGCGACACGCGCGGGGTGAAATCGAGCAGCTTGGACGCCAGGGCCGTCTGGGCGGAGATCCGATGCGGCGCCGTCTCTGGCGCGCGCGAGAAGCCGGACACGGACGGGACCCTCAGCAGATCGCTGACGATGCTGAGCACCTCGCCGACCGTCACCATATGTCCGGAGCCGACGTTGATCACGCAGCCGGCCGCCCGGGGGGCTCGGGCCGCGGCCAGGGTGGCGGCGACCGCGTCGTCCACGTACGTGAGATCCTCGGCGGTCCGGTCGTCGAGGTCGGAGACGGCCCGGCGCTGGCGGAGGGCCTCGATGAGATGCGGTACCAGACCGCCCGGGGGCACCGACCTCTGGCGCGGCCCGTAGACGCTGAAGTAGCGGAGCGCCACAGTGTCGAGCTGGTGGCGGGCGTGGAAGGCGCGACAGTAGGTCTCGGCCGCCACCTTGGAGGCGGCGAAGAGGGTCTCCGGCCGTAGGGGAGCCTCTTCGGGGACCGGAAGGTGGTCGGGCGTGCCGTAGACCGAGGCGCAGGAGCCCAGGACGACCCGCCACACGCCTTCGGTGAGGGCACCGTGGAGCAGGTTCAGCGTGCCCTCGACGTTGACGGCGTGGATGTCACCGGGGTCGGTGACTGGCACTGCGCTCGCGGGCAGCGCGGCGAGATGGAAGACGTGCTTCACCCCCCGCAGCGCCTTGCGTAGCAGCTCACGGTCCCGGACGTCCCCGATGATGACCTCGATCCGGCTTCCGCTCAACGTCCCGTTACCGCGCGAGTGCCGGTCGGCGGCCGCCCGCAGGTTGGCGAGCGACCCCGTGGAAAGGTTGTCGAGCACCCGCACGGCCGCCCCGTCGTCCAGGAGCTGGTCGACGAGGTGAGAGCCGATGAACCCGGCGCCTCCGGTGACGAGAACGGTACGCATGGAGACTCCTCAGAGCGTGATGATCGAGGACCGGGTCCGTCGATGGGCCTTAAGCGCGTTCCGGGTGTCCACCACCAGCGCGGCGCGGTCGGCGATGGTCGCGTAGTCGAAGCTCGAGTGATTGGTCAGGATGAGGACGCAGTCCGCCGCCGCGATCACGTCCGGGGTCGGCTCCACCGCGGACAGCTTCACGCCGCCCACCGCGAGCTGCGGCGTGAACGGATCGGCGTAGGACACCTGGACTCCCTTGCGCTCCAGCATCTCGACGATCTCGACCGCCGGCGACTCCCGAATGTCGTTGACGTCGGGCTTGTAGGTCACGCCCAGCACCAACACCGAGGCGCCCCGTAGCGCGCGTCCGCGATCGTTGAGGGAGTCGGCCACCAGGGCCACCACGTGCTCGGGCATCGCCCGATTGATCTGGTCGGCGAGGGCGATGAACTGCGCCTCGTAGCCGGTGAGCCGAACCTTCCACGACAGATACAACGGGTCCACCGGGATACAGTGGCCACCGATGCCGGGCCCCGGGTAGAACGGCATGAACCCGAAGGGTTTGGTGGCCGCCGCCTCGATGACCTCCCATGGATCCACGCCGATCTTGCGGCAGGCGAAGGCCAGCTCGTTTGCCAGCGCGATGTTCACGCTGCGGAAGGTGTTCTCGAGGAGCTTGGCCGTCTCCGCAACGCGGGGGCTCGACACCGGGAAGACCGTCGAGGTGACCTGTCGGTAGAGGGCGACCGCAAGCTGGGTGCAGGCGGGCGTGACCCCGCCGACGACCTTCGGAATGTTGGCGGTCGTGAAGCGCTTGTTCCCGGGATCGACCCGCTCTGGGGAGAAGGCCAGGAAGAAGTCGCTGCCGATCACGAGGCCGCTCGCCTCCAGGCGCGGTTGGACCACCTCCTCGGTGGTGCCGGGGTAGGTGGTGGACTCGAGCACCATGAGCTGTCCGGGCCGGAGATGGGGCAGGAGGCTTTCGACGGCGGACAGGATGAACGAGATGTCCGGCTCCTTGCTCTTCCGTAGCGGAGTGGGCACGCAGATGATCAGCGCGTCGGCGGTCGCCGCCTCGTCAAAGGCGGTGGAGGCGGTCAGCCGGCCATCCGCCACGAGGGGCGCGAGAGCCTCGGTGGGGACATCCACCAGGTAGGACTCGCCCCGGTTCAGAAGGCTGACCCGCTCGAGATCGAGATCTATGCCGCGGACCGCCATGCCCGACCGGGCCAGCTCCACCGCGAGACTGAGCCCGACGTACCCGAGCCCGATGACGGCGACGCGCGCGGTGCGCGCCTCCAGCTTGTCGCAAAGAGTCTTCGTCCACACGGCTGTGAGTGCCCCCTCGCGGTTCGGGTTACCCGCTGTAATAGGCGCTGTACTGCTTGTAGTAGGAGTTCAGGTCCTTGAGCGGAGTGCGGTTGAGCACCACCCCGAGGATCGGGGTCCCGGCCCTCTGCAGGATGGCGGTCATGCGCAGGAGGTCTCGCGGGCGCGTCTGTCCCACCGCGACGACGACGACGATCCCATCGGCGGCGGCCGCCATGTACAGGTTGTCGGGAATCAGCAGGATGGGCGACGAGTCCATCAGGACGTAGTCCGCCTCGTCCGACATGTCGCCGAGGATCTTGGTCAGCCGGTCGGTGCCGAGCCCGGTCCGGGCCGGCGCGCTCAGCGCGCTGCCGCGGGGAGCGAGTTGCACGTTCTCCGTGATCGGGGTGATCGTGTCGGCCAGCTTGCTGGTGCCGGCCAGGAGATCGGTGAACCCCTTGCGGGACGTCGCGTTGGCGATGCGGTGCAGCGTCGGGCGGTGAAAGTCGGCGTCTGCGATGATCACCCGCTTGCCCACCTCTCCGAAAGCCAAGCCGAGATTGAAGACCACCGTGGACTTCCCCTCGAAGGGCAGAGCGCTCGCGATGAGGATCCGCCGCAGAGGAGTCTCATCGCCGATCATTTGTAGCTCGACCCGCAGCCGTCGGAAGGCGTCCACGAACAGGTGGTAATCCTCCTGCGGCGCCTGCTGGCCGTCGCCCGAGCTGAACAGGACCTTCTGCGATTGCACCTGCGGGATGGCGCTCAGGATCGGCAGACCGGTCAGCTGCTTGATGTCGGTCTCGCCCATGATCGGCCGGTTGAAGTATTCGGCGGTCGCCGGCGCGCCAAGGCCGATGACGAGCGCGAGAGCGAGCGCGAGGCCCACGAACTGCATCCGCCGCTGGTTGGGCGCGCTGCTCGGGTATGCGGGCGGGTCGATCACCTTCACCACGTTCATCTCACCCTGTTCCCGAATCCGGGCCGCGCCCAGCTTGTCGGAGAGCAGGGTGCTCAGCTTGCGGTTCGTCTCCACGTCGGAAGCCAGCCGCCGGTACTCGAGCTCGTCCTTCGACAGCCCGGACAGGTCGCGCCGCACCACCGTGATCTGATCCTTGAGGGCGTTCTCCTGGGCGGTGAGGGAGACCACCGACGTCTCCAGCGCCCCCACCATGTCCGCAAAGGCGGTTCGATCGTCCGCCGGGATGCTGCCCACCGCCGGATTCGCGACGGTGGAATCGCGCAGGGCATCGCCCAGCTCCCGCTGGACATCGCCGATCTGCTCTCCGAGCGAGCGGACGCGCGCATGGCCGTCCGGGTAGCGCGTCTTCGCCTCCACCATCTGCGCCTCGAGACTCGAGAGCTTCGCCCGGAGGCGCACCGCGTTGGCCGGGCTCACCGCGGGAGAGGTGGGCGCCACCACCACCGGCCGGGTCGGCGCCTGGCTGACCGGCATGGCCTCGAGCTTGGCCTTCAGCGCGCCGAGGCGCGTCTGGCTGATGCTCTTGTTGGCCTGCACTTCGGCCAGGGTGGTCTCGATCTGAGACAGCCTCTGGGCCGTCTCGGTACTCTTGGCGGGGATCTGGATTCCACCGCGCGCCATGGTGAACGCGCGGAGGGCGGCCTCGCTACGAGCGAGGGACTCCGATACGTGGGACGTCTGCTGCGAGAGGTACTCGCGGGTACTCTTGGCGTCGTCGACGTTGAACGAGCGCGTGCGCGACAGCAAGACCTCGATGTAAGTGTTCGCGATGTCGATCGCGATCTGGGGCTTCGAGGCCTCGGCTTGAATTTCCACGATGCCCGAGTTGTCTCGACGAATGACGAACCTCACCCGATCCCCTTGCAGCTCGCCCACCGCCCTCCGCTGAGGCATCGGCGAAACCGGCTCCTTGCGCAGGACGCGGGATACCCAGTTCGTGAGCTCCCCGACGTAGTCCCGGCCGTAGGGGTTGTTGATGAGGTCGTCCACCGCGGCCTTCGGCAACGCCTCGACCACCGAGGCAGCCAGGAGCCGGCTCTGGAGGATGGCGAGCTGTACCGGTACTGGTCGGTTGGGCGAGAATTCCTGGAACAGGGGCTCGCGGCCCGCCTTGCTCTCGATGAGAATCGTCGCGGTGGTCCGGTACCGCGGCGGCTCCTTGGAGAGGACGTACGCGGCCGGAATCAGGAATACGAGCGCTGCCAGCGTCGTCAGGGCGATCCACTTCTTCCGCCGTGCGAACAGCGAGAGCGCCACCTGTTTGATCGTCGTCCGGGTGTCCATCAGCCGCGTGTCTCCTTAGCGTGAAGGTGCATGCGTTGCATGTTCAGCGTCCTCGGGCGAAGAGAACCACCTGGACCGTGTTGAGCACGATCAGGAGATCGAGGAACAGGGAGAGGTTCTTGATGTAGTAGAGGTCGTACTGCAGCTTCTCGACCGCGTCCTCGACCGTGGAGCCGTACTGGTACTTCACCTGGGCCCAGCCCGTGACCCCGGGCTTCACCGCGAGCCTCTCCATGTAGTAGGGGATCTTCTGCTGAAGCTCGGCGACGAACTCCGGGCGCTCCGGCCGGGGCCCGATGAAGCTCATGTGGCCCACCAACACGTTGAAGAGCTGTGGAAGCTCGTCGAGTCTGGTGCGACGCAGGATGGCGCCGACTCGCGTGATGCGCGGGTCCCGCTGGGCGCTCCACACCGGACCGGTCTCCCGTTCCGCGTCCGCCCGCATGGATCGGAACTTGTTCAGGATGAAGATGCACCCGTTCTGGCCCAGCCGGGGCTGGCGGTAGAGGATGGGGCCGCGCGACTCCAGCATGATCGCGAGCCCGACGAGGATCATCACCGGGAAGGAGAGGATGAGCCCGGTCAGGGAGGCGGTCACGTCAAAGAGGCGCTTCACGATCTCGGTTCGGGGTGTCTTGACGAACCCGTCCGAGAAGATGAGCCAACTCGGCAGGACTGCGGTCACCAGGATCTTGCCGGTGGCTTTCTCGTAGAACGTCGGCCAGTCTTCGACCCGGATGCCGCGCAGCCGGCACTCGAGGAGCGCCTTGGTCGGAAAGCATCCGCGCCGGTCCAGTTGAGCGATGACGACGATGTCCGGGCGGGTCTCCTCCACGAGAACGTCCAGGTCCTGGATCTTGCCGAGAAGCGCCTGACCGTCCGGCAGCATGTCCGCCGCCCCCGGGGCGTCGTCCACATAGCCGATAATCCGGAACGGACGGGAGCTGGTGGGCTCGAGGTCGGCGATCAGGCGACCGACGTCGCCGGTGCCGACGACGAGGACACGAACGGTCATCTGCTGCCGCGACCACGCGCCGAGGAGCGCCGCGCGCCAGACCATGAGGCCCGGCGTGGTCAGCAGGAAGATCACCAAGAATGCCGAGCGGCTGAGCCGGAGCCCCGGGACCACGAAACCGATGGTCGCCACCACGAGCGCGGCCGCCCCCTGGCTAACGAGCACGCGCCCGACCAGTTCGCGCTGGCCCAGGCCCTGCCGGGGGTGGTAGAGATCGCTCAGATGGAAGATGAAGGTGATGACCAGGCTGACTTCAATGAAGCGGGCGGTGAACGGTGCGTAACCCGCCCACGGCGCCGACAGCTCGGCCATGTAGAAGGCGGCCAGGATGACCGCGAGGTCCCCGAGGAAGAGGACGAAGGCGAGTCCTGAAACGTAGTGGCGGAAGATCCGAAACATGTCTTGACCCGAACCGACTACAAAGCAAGCGCGGTGCCACGGTCAGCTCCGGCCAGTTTTGACTAAGTAGCTGATTTAACGGACAAGAATGGCTGGAACGGAGGAGCATTTCCCTCTCCTGATTGGGAAATCCACTTCCGCCCTCTTCGAAATCTGCACGAGCGCGTCGAGCGATGTGGGAGGATCGGCAAATTCGTCATGCCCATAGCGGACTTATGCCGCAAACAGGCGATGCAACCTTTGCGCGGGAAAAGCTGGAAGCGGCGGAGAAGCGAAAGCTTCGAGACTTAGAAAGTCGCGAAGAGGTTGAGGCTGGCGCGGTTCTCGGCGTAGTCGCCGTTACCGAACGCGCCTTGATTGAAGGCGTTGTTCCCGCTGGTCTGCTTGGTGTAGGAGTACCGCAAGCTGGCGGTCAGCCACCGCAGCACCTGCCAGTTCACGCTGGCTCCGTAGGTGAGCGCGGTCGCCGTCCTGTCGTTGTCGATGTTGCCGGTGCCGGTCGGCTCGTTTTCGCTGTAGCGGACGGAGAGAACCGTGTTGATGAAGGGCGTCAGCTGGTACAGGAAGCTCCCGAAGTAGGAGCGCGTCTCCACGGTGCCGAAGTCCTCTCCCTGCTGCGCGGTCTGACGGAAATCCTGCTGGACGCCCACCGAGATCACGGCCCGGGTGAAGCGGTAGCTGGCGTTGACGTCGGCCGAGACCGTGCCTTCGTTGTCCTGGCTGTCGCTGTTCAGGATGCTGTACCCCACGGCGCCAGCGACCGAAAGCCCGGTCGGCAAGCCATAGGCCCCGAACACCGACACGTTGAGGATCCGGGAGTCCTCCCGGTCTTGCATCGAGTAGGAGCTGGAGAGACCGCCGGTGGTGTAGAGGCCGAACTGGCGAGCGACCGAGCCGAACACGGTGTGAGTGGTGCTGTCGTCCGTGATGGTGCCGCCGCCCGTGTTGTCGGTGCGCGACAGCTCGTACCCGGCGCGGACGATGTAATCGGTCGCGATCCGCGTCGCGGCGTTGAGGCCGAGGATGTGGGTGATGGAATCGCTGCGATTCCCGCCGCCCGTCGTGGCGTTGCCATCGTCCTCGCTGAAGAAGAGGACGTTGCGGTAGTAGGCCTGGGTGGCGATCTGGTCCAGCAGCCAGTCGACGGTCAAGCCCAGCGTGTTGCGATTGGACGTCTCGCGGCCGCGTCGAATCCCGAACGAGTCAAGGTTGGCGGCCTCGTCATCACGGACGAAGTTCTCGGTGACGGTCAGGCTCAACCGCGGAGTCAGGGCATACCGGATCGCCGCGTTGAGGCTGGGATGGACCTTGGGGTCGTCCCCGCTGTCCGGGGCGGTGTCGTGCACGAGATCCACCGTGGTCGAAAGCGTTCCGAAGGTGCGCGCGCCGTTGAGCAGCAGGGTGAAGCCCGGCCCGAGGATCGAGCGGAAGTTATCCTCTGCCCGGCTCGTCGTCTGGAAGAAGTTGTCGGAGTACTCCTCGGAGACACGGAGCGTCGGATGGAATTCGAGGAACGCGCCCCGGACCATCGCTGTCGTAGGTGCGAAGGCTCCCGGAATCGTCAGGCCCGGTCGTCCCACGTACCCCGGCTGGGACAGGGGTGCGCCGGGCGCGCCCGGCGTGTAGGCGGGGAACGGAGCCGGGATGTTCGTCTGCGATGGCGGCGGTGCGATCGGCGGCGTCCACGGAGGCAGCGTGGTGCTGGGCGGCGTGGCCGGCGTGACCGGAGACCGACCCGGTGCCTGGATCGGATATTCCTGGAGAGGAACCTGCTGCGGGGGCGGCGTCGGCGCCACCGGCGGGGCCGCCGGCTGCTGCTCCGTCTGGGGCTGCCCCGGCTGCGACGGCGGGCTCGCGGGGGTCTGGGCGGACACCACCGCGACGCCGGCGACGAGGGCGAATACGACAAGCGCCCCGGCCAGAGAGAGGCGCGTCAAAGCCGGCGACGTCCGCCCGCCCTGGCGCGCGCTCACTACGCTGCTAGAAGAGCCGTTGAGGAACAAAGATGATGTCGTTCGGTTGTAGCCGGATATCAGGATTCTCGTCCGGCGACCGCATCATCTTATCAACATCCACCCGAATTCGTTCCTTCTTTTCTGCGTTCCCCCGGAGCACGTCCACGCGGCCGGGAGCCGCCAGAGGGGTCAGGCCTCCGACCTGGGTAAGCGCCTTGAGAATGGTCAAATCTCCCGTATATTTGACCGCCCCCGGCAGCTTCACTTCGCCATTGACGTAGACGGCGTCGGCCAGGGGGACCACCACCGAATCGCCCGGCTCGAGCTTGGGGTTTTGGCTCAGATCGCCCCGCTGGACGAGCCGGTTGAAGTCGATGGGAATGCGCTTGTCGCCCCTCAGCACGAATCCCTTTTCCCCGTCGGCGTTGGGGCTGACACCGCCCACGATCGAGATGGCCTGGAGCAAGCTCAGCTCGCGAGTGAGCTGCATGACGCCGGGCTTGCCGAAGCCGCCGACGAAATAGACCGGGCGGCTTCGGATCTCCTTGACGATCACCGTGACGACGGCTCCCTTCACGGTCTTCTCGTAGACGGCACCGAGATGGTCCTGCAGCTGCTGCACTGTCTTCCCGGCAACCGCGATCTCGCCCACGAGGGGCAGGGAGGTCCGGCCGTCGGGTCTGACGAAGACGGTCTGATTGAGGTCCTTGTTACCCCACACCTGGATGTCGAGAAGGTCCTCCGGACCGATGATGTAGTCGCGGTCCGGCGCCTGCGGGGCGGGAGCCTGGGCGGCCGCCACGAGCGGCAGGGCCATGATCAGCGTGAGCATCGACACGAGCGAAGCGACTCTTTTCATGAATTCAGACTCCTAACGGGTGCTGACTCTCAGCAGCCCTAGTAAGCTGAGCGACCGGCTCGGGTCCCCCCTGGCGGTACGCCTTCAACTTGTACTGGAGACAGCGAAGGCTGATGCCGAGCAGCCGGGCCGCCTGCGTCCGATTGCCGCCCACCCCGTCGAGCGTCTGGAGAATGTACTGCTGCTCCAGGTCCCGCAGCGTCA
>JBBDXN010000079.1:0-4034 GCA_040902305.1 Candidatus Rokuibacteriota bacterium | reverse complement strand
CCCCGGAGGCGGGCGAGGAAGCACCGTGAGCGGGAACCGGAATTTGGTCGTAAAGATCGGTCGGAGATCTGCCGAGTACCCCACTCGGCGGCGGCATCAGGACTGCGAGGGCTCTTATGGTTAGGCGGGATCTTGCTGAGACGGATCAGGAGCGGGCGAACCAGCTTGCGGTCTCGCACCTGTACCTGGTCCAGCACATTGTGAACCAGACATCTTCGCGCTTCCCCCGGCACATCGACCGGCAGGAGCTGTGGAACGCCGGGGCGTACGGCCTCGTGGATGCCTCGCGGCGCTACGACGCGGCGTCGGGCATCCCGTTCGCGCGCTACGCGAGCATCCGCATCCGTGGCGCGATCATCGACAGCACCCGGTCGCGGGACTGGGCGAGCCGCGGACTGCGCCGTGACCTGCGCGAGGTCAAGCAGGCCACCGAGGCCTTCGAGACCTCCCACGGGCGGCAGCCGAGCAACGACGAGCTGGCGCGCAACCTCGGGATCACGATGGACAAGCTCGAGGCGCGGCGGACGGCCGCGAGCCGGTCCACGCTGCTGCACCTCGATCAGCCGCTCGCGGGCGAGCAGGAGGAGTCGACGCTCGGGGAGCGCCTGCCCGATACCTCCCCGGAGCACCTGCCCGAGGAGGCCATCGAGGGCCGCGAGCTGGTCGGCACGCTGCGGACCGCGATCGGCTTCCTGCCGGAGAGCCAGCGCGAGGTGGTCGAGCGGTACTACCTCGAAGGCCAGCTCCTGAAGGACATCGCGGACTCGATGCAGGTGACCGAGGCGAGGGTCTCCCAGATCCGCGGAGAAGCCCTCAATGCGATGCGCGCCTACTTCGCGACCGTCTTCGACGGCGTGGAGGACGTGGACGACAACGCTCCCGGCCGCCGTCGCCGCGCCGCCTTCGTGGCGGCCATGAGCAGCCATTCGAGTTGGCTCACCCGCCTGCAAGCGGCGGAGGCGGCACCGGCCGCGCCGCAGCCCGCGGTCAACCCCTGGGTCGCCCACTCGGCCTGAGGCTTGACGCTCAGGTAGCCAGAACGCCCCCGAGCTGGGCTTCAGCGGGCAGCGCTTCTGCCGACGGGACCCACGACGACCCGGTGGAGGGAGGCGCGAGCGTGGAAACCGAGATCGACGACCCGGCCTCCGGTGAGGACGCACCGGACGAGCTGGTCAGCGAGGACTTCGCCGGGGATCTGAGCCCAGGCGATCTCCCAGGCGACCTCGATGACGATCTCGATGACGTCCCCGCGCCGGTCAATCCTCCGATCGACGCCACCATCGTGGTGCTGGGTGTCCCCGAGTCCGCGCGCCAGCAGCTCGTCCGCGCCGGAGCACGCGTCTTCGACCTCTTGCCGGAAGATCTTGGGAGCGCGGAGACGGCCGACGTCATCGTGGTGTCCACGCGCGTGCCACGCGGCCAGTGCCAGAGCATCGTCAGCGCGCTGATGGAACGCAGCGGCCAGCCGATCGTCGCGCTGGCGCATGCGGGCGGCGAGGCGTCCGCGGTCGAGATCATGCGGGCGGGCGGCACCGCGGTGGTGGCGGAGGGCAACGAGGACGCTCTCCGCGCCTTCCTCGCGGACGACGACTACTCCACGCCACTGGCGGAGACCTATGAGACCCAGGTTGGCCGGCGCCGCTCACAGGACCTCGGTGGCCGCGCGAAGGACCCGGTGACGAACCTCCCAGCGGCCGCGGGCTTCGAAGCGCGCCTGCGCGAGATCGAGCAGACCGGTGAGCCGATGAGGATCGGCTTCCTGCGGGTGCTCAACTTCGATCAGACCGCCCGCCGCCTCGCATTCGAGGCGACGGGGATCCTGCGCCGCCGGCTCGCCGCCCAGTATCAGGAAGTCGCGCGGCTCCGGGACATCGAGCTGTTCTCGCTTGGCCCCGCCGACTTCGCGTTCGTGGCGCCGGCACTGGATCCAGAGGGGGCCGAGCGGCTCGGCCGGGAGCTGGCCCGGTTCACCGAGTCGTTCTCACCGACGGTCCACGGCCCGCTCGGTCTGGCGATGGGTCACGCCGGGCAGGAATCGGGCAGCGAAGTGGGGGGCCTGCGGGAGCTGGCGCAGCGTGCCGTGGGTGTCGCCGCGGTCCAGGAGGGCAGCGCCGTGGTGAGCGCCGAGGAACTCAGCCGCACGCTCACGTCCACCACCGAGCTCGAGGTCGCGCTCCGGCTCTTGTTCGCGATCGAGCGCCACGACCCGGCCGGACCGTCACACGGCACGCGGGTCGCGGGCTACGCCGCCGAGCTGGCTCAGCGCCTGGGCTTCGAGGGGACGGATCGCGCCCACATCCGCTTCGCGGCCCACCTCCACGACATTGGAAAGATCGGGCTGCCGGTCGCCGCGATGTTCGACCAAGGGTCCCTCGATGAGGAGGCACTCGCGGCGTACCGCTCGCACCCTGAGCGGGGCGAGCGTTATCTGCGCATCTCGGCCGGGCGGCAGATCGCCGTGGCGATCCGGGCGCATCACGAGCACTGGGACGGGTCCGGCTTCCCCGACGGCTTGGCGGGCATCGAGATTCCGGTGGCCGCGCGCATCATCGTGGTCGCGGACGCGTGGGACCGGATGGCGACGCAGTCCGAAGGAGGGGCTCCCCCGCCGGAAACCATCATCGCTGCACTCCGGGAAGCGGCGGGCACCCGCTTCGACCCTTCGGTCGTCGATGCTGCCGTCGAGCTGCTCGAACAGGCCGTGACGGCCGGCGACGAAGCGGGCGTGGCCTCGTAGGCCGGGGAGATCGACGGTGGACAACCTTGCAGCGGTGACGGCCCGGTTGAGCGAGATCCGGGCGCGCTTCCCGGGCCCGCCGCCCTTGGCGAGCCCCCCGGGCGCCGCCCAGCGAGCCGGGCAGTCCGCTGAGAACCGCGCGGGCCAGGCTGCGGGGACCGGGGCCGGTGACTTCCAGGCCGCGCTGTCGGCCGCGATGGCGAACGGGGCGGGGGACGTCCGGGGCCTGTCGGCGGTGCTGAGCCGGGCAACCGCGAAGCCGTTGACCGGGGCCGATCTGCTCACCCCGGTCCAGGGCAGGGTGTCGTCGGTGTTCGGGCCTCGCCTGCACCCGGTCCACAAGGTGATGCGGCCGCACACTGGCATCGATCTCGCCGCGCCCAGCGGCACGCCGATCCAGGCGGCCGCGGCGGGGCGCGTGACGTTCGCAGGGCCGCGAGGGGGCTACGGCAACCTCGTGATCCTCGATCACGGCAACGGCCTGGAGACCTACTATGCCCACCAGCGCGACCTCGGCGTCCGGGTGGGCGATGTGGTGGCGGCGGGGCAGAGGATCGGTACGGTGGGCGCGACCGGGACCGCGACCGGCCCGCACCTGCACTTCGAGGTCCGTCGCGATGGAGCTCCCCAGGACCCGGCGCCCTGGCTCGCATAATGGCTCTCGGAGGACCGAGTGAGAGAGCTGATCCGGATCTTGGAGCGCGAAGCGGGGCTGATCGAGCACGTGCTGTTCCGCCTGAAGAGCGTCCAGCTCCTCGTCTCCGCCGATGAGCACCGCTTCCTCGGTCAGGGCTCGGAGGAGCTGCACGAGGCCGCCGAGGAGCTGGGCGCCTTGGACGCCATGCGGGCGCTGCTGGTCGAGGACATCAAAAGCAAGCACGGGTTACCGGAGAACGCGACCATTCAGGACCTCACGGCCGTGGCCGCAGCCGAGGACCGGGACGCGCTGCGCACCCTGCGCCGTCGCCTGCTCGATCTGAGCGCCCAGCTTGAGGCGGAGGCGGCCTCGAGCAGGGTCCTCACATTGGCCCGGGTCGCCGAGCTCCGCAAGCTCCTCGAGCGCGTCGCCGGCAACCCTGGCGCCCGCTACGGCACCGACGGCATCGTCGCGCCGCCATCCGAGCCCAGCCGGACCGTGGACCGCCGCCTCTAAACCCCGCCCCTGGGCCTCGTCCCCCGCCCCGCCCCTTGGCCTCGCCCCCCGCCCCGCCCCTTGGCCTCGCCCCTGGCCCTCGGCCCCGAATGTGCATCATTTCGGCGGTATCTCGCCGAAATGATGCACATTGCCGAAATGATG
>JBBDXN010000078.1:0-27352 GCA_040902305.1 Candidatus Rokuibacteriota bacterium | reverse complement strand
CCCCCCCGGGGGGTGAGGGGCCGGGTGTGGGGGCTGGTGGAGGGGGCGGGCCGGACGCGGGCCACGCATTCGTGAATAGCGCGGGCTGGGGTGCCGCTCCGGATAAGCGTAGGAGCGGCTCGCCACAGCCCGATGTCCGGAGCGCTCCTGATGGAGCGGGCGCTCGCGAGGGGCACGCTCTCCTTGATACCGGTGATGGCGGCGCGAATGCGCAGCACGCCCGGTCCCGGCTCCGTCACGACCTCGTAGTGCCGGGACAGGGCCTTCACCGCCTCGTCCCGCCAGTAGTCGGCCAGCATCTTCAGGTCGCCGGGATCGATCGCGGTCCCGGCCACATCAGGTGCGAAGTGAACGACGACCGGCTCGAGGATGAACTTGTCGTACTGCTTGAGGTCCTTCGACGGATTGGTATAGGCGAGGGAGTTGTCGAGGACGAGATCGCGCTCGAGCTGCGCATAGTCGCCGAGGAACCCGGAGAAGCCGCTCTTGGTAGCGCAGCCCGTCACCGCCAGCGCGGTCGCGAGCGCGACAGCGCAGACCGAGCGGACCGGGCGCACCCACCGGACCGGGCCGTCTCGGTGCTTCATCGTGACCGCATTATGGGAGTCCCGCCGGGGGGTCGCCATGGGACCTTGGTCCTATGGGGAGTCCGGCGACCGCTCGCTTGGCCCGCGTACGATCCGCCCCCTCACCCTGCCCTCTCCCCCTCCGGGGGGCGAGGGGATCGAAACAGCCCCCTCTCCTCGATGGGCTAGGACTCAGCGAGCGTACGCCTTGGTCAACTCGTCGCTCACCCGCCACAGCCGCGCGGCGACCGCCTCGTCATAGGATGCCTTGCTCGAGCGACGCTCGCGCTGGTTCACGAAGTACCGGCCGCTCACGCCGGTGAGCTCGGGGGACGAGGCCAGGTGGATCGACGTCGCGGCCCCCTTGGCCGGGCTGCGCAGGAACGGGCGGGCGACCCGCGAGAGGACGCGGATCGTGGTCGGGCCCGCGTTCGCGAACCCGCTGGCGACGAGGCCGGGGTGCAGGCAGTTCGCGGTCACGCCGGTGCCCGCCAGCCGCCGCGCGAGCTCGTAGGTGAAGACGATGTTCGCGAGCTTCGACTGCGCGTAGGCCTTGAACCCGTCGTAGGCCCGCGCGCCCATCAGGTCGTCGAACCGGAGCGTCCCCCATCGGTGGGCGTCCGATGCGACATTGACCACGCGCGAGGGGGCGCTCGCGACGAGCTTCGGCTCGAGCAAGCGCGTGAGCAGGAAATAGGCGAGGTGGTTCACCGCGAACGTGGTTTCGAGCCCCTCCTCGGTGACGACCCGCTCGCGCAGGGTCAGCCCGGCATTGTTCACGAGCACGTCGACGCGAGGAAACGCGTCATCGACCTCGGCGGCAAGGGTGCGGACCGCGCCCAGCGAGGCGAGGTCGGCGACGAAGAGCGAGACGGCGGAACCGGGGCCGCGCTGCCTGATCTCGGCCACGGTGCGCTCGCCCTTCTCGCGGGTGCGGCACACGACGGCCACGTGGGCGCCGGCCTGGGCGAGCGCGATGGCCGTCTCCTTGCCGATCCCCGAGCTCGCCCCGGTCACGATGCAGGTCCTCACCGGAAGACCGCGTAGGTCGGCGCGGGCGGGCGATCCGGGAAGAAGAGGCGAAAGCCGTGCCGGAGCGCCACGCGGGTGGCGAGGCGGCCGGCCTTCACGTAGAAGTACCGTGGCGCCGGCCGGCAGCCGAGGCGCGCCTTGAACGCGTCGGCGGTCTGGCCCACCTCGATGCGCTCGGGCCCCCGCCGCAGGGCGTCGTCCAGCTGGTGGTACATGAGGTTGAAGTAGAGGTCGGCGTCGCGGGCAACCGCGTAGTCGATCCCGCAGAAGAGGTAGTGGTGGACGCCGCCGTCCATCATCCCCCAGTTGAAGGCGACGATGCGATCTCGGTCGTAGACCGCGGTCAGGCTCACCAGGTCCGGGAACTGCCGCACGAGCTCCCGGAAGAACTCGACGGGGAGAACCTCCAGCTTCATCGCCGACCGGGCAACGACGGCCTCGTAGAGGCGGTGGACGTCCGGCGTGTACACGCGGCGGATCTCCTCCGCGTCGCGCACCTGGACGACGCGGAACCCCGAGGCGCGGAACTTGCGTTCGGAGCGGCGGATGTCGTTCCGGTAGTGCGAGGTGAGCGCCGCGCAGTAGTCGTGGAAATCCGCGAAGCGGGGCTCCAGCTCGTGCATCACGGGCGATTCGGCGCGCCGGTAACCCCGCGCGAGAAGCGTCGGGCCGAGTCGGGCCGCGGTGGCCGCGTCGAACTCCTTCCAGACGACGAGCCACGCCCTCTCGCGCGCGGCGATCTCCCCGAGAGCCGCGTCGAGCGCGGCCAGGACCGCCTCCGGATCGGCATCGGGCGAGATCGCGAGATGGCTCTGGCCCAGGGAGACCGGGAGTCCCACGAAGAGAGTCCTCACGAGGCCCAACCTCGGGAGGACGGCGCGGATTCCACCCACGACCGACTGGATCCCCCGCCCGGCCAGCGTCACGACGTCCACCGGAAAGGAGCAGACCGAGGCCCATGCCTGCGGCCGCTCGCCCTCGTCGTAGACGAGCGCGTGGAGGAATTGGCCCTGCGTCCGGAACGCGTGCTCCACCGTCGCGAGGAACCGCGGGTCCATGAAGACCGTCGCCGCGACCTCGCGGACCTGCGACCAGTCCGCGATCGGCAGATCGGCCGCGCCCTCGACGAGCTGAACGCGGTATCGCGCCCCGACCTGCCGGGCCGGGGGACCAGGGAGGGGGCCGGCGGGCCGCGAGGGCGGCGGCGCCATCTCAGACGGTCCGGGGCCGCTGGTGCCGAGCGTACCCGAGGCCCATCAGCCGCGAGGCGGAGGTGTTCACGTGGATATCGCCCACCGCGAAGCCGTGCTTCGCCGCCATCGCCATCGCGTGCTGGACGCTCTCCCGCGTCACCCGGCCGACCGAGCCATGCCCCCATGTGCCCTCGAGGCCCATGAGGAGGGTCTCGGCCATGCAGGCGAACACGTGACCACGAGGGAGCGGGATCCCGCCGATCGAGAAGTCCTCGTCCAGGGGTAGCCGCACCACGCCCCCCGTCACGACGAGGACGTCCGGCCGGTCGAGCTCGACCTCCGCGGCGACGTCGGACGGGAGCGAGATGTCACAGATCACGACGGGGCCCGGCCCGAGGTGTTCCGGGTAGATGAGCGGCTGCGGCGTATTCGACGCCGCGACGATGAGCGGGCAGTCGGCCAGCGCCGCGAGGTTGTCGACCGCGCGGACCACCCGCTGCGGGGCGGCCGCGCGCACCGCGGCCAGGAGGGGCTCGAGCTTCGGAGACCGGAGGTTCCGGACGACGAGAACGACCTCGCCCACCTCCGGTGCCATCAGCACCGCGTACGTGCTCGCGATGTTTCCGGCGGCCCCGAGCACCGCGAGCCGGCTCGCCGCGAGGTCGATCCCCCGAGCGCGCGCCGCCTCCCGCAGCGCGGCCACGCCCATCCCGACGGTGAGCGAGTTCCCCGTCGTCAGGGCAACCCCGTTCGTCCGCACGCGCCGGCAGTTGCCGGTCACGATGGACGTGTAGCCGCCGAACCCCACCACGCGGCAGCCCGCGTCCTTGGCGACCCGCACCGCGGTCTCGATCTTCTCGGCGATCCAGGGGGAATTCCCCTCGTCCCGCGCGCGGGCGAACTGTCTCGACGTGAGGTCGAGCCCGACGAAGCTCAGGTGGACCTCTTGCCCCGTCCGCGACCGTACGTGGATGCGGTCGAAGACGATCGGGTCGACGATCCGCGCGGTCCGGTCGAGGTACTCCTCGAGACGATCGTTCCCGAACGCCCGGTACGAAGGATCGACCATCGTCACGTGCTCGTCGAGGAGGAGGTGGCCGATGAAGCCCACCCGCTCCGCCGTGCGGGGTTCCTGCTGGGCGTCGGGGCGGGCGGGGACCGACCAGTCCGGCGCCGCGTCCGGAGCGAAGCCGACGAGATGGCCGGTGAGCCTCGCGACATTCTCGGCGCGCAGGAGCGCGCAGAGCGCCTCGGCGCCCCGCACGAACCGGGTGAGCGCCTCCTCGGTGACGTAGGCGGAGGGCTCCAGCCGGAGGGTTCGCGAATCGCCGAGGGTCGGGGCCACGCGGACGTCGTGGACGTTCAGCAGGTAGGCGGCGGCGACGTACCCGAGATAGTTCTGGCGGGAGAGCATCCGCAGGCTGTAGGCGTTGGCGTCGGAACGGTCGTGAAGCTCGAACCCGACCATGAGCCCGAACCCGCGCACGTCCTTCACCTGGTCGGGAAAGCGCGCCTGGACAGAGCGCAGCGCCTCGAGCAAGAACGCGCCCCGGGCGCGGCAGCGGGCGAGCAGGTCGTCGCGCTCCAGGACCCGCAGGGCCTCGACCGCGATCGCGCAGCCGTACTCGTCCTCCGCGAAGGTCGAGGTGTGCTTGACGGAGAACTCCTCGACGAATCGTTCTCGGCGGACGAGGAGCGCGCCGATCTTCGCGATGCCGCCGCCCAGCGACTTCGCGAGGCAGATGTAGTCCGGCTCGATCCCGAGGGCCTCGCAGGCCAGGAACGTGCCGGTTCGGCCCATGCCGCTCTGGATCTCGTCGACGATCACGGGAACGCCGGCGGGACGGCACGTCGCGAGCACCCATTTCACGAAGGCCGGCGGCAGCTGCCGGATCCCGCCCTCGCCCTTGATGGCCTCGAGCAGGATCGCGGAGACGCCGTCCACCTCGGCGGCGGCGGACTCCCAGTCGCGCGGATCGTCCGGATCGAGAAATCGTACCCGCGGTCCGCGTCCCACGTATGGCTCCCGGTACGACCACGTCAACTGGATCGAGCCCAGGGTCTTGCCGTGGAACGCGCCGCGAACCGCCCACAGCGTCGGTCTCGGGCGCTCCAGCAGCGCGTGCTTGATCGCCGCCTCGACGCTCTCCGTGCCCGAGTTCGTCAGGGTCACCACGTAATCCCCGAGGCGCCGGCAGAGCGCCTCGGCGAGCCGCGCCGCGCCGGGTCGGCACGACGCCTGCGCGAGGAAGGGGACCTGCTCGTCGAAGCAGCGGCGCGCGGCCGCCACGAGGTCCGGATGGTGGTGGCCGAAGAGGTTCGCCCCGTAGCCGCCCACGAGATCGACGATCGGGACGAGCGTCCCGTCCCGTCGCAGCCACATGGTGTCGCCCTCGGCGCGCTCGTAGACCGCGTCGAGGCCGAGGGCGGAGAGAAGCGGGACGAGGCCGGGCCGGCAGAGGTGCCCGTACGCCTCCACCGCGTTCCAGGCGGCCGCATCGTCGTCGGGCGCGACGGCGGCCGGGCGGGGCCTCGCTCCGTTGGGCGAAGCGGCCCGCGAGAAAACCGTCGGTGGCCGGCTCGTCCCCGTGCGGCGTCGCACGGGCAGACCGGCGGGATCGGGACGTGCCATCACGCTCCTTCCTGCCGATCCCGAACGTGCCACCATTCAGGCTCCGCGATCCGAATATGACGCGGGCCGTCGTTCGTGTCAAGAATCGCGAGCAACCGGTGGCGTGAGGAGGCTCAGGTCAGCCGCTTGCCGAAGATCCGGTAGGTCTTGTAGTGGCGCCCGCCGGCCTTCCTGATCGTCCGGTTCATCACGACGTTGTCCTCCAGCACCCACGAGAGCTCGGCCCGCGGAATACCGGCCCGGCCGGCGCGTTGATGGATCTCGCGAATGAGCAGCGCCTCGAGGCCGCGCTTGCGATAGGCGGCGTCCACCCCGAGCAGCAGGACCCGAATCGCCTTGACGTGCCGCAGGCCACGGACGATCCGGAGCAGCGCCAGCGGGGTCAGCCGCCCCTTGAGCCCGATCAGGATCTCGTTGACGTCCGGCACCGCCAAGCCCAAGGCGACCGGCTCGAAGGCTTCGCCGCGCCGCGCCTCGACGAACAACGCGAAGCGCGGGTCGATGATCTGCTTCAGCGATTGCGCTCGCCACGCGAACTCAATGGCGTCGAGAGGGATGAACCCCCAGTTCCGCTCCCAGGCCGAATTGTAGAGGCGGCGTACCGTCTCGACCTCTTCTTGAAAGCGGCGCAGGTCGACGCTGCGGATGCGGAAGTTCCCGCCCGCCAGCACCGCGTCGGCGACCCGGCTGATCGCCGGTCGCACATCCTGGTCCGGCAGGAACTCGTAGGCCAGGAGGTCCTGCTCCTTGCGATACCCGCCGGCCTCGAGCAAGCCCGCGTAGTAGGGTGGGTTGTACGGCATCTGGATCACCGGGGGCGAGTCGAAGCCCTCGACGAGGCAGCCGCACTCGTCGTCCATCGATGGGCTGATCGGCCCGCGCATCGCCACCGCGCCGCGCTCCCGGGCCCAGCGTTCGGCGGCGCCGAGGAGCGCCGCCGCGCACGCCCCGTCGTCGACGCAGTCGAAGAACCCGAAGAACCCCACCCGCTCCGCCTGCATCTCGTCGTTGCGCCGATCGCGGATGGCGGCGATACGCCCGACCGTCTCGCGGCCCCGGGCCGCGATGAACAGCACCATCTCGCCGTGCCGGTGCCACGGATTGGCGGACGGATCGAGCAGCCGGTGGAGGTCGCGGCGAAGCGGAGGCACGTACCGGGGGTCGCCGTGGTAGAGAGGAGCCGGCACCGCGAGGAACCGGGCGCGATGGGCGCGGCGGGACGGGGCCAGCGTCACCACCTCCACCGGCGTCCTCATCTGGCCCGGATCTCGTCCAGCAGTTGCCGGGCCGTGGGCCGGTGCTCCACGACCCAGTCGGCCAGGTAGCTCGGCCGCCCCTCGTCGATCACCCGCCTCAGCTCCTCTCGCGCCTCGTCGAAGCGCTCTCGCTCGATGAGACAGCGGGCCAGCTCGACGCGGGCGCGGGTGAAGCGCGGATCCAGCGCGAGGGCCTTTCGGAGGTAGCCTTCGGCTCGGGCGATATCCCCGCCCAGCAACCGGGGTGTCTCGAAAAAGATCGAGCCGGCCAGGGAAAGGCCGGTGACGTGATCGGGGTCGAGCGCGAGGACGGTCTGGATCTCCTCCTTCAGGGTAGAGAGGAGGAAGGCCGCGCGCAGCTTCCCCTTCGTGACCGCCCAGCGGCCGAGATTCGCCGCATACCAGAGGTGCGCGTCCGGGTTTCGCGGCGCCAGCTCGATGGCGCGCCGGGCCACATCGCGACCGCGCGCATAGCCGGCCAGCTTGGCCTCCGTGGTGGTGGCCCGGTGGTCGGCCCACGCGAGGTGCGCCCAGGCCAGGAGGAGCAACGCCTCGAGGGTCGGGGTCCGCGCAACCTCGCGCTCGAGGAGGTCACGGGTGCGGTCGATGCGGGTGAGATCCTCGTGAAAGCCCTGGACGGTTGCCCAGGCCTCGGTGACGGGCCCGCTCGCCGAGCGGGCGACCGCAATGCCCGGGACCGCCAGCAGCAGCGCGAGCGCCCAGAGGACGCAGCCCCGTGAGAGCACCGGGCGTGTGGACCCGAGCCGGGCAAGCGTCAAACCGTCGGCCGCTCCGGGCCGGGGATGCCGCGGCCGGTCCCCGGCTCGTCCAGGGCCAGCATCCACGCCGGTGCCGTGATGCGATGACGATCGTAGAAGCGCTCCAGCCGCTCCCGGGTCCGCCGGCCTTTTCGAAGACCGAGGAAGGCTACCGCATCGTCACCGAGCACCGGGCCGTCCCGCCGGAGCAGGTCGCTCACCTCGCCCTGGATCGACCGCCGGATCCAGTCGATGCCGTACATGAGCCCTGAGCCCCGCGGCGGCGACCCCTCGAGGCCGCCGCGGCGTACCCCGAGGCGGAGCCCGGGATGGAACGCGAGCAGCCGCGACCACGCCTCCGGCTCGGGCTCCGCCACGACCGCCACCTCTTCCCGCGCGCACCAGGCGAGGAGCGCACGGAGGCTCCCGTCCGCCGAGGCGTTCCCTTGACCCAATGGCGAGGATAGCGTGACGCCCACGAACCCACGACGCTCCACCGCATCCTGGACCAGGGCGAGCGAGTCGCGCCCGTCCGTCTGCCGGCACTGGTCGAAGGGCACGAGCGGATGCAGCCGTCCACCGCACAACGTCACCAACCGCGCCATCGCGAGCAGCTGGTCGCCCGGCGGTGTCGGCGTGGCGCGGGAGCCCAACCGGCCATCGAACCCCGCCACCGTCGGGACGACGAGGTCGACACCGCCGGGGAGGTCGACGCCGCCGGGCGCGCCGCCCGTCGCCTCGAAAAGCTCCCGGACGCTCAGGTACCGGTAGTACGTGTAACGACGGAAGGCGTGCAGCGGCCGGATCGAGAGCAGGGCGCGCTCGGGACCCTCCGGGCCGAGCAGAAAGTCCACCTCGTCCCGACCGAGGACACTGACGCCCGCCATCCGGGCCAGGCGCGCGGCCGCCACCCGCCCGAGAGTCGCCCGCGCTCCCGACAACAGGCCATCGAGGTAGAGCCGGAAGAACTCCGTCCCCGGCAACATGACCCGGAGCGCTTCCAGGAACCGCCGGTCCGCCTCCTCGCGGTCGCGAAGGATCTCGCGGTCATCGCTCGTCGCAAGGCCGGGGCCCCGCCGCCTCGCCAGCTCGTCCAGCCGCCACGTCTCCGTGGCACCGGAAGGCGCCAGCGCCCACGCCAGCGCCTGGGCGACGTTCGCGCCGGCGCGGATGAGGGCCGCATGGTCGGGGCGACCCGGCGCGACCACGCCGATCAGGAAGCTCGCGAGCTGGAGGTCCTGACCATTGAAGACCCGACTGAGCACGTCGACCCGGATCCCGCGGCGAGGGCGACGGGGCCGCGACGCCGCCCACCCCCCCAGGCCGAGCACGGTGATCCCGCCGAGTCCCTGGGCCAGGAACCGGCGGCGGGACAGTGAAGCGTCGTCTCGTCCGGGCGCGGTCACGCTGACACCCTGGCCGACCCCCTCAGTCACCGGCGATGTGGCCGGCGGCGAGGTCGGCCATCGCCATGACCGTCCAGTGGGGGTTCACCGCCACGCTGGTGGGGAAGACGCTGGCGTCGACCACGTAGAGGGCCCGGGTGTGGTGAACGCGGAAATCGGGGCGGACGACGCCGCGCCCGTCGGCCGACAAGCAGTTGCCCCCCTGAGGGTGGGCGGTGCTGATCTGGATCTCGCCGAAGGAGTCGAGGGCGGTGATCCGGTCCCGATAGGTGTCCGGCGTGAGGCTCCAGTTCTTCAGGGCGTTGATGAGCACACGCCGGGGCGCGGGCGTGGAGTTGAAGAACAGCTCGCAGGTGCGCAGCAGGCCCCGTTTCAGCTTCTCGAGGTCCTCGCCGGCGAGCTGGATCCAGATCTGCTCCGGGGTGAACCGCGTGTCCACCTTCGAGCCGGCGGTGGATCCAACCAGGGGCGAGGCGCACGCGTAGTGAGCGTACCGCTCCATGTTGGCCTGCAGGTCATCCATCCAGCCCGGGAGGGCGAGCGACTGCGTGGCGGGCGGGCTGAACCACGTCTCGATCACGAACCCGTCTCGAGGCAGGTCCTCGACGTAGTAGTGGCCCATCTGGAGCCCGTCGAACGCGCGCACCGGCGTCTCGTACTCGGCGTGCACCGGGCTGACGAAGTTGAACGAGAACCGCTCTCCGATGGGGAGCGCGAGCGGAGCCAGGGCCGTCGTCCGCCCGAGCAGCGCGCTGCTGCCCACGGCGCCGGCGGCCACCACGACCCGCCGGCCCCGGATGACCCGTCGATCCCCGCCGCCGCGGGTGGGCTCCACGACCACGCCCTCGGCCCGGTAGGCCGTCGTGCGCACGATGATCTCCCGCGCGCGCCGCCCGACGAAGATCCGCAGACGACCGGTCGCCGCCGCGGCGGGGAGCATCGTTTGCAGGACGGTCCGCTTGCGCAGATACGCGCAGGCGAGGTTACAGTAGCCGCATCCGAGACACGCCTCGACGTTGACCGCGCAGGGCTGCAGGCTACGCTCCCATCCCAGCGCCTTCGCGCCGCTGGCAAGAAAACGCGCAGAGGGATTGATCCACCCGTCGGGGACGGCGGAGGTCGCGGGCGCGATCCGGAGCTCGCCGGCGATGCGGTCGTAGGCGTCGTCCAGCCGGCGGCTGGTGGCCCAGCCGGCTCCGAACTCGCGGGCCCAGACGGATCGGACATGGTCCGGCATGCGGAAGCACACCGCGTTGTTGATGACGCTCGATCCCCCCAGGCACTGGCCCTGCAGCACGAACAGGCGGGAGTCGCCATCGGCCGGCTGCATCCCGGCATCCTTGTAGTAGCGGAGCAGATTGTCCAGCTCGTCGTGGGGGCGGGGGCGAGCCGCGGTGGCGGCATCGTACCGTTCCGGGACGTAGTCCCCTGCCTCCACCAGGGCCACGGTGCGTCCGTGGCCGGTGAGCCGAGCGGCCAGCACGGACCCCGCGGCCCCGGACCCCACGACCACGACATCGTAGATGTCGTCAGGGACAGGATCGGATGGGCCCACGATCACGTCCAGCGGCAGCCGCGGCTCGGGCGGCACCGCGGGAGCGCCACCCCGCGCCCGATCCTGGAAGATGTCATACCCCAGGGCCTGGGCCGCCGACGGCCGGCCGGAGTCATCGAGGGTGGCGTAGATGACCACCGTGGCCAGACGCTGCGCGAACCGCGCGAGGTCGCGGAGCAGCGGCAGGCTCGACTCCACTGCGGTGAGCCGTCGCCTGACCCGGTCCCGGTTTCCGCCCGTGCCCGCGACCACGAGCCCGAGGACCGCGAGGCTGGTGTCGAGCGTGTTGACCCGCGGTGACCCGCTGGCCCGGAAGCCGGCCAGAAAGTCGAGCGCGCGGCGCGTGGCGGCATCGACACTGACCGGGCACCCGGGCGGGCGGAAGGCGTCGATCAGCGCGCGTACCGTCTCGGTCTCGTCGGTGCGATCCGGAGCGCGGGCTCCGCGCCCTCTCGCGTTCATGGTCACCGCCGGAAGTATAGGGAGATCGGCGGCGGCAAGGCAAGATCAGCCGACCCCGATGCGAGAGCGACCGCGCTATCCTAGGGTGCCCGCGGTCATGCCGCGGGCGCGCCGTTCACCCACGAGGAGGACGCCACATGAGCCGCTCCCAGACCCCGGCCCCCCAGAATCCGGCCGACGGCCCCCGCTTCAAGCTCCTCACCGAAGCCACCATGACCCCGCGCCAGCGCGAGAGCTACCAGGGTATCGTCTCGGGTCCCCGCAAGGGCGCCCGCGGGCCCTTCAACGCGCTTCTGCGCAGCCCGGACGTGGCCGACCGGGTACAGAAGGTCGGAGAGTACATCCGCTTCCAGAGCACGATCCCGGCCGCGCTCAACGAGATGGCGATCCTGATCACCGGCCGCTTCTGGGGCGCCCAGTACGAGTTCTGGGCTCACAGCCGTCTCGCGCGAACGGCCGGTCTCGCCGACGCGATCATCGACGCGATCGCCGAGGGGCGCCGGCCCCCGGCCATGAGCGACGACGAGCGCATCGTCCACGATTTCTGCACCGAGTTGTTCCGGGACAAGGCGGTCGCCGATGGCACCTTCAAGGCGGCGGTCGATCGCTTCGGCGAGCAGGGCGTCATCGATCTGATCGCGGCCAGCGGCTACTACTCGATCGTCTCCATGGTCCTGAACGTCGATCGGTACCCGCTGCCGGAAGGAGAGAGCGCTCCGCTCAAGACCCGGTAGCTCACGCACTCGCACTCTCGGCAACTGAGGAGAAGACACGCGATGGAAAAGGCGATCGACGGAACTCCGGGCTTACGCTACGCGGCGCGCGCGGCCCGCTTCGCGGCGGGCGGGTCCGCTCACGCCGGACCGGGCGTCATCATGCTCGGCTCGGGCGACGCGTATCCAGAGGGGCTGCCCGACCTGTCGCAATTCGCGCAACGCGCGGCCTTCAAGTACCGTACGGAGACCCTCCAATACGCCCCGCGCCCTGGGCTACCAGAACTACGCGAATGGATCGCGCAGCATCTCGACGGCGAGGGGATCCGGGTGGACGCGGACAGCATCCTCGTCTGCAACGGCGCCAAGCAGGGCATCGAGCTCGCCTGCAAGCTCTTCCTCGAACCGGGCGACGCCATCGTCGTCACCCGCCCGACGTACCAGTCCGCCCTCAGCGTGTTTCGCGGCTGGGAAGCCGCCTTCGTGGAAGTCGGCATGGACGCCGATGGAATGATCGTCGACGAGCTTGCGGCAACGCTCCAGGAGCGCGAGCATGGCGGCCAGTCGACACCGAAGTTCGTGTACGACGTCCCCGAGTTCCACAATCCGACCGGCGTGACCCTGAGCCATCGCCGGCGCGCCGCGCTCGTCGAGCTCGCGCAACGCCACCGCATGCTGATCCTCGAAGACGACCCGTACCGCCGCATTCGCTTTGCGGGCGAGCCGGTGCCTCCGATCCAGGCGCTGGATCCAGCCGGCTGCGTGATCGGGCTCGGCACGTTCGCGAAGTTGGTCGCGCCCGGACTCCGTCTCGGCTGGGTGGCCGCGAACCGTGAGATCGTCGGACGCATGGCCGCGATGAAGGCGGACGGCGGGACGAGCCCGTTCACCCAGCGGATCCTGATCGAGTACTGGCGCGCGGGACGGTTCGAGGCCGACATACGCGAGCGCGTGACAACCTATCGCGCGCACCGCGACGTGATGGCGCAGGCGGTGCGCGAGCATCTCCCGCAGGCGAGCTTCGACCTGCCGCAAGGCGGCTACTACCTCTGGCTGCGCCTGCCGGACGGCGTCGACAGCGACACGCTCGCGACGCAGGCCGAGGCACTGGGCGTGCAGATCCTGCCCGCGAGCCAGTTCAACGCGACGCCGGGGCCGCGCAACTACGTGCGTCTCGCGTACAGCTACGCGTCCCCGTCGGAGATCGTCGAAGGCGTGCGCCGGCTCGCGCGGGCGTTCCGGCAGACGAGCGGCGCGCGATGAGCAGCCGCCCGGCGTGGAGTAAGATACCCGGGTGCCCCGGCCCAAGCTCATGTCCATGCGGGACGCCGTCGCCCGCTTCGTGCCGGACGGCGCCTCGATCTGCATGGGTACCGCGCTGGAGGCGCTCATCCCGTTCGCGGCGGGCCACGAGCTGATCCGGCAGCGCCGGCGCGATCTCACCCTCATCGGTCCCATCTCCGACATCCTCTTCGACCAGCTCATCGGCGCGGGCTGCGTGCGCCGCGTGATCGCGGCCTGGGTCGGCAACGTGAGCGCCGGCCTCGGCCACAACTACCGGCGCGCGGTCGAGAAGCAGGTGCCGGGTCCCCTCGCGGTGGAGGATCACTCCAACCTGACGATCGCCTTCGCGCTCCAGGCCGCCGCCCTCGGCGTGCCCTACCTGCCCACGCGCTCGCTGCTCGGCACGGATCTGCCGCGCTCCAACCAGACGTTCAAAGCCGCCCCCGATCCGTGGTCGGGAGCGCCGCTCCTGCTCGTGCCCGCCATCACCCCGGACGTGGCCATCCTGCACGTGCAGCGCGCCGACGCGGAGGGCCACGCGCACGTCTGGGGCACGCTCGGGGTGACGCGCCAGGCTGCCTTCGCGGCGAAGCGCGTGATCCTGGTGGCCGAGGAGATCCGGCCGCGCGCGCGCATCCTGAGCGATCCGGGGCTCGTGCTCACGCCCGCGCTCAAGGTGGCCGCGGTGGTCCACGAGCCCTTCGGCGCCTTCCCCTCGCCCGTGCAGGGCTGCTACGGGCGGCATCACGACTTCTACCACCGCTTCCACGAGGAGAGCCGGACCGTCGAGGGCTTCGAGCGCTGGCTCGCCCACTGGGTCCACGGCGTGTCCGACTGGAAGGACTTCCTCTCCCGGCTCGACCCGCGCGTCATCGAGGCGGTGCGGGTCAAGCATCCCTTGCCGTCCGAGCCGCTCGACTACGGAGCCTGATCGCCATGAAGATCACCGCCATCGAGGCCGTGCCGCTCGCCATTCCCCTCAAGCCGATGACCCCGCCGTCGCCGTGGACCGGGGGCACCCGCAAGCAGATCTACGTGCTCGTGCACACCGACGAGGGCGTCACCGGGCTCGGCGAGGCCTTCGCCTACGGGGCGCCGCTCGCGGTCTGCAGCGTCATCGAGGAGAGCCTGGCCCCGCTCGTCGTCGGCCACGACCCGCTCGCGATCGAGGCGGTGGTGGACGTCATGCATCGGGGCACCATGATCTACGGCCGCCGCGGGCTCGGCATGTTCGCGATCAGCGGCATCGAGATCGCGCTGTGGGACCTGCTCGGCAAGGTGCGCAACGCGCCGGTGTACGAGCTGCTGGGCGGCGCCCGGCGGCCGCGGTTGCCGGCCTACGCGAGCCTCCTGCGCTACGAGACGCCGGAGGCGGTGGCCGCCGCCTGCCGGCACTTCGTGGCCCAGGGCTTCCGCATGCTCAAGCTCCACCAGACCGACGTGGCCTCGGTGCGCGCGGCGCGCGAGGCGGTGGGCCCCGACGTGGAGCTGATGCTCGACACCAACTGCCCGTGGACGCCCTTCGAGGCCATCGCGATGGCGCGGGCCCTCGAGCCCTACCGCCTCTTCTGGCTGGAAGAGCCGGTGTGGCCGCCGGAGGACTATGCGGGGCTCGCGCGCGTCGCCGCGGCCACCGAGACGCCGATCGCGCTGGGCGAGAACGAGTCCACGCTCTACGGGTTCAACGAGATCGTCCGCCAGCGGGCGGGCGACGTGCTGCAGCCGAGCATCACCAAGGTCGGCGGCATCTCGGAGTTCAAGAAGATCGCCGCGCTGGCCCAGGCCGCGAACCTGCCGATCGCCCCGCACTCGTTCTACTTCGGGCCGGGGCTGGCCGCGACCCTGCACGTGGCCGCCACGTTCGGTGGACCTCTGCCGGTGGAGTTCCCGACCGGAGACCAGGAGACGCCCTTCCTCGCCCGCCCGATCCAGGCCCGCGACGGCTGGATGGAGGTGCCGAAGGGCCCCGGCCTCGGCGTCGATCTCAACCCGGAAGCCCTCCGCCGCCACCCCTTCGTCAAGAACGCGGCCCAGCCCTTCGACCTCCGGTGAAGCGCACGCAAACGGTTGATGGAGCGCAGGATCGTCAGAGCGCGGGTCTGCCGGGGCGCGGAACTGCCGGGGCGCGAGTCTGCCGGGGCGCGCGGTCTGCCGGGGCACGGGATCCAGGCCGCGGGACTACCGGGGCGCAGGGTTGCCAGGACGCCCCGATGAGCGCCAAAGGCGCGAAGAGGCCAAACCGCCAAACCGAAGTCACGCACATTCAACCGCTATGAAAAAGAAGCGTCCGGCAGACTTCACGGAACGCGAGCTCATGGTCATCGCGGCTTCGCGCGAGATTCGCGACGAGGACGTGGTCTTCGTCGGCATGCGCCTGCCGCTGATCGCGTTCGCCTTCGCCAAGCGCACGCACGCGCCCGGGGCCACCGGGCTCTTCGAGAACGGTATCGTGCGCGATCAGCCGGCGCCGGAGACGCTGATGACCATGAGCGACACGCCGAACATCCCGGGCGCCCTCTGGTGCACGGGCACGATCGAGATCATGGCATTCCTCCAGCAGGGCCTCGTGGATCTGGGCTTCATCGGGGGCGCCGAGATCGACCGATTCGGGAACCTGAACACCTCCTATATCGGGGACTGGCACCGACCGAAGGTGCGGCTTCCCGGCAGCGGCGGCGGCGGCGACATCGCGAGCCTGGCCCGGCGCTTCGTGGTGATCATGCCGCAGGAGAAGCACCGATTCCGCGAGCGCGTGGACTACATCACCTCGCCCGGCTTCGGCGACGGCCCGGGCTGGCGCGGGCGGGTCGGACTCACCGGCGGCGGGCCCGCCGCGGTGGTCACCACGCTGGGTGTCTTCCGCTTCGACCCCGACACATGCGAGATGCGCCTCGCCTCGTATCACCCGGGGCAGAGCGTGGAGAGCGTGCGGGCCGCCACCGGCTTCACCCTCGCGACCACGCCCGACGTCGCGCCCACGCCCACTCCGACCGCCGAGGAGCTCGCGATCGTCCGCGAGTGCGACCCCGCCGGCTTCTGGACCCGTTGAGCGGGGTCGGCGCCAGCCCCGCCGTCGCGGCGGGCCAGCGGTGGCTGATGTGGGGCATCCCGGCGCTGATCTTCCTCATCGCCTTCCTGCACCGTGCGGCGCCCGGCGTGATCGCCAAGGAGCTCATGCAGGCATTCAGCCTCACCGGCACGGTGGTGGGTCTGCTCTCCGCGATGTACTTCTACTCCTACGCGGGCTTCATGGTGCCGGGCGGGGTCCTGATCGACAGCGTCGGCCCGCGGTGGGTGATCGCGGGCGGTGGGGCGGTCATGGGCCTGGGCTCGCTGGCCATGGGGCTCGCCCCCAGTCCCGCCGTCCTCTTCGCCGGCCGCCTGCTGGTCGGCCTGGGCGCGGCGGTGACCTTCACGGGCGCGCTGAAGATCGCGGCGAACTGGTTCCCGCCCTCCCAGTTCGGGATGATGTCCGCGCTGACCGCGACGGTGGGCGTGCTCGGCGCGCTCGTGGGCAGCGCGCCCCTCGCCGCGCTGGCCGCGAGCGTCTCCTGGCGCGGCGCGCTCGTCATCATCGGCGCGGTCACGATGGCGGGCGCGATGCTCTGCGCGGCCGCCGTCCGGGACCGGCCCGCGCGCGCGCGCGACGATTCGGCCCGCGCGGCGCCGTTCCGGGCGGCGCTGGCCGGAACGGTCCAGGTGCTGCGCAACCCGTACACCTGGCCGCCGTTCCTCTGCTTCTTCTTCCTCTATGCCGCGATGGGCAACTTCTTCCTCTGGAGCGTGCCGTTCCTCCGTGACGTCTACGGCCTCGCCATCACGAAGGCCGCCCTCTACGCCTCGCTGCCCTCGGTGGCCCTGCTCGTCTCGGCTCCGCTCACCGGCTACCTGTCCGACCGGGTCCTGCACCGCCGGAAGCTCCCCTACACCGTCCTGGCCACCGGCCAGTTCCTGGTCTGGCTCGCGTTCCTGCTGACGCTCGGCACCCTGCCACTGTCCGGCGTCTGCCTCCTCTTCGTGCTCCTCGGGATCGTGGGCGGCGCCTTCGTGCTCACCTGGCCGCTGGGGGCCGAGGTGAACCCGCCCGGGCTCGCGGGCAGCGCGGTGGCGGTGACCAACCTGGGCGGCTTCGTGGGCGCCGCGCTCACCCAGGGGCCGGTGGGTGCCGTGCTCGACGCGGGCTGGACGGGCGGGATGACCGAGGGCGCCCGCGTGTACCCGGTGGCGTCCTACCGCGGCGCCTTCGCACTCTGTGCGCTCTTCGTGCTGCTCGGCGCCGCGATCAGCTTCCTCCAGAAGGAGACGCGGGGCGAGAACATCCATCACCGGCTCCGTCCGGCCCGATCGTTCGCGGAAAACGAGCCCCGCAAGAATCGAGGGGAATCCTGAGCGCGGTGGTGACGAACGAGATCAGGTGGTAGAAGCCGGCCAGCGCCACCACCGGCCGCTGGTCGCCTGGTCGGCCCGCTGGGCCGCCGCGCTCACTCGCGGTCGAGGAACCCCTCGGTCATCGCGTTGACCTCGGGGATGCCGGCGCGCGCGATCGCGTTGATGCGGGCCTTGACCTCGGCGAGCGGCCGGACCGGCTTCCTCGCCAGCTGCTGCGCGTAGTCGCGCGCGGCCTGGGCCAGCTCGGCCCCGGGCACCACCCGGTTCACGAGGCCCCAGGCCTGGGCGTCGGCCGCCGAGTAGCGGGCGCAGCCCATGATGATCTCCTTGGCGCGCGCCGGGCCGACCATTCGCACGAAGCGGGTCGTCGTCCCCACCCCGAGCGGCACGCCCAGGTCCACCTCCGGGATCCAGAACTGGGCCTCCGCGGCCGCGATGCGGAAGTCGCACGCGAGCGCGAGCCCCCAGCCGCCGCCCACCGCGTGGCCGTTCACCGCGGCGATTGTGGCCTGCTCGAGGTTCTCGAGCAGGGTATTCGACCGCTCGAAGAGGCGGCGGAACTGCGACTTGCGGGAGAGGAAGAGCCGCCGGCGCTCCTCCGGGGTCGCGGCCTTCGCGTGCCCGGCGTCGGCTCCGGCGGAGAAGACCGGCGGCGCCCCGGTCACGATGACGACGCGAGTCGACGCGTCGTCGCGCAGCTCGGCGAAGGCCGCGCCCAGCTCGGTGAGCATCTCGTCGCTCAGCGAGTTACGGCGATCGGGGCGGTTGAGGGTGACGGTGGCGATGGGGCCGTCGCGGGTCAGGAGGACATGGGTGAGCATGCTGCCGGACTCTAACACGGGCGGCTGATGTTGTCCTCAGCCAGGATCCACTACAGAGGGGGTGTCCTTGATCAGATACCACAGAATATTGGATTGACATACCTCAACACCTGTATGCTATCGTCTTCCGCAGACAGCCGGCATCCAGAGGGTGTGACCACGCATCGGACAAGATTGGTGGATCGGGTACGCATGGAGGCTCAGGTGAAGGCAGGAAGCAAAGAGATCAGCATCGAAGCCAAGTTCCTCGCAAAGAGACGCGCATGGGCCAAGAACCCGGCGATACTCCGCACGGTGCACCGTATCTATCTTGGTGATGCACGTGAGATGACGCACCTCGGTTCCTCTCCGGTGGTGCATCTGGTCGTTACGTCGCCTCCCTATTGGAACCTGAAGCAGTACCCATTCCAGGAAGATGTACAGCTTGGCAACCTCGGCGACTATCGCAGATTCGCCGAGGAGCTGACGTCAGTTTGGAGGCGGACGTTTCAGCTCCTTGTCCCGGGCGGGAGGCTCTGCGTAGTCGTTGGTGACGTCTGCCTCTCCAGAAAGAAAGCCGGTCGGCACAGCGTCGTACCTCTCCATGCTGACATCGCACGTTCTTGCACCGAGATTGGCTTTGACTACCTGAGTCCCATCTTCTGGCACAAGATCGCGAATGCCAGGACGGAGGTCGAAGGCAACGGCGCGGGCTTCCTTGGGAAACCCTATGAACCCAACGCGGTGATCAAGAACGACGTTGAGTACATTCTGATGTTCCGGAAACCAGGGGCCTATCGCAATCCGACTCCCGAACAGCGCGCGCTCAGTGTTATTGACAGACCCGATCACGACCGATGGTTCCGCCAGGTCTGGAGTGACGTGCCTGGCCAGGTACGACTACTCGGCCATCCAGCCCCCTACCCCAAGGACTTGGCCTTCCGGTTGATCAACATGTTTTCGTTCGTCGGAGACACCGTTCTCGATCCATTCTGGGGGACGGGAACCACAACCGCAGCGGCGATCGATGCCCACCGCTCTAGCATCGGCTACGAAATCGAACCTGCCTACCTCCAGCTAGGCAAGGATCGCTTCCGGCAGACTTCCATCGACGCACAGGTGGAATTTACTGAGCGGTCAGTTGAGCTCCGGACCAGAGCATCTCGTTAGGCACCTGCAAGAACGGGGATATCACCCCAGATCGAACGAGCACGGGAAGTTTCTTTGTGCGGTTGTCTTAGAAGATCTTCTTGACTCCTGTCCGCGAATCGCTGAACACGCCCGCCAAGGCAAGCTAGTCCACGACATCAATCGCAAGATAATTGTTGCGGGTAGCGAGTGGAATATTGACTTGATTCTCGGTCCTCCCGCCGTCGTGGCCGTCCCGCCTGACACCCGAATCGTCCAAGCACCCCCGGCGACGATCCGGATAGCGATTGAAGCCAAGACCGTCATGACGGAGCACGGGAAGGCCAGACGCAACCGTCAACGAGATCTAGATTCTTTCCACCAGTTTGTGCACCGATACGATTCAGACACGATCGCTGCCGCTCTAACGGTAGTGAATATTGCGAAGCGCTTTAAATCCCCTCTCAGACCGGAAGCGAGTGTTCACCGCAACGTCAGAGAGCTGGTCACCGCAACCATGGGGCTACTGCGCGCGCTGCCACTACGATCGGCTGGAGGCGATGTATCTGGTCTCGAGGCGAACGGAGCAATCCTCGTTGACCACGACAATATCGACAATGCGCAAACCAACCTGGTTACTGGACAACCTGCACCTCAGGTAGGAGATCCGATCCACTACGACAGTTTCTTGAGACGGATCTGCGATCGGTACAACCAAAGATGGTCGTAGCGTGAACCACCCCTCACCCTGCCCTCTCCCCTGAGGGGAGAGGGTTCTTCGTGGTGGCGGGCTCGTCGGCGAGGAGAAACTCGCGGCCGGCGCGGACGAGGTCGGTCGCGCGGGCGAAGCCGTGGGCGGCGCGGCGGTCGGCCTCGATCGCGGGGCGCACCGTCTCGTCGAGGAAGCGCGCGAGGGCGCCGGAGAGGCGCCGTCGCACCTCGCCGTAACCCTTCACGACATTGGCCAGCTCCGCAACCTCGACGGCCAGGGCTAGGTCGAGCGCGGCGGCGGCCAGCACCGTGTCCTCCCACCGGGTCATGAGGGCGAACTCGCGCTGGCGCCGCAGTGACGACGGGCGCAGGCCGCGCAGCCGCGCGAGCAGCCAGACGCGCAGGAAGCCCAGCACCGAGGTGGTCTTGACGTGCTGGCCGATCGCCGGACGACCGTCGGGCCACCGCCGCTCCGCCCAGCGCGCGATGGGCCCTCCGATCGCGGCGGGCAGAATCCCGTAGAGCTCGTCGAGATCGGGCTTGAGGTAGTCGGTGACCACGACGACGGAGCCCTCGGGCGCCGCGTTCTCGCGACGGATGCGCTCGAAGCGGCCGCGGCGCGTCTTGAGGTCGGCCACGCGGATGGCGTCCTCGTAGGTCATCCACACCGCGAGCCGTCGGGAGAAAACGCGCGTCAGCCGCGCACCCGGGTCGAACGCCCGGACCCGGTGGACGCGGTCGAGGAATAGCTCAGCGTAGCCGGCGTCCTGATAGTCGATCAGGCGCGCGACCGCTTCGCCCAGCGTCGGATGGAGCGCGGCCGGGAACTCGGCCTCGGCTCGTGCCGCCAGCGCCACGAACGCGGCGCCCCGCGGACCGAGCGCGGCCGCCCGCTCGGCCTTCACCACCGCCCAGGGCCGCTCGGCCGGGGGCGGTTCCGTCCCCGCCGGGCCGCTCGCGACCAGCTCCTGGCCCGCCTTGAGGCCGCGGATGTTTCTCTCGACCGCGACGCCCCCTTCACGGATGGCGGCCTCGAAATCGGCCGCGGTCATCGGCAGCACGCCGGTGGCCGACAGGGCGCCCAGCAGCAGGGCGTTGACCTCGGTCTGGTGCCGGCGCGCCACCGCCAGGGCGTCGAAGCCCACGAAGCGGCGGCTGAGCTTGCGGGCCGCGGCCTCCAGGCCTTCGCGCGGGTAGATCCCGTCGCCCGGCACCGACTTCTCCGCGATCGAGAAGAGCCGGTGCGTGCTCGCGACCAGCGTGGTGCGGCCGGGCGAGGCGTAGTCCATCTCGATGGTGCGGCCGGCCTCGAGCAGCTCCGAGGCGATGATCACGTCCACGTCGCCCGGCGTCGGGTAGAGCGAGAAGATCGGCTCGGCGCCGCCCGCCTCCAACCGCTCGGGAAACACCTCGACGTAGTAGGTGGTGGCACCGGTGCGCTGAGCCACGCCCGGGATCGAGGTGGCCTGGGCCGGGTAGCCCGCGTGGCCGGCCGCGCCCACGAGCCACTCGGTGAGCACGCCGCCACCCTGGCCGCCGAGCGCGGCGATCAGGATCGAGACGGGGCGGCGCGCCGCCATCACGCCGGCTGGAGCCACCCGATGACCCGGCGCCGCAGCCCATCGAGCGCGCGCGAGCCGACGCCCGGGTTGTGCACCACGCGCGTCTCGTAGAACGACGGGCACAGCACCGCGGCGTGGGCCACCTCGCCGCAGAGCCCGCACCCGACGCAGGTCGCGTCCACGTGGGCCACCGGATCGTCGCGCAGCGGGTCCGGATTGTCCTTCAAGGTAAGGGACGGGCAGCCGTTGAACCGCATGCACGACTTGTCGCCGGTGCACACGTCGGGGTCCACCCCGAAGCGTGGCACCTCGACCCGCGCCCCGGCTCGAAGCCGCGCCGCCGTCTCCGGCCTCACGCGCCGCTGGCGCTCGAGCTGGCACTCCCCGCGCGCGATGATGACCTTGAGCCCGCCCGCCGCGGTGGTCATCGCCTCCTTGATCACCTTCAGGGTGTCGCCGACCCGGTACGGATTCACGGTCTTGATCCAGGACACCCCGAGGCTCCGGATGGTCTCCGCGATGGACATCTTCACCGTCTCGCCGCGCGGGTTCTTGCCGGAGGAGGGATTGGCCTGCTGGCCGGTGGCCGAGGTGTAGAAGTTCTCCAGCAACACCACGATCGAGTCCTGCTTGTTGAAGACCGCGTTGGCCACCCCGGCGGTGAGCCCGGAGTGCCAGAAGCCGCCGTCGCCCAGGATCGAGATGACGCGCTTGCCGAAATTGGGGGCCACCGCGCTCGCGGAGGCCACGCTCATGCCGTAGCCCAGGATGGTATTGCCCTGGTTGAACGGCGGCAGGGTGGCGAAGGCGTGGCAGCCGATGTCGGCGGCCACGTGGGTCTCCCCGAGCTCGCGCTGGGCGATCTTGAGCGCGCTGAACACCGGCCGCTCCGGGCAGCCCGTGCAGAACGCGGGCGGCCGCTTCGGGAGCGGCGCCTGGAGCAGCGCGCGCCCCTGCCCGACGTGCTCGGTGAGGGCCTGCCGCCGCCGCGCCGCGTCGCCGCCCAGGAAGCGCGCGAGGGCGGCCAGCACCACCTCGGGCACGTACTCGCCGTGCGCGGCCACCACGTCCTTGCCGTGGATGCGGGTGGTGAGCCCGTGCTCGTAGGCCAGCGCCTTCAGCTCCTGCTCGATGAAGCTCGGCATGCCCTCTTCCAGCACCAGCACCCGCTGCTTGCCCTCGAGGAAGGAGAGAAGCTGCTCGGGGACGAGCGGGTGGATGACGTTCAGCACGAGCAGCGGGATGCGGGTCTTGCCGAACGGGTCGGCCATCCCCAGGAGCTCGAGAGCCCGCAGGGCGGTCGGGGTGAGCCCGCCCTGGAGGATGATGCCGAGCTCCTTCTCGTCGCCGGGAATCACCTCGTTGAGCCCGCGCTCGATGATGTAGCGCTGCGCGGCGGGGAGCCGCCGCTCGAACTTCTGCGCCTCCTGCGCATAGGTGGACGGCGGATGGCTCAGGCGGCCGTAGTCGAACGAGTGACGCTCGAGCCGCGTGTGCATCCCGACGGCCGGACGGACATTGTCGCGGCAGACCAGGCTCCCGCGCATGTGCGCGGCCCGGATCCGTAGACTAATAACCGTTGGAAGATTGGAGGCCTCGGACACGCCGAACCCCTCCTCCACCATGCGCGCGAGGTTCTGGAGCGTCGGGCGCGGGTCGATGAGCACCAGCGACGACTTGAGCGCGAAGGAGTGCGTACGCTCCTGGATGACACTGGCGCCGGCGCCGTAGTCCTCGCCCACCACGATCAGGGCCCCGCCGATGACACCCGCCGAGGCCAGGTTCGAGAGCGCGTCGGCGGCCACGTTGGTGCCCACGATGGACTTCCAGGTCACCGCGCCGCGCATCGGATAGTTGATGGACGCGCCGAGCAGCGCGGCGGCCGCCGCCTCGTTGGCGGAGGCGTCCAGATAGACGCCCATGGGCTTGAGCAGCGAGTCGTTGGCGTCGGCCAGGACGTCGAGGAGGTGCGAGACCGGGGCGCCGGGATAGCCGCCCACGTAGGAGACGCCGGACTGGAGCAGGGCCTTGGTGATGGCGAGGATGCCCTCGCCCCGGAGCACCTGCCCGTCGCCCAGCGCGAGCTGCTTGACCTCTTCCGCGAAGGACCGTTCCATGGAGCCCTCGCGAGACTCTACCACGCCGGGGGCGAGCCGGCTCGGCGGCTAGGACCCTCCGCGCCCGATCCGCGGAACCACGTGCGCCTCGATCTCCTCGTTCCGCAACCTCGTCATGAGCTCGGTAAACGACGACGTCCGGATGATCGAGTTGAACTGGCTGCGGTAGTTCGGGCGGCCCTCCTATTGGACCTTGGTCCAACCCCGGGAGGCATGTGGACGGAGTCGCCGTCTTGGCGGATACTCTGGGACCGACCGACCTTCACCATCACCGGGGAGGGGGCACGTGGCGCACTTCACGACCACCGACGGCGTTCGCATCTACTACGAGTCTCACGGCACCGGGGACCCGCTGCTCCTGGCCTACGGCATCGGCGGCAACGCGGGGATGTGGCAGCCCAATATCCACGCCCTCTCGGCCCAGCACCGGCTGATCCTGTGGGAGCCCCGGGGCCACGCCCGCTCCGAGAGCCCGACCGATCCCACCAAGGTCACCTTCGGCCACTGGGTGCTCGACCTGCGCGACCTGATGAGCCACCTGGGCCTGGTCCACGCGGTGGTCGGCGGCCTCTCGCTGGGCGGGGGCATCGCGACCCGCTTCACCCTGGCGCACCCCGAGCGGGTGCGGGCCCTCATCGTGGTGGACTCCTCCTCCGCGGTGGGGCTGCCGCTCTCGGTGGAGAACCTGGTGATGCGGGCGCGGTCGATCGAGGTGACGCTCAAGGGGGGGATGGACGCGATGGCCGAGTTCGCCATCGCCTCGAACCCGAACGTGGCGGGCCGGCTCAAGCTGGACCCGGGCGCGCGCCAGGAGATCTTCGACTACTACCGGAACCTGACGCCGATCGGCTACGCGAACGCCCTGCGCGCGCTGCTGCAGATGGACTACATCACCGAGCGGCTACCCGAGATCAGCGTGCCCACGCTGCTGATCTGCGGCGACGAGGATCCGTCGCTCCAGCCGATGCGGGTGATGGAAAAGAAGGTCAAGCCGTCGCGCTTCGTGCTGCTCTCCCCGGCCGGCCACTTCGGCAACCGCGACCAGCCCGAGAACTTCAACCGCGCGGTGGTGGACTTCCTCGACGAGCTCGGACCCGCGTGACGGTGACGTCCGCCCCGCGGACCCCTTCCTTGCAGTCCGGGCAGTAGTAGCCGACCGATACCGGGTGGCCGCACCCGGCGTGTACCAGCTTGCTCTGCTTGTGCACGTGGCGGCCTCCCCACGCGGCGAGCGCCCCCACCACCATCCCCAGCTCCCGGCCCCGGTCGGTGAGCGCGTACTCCGCCCGCGGCGGGTGATCCGAGTAGAACTGCCGCTTTATCAGCCCGTGCTCCTCCATCAGCTTGAGCCGCGCGGACAGGATGTTGGGGGCGATGCCGGGCAGGGTGCCGAGGAGATCCTGGAAGCGCTGGGTGGAGCGCAGCAGGTCGCGCACCACCAGGAGGGTCCAGCGGTCGCCGATGACCTCGAGCGTCTTGGCCACCGGGCAGGACTGCTTGTATTGCTTCGGCATGGCCCGAGTATACGAGCCCTCTTGACAAAATCGCAAGTGACTATTATTTTACAAGTGACTGATCTCCGAGCAACGAGGAGCCCGATGACGACCCCGCTAGTGAGCCACGCCGTCGCGCTGTCTCCCCGCACCCGGCTGCTGCTCGAGGGCCCGGTGGCGGAAACCCTGCTCCGGCTGGCCGCGCCCAATGTGCTGGTCATGGTCATGCAGGCGGCGGTGAGCACGCTCGACGCGGTCTTCGTCGGCTGGCTGGGCTCGACCGCGCTGGCCGGGGTGTCGCTGGTGTTCCCGCTGGTCATGCTGATGCAGACCATGTCGGCGGGCGGCATGGGCGGCGGGGTGGCCTCGGCGGTAGCGCGCGCCCTCGGCGCGGGGCGCCGCGCCGACGCCGACGCGCTCGCGATCCACGCGATCGTGATCGCGCTGGTCATGGGCGGCCTGTTCACGCTGACGTTCGAGGTCGCCGGCCCCGCGCTCTATCGGTCCATGGGCGGGACGGACCAGGTCCTGGCGGCGGCGGTGGCCTACTCTCGCGTGCTGTTCGGCGGCGCCGTGAGCTACTGGCTCTTCAACATCCTGAGCAGCGTGATCCGCGGCAGCGGCAACATGTCGGTGCCGGCCTCCGTCATGGTCGCGAGCGGACTGCTCTATCTGGCGCTCTCGCCTGCCCTGATCCTCGGCTGGGGCCCACTGCCCCGCCTCGGCATCGCGGGCGCGGCCAGCGCCAGCGTGCTCTCCTTCGGGCTCGGGAGCCTCGCGCTGCTCGCGTTCCTCTACTCACCCCGGAGCCTGACGCGGCCGACGCTGGGCGGCCGGGGTCTTCGGCGCGGGCTCTTCCGGGAGATCCTGCGGGTGGGCGCCCCCGGTGCGCTCAACACCCTGCTCACGAATCTCACCGTCGTGGTCCTCACCGCGCTGGTCGGGCCGTTCGGCGCGAGCGCGCTGGCCGGCTACGGTCTCGGCGCCCGGCTCGAATATCTCCAGATCCCGATCGTCTTCGGCCTGGGGGCGGGGCTCGTCACGATGGTCGGCACCAGCGCGGGGGCGGGCGACCACGCGCGCGCGGTGCGCGTCGCCTGGGTCGGCGCGGCGATGGCGGCGGGTATCACCGGGGTGATCGGCATCCTGGCCGCGATTTTCCCGCTGGCCTGGCTCGGGCTCTTCACGACCGACCCGGCGGTGCTGGCCGCCGGGACCCGCTACCTCACGATCGTGGGGCCGTTCTACGCCTTCTTCGGCGCGGGGCTCGCGCTCTACTTCGCCTCGCAGGGCGCCGGCCGGCTCCTCTGGCCTCTCTGCGCCGCATTCACCCGTCTCGTAGTCGCGGGCGCGGGCGGCTGGCTCGCCACCCGCGGGCTGGACGGCGGGCTCTCCGGACTGTTCGCGGCCATGGCGGCGGCGCTCGTGCTCCTGGCGCTCATCAACATCGCGGCGATCCACCTGGGCGCCTGGCGCGGCCCCGGTCGGAGGACCTCATGAACCATCGTCCCGGCCCTGATGGTCACGCACGTGATGATGTTCCGGATGCTGATCCGGCACCCGCGCTGATCGTCGCGCGGGATTTGCCCGCGTCGTCGCGGATGTGAAACAATCGCGGGCGATGACCCGCCGCGCCCGCGCCGTGCTCGCCGTCGCCTGCGGCGCGCACTTCATCCACGACGGTTTCTCCGACATCCTCTACGTGCTCCTGCCGGTGTGGGCCGCCGAGTTCGGGCTGAGCTTCGCGCAGGTCGGCCTGCTCAAGACGCTCTACACCGGCGGCATGGCAGCCTTCCAGGTGCCCGCGGGCATCCTCGCGGAGCGGCGCGGCGAGGCGCGGCTGCTCGCCGCGGGCACCGCGGTCACCGCCCTCGGCTTCCTGATCGCCGGGCTGACCGGCGGCTTCGTCGCCCTGCTCGCCTGTCTCGTGGTGGGCGGCCTCGGCTCCGGCTGCCAGCACCCGCTGTCGTCCGCCCTGGTCGCGAAGGCCTACGAGACCGGGCCGCGGCGCACCGCGCTCGGCACCTACAACTTCTCCGGCGATCTCGGCAAGGTGGCGGTGCCCGCGTCGGTGGCCCTCGCGCTGCCCTGGCTCGGCTGGCGCGGGGCGGTGGAGGCGTACGCGGTGATCGGACTGCTGGCCGCCGCGGCCATCCTGGTGCTGCTCGGGCACCTGGGCGCGGGGAGCCGCGTGGCGGTCGAGCCCGCGGATGGAGCGCCGGCGCCCGCCACCGGCTGGGGGATCCGCGACCCGCGCGCGTTCGTGTTCATCGCCAGCAGCCGAAAGTTGACCGG
>JBBDXN010000077.1:24646-27383 GCA_040902305.1 Candidatus Rokuibacteriota bacterium | reverse complement strand
GAGCGCGGCCCGGGCGATGGTCTCGGCGGCTCCGGGCGCGACGCCGGCCTCCAGCGCGACCCGTCGCGCGAGCCGCGCGACACGCTCGGAATGCCCGCGGGTATAGGCATCCTTCGCCTCGAGCGCATTGACCAGGCCGAGCAGGCTCTGGAAGCTGGCTTGCTGCAGCTGTCGGTGCGTCTTGCGCAGGTCGATCGCGTACTGCAGGGACTGCTGATAGGCGACGCGCAGCTGCCCTTGCGCGCGCTCGAGCGCGCGCTCCCGCGCCCGGGAGGCCTCGTGGAGCGACTTGAGATCTCGAGCGTAGGACAGCGCCTGAGAGAGGCCTACCTGGCCGGCCATATCGAGGCCTCCGGTAGCAGCGAGCGCACGAGCGTCAGCAGCGCCAGCGGTGAGAACGGCTTGGTCAGGTAGTGATCGGCGCCCGCCGCAAGGCCGCGCCGGCGATCGGCCGCCTGCGCCGCGGCGGTGAGCATGACGATGCGCGTATGGGCGCACTCGGGGATCTGGCGGAGCCGCCGGCAGACGTCGAGCCCGCCGAGCCGCGGCATCTGCACGTCCAGCAGGGCCACGTCCGGGCGCTCGCGCCGACCCAGCGCGACCGCGGCCGCCCCGTCGGCGGCCGTGATGATGCGCACGTGAGGATCCTCGAGCGTGAAGCGGACCAGGTCGACGATGGCGGGCTCATCGTCGGCGATCAGGATGGTCATCATGCCCCTCTCGACTGCGAGGGGCGTGCCACGCGAGAAGCCCCGAAGAATCAGCCGCTTGGGATCAGTTCGGGGCGCGGAACGCCCCGCGAGATGGGCAGCGCGCGGGCCCGCCTGCCCCGCGCGAAGGGCAGGCGGGCTAGTGCCCGCCGATCGAGGCGACCAGCAGGCGCGTGAGGGCCCGCTGGTAAGCGGCCAGCGCGTCGTCGAAGTCGACCTCGCCAGCGTCGCCGTCCGCGGGCCGGCCGGCCATCCGCTGCTCGGCACGCTGGCGCGCGCGCTCGGCCCGCTCCCGGTCGATCTCGGCGGGCCGCTCCGCCAGCTCGGCCAGGATGATGACCCGCTCGGGCGTGACCTCGGCGAACCCGCCGTGCACCGCGACGTGCTCCTCCTCGCGGCCGGTCCGGTAGATCACCTCCCCACTGCCCAGGGTGGCCAGGAACGCGGCGTGGCCGGGCAGAACGCCGAAGTACCCCTCGGTGCCCGGGGCCACCACCTCGTCCACCTGCTCGGAGACGAGCAGGCGCGTGGGCGTGGCGAGCTCCAGCAGCACTACCTCATCTCGCGCATCATGGTCGCCTTCTCCTGCGCCTCCTCGATCCCGCCGACCATGTAAAACGCCTGCTCGGGCAGCTCGTCGTGCTTGCCGTCCACGATCTCCTTGAAGCCCTTGATCGTGTCGGCCAGCTTGACGTACCGGCCCGGCTGGCCGGTGAACACCTCGGCCACGAAGAACGGCTGCGAGAGGAAGCGCTGCAGCTTGCGCGCGCGGGCCACGATCAGCTTGTCCTCGTCGGAGAGCTCTTCCATCCCGAGGATGGCGATGATGTCCTGGAGGTCCTTGTAGCGCTGCAGGATCGACTGCACCGCGCGGGCGGTCCCGTAGTGCTCCTGGCCCAGGATGATCGGATCGAGGATCCGCGAGGTGGACGAGAGCGGATCCACCGCGGGATAGATGCCCAGCTCGGTGAGCTGCCGCGACAGCACGGTGGTGGCGTCGAGATGCGCGAACGCGGTGGCGGGCGCGGGATCGGTGATGTCGTCGGCGGGCACGTAGATGGCTTGCACCGACGTGATCGAGCCCTTCTTGGTCGACGTGATCCGCTCCTGCAACGCCCCCATCTCGGTGCCGAGCGTCGGCTGGTAGCCGACCGCGGATGGCATGCGCCCGAGCAGCGCGGAGACCTCCGAGCCGGCCTGGGTGAAGCGGAAGATGTTGTCGATGAACAGCAGCACGTCCTGGCCTTCCTCGTCGCGGAAGTACTCGGCCGCGGTCACGCCGGTGAGCGCGACGCGGAGCCGCGAGCCGGGCGGCTCGGTCATCTGGCCGAAGATCAGCGCGGTCTTCTCGATGACGCCCGACTCCTTCATCTCGTGGTAGAGGTCGTTGCCCTCGCGGGTCCGCTCCCCCACCCCGGCGAACACCGAGATGCCGCCGTGCTGCTTGGCGATGTTGTTGATCAGCTCCTGGATGAGCACGGTCTTGCCCACGCCGGCCCCGCCGAAGAGGCCGGTCTTGCCGCCCCGCGTATAGGGCTCGAGCAGGTCCACCACCTTGATACCGGTCTCGAACATCTCGACCTTGGTGGACTGCTGGTCGAACGCGGGCGCGGGCCGGTGGATCGGGTAGGTCTTCGTGCTCTTGATCGGGCCCATCTTGTCCACCGCCTCGCCGGTGATGTTGATGATGCGCCCGAGCGTCCCGTTGCCGACCGGGATCGAGATCGGCATGCCGGTGTCGTTGACCGGCATGCCGCGGGTGAGGCCGTCCGTCGCGGCCATGGCCACCGTGCGCACCTGGCTCTCGCCCAGGTGCTGGGCGACCTCGAGCACGAGCTTCGCGGAGTACGCGAAGACGTCGGTGCTGCCCGCGCCCGGGACCTCGAGCGCATTGTAGATGGGGGGCAGCTTGCCGGGCTCGAACTCGACGTCCACGACCGGCCCGATCACCTGAACGACCTTGCCTTGGTTCATCAGATGCTCCTTGTCGCAATCGTTTAAAGCTTTAAGCTCTTCAGCTGCGGGGG
>JBBDXN010000077.1:0-24546 GCA_040902305.1 Candidatus Rokuibacteriota bacterium | reverse complement strand
CCCAGACATGGCCCCCGCACTCCCCCGGATGGCGGACGCTCGTTTACTGCTTCAAGGCTCTTCAGCTGCGGGGGCCCAGACATGGCCCCCGCACTCCCCCGGATGGCGGACGCTCGTTTACTGCTTCAAAGCTCTTCAGCTGCGGGGGCCCAGACATGGCCCCCGCACTCCCCCCGATGGCGGACGCTCGTTTACTGCTTCAAAGCTCTTCAGCGCACTCCCCCAGTTCCGTTTCGGACGTTGCCCTGCGCTCGCTCCAGCTATTCGCTCCTTAGGCTTCGACGGATTGGCGGAGGGCTTCGGCGCCGCCGACGATGTCCAGGAGCTCCTTGGTGATCCGCTCCTGGCGCGCCTTGTTGTACTGGATCGTCAGCACCCCGATCATCTCCTTGGCGTTCTTGGTGGCGGCCTCCATCGCGGTCATCCGCGCCCCGTACTCCCCCGCCACCGACTCCATCAGCGCGCGGTACACCTGGGTGGTGACGTGCCGCGGAAGCAGCGCGGCCAGGATGGCTTCCGGACTCGGCTCATAGATGTAGTCGCCGCCCGCGCCCTCCGATCCGGCCTGTCCTTCGGAGGCCGTGGCGGAGGCCGTGGCGGAGCCCGTGGCCGACTCGATCGGAAGGAGCTGCTCGCGCTTCACCCGCTGCACCGCCACCGAGCGGAACTCGTTGTAGATGAGGTGAACCTCGTCCACCTCGCCGCTCAGATACTCCTGCATGAGGCCGCCCGCCAGCTCCTGGGCGTGGGAGTAAGCCAGCCGGTCGAAGAAGCCCAGCATCTCCGACTTGACCTCCCATGGCCGGCGCCGGTAGAAGTCCCGCGCCTTCTTGCCCACCACCACCAGGGTGATGCTCGTCTCCGCCTGCTCGCGCAAAAACGCGAGCGAGGCGCGCAGGATGTTCGAGTTGAACGCCCCGCACAGTCCCTTGTCGGCGGTGACGATGACGAGGCGCTTGCGGGCGGCGGGCCGCCGCACCAGCAGCGGATGCGCTTCGCCTTCCGCGCGCGAGACGAGGCTCGACAGCAGCGCGGCCATCTTCACCGCGTACGGCCGCGCGGAGAGGATGCGCTCCTGGGCGCGACGCAGCTTGGCCGCGGCCACCAGCTTCATGGCGCGCGTGATCTTCTGGGTCGACTCGACGGAGCGGATGCGTCGGCGGATGTCGCGGAGCGTGGCCATGGCGAGGCGGCCCTAGGCGGCCTTGATGCCGCGCGCCGCCATGAACTCGGCCTTCGCCGCGTCGAGCGCGGCCGCGAGCGCCGAGCGCAGATCCTCGGTCAGCTCCTTCTTGTTGGCGATATCGGCGAGCACCTGGGCGTGCTTGCGGTCGAGGAAGCCGAACAGGAACTCCTCGAACGGTCGGATCTGCTCCATCGGCATCTCGTCGAGGAATCCCTGGGTACCCGCGAAGATGATGGCGATCTGGCGCTCGACCGAGAGCGGCGTGTACTGGCCCTGCTTGAGCAGCTCCACCATGCGCGCGCCGCGCGCGAGCTGGAGCTGGGTCGCCCGGTCGAGGTCGGAGCCGAACTGGGCGAACGCGGCCAGCTCGCGATACTGGGCGAGGTCGAGGCGCAGCTTGCCCGCGATCTGCCGCATGGCCTTGATCTGGGCCGAGCCGCCCACTCGCGACACCGAGATGCCCACGTTGACCGCGGGCCGGATGCCGCCGTAGAAGAGGTCGGACTCCAGGAAGATCTGCCCGTCGGTGATCGAGATGACGTTGGTCGGGATGTAGGCCGACACGTCGCCGAGCTGCGTCTCGATGATCGGCAGCGCGGTGAGCGAGCCGCCCTTCAGCTCGTCGTTCAGCTTGGCCGCGCGCTCGAGGAGCCGCGAGTGGAGATAGAACACGTCGCCCGGGTACGCCTCGCGGCCCGGGGGCCGCCGCAAGAGCAGCGAGAGCTGGCGGTAGGCGGTCGCGTGCTTGGACAGGTCGTCGTAGACGCAGAGCGCGTGGCGGCCGGTGTCGCGGAAGAACTCGCCCATCGCGCAGCCCGCGTAGGGGGCGATGTACTGGAGCGGCGCCGACTCCGAGGCCGAGGCCAGCACCACCGTGGTGTAGGCCATCGCGCCGGTGTCTTCCAGCACCTTCACGACCTGCGCGACCGTCGAGCGCTTCTGGCCGATGGCCACGTAGAAGCAGAAGACCCCCTGCCCCTTCTGGTTGATGATCGTGTCCACCGCGATCGCGGTCTTGCCGGTGCCGCGATCGCCGATGATCAGCTCGCGCTGGCCGCGGCCGATCGGGATCATCGCGTCGATGGATTTGATGCCGGTCTGGAGCGGCTCCTTGACGGAGCGCCGGTCCACCACGCCCGGGGCGTAGCGCTCGATCGGCCGGAACTCCTTGGTCTCGATCGGGCCCTTGCCGTCCACCGGCTGGCCCAGCGCGTTGACCACGCGACCCACCAGGGCCTCGCCCACCGGGACCTGGGCGATGCGCTTGGTGCGGGTCACCGGATCGCCTTCCTTGATCTGGGTGTCCGCGCCGAGGAGCACCGCGCCCACGTTGTCGGCTTCGAGATTCAGCACGAGCCCGAACACGCCGCCCGGGAACTCCAGCAGCTCGCCGGCCATCGCCTTCTCGAGCCCATAGATACGCGCGATGCCGTCGCCGACCTCGATCACGCGGCCGGCCTCCTTGAGATCGATCTCCGCCTCGTAGCCCTGGAGCTGGCGCTTGATGATCTCGCTGATCTCTTCCGCCTTGATCATGTGCTATCCCCTTGCGAGCCGCTGGCGCATGCGCGCGAGCTGCCCGTCGAGACTACCGTCGAGAATGAGGCTGCCGACCTGCGCGATGAACCCGCCCAGGAGAGTGGCGTCCACCTGCTCTTCCAGGATGATGCGTCTGCCGAGCGCGCGCTCGAGCTTGCCCGAGAGCTGCCGCTTCTCCCCGTCGGTGAGCGCCACCGCCGTCCGCACCTGCGCTCGCGCGCGGCCGAGATCGTCGTCGACCATGTTCTGGTAGGCGGAGATGATCTCGGGCAGATGGTCGGCGCGCCCGCGCTCGGCCACCAACCCCAGGAAGTCCTGCGCGAGCTTGCGGCCCCCCATCTTCTGCGCGATCGCGGCCGCGACCCCGCGCCGGTCCTCCGGCTTGACCCAGGGCCGGGTCAGCACGTCGTGGGCCCGCGCGTCGGCGGCGTACACCGCAGCCACCTGGACGAGCTCCTGTCCCACCGCCTCCGCGGCTCCGCTCTCGCGGGCCAGCTCGAAGAGCGCCTTGGCGTAGCGCTTCGCGGTGCCTTCGTGCGATCGCACGGCCTAGTTGACCTTGTCGACGCGCCCGATCGCGTCCTGCACGATGCGACGATGGTCCTCGTCGCGCAGGCTCTTGCGGATGAGCCGCTCCGCCACCGTGATGGCGAGGTCGCTCACCTCCTGCCGCAGCTCCTGGCGCGCCCGGCGCACGTCCTGCGCCATCTCGGCCCGCGCGGACTCCACGAGGCGGGCCGCTTCGACGCGCGCGCCTTCGACGAGCCGGCGCTGCTCCTCCCCCGCTTCCTTCAGGGCGATGGCCCGGATGGCCTGCGCCTCCGCGTTCGCGGCCTGCATCTTCGCCGCGTGCTCCTCGCGCTCGCGCTGAGCGTCGGCCCGCGCGGCCTGCGCTTCGTCGAGCGCCCTGCGGATGGCCTGCGTGCGCTCCTCCATCTTCGTGAGCAGCGGCTTGTAGAGCAGCTTGACCAGGATGACGAGCAGCAGCAGGAAGTTGATGGCCTGGATGACGATCGACTTGTCCAGGTTGATCAGGCCGCCCCCGCCCTCGGCGGCCAGCGCCGCCGCGGGCAGAACCCCGAACAGAAGCGCAGCGATGGTGAGTACGCGAATCATGGTGAGTTCTCCGGCTAGCGCTTTTGTGAAAGAAGGAACAAACGGTACACGATTATCACGCGGGCGGGAAAACTGTCAAGGGACTTCGGGTCGCGCGATCACACCCCCGCCCACCACCAGGTCGCCCTGATAGAACACCACCGACTGACCCGGCGCCGGCGCGCGCTGGGCCCGCTCGAACCGGACCAGGACGCCGCCGTCCTCGATCGGCTCGATGGTCGCGGCCGCCGGCTCATGGGTGTGGCGGATCTTGGCGGCCACCGCCAGCGGGCCGGTCAGGGCCGAAATGCTGATCAGGTTCACCTGCTCCGCCCGGAGGCGCTCCACGCCCCCCTCATCCGCCTCGCCAACCACCACCGCGTTCCGCGAGGGGTCGAGCCGGGTCACGTAGAGGGGCCGGGGCGCGGTCAGGCCCAGGCCGCGCCGCTGGCCGACGGTATAGTTGGCGAGCCCCTGGTGGCGGCCCAGCACCGTCCCCTGCCCGTCCACGATCGGCCCGGCGACGAAGGCCTCCGGCGCCCGCCGCCGCAAGAACCCGCGGTAGTCGTCGTCCGGGATGAAGCAGATCTCCTGGCTCTCGGGCTTGTCCGCGGTCACGAGGCCGAGCGTCCGGGCCTTCGCGCGCACGGCCTCCTTGGTGAGATCGCCCACGGGAAACCGCGCGGCGGCGAGCTGGCCCTGCGAGAGCGGCCAGAGGAAGTCCGACTGGTCCTTGCGCGCATCGCGGCCGCGCCACAGCCGGAGCCGCTCGGTGTCCGGATCGCGCGTGATGCGCGCGTAGTGGCCGGTCGCCACCGCGGCGGCGTCCCACGCGCGGGCCCGCTGCGCGAGCGAGCCGAACTTCACCTCGCGGTTGCACGCCACGCACGGCACCGGCGTCCGGCCCGCGGCGTAGGCGCGCGCGAAGGGCTCGATCACCGCGCGCTCGAACTCTCGCTCGGAATTCAGGAGGTAGTACGGAATCCCGAGGCGCCGCGCGACCGCGCGCGCGTCGTCCACCGTCTCGGGCGAGCAGCAGCTCCCGAACTTCTTCGTCGACTCGTCCGGCTCGCGCCACGGCCACACGCGCAGCGTGACCCCGATCACGTCGAAGCCCTGCTCGACGAGCAGCGCGGCTGCGACGGAGGAGTCCACGCCGCCGCTCATGCCGACCACGATCCGCTCGCGCATGCGCTCGATCTTACCGCGGCCGCGTCGTGATCAGCTCGGCGAGACGATCCAGCTCCTCGCGCGAGGAGTAGACGATCTCGATCCGGCCCGCGCGCTCGCTGCCCACGAGGCGCACGCGCGTGGCGAGCGCCACGCGGAGGGAGTCTTCCACCGCGGCCAGCTCCGGCGAGCGGCGGAGCGGGCGGCGAGGGGACTTCTCGCGCTTGGCCTGCACGCCTTCCTCGGTGGCGCGCACCGACCAGGAGTGCGTCAGGATCTCCTCGCGGAGCTTGAGCTGCTCGCTGGGGGAGGTGAGGGAGAGCAGCGCGCGCGCGTGCCCCATGGTGAGGCGGCTGGCCCGCAGGTCTGCCTGGATGAGGTCGGGGAGCTTGAGCAGTCGCAGGCAGTTGGCGATGCTGCTCCGGTCGCGCTGGACCCGTTGGGCCAGCTCTTCCTGCGTCCACCCGAACTCGGCGAGCAGTCGCTGGTAGGCTTCCGCTTCCTCCATCGGGTTCAGGTCTTCGCGGAGCAGGTTCTCCACGAGCGCCAGCTCGAGGCTCTGCGCGTCGCTCGCCTCGCGAACGACCGCCGGGATCCGGATGAGGCCGGCCAGCTTCGCCGCTCGCCAGCGCCGCTCACCGACGATGAGCTGGTAGCCGTCGCCCAGGCGGCGCACCACGACGGGCTGCAGCACGCCGCTCTGGGCGAGCGAAGCCGAAAGTTCTCGTAAAGCCTTGTCATCAAAGTCTTTTCTGGGCTGAGTCGGGTTTGGAATGATCGAGTCGATCGGCAGCTCGACCGCGGAGGACTGAGAGGGATCCTGGCTGGCCGGGCCAGGGGAGGACAGCAGGGCGCCCAGGCCGCGCCCAAGACCATGTTGGCGATTAACCATGCGAGATCACCTCTCTGGCCAGGTCGAGATAGGCCGTCGAACCCGCGGACTTGAGGTCATACAGCATGATCGGCTTCCCGTGGCTCGGAGCTTCACTAAGTCTTATATTCCGAGGAATTATGGTGGTCATGACTTGCTTGCCCAGGTGCCGCTGAGCCTCGGCCCGCACCTGGGCGGCCAGGCTGGTGCGCCCGTCGAACATGGTGAGCACGACCCCTTCCACTTTCAGGTCGGGGTTCAGCCGCTCGTGCACCAGACTGATGGTCCTGATGATGTGAGCGAGCCCCTCCATCGCATAGTACTCGCACTGCAGGGGAACCAGGGCGGAGCCCGCCGCGGCGAGCGCATTCAGGGTCAAGAGGCCCAGAGAAGGGGGGCAATCGATGATCACGTAGTCGTAGGCGTGGGCGACGGGTACGAGCGCCTGCTTCAACCGCCCCTCCCGGTTGTCCAGGCTAACGAGCTCGATCTCGGCTCCAACCAGATCAATGTCCGAGGGAACCAGGTGGAGAAACGGCAGCATGGTAGGCTTTGCGACATCGGCGACAGCGGCACCCTCGAGGAGAACATGGTAGATGGTGCCCTCGAGCGTAGCCTTGTCAATACCCAGGCCCGTGGTTGCGTTGCCTTGAGGGTCTAGGTCGACCAGGAGGGTCCGCCGCTCCGCAAGGGCGAGACCCGACGCGAGATTGACCGCAGTCGTGGTCTTGCCCACTCCGCCCTTCTGGTTAGCGATCGCCAGGGTCCGCGCCACCACCTTCACCTCGTTCTTGAGTGTTCCACGTGGAACGTCCCGATCCGTGTTCCACGTGGAACATTATCCAAGAGCACCGGTCGAATTCAACTCTCTTTGACGGCCCTGAGGAAAGCCCGCGTACCGCGGCTGCCCGGGATTGGTACCCGGACGACCTCAAGGGGCGCCTGCCCGATAGGACTGGGAGGTGCAGAGACGATGAACAGCCCCCCAGGCTTCAGATACCTCAAGGCAATCGGCAGCAGGGCCTCAGTCGGCCCGACGGCCCGAGCCACGGCAACATCAAACGCCTCAGCCAGCCTTTGCTCCTGCTCAAGCAGCCCCTCGGCCCGCCCCTCCATGACCACCACGTTCTCCAGGTTGAGCTCGCGTCGTGCCGTCAGCAGGAAGGAGACGCGCTTCTGCTTGGATTCGACGAGGGTCAACGAGATCTGCGGGTCTGCCAGCCGGAGTGGGATCCCGGGAATTCCGGCGCCGGCGCCGATGTCCAGGATGGACAGCGGGCGGGGCGGCAGGAGAGGGAAGAAGAGCAAAGAGTCCACGAAGAGCCCGCGCACGACGGCCGCCGGCGAGTCGAGCGCGGTCATCCGATGCGTGCGGTTCCAGCGGAGGAAGAGATCGAGATACTGCCGGAATTGCTGGGCGACCAGAGCGGAGGCGGCCTGGCCGGTCACGACGCGAATCGCGACCGCCACCTCGTCGAGCGGGTCGGTGCTCCCCCTGCTCAAGCCTTCTTCGTGGCTCGCGCCGGAGCCTTCTCCGTCTTGCCCATGCGCTCCATGTACTTCTGCTGGGCAATCTGGAGGACGTTGGACAAGGTCCAGTACAGGACCAAGCCCGACGGGAGGTTGAAGAACATGAACGTGAAGATCACGGGCATGAACAACATTATCTTCGCCTGGCGCGGATCGCCCATCACCGGCATTATCTTCTGCTGCACGAACATGGAGACGCCCATGAGAATCGGCAGCACGTACGTCGGATCTTGCCGGGCCAGATCACAGATCCAGATGTCCATATCAAAGACCCGTCCCAAGCAGATGAACGGGGCGTTCTGCAGATCCACCGAGACCGACAGCGCATCGTAGAGGGCGTAGAAGATGGGGACCTGCACGACCATCGGGAGGCAACCGCCCAGTGGGTTGACCTTGTGGGCGCGATAAAGCTCCATGGTCTCGCGCTGCAGGCGCTGAGGATCGCTCTTGTGCTTCGACCGCAGGGCATTGATCTGCGGCTGGAGCGCCTGCATGGCCTTCATCGATGTCATACTCTTGACGGTCAGGGGGAACAGCAACACCTTGGTGATCACGGTCAGAAGAATGATCGCCACGCCATAGTTCGGAATAAAGCCATGGAACCACCGCATGAGGCCAAGCGTGGGAACCACGATGTATTCCATGGGGAACGTGGGGAGCCCATAGTGAACCGCCCACGACTCCGGAAACGGAAATCCACCGAAGTAGATCGCCTTCTCGAGCCCCACGTCCAGGGACTTGAGCTGCCCGTACTCCATCGGGCCCATATAGCTTTGGAGCCGACCCTCCCAGGACTTTCCGGGCTCCAGGCCCGGCACCGCCGCGCGCACTCCGACGCCGACGTTATATAACATACTAGATTCTTTAGTGTTTTTGACCTCGCGGCGCGACTCGGTAACCGAGATGCCTGGGCTCTTCGGGACGAACGCGGTCAGGTACACGCCGTTCTGACCAACCGGCGCGATCCCGCTCTCGAATCCGACCCACCGATCCGCCCCCACGTAGTCCTCGGCGTTGCTGAGGTACTCACGCCGTGCCCAGACCGCGCTCTGGGGCAGGCGGACGACATGGATCGGCCGCGCGCCGGCGAACTGCTCCTGGTCCTTGGGCCACTCCGCTGGCGCCGTCCAGGTCAGCGCCAGCTCGACGCCCTGCGCGACGCCATGCCGGTTCTCCACCGTGAGCTCGTGCTCCACCATGTAGCTGTCCGCACGGAACCGGAGCACCTGGCTCACCCGGATCCCGAACCCGTCCTCCCCGACCATGCGCAGCTCGCCACTCGGAGTGTCCTTGTCGAGCTTGATCGACTCCGTCGACAGCGCGAACGCGATCGGACGCGGGGCCTGGCCCGGTCTCAGGACGACCCATCCCGTGTTGTCCACCGTCCCCGGCAAGACCAAGCTCTTCTCTCCGCGGAAGTGGAGATCCCACGCCTTGACCTGGCCGCCCGCTGTTCCGACAGCCGCTCGATAGAGCGGCGTCTCGATGATCGCGGTTCGGTCCGGGACGGCCGGCGCGTCTTTAGGGGTTGGGGCGGCTACGGGCGTCCTCGCCGGCCCGGGGGGCGCTTGAGCCGGAGCTCCCGGAGCCGCCGACTTCTCCGCGGGGCGCTGCTCGGGCGCGGGCTCGCGCATGAAGATCGCCGGATAGATCATCAGGAGCGCGGCCATCAGCAGCAACGCCAGGGTCGTCCGCTTGTCCATTACCCTCTCGATCGGCCCGCCGGGGGCGGATCATAGCCGCCCGGATTCCACGGATGACACCGCACAATGCGGCGAACTCCCAGCCACCCGCCGCGCAGCGCACCATGGCGGAGCAGCGCCTCCCGGGCGTACTCCGAACAGCCCGGCACGAATCGGCACGACGGCGGCAGCAGCGGCCGGACGAGGAGCTGATACGCGCGGACGCCCTGCGCGGCGAGCCAGCCGGCGCTCATCGCCGCGCCGCCGCCCGTGAGAGGTGGGCCAGGCTCTCCGCCAAGCGTCGCATGTCCTCGACCAGCTCCGGGAACGGCCGCGACGCCGCGCTCGGCCGCGCCACCACCACCAGCTCGACATCTCCCACGATCATCGCTCGGACTTGCCGGTACGCCTCACGGACGCGGCGCCGGGCCCGGTTGCGCCGCGCGGCCCCGCGGACCTGCCGGCTCACCGCGAAGCCCACGCGCCGCGTCTCCGCTCGGCGCCAGAGCGCGACGAAGCTCGGCCGCTCGAGCCGGCTGCCATGCTGAAAGACTGCCTGGAATTCCGCCGCCCGCCGGAGGCGCTCGCCTCGCGGCAGCGAGAGCCCCGCCGGGGATGTTGGCACTGCGTCGGGTTAGACCGTCAGGCGCTTGCGGCCCTTTGCGCGCCGGCGCTTCAGCACCTTCCGCCCGCCCTGCGTCTTCATCCGCGAGCGAAACCCATGCGTCTTCTTCCGGCGGCGCACATTGGGTTGAAACGTCCTCTTCATGCAAAACCTCTCCTCTGGGTGGAAGAACCCACGTAGTCTACGGAGCGCCCCCTACCAAGTCAAGGACGCGCAAGCCTCTTGCTAGCGTCCGCGCCGCTATGGTACGGTCGCTTCCCGTCTCCCGCACCGCGCCTCCCCCGGCAGACCGGCGGGCGCGTCGCCGGGGCGGTGCAGAGAACACAAGTGCCCGTTCGTCGCTGATCGAGCCGATGAATCGTTGCGACCTGGCCGGCCGTCGTCGTGATCCGGAGACCCAGGTCGACCGGATTGCCCCTGGTTATCCACACCTGTGGATAAGTCTGTGTGTAACTTCTTGCGGCTCCGCCGAGCAAGAGCGTGACAATGCTTGATTCTTTGTGGACCCGCCTCCTGGCCGCCCTGGAAGGGCGAATCCCCGAGACCGCCATCGAGTCCTGGCTGCGGCCGTGCCGCATCACCGCGATGGATGGCGACATCATCCGGCTCGCGGCACCCAACAAGTACAGCCGCGACTGGCTCGTGCAGCACTACACCGAGACCATCCAGGGCGCGGCGCGCACCGTGCTGGGCGGCAATCCGATGGTGTCCATCGAGATCGATCGCGAGCCCGCGCGCGTGCCCGCGCCGCTGCGCGAGGCGCCGGCGACGCCGCTCTCCAACGGGCTCTCCCCGCGCTACACCTTCGAGTCGTTCGTGATCGGCAACTCCAACCAGTTCGCCCAGGCCGCCAGCCAGGCGGTGGCGGAGCTGCCGTCGAAGGCCTACAACCCGCTCTTCATCTACGGCGGGGTCGGGCTCGGCAAGACCCACCTGCTGCACGCGGTCGGGCACGAGATCGCCCGTCTCTACCCGTCGCTCCGGCTGCTCTACCTCTCGACCGAGCGCTTCACGAACGAGCTCATCAACGCCATCCGCTACGACCGGACCGCGGAGTTCCGTGCCAAGTACCGCACCATCGACCTTCTCCTGATCGACGACATCCAGTTCATCTCCGGCAAGGAGCGAACCCAGGAAGAGTTCTTCCACACCTTCAACGATCTCTACGAGGGCCGCAAACAGATCGTGGTCTCCTCCGACTCGGCCCCCAAGGAAATCCCGGAGATCGAGGAGCGCCTCCGCTCCCGGTTCGAGTGGGGCCTCATCGCGGACATCCAGCCGCCGGACTTCGAGACCCGGGTGGCGATCCTCAAGAAAAAGGCGGAGATCGAGCGGGTGCGGCTCCCCGACGACGTCGCCTACCTCATCGCGAGCCGCATCAAGGCCAATATCCGTGAGATCGAGGGCTCGCTCACGCGCATGATCGCGTTCTGCTCGCTGAGCGGGCGGGAGATGAGCGTGGAGCTCGCCCAGGAAGTACTCTCCGACCTCTGGGGCGAAGAGGAAAAGATCATCACGATCGAGCACATCCAGCGGAAGGCGGCCGAGCTCTTCGGCATCAAGCTCTCCGACATGCGCGCGAAGAACCGCACCAAGGCGGTGGCCTTCCCCCGTCAGATCGCGATGTTCCTGGCCCGCCAGCTCACCCACGCCTCCCTCACCGAGGTCGGCCGGGCCTTCGGCGGCAAGGACCACACCACCGTGCTCCACGCGGTGGAGAAGATCCAGGCGCTGGTCCAGGAAGATCCCAAATTCAAGAAGACCCTCGACTCACTTACCCAGAGCATCTCGCTGTGATCCCCCGCCTCTTCCGGGTGATCCACACCGCCGTACACATTCAGGATCTCGCTAAGTCCGCATCTCCAGACGGCCTTCTCGCGACCCCGCGCTGTCCACACCTCCGCCTCTGCCTACGACGACGAGATCTTCTGTTTCTTTCTCCAAACTGAACAACGGAGATACTTATGGAAGTGCATGTGGATCGTGAGGCGTTCATGCGCGGTCTCCAGATGGCGCACAACGTGGTCGAGCCGCGCCAGACGTTGCCGGTGCTGGCCAACGTGCTGCTGGAGGCCCAGGGTGAGACCCTGCGGATGACCGCGACTGATCTCGAAGTCAGCGTGAAGGTCACTGGCCCCGCGAAAGTGGTGAAGCCCGGCACGATCACCATCTCGGCCCGGAAGCTGATGGAGATCGTGAAGGAGCTGCCCGCGGCCCCGCTTTCGCTCAAGGTGCAGGAGAACGCGTGGGTGGCGCTCCGCTGCGCGGGGGCGTCGTACCGGCTCGTGGGCCTGACCCCTGAGGAGTTTCCCGCGGTCGGCGACGGCGCGAGCACCGGGTGGCTGACGATCGACGGCAAGGTGCTCCGCGACATGCTGGGCCAGACGACCTTCGCGATTTCCCACGACGAGAGCCGCTACGCGCTGAACGGGATCCTGTTCGCGGTGCACGAGAAGGAGCTGCGGATGGTGGCCACCGATGGCCATCGGCTCGCGCTGGCGGTGCGGCAGCTGCCCGCCGCGAGCGCCGCGATGTCGGGGATCGTGCCCCGGAAGGCGGTCCAGGAGGTCGCGCGCATCGTCGGATCCGGCGAGGAGGCGCAGATCGCGGTCAGCGATAACCAGTTCATGCTTCGGATGCCGAACGTGCTCCTGATGGCGCGGCTGATCGAGGGCACGTTCCCGAATTATGAGCAGGTGGTGCCGCGGGCGCATCCTCATCGAGTGACGCTCTCGCGCGCCGCGCTGACCGCGGCATTGCGGCGAGTGTCGGTGCTCTCGGAGGAAAGGACGAAGCCGGTGCGGTTCATGCTCGCCCCCGGCCTGCTGAAGCTGACCGCCAACAGCCCCGACTACGGAGAAGCCGAGGAGCAGATGGAGGCGCAGTTCGCGGGCGAGGAGATCGTGATCGGATTCAACTCGCGTTACGTGCTCGACGCGCTCGGCGCGCAGGGCGGCGAGCAGGTTCTCATCGAGATGAAGGACGGTTTGAGCCCTGGAGTGTTCAAAAGCTTCGAGGACGAGGGAACCCTGTGTGTTATCATGCCCATGAGGATTTAACACCTCATCATGGGAGCGAAAATCGTTGCAGATTGACAGGGTAGAACTGTCAGATTTTCGTAACTATCGAAGCCTCTCACTCACGCCGGCCCCCCACCTGAACGTCCTCGCGGGGCCGAATGCCCAGGGCAAGACGAACCTCCTCGAAGGCATGGGCGTCCTGCTGCTCGGTCGATCGTTTCGCGGCGCGAAGGCGGCCGACATGCTCGCGTGGGGTGCGGCGAGCGCCCTCGTGGGCGGCGAGATCCGGCGCGGGGACACCGTTCGCACGGTGCGGCGTGGGCTGGTGCCCCGGGAGGACGGGAGCTGGGGAGTCGGGGGCGAGGGATGCGCCTGGGCGCGCGCCATCGGGTTCGGCTGGCAGGATCTGGCCATTCTCACCGAGGGCCCGCAGGCGCGGCGCCACTTCATCGATGGATTCGCGGCCAAGCTATACGCGGCCCATCTGAGCGGGCTCAGCCGCTACCGCCGGATCCTCGCGCGGCGCAACCATCTGCTGCAGGGCGATCTCGGGGGCGCGGCATTGCGTAATGCACTCGCGCCGTGGAACGAGCAGCTGGCGCGGGTCGGGATCGAGTTGGCCGGCCGGCGCCGCGCCGCGGTGGCGGCAATCGAGGAAGAGTCCCGCCACCTGTATCCGGCGCTCGCCGGGGCCGGGGCGGTGAGCCTGCAGTATGTCGCCGCGCTCGATACGGCCGCGGGGGAGGCGGATCTCCTGGCCGCCCTCGAGGCGCGGTTCGTGGACGAGGTGCGTCGCGGCCAGACCCTGGTCGGCCCGCATCGAGACGACCTGTTGATCGAGGTGGACGGGCGCGACCTCCGCCTCTACGGCTCGCGGGGCCAGCAGCGCTTGATGGCGCTCACGCTGCGCCTGGCCGAGGCCGGGCCGGTGGCACGCGCGGTCGGGAGCCCGCCGGTGCTCCTGCTCGACGATGCCCTGTCCGAGCTGGACCCGCAGGTCCAGGCGCGGGTGCTGGAGCACATCGCCGGGGCGGGCCAGGTGTTCCTGACCACCGCGGACGAGACGCTGCCGGAAGCCCGCCGGATGACCTGGTGGGAAGTACGAGGAGGCGGGGTGGTCGATCCGATGCTGAGCTCCGTGCGAGGCGCGGCCTGATGGCCGACACGTACACCGCGAGCGACATCAAGGTCCTCGAGGGCCTGGAAGCGGTGCGCAAGCGGCCGGCCATGTACATCGGCGACACCAGCGCCTACGGGCTCCATCATCTCGTCTACGAGGCGGTGGACAACGCGGTCGACGAGGCGCTGGCCGGCTACTGCGACAGCGTCAAGGTCATCCTGCACTCTGACGGCTCCTGCTCGGTGGGCGACAACGGCCGCGGGATCCCGGTGGACATCCACAAGGAGAGCGGCCGGCCCGCCGCCGAGGTCGTGCTCACCGTGCTGCACGCGGGCGGCAAGTTCGAGCACTCCGCCTACAAGGTGTCCGGCGGGCTGCACGGCGTCGGCATCTCGGTGGTCAACGCGCTCTCGGAGTGGCTCGAGCTGGAGATTCGCCGGCAGGGCAAGGCGTGGACCCAGCGCTACGAGTACGGGGTCCCGCAGGGCGAGCTGACCGCGGGAGAAAAGACGACCAAGCACGGCACCATCGTGCGCTTCAAGCCCGACCCGAAGATCTTCGAGGAGACCACGTTCTCCTTCGACACGCTCTCGAACCGGCTACGCGAGCTGGCCTTCCTGAACAAGGGCCTCAAGATCGTCATCGAGGATGAGCGGGACAGCCGCAGCCACACGTTCCTCTACAAGGGCGGCATCATCGAGTTCATCAAGCACCTGAACCAGAACAAGACGCCGGTCCATCCCAAGGTGCTGTTCTTCGAGGGCAAGAAGGACAACATCGAGGTGGAGGTGGCACTGCAGTACAACGACGGCTATCAGGAGAGCGTGTTCTCGTTCGCCAACAACATCAATACGCGCGAGGGGGGCACGCATCTGACCGGCTTCCGGGCCGCGGTGACCGGCACCATCTCCAACTACGCCAAGGCCAACGGGTTCCTCAAGAGCTTCAAGGGCGACGTCAGCGGCGACGACGTGCGCGAGGGGCTCACCGCGGTGGTGTCGGTGCGGATCCCCGACCCGCAGTTCGAGGGGCAGACGAAGAGCAAGCTCGGGAACTCCGACGTCAAGGGGATCGTGCAGCAGATCGTCAACGATCGCCTCGGCGAAGTCTTCGAGGAGGATCCGACCACCGCCCGCAAGATCGCCGACAAGTGTGTGCGGGCCGCGCAGGCGCGGGAAGCCGCGCGGAAGGCGCGCGAGCTGACCCGCAAGGGCGGCCGGGACGAGGAGGGCCTCTCGGCCAAGCTGGCCGATTGCTCGGAGCGCGAGCCCCAGTTCCGCGAGATCTTCCTGGTCGAGGGTGATTCCGCGGGCGGGTCCGCCAAGCAGGGCCGCGACCGGAAGGTGCAGGCGGTGCTGCCGCTGCGGGGCAAGATCATCAACGCGGAGAAGGCCCGCTACGACAAGGTCCTGTCCCACAATGAAATCCGATTGCTGATCGCGGCGCTCGGCACCGGCATCGGCCCCGAGGAGTTCGACGTCAGCAAGCTGCGCTACCACAAGGTGATCTTGATGACGGACGCCGACGTGGACGGCGCCCACATCCGCACCCTGTTGCTGACCTTCTTCTTCCGCCACATGGTCCAGGTGATCGAGGCCGGGCACCTCTTCATCGCCCAGCCGCCGCTCTTCAAAGTGAAAAAAGGGCGGGCCGAGCGCTACCTGATGAGCGAGCGGGAGATGGAGGAGTTCCTGCTCGAACAGTGGGTGGAGAAGGCGAGCGTGAAGGTGCCCGGCAAGGCGGCCCCGCTGCGCGGCGAAGCCCTGCTGGAAGCGCTCAAGCGCGTCCTCGAGTTCCGCGGCCTCTTCGCCAAGCTGGCCCGGCGCGGGATCCCGAGCGCCATCCTCGATGGGCTCCTCCGCAAGAAGTTCAAGGCGAGCAAGCGCGGGGTCGGCGACGCGGAGATCGCGGCCGCGGTGGCGGACGCCGCGACCGACCTCCCCGGCTGGTCGGCGAGCCTGGCCGGCGGGGACAACGGCGACGCGGCCTCGGTGCAGGTCGCGGGGCCGCACCCCGCCCAGTTCAGCGTCGACGTCCTGAAGTCGCCGGACTACGCGCAGCTCCTCGAGCTGCACGCGGAGATCGCGGGCCTGCACAAGGGGCCGTGCACGGTGGTGGACGCCGCCGAGAAAGAGACTCAGACCAAGAGCCTGGACGAGCTGATGCGGGTGATCATGGCCCTGGCCAAGGACGGGGCCACCCTCCAGCGCTACAAGGGACTCGGCGAGATGAACCCCGAGCAGCTCTGGGAGACGACCATGAACCCGGAGACTCGCACCCTGCTGCGCGTGACCATGGAAGATGCGGTCGGCGCCGATGAGATGTTCACGGTGCTGATGGGCGACGCGGTGGAGCCGCGCCGCGAATTCATCGAGAAGAACGCGCTCGACGTCGTCAACCTCGACATCTAGGAGCCCCGGACCCGTTCCATGAGCCCCGAGCGACAGACGCCCGTTCCGATCGAAGAGGAGATGCGGAAGTCGTACCTCGACTACGCGATGTCCGTCATCGTCGGGCGCGCGCTGCCCGACATCCGCGACGGCCTCAAGCCGGTCCACCGGCGGGTCCTCTTCGCGATGCACGAGCTCGGCCTCACCTGGAACCGCGCCTACAAGAAGTCGGCCCGCGTGGTCGGCGAGGTGCTCGGCAAGTATCACCCGCACGGCGACGCCCCGGTGTACGAGGCCCTCGTCCGCATGGTCCAGGAGTTCTCGCTGCGCTACCCGCTGGTGGACGGGCAGGGGAACTTCGGCTCCATCGACGGCGACCCGCCCGCGGCCATGCGCTACACCGAGACGCGCCTGGCCAAGATCGCCCACGAGCTGCTGGCCGACATCGACAAGGACACGGTGGACGTCACGCCGAACTTCGACGAGTCGCTCCACGAGCCGGTGGTGCTGCCCACCAAGGTGCCGAACCTGCTCGTCAACGGCTCCTCCGGCATCGCGGTCGGCATGGCCACCAACATCCCGCCGCACAACCTGACCGAGGTGGTGGACGGGCTCGTGAAGGTGATCGACGACCCCGAGGTCACCATCGACGAGCTGATCAAGGTGATCCCGGGGCCCGACTTCCCGACCCGCGGCTACATCTACGGCCGCGGCGGCATCCGGGAGGCCTACACCACCGGGCGCGGCATCATCACGCTCCGCGCGAAGGCCCACGTGGAGAAGATGCGCGGCGGGCGCGAGGCCATCATCGTCACCGAGCTGCCGTACCAGGTGAATAAGGCCACCCTGATGGAGAAGATCGGCGAGCTGGTGCGCGACAAGCGGATCGAGGGCATCAGCGAGCGTCGCGACGAGTCGAGCCGGGAGGGCATCCGCATCGTGCTGGAGCTGGGGCGCGGGGAGATCCCGCAGATCGCGATCAATCAGCTCTACAAGCACACCCAGATGCAGACCACCTTCGGGGTGATCATGCTGGCCCTGGTGGGCCGGCGCCCGCAGGTCGTCAACCTCAAGCAGATGCTGCAGGAGTTCATCGCGTTTCGTCGCGAGGTCGTCACCCGCCGGACCAAGTACGACCTGGCGCGGGCCGAGGAGCGGGCCCACATCCTCGAGGGCCTGCGCAAGGCGGTCGACCAGATCGATCTCGTCATCCGGCTCATCCGGCAGGCGGAGAGCCCCGACGCGGCCAAGGACGCGTTGATACGCCGGCTGGACCTCTCGGAGATCCAGGCCAAGGCCATCCTCGACATGCGGCTGCAACGCCTCACCCAGCTCGAGCGCCACAAGATCGTCGAGGAGCACGAGCAGACGCTGGCCCTCATCGTGGACCTCCAGGGCATTCTCGCCTCGGAGCAACGGCTGCTCGGCATCATCAAGGACGAGCTCGCCGCGCTCAAGCAGGAGTTCGGCGACGAGCGTCGCACCGAGATCCTGGCCGAGACCGCCGACCTGACGATCGAGGACCTGCTCGCCGACGAGGACATGGTGGTGACGATCACGCGCTCCGGCTACATCAAGCGGACGCACGTGGAGGCCTACCGGAGCCAGCGGCGCGGGGGCAAGGGCGTGACCGGCATGGAGACCAAGGAGGAGGACATCGTCGAGGATCTGTTCGTGGCCTCGACCCACTCCTTTCTCCTGTTCTTCACCAACAAGGGCAAGGTGCACTGGCTCAAGGTGCACGAGATTCCCGAGGGCGGCCGGCAGGCCAAGGGCAAGGCGATGGCCAACGTGCTCTCGCTCGCCGAGGGCGAGCGCGTGGCCACCTGCGTGCCGGTGCGGGACTTCGAGTCCGGCGGCTACGTGCTCTTCGCCACCAAGCAGGGCAAGGTGAAGAAGACCGAGCTCTCCGCCTTCTCCCATCCGCGCGCGGGCGGCATCCAGGCCATCACGCTCGAGGAGGGCGACGAGGTGATGGGCGCGCGCCGCACCGACGGCCAGCGCGAGGTCCTGCTCTCGACCAAGCTCGGCTTGATCATCCGCTTCCCGGAGGACGAAGTGCGGCCGATGGGGCGCACCGCCGCCGGGGTGCGCGGCATCGACGTGGACGAGGGCGACCAGGTCATCGCGGCGGAGACGATCAAGGAAGGCGTGACCGTGCTGACCGTCACCGAGCGCGGCTTCGGCAAGCGGACTCCGCTCGACGAGTACCGGCTGCAGGGCCGCGCGGGCAAGGGCATCATCGACATCAAGACCGGCGGCCGGAATGGCCCGGTGGTCGGCATGCTGCAGGTGCGCGAGGGCGACGACATCCTGGTCGTGACGACCAAGGGCAAGATCATCCGCATCCCCACCGCCGAGGTCACGAGCCAGGGGCGCAACACCATGGGGGTGCGGATCATCGACCTGGACGCCGATGATCAGGTCGGCAACCTCGCCCGGGTCGACGCGGAGCAGGCCAGCCCGGAGGTGTCGTCAGAGTAGGCCCCTCCGGCCCGCGCCGGACGGGGTGACGGAGGCCGCGCAGCTGCGGCCTCTTTTTGTTATGGTTTCTCTCCCTCTCCCCAGCGGGAAGAGGGCTGGGTGAGGGGTGGAGGCATCGCGATGCTGGACATCAAGCTGATCCGGGAGGACGCCGCGGCGGTAGAGCGCGCGCTCGCGACGCGGGGCGGCGAGCTCTCGCTCCGGCCCGTGCTCGACGCCGATGTCGAGCGGCGCCGGCTGGTCACCGAGGCCGAGGAGCTGAAGGCCGAGCGCAATCGGGCCTCGGAGGCGATCGGCCAGGCCAAGCGGCGCGGCGAGGACCCGCAGGCCGCCATGGCCCGGATGCGCGAGGGCTCCGACCGCATCAAGGCCCTCGACGCCCTCATCAAGGAGGTGGACGCGCGCCTCGACGCCGTGCTGCTCGAGCTGCCGAACCTCCCGCACGCGAGCGTACCGGTGGGGCGCTCGGCGGACGACAACCCGGAAGTGCGCCGGTGGGGCACGCCGCGGCAGTTCGCCTTCGAGCCCCGGCAGCACTTCGAGATCGGCGAAGCGCTCGGCATCCTCGACTTCGACCGGGCGAGCAAGATCGCCAAGGCGCGGTTCGTGGTCATGTGGGGCGCCGGCGCGCAGCTCAGCCGGGCCCTCGCGCAGCTCATGCTCGATCTGCACACGCGCGAGCACGGCTTCACCGAGGCGTGGGTGCCGCAGCTCGTGAACCCGGAGACCATGATCGGGGTGGCCCAGCTTCCCAAGTTCGAGGAGCAGCTCTTCAAGACGGTGGAGCCCGACGCCAACCGCACCCTCTACCTGATCCCCACCGGCGAGGCCCCGCTGACCGCCCTGCACGGCGGTGAGATCCTGGCCGAGGCCGAGCTGCCGAAGCGCTACTGCGCGCTCACGCCCTGCTACCGGCGCGAGGCGGGCACCTACGGCCAGGACACGAAGGGCATGATCCGGCAGCACCAGTTCGACAAGGTCGAGATGGTCAAGGTGGCCACGCCCGGGCAATCGTACGACGAGCTCGAGTCCATGGTCCGGAGCGCCGAGGCCGTCCTGCAGCGCCTCGAGCTGCCCTACCGCGTGGTGACGCTCTGCACCGGCGACATGGGCTTTCCCTCCGCCAAGACCTATGACCTCGAGGTGTGGCTGCCGGGCCAGGGCAAGTACCGCGAGATCTCGTCGTGCTCGAACTGCGAGGCCTTCCAGGCTCGTCGGCTCGACCTGAAGTATCGCCCCACCGACGGCGGCAAGGCGGACTTCTGCCACACGCTCAACGGCTCCGGGCTGGCGGTGGGCCGCACCCTGATCGCGGTGCTGGAGAACTACCAGGAGGCCGACGGATCCGTCACGGTGCCGGCCGCGCTCCGCCCGTACATGGGCGGGCTCGAGCGCATCGGCCCGTCACGCCCGGTACGATAGTCAGACGCGGAGGGGTGGCCGAGTCCGGTTGAAGGCGCCGGTCTTGAAAACCGGAATCCCGCAAGGGATCGGGGGTTCGAATCCCTCCCCCTCCGCCATTTTCCCGTCTCAGCCGCGGCCCGCGGCCTCCTCGACGGTGGCCGCGCCGGTCTCGTGCGGCGTGACGACCAGCCTCCGGGCATGGAACGTCCGCAGCGCGCTCCGGTGGCCCACGCTCACCAGGGCGACGCCGGGGAGCCGATCGCGCAACAGGGTGTAGAGCCGGACCTCGCTCTCCTCGTCCACCGCGGAGGTGGCCTCATCGAGGAAGAGCCAGTCGGGCTTCTGCACGAGGGCGCGCGCGAAGGCGATGCGCTGCTGCTCGCCCGGAGACAGCGCGAGCGCCCAGTGGGCGTGCTCGCCGAGCCGCGCGGTCAGCGCCGGCAGCCCGACCGCCGCGAGCGCCTCCCGGAGCGCGGCGTCGTCAACCCCGCCCGGCGGCGTGGGATAGCTGACCACCTCGCGCAGGGTGCCGATCGGCAGGTAGGGCTTCTGGGGAAGGAAGAGCACGCGGCCGTCACTGGGCAGGCGGATCTCGCCACTGCCGAAGGGCCAGATCCCCGCGATGGCGCGGAACAACGTGCTCTTGCCGGCGCCGGAAGGTCCGCTGATCAGCGCGGAATCGCCGGGCTGGAAGTCGAGCGTCGCGCCCTCGACGAGCGGCCGGCCGCCGGGGAGCCGGAGGTCCACGCGGTCGAGCGCGAGCGCCGCGCCCGCGCCCGGACTCCGCCGCACGCCGTCGCTGGCCGCGTCCGCGCGCATCCGCGCGAGCGCCCGCTCGAAGCCCACCAGGCGCTGAACGACGGACCGCCACTGCGCGAGGTCGGGGTAGGCGCTGATGATGAACGACAGCGCGTCCTGCACCTGGCCGAAGGCCGACGCGATCTGCATCAGGCCGCCCAGCGGGATCTCCCCGCGGAAGTAGCGGGGCCCGGCGACCACGAAGGGGAAGATGACCGCGGCCTGGCTGTAACCGGCGGTGAACCACGTGAGCCGCTTCTGCCGGCGCATGATCCCCCACCAGTTGCCCACCACCGCGGCGAAGCGATCGCGGAAGCTGCGCAGCTCGTCGGCCTCCCCGCGGTAGAGCGCGATGCCCTCGGCGTTCTCCCGAAAGCGCACGAGGCCGAAGCGGAAGTCGGCCTCGTAGCGCTGCTGGTCGAAGTTCAGCCCGACGAGCGGCCGGCCGATCCGGTTGGTGAGCCAGGTGCCGGCCGTCGCGTAGAGCAGCGCGGCCCACACCATGTAGCCGGGGATGGGCCAGCCCGCGCCGGGGATGGTCAGCGAGCCGGAGAGTCCCCAGAGAATGCCGATGAAGACCACGAGCGTCACCACCGCGCGCATCCCGCCGATCCCGAGCGTGAGCGTGGCGCTCACGAAGAGCCGCAGATCCTCCGCGATGCGCTGGTCGGGGTTGTCGGTCTCCGAGGCGGTGAGCTGCATGCGGTAGTAGGCGCCGTCGGCCAGCCAGGTGCGCAAGTAGCGCTCGGTCAGCCAGCGCCGCCAGCGGATCTGGAGCATCTGGTTCAGGTAGAGCTGGTACACCGCGACGACGATGAAGAGGGCGGCCAGCCAGGTGAACCGGAAGAGCTGGCTCCAGAAGACGGCGGAGTCCTTGTCCTGCAGCGCATTGTAGAAGGCGTTGTTCCACCGGTTGAAGAGCACGTTGAGATAGACGAGGCCCAGGTTGAGCCCGATCACCAGGAGCAGAAGGCCGCGCCCGGCCCAGCGGTCCTCGGAGAACCAGTAGGGGCGGGTGAGCGTCCAGGTGTCGTGCAGCAGTTCGCGCAGACGAGCCATGTTCGGGGGGCCTCCTCGGCCCTCAGAATAGGCCGAAGCGGCAGCTTCCCGGTAGTCCGCGCGGCGGGAATGGCTTATACTCTGTGGGCTTGACGTTCGGAGAGGTGGCCGAGTCGGCCGAAGGCAGCCGCCTGCTAAGCGGTTATAGGGGCAAAACCTCTATCCCGGGTTCGAATCCCGGCCTCTCCGCCATGCGCGCCCTTAGCTCAGATGGATAGAGCGTCGGACTACGAATCCGAAGGCCAGAGGTTCGATTCCTCTAGGGCGCACCATTTCAAGACGCGTCTTTGCCCTATCCTCGACCTGCCGGGGAGAGGGTAGGGCAGAGGGCGTCGACCCGCCCGAGCGGTCCTCCATGCACGATGACGAGCGGTGGATGACGCTGGCCCTGGAAGACGCCGCGCTCGCCGCCCAGGCCGGCGAGGTCCCGGTGGGCGCGGTGGTGGTGCGGGACGGCCGGCTCGTCGGCCGCGGCTACAACACGCCGATCGCGCTCCACGATCCAACCGCGCACGCCGAGATCGTCGCGCTCCGGGCGGCCGCGCGCGAGGCCGGCAACTACCGCCTGGCCGGCGCGACCCTCTACGCCACCATCGAGCCCTGCGTGATGTGCTGCGGGGCCGCGCTGCACGCGCGCATCGAGCGCCTGGTCTACGGCGCCGACGATGCCAAGGCGGGCGCGGTGCGGAGCCTCCACCGGCTGCTCGACGACCCGCGGCTGAATCACCGCGTGGAGGTCACCGGGGGCGTGCTCGCGGCCGCCTGCGGGGCCGCGCTCACGGAGTTCTTCCGGGCGAAGCGCACGTGATGCGCCACGGGCGCCGGGTGAGACCCGACGCCCGCAGCCTCGTTGCTTCGACCACGCTACTTCGTGCTACCGGCCTGCGGACCCTCGGTGACCCGGAGCGAGCCTACTTGCGCCGCTCCTGTTCGATCTCGGTCTGCTTTAGCCACTCCAGGTTGTTCTTGACGCGCTGGCTCTCTTCCTCGCTGCGCTGAAGCCGCAGGAGCGCCCGGCGGGCTTCGTCCTCGCGCACGAGGAGGTCGGTCAAGGTCGCCTGCCAGGCACGAGCCTCGGCGTCCCAGCGACTGCGTGGGTACTCGCTCAGCAGCCGAGTGAATGTCGCTCGCGCCGCCCGGTAGTCGCGGATACCGCTCGTCGGGTCCGCTTGGAGCAACCCAAGGCGGTAGAGTGTTTCGGCAGGGTCACCAGGAGGCCCGAGGCCCCTACGGTCGGCCGCCCGAGCGGCCTTCGCCTCACCTTCGCGCGCCTCGCCGCTCGGGCGGCGCAGTGCCCGCTCGTCCCCGGACGGCCACGTGACCGGAAACCAGGCGGGGAGCGCCACGGTGCTGCAGCCGGCGGTGAGGAAGAGGATCAGACCGAGGAGCGCGCGCGGCATCGCCGATCTCATCTCGTCGCCAACACGCGCGTGACCGCCGCACGAAGCGCATCCAGCGTGAAGGGCTTCAACAGGACCGGAACGTTCAGGGTCTTTACCGTGTCGTCGTGCTGCATTTCGGCCAAGCCCGAGACAAACAACACGCGCGAGGCAGCCGTGGGCCAGCGGGCCAGCACCTCGCGGTAGAGCGTCGGCCCGTCGGTCTCGGGCATCCGCAGGTCGAGAATCAACAGGTCCCACGGCTGCTCCTCGAGCCACCGGAGGGCCTCTAGCCCCTTCGCCGTCGCGCGCACAGAATGTCCAGTCCCCGCCAAGGCCATCTCGGTGACCTCCCGCACGTAGTCGTCATCGTCGACCACGACCACACGCGCCATCACGGCGGGTGAAGACAAGGAGCCCATCGGACGATCTCCTCCAGTGAGATGGCGTTGCTGCCCCCAGAATGAGCAACCGGTATGCCAGAGGTCAGACCGGCCGAAACTTGGCTACGAGCGTCATCTTGCGTCAGTTCTTCCTGGCCGGTTCGTGACGTCGGTGGGAACTTCGGCAGGATTTGTCACCGCCCCCAAGCCGCCGCCCCCGCGTCCTACGACGAGGCTCGCAGGAGTGCGCCTATCGGGAGGGGGAGGCGCAGCGGGACTCGCGGTAACTTTCGTGTGGAGCTTGAGGTTTCGGTGGCCGTCACATCGTTCAGGTTGGCGAACCGCCTTCTGCGTTGGAAGCGAGGGCGCCCGTGAGGGTCCGGCGGCTCTGGAGTCAGGACGTGGACCGCGCAGCGAAGCCGCTCAGGACGCTGGCCATTGGGGTTTGTCACGGCCTAGGAATGTGCTGGTGGCTGTTCACGCCTCGATTCCTCGCGCCAGATCCTGAAGCAATCCTCGTGCGCCAAGGCGTAGGTCTCTCTACCACCCGGTACCTCTCGCTCGATGCTGTCCTTCGCAATGGCTTTGCCGCAGACGTTACAGGGTCGTCCGGTGCCCCGGCGCACGGTCGAGCCACCGCCAGCCAAGAACAACCGGCCGTCCGCTAGTCGCTCGCGCACGCTCCGCCGCAATGGCTCCATGACTGGACCGATGCCATCCCCTTGGGGCGCATAACCGGAGCCGCCCGAGCGCGGATCATATCACACGGTCTGTGAAGAGTCTGTCGGGTGGCCAACATTGCCCGGTCCGC
>JBBDXN010000076.1:0-27571 GCA_040902305.1 Candidatus Rokuibacteriota bacterium | reverse complement strand
ACCACCCCCCCCCCCACCCCCGCCCCCCTCACCCCCGGGCCCCCCCCCCCCGGGCCCCCCCCCCGGCCCGCCCCCCCGAGGGGAGTGGGTGGAGGGGTAGGTACCGTGTGGCGGATCATGGCCGAGCGGATGACGGCCTCGTGGACCAGCGCGCCCCACTTCTACCTGGTGCGCGAGGTGAACGTGGCGCGGCTGGTGGCGTGGCTCGGGACGGCGCGCAAGCAGACCGGTGCGCGCATCACGTACACGGACCTGCTGGTGAAGTTGGTGGCCGCGACGCTGGCGCGGCACCCGCGGGTGAATACCTCGTGGAGCAACGGGACGCTCGTGCGCCACGCGGAGATCAATATCGGCCTGGCCGTGGCGCTCGAGGACGGCCTCGTGGTTCCGGTCATCGCGCGCGCCGACACGCTCGGCCTCACGGACATCGCGACGCGCCGCGAGGACCTGATGGCCCGTGCCCAGGCCGGCAAGCTGCGCCCGGCGGATATCCAGGGCGGCGTGTTCACGATCAGCAATCTCGGCATGTACGGCGTGGACGCCTTCAGCGCCATCGTCAATCCTCCCCAGGCCGCGATCCTGGCCGTCGGCCGCATCGCGGATCGCGTCGTGCCCGTGAACGGCCAGCCGGCGGTGCAGCCGACCCTGACCCTGACCCTGTCCTGCGACCACCGGGCTCTCGACGGGGCGCGCGGCGCCCAGTTCCTGGGCGCGCTCGCGGACCTGATCGAGGAGCCCCTGGCCCTCCTGACCTGAGAGCCCGCCCATGCCCTTCACCGACCGCTACGGCCTCGCCGTCACCACCTCGTCGTCGACCGCCTGCGACCACTTCCAGGCGGGTGTCGACGACCTGCTGGCCTACGGCCCCGGCGCCGAGGAGCGCTTCGCGGCGGCCCTCGCCGCCGACCCGCGCCTGGCCCTCGCGCACGTGGGCCGGGCCCTCCTGGCCGCGGTGCAGGGTGACGCGGCTACCGCCCGGGCCGCCGTCGCGCGCGCCCACGAGAGCGTGGACGGCGTCACGCGGCGCGAGCGCCAGCACGTCGAGGCGGTGAGCGCCTTCATCGCGGGAGAGACCGCACGCGGCCTCGAGCTGGTGGACGAGCACGTGCGTGAGTTCCCGCGCGACGCGATGCTGGTCAACCAGGCGAGCAGCGCCATCGCCCTCGCGGGGCGGAGCGACCGCGAGCAGCAGCGGGTGGACTTCCTGGAGCGGATCGCCTCCGCCTACGGAGACGACTGGTGGTTCCAGTCCGCGCTCGCCTTCACCTATCACGAGGTAGACCGGTTCGAGGAGTCGCGCCGGCTGTCGCAGGCCTCGCTCGATCAGTATCCGCGCAACGCGAACGCGGCCCACAACCTGGCCCACATCGCCTTCGAGACGCTCGACATCGACGCGGGCTCCGCGTTCCTCGACGAGTGGATGCAGGACTACGACCGGCGCGCCCACTTCCACTGCCACCTCGCCTGGCACCAGGGGATGTTCGCCCTGCACGAGGGCCGCTACGCGGAGGCGCTCGCCATCTTCGAGCGCGACATCCTGCCCGCGAGCAACCCGCGCTCCACCATGACCGACGGCACCGCTCTGCTCTGGCGTCTGCGGCTGGACGCGGCGACGCGGGACGCGCTGCCGTGGCGGACCCTCGCCGATATCGCGGGGCGCGTCTCGCGGCCCGGGTATCTCTTTGGCGAGTGCCACGCCGCGCTCGCCTACGCGGCGTGCGGCGACCAGGCGGCGCTGACGAAGATGATGGATGGCCTGCGGGACCTCGACGCGAAGGGCAATCCGATCGCGGGTCGGGTCGTGCTGCCGCTGGTGCAGGGGGCCGCCGCGTTCGCGGCGGGCGATCACGCGGGCGCGCTGGCCCACTTCGAGCCGGTGGAGCCGGAGATGCACCGTATCGGCGGGAGCCACGCCCAGTGGGAGGTCTTCGAGGAGACGATGGTGGCGTGCTACCTCGAGCTCGCCCGCTACGACGACGCTCTGCGTCTCGTGCGCCGGCGCCTCGCGCGCCGGGCCTCGCCGCGGGACCAGAAGTGGCTCGCGCGGGCGAGCGCCGCGCAGGGGCGCCCATGATCGAGGTGCGGCGGCTGGGCCCGCAGATCGGCGCCGAGATCCTGGGTGTCGACGTCCGCAAGCTCGACGCCGCGGGCTTCGCCACGATCTACCGCACGTGGCTCGAGCACAACGTCGCGGTGGTGCCGGGCCAGGAGCTCGAGATCGACGACTTCCTGGCCTACAGCCGCCGCTTCGGCCAGGTGGTCCCGCACCCCTCGAAGATGACGCGCCACCCGGAGCGTCCCGAGATCACCGTGCTCGGCGTGAACAAGTTCGGGGCGGACGGCGCGCTCGACCTGGCGATCTACCGGCGCGGCGCCGAGGGCTGGCACACCGACGGCGCCTACGACGAGGAGCCCTTCAAGGCCACCCAGCTCTACGCGCTCGCGGTGCCGAGCCGCGGCGGCGACACCCACTTCGCCAGCATGTACGCGGCTTACGACGCCCTGCCGCCCCGCTTGAAGGAGCGCCTGGAGGGCCGCAAGGGCGCCTTCACCTACGGCGGGCGCCGGAAGGCGACCGCGCTGCTCGACGCGGAGGACCGCGACTGGACGCCGGTCTTCCACCCGATCATCCGCACGCACCCCGAGACCGGTCGCAAGGGCCTCTACTTCGACCCGGGCAAGATCCTCCACATCGACGGGCTCGAGCCGACGGAGAGCGACGCGTTGATCGACGAGCTGACCGAGCGCATGATCCAGCCCGAGGGCGAGTATCGCCATCGGTGGCGCAAGGGCGACATCGTCATCTGGGACAACCGCTGCTCGTACCACAAGGCGGCGGGCGACTATCCACCCGAGGAAGATCGCATCCACTGGCGCGTGTCGATCAAGGAGCGGACATGAACGTCGTCGCGAGAATGCTCACCCAGGAGCAGGACGGCATCCCCGGCTACATGGCGCATCCCGACGCGCCCGGCCTAAGGCCGGGCATTCTCATGGTCCACCACGCCCACGGCGTCACCGCCGACTACAAGATCGACGCCTATCGCCTGGCCTGCCTGGGCTTCAACGTGCTCGCCCCCGATCTGTTCAACATGTTCGGCATCGCGGGCACCAACCACATCGGCATGGGCGCGGATCTCCAGGCCAAGCACGGCGACGACGAGTTCCTCGGCAAGATGGACGAGGCCTGGCGCTACCTGATCGACCGCATGCACACCGATCCGGCGCGCACCGGCTGCATCGGCCACTGCATGGGCGGCCGGCTGCTGATCCCGTTCGCGTCGGACCACCCCTCGGTGAAGGCGATCGTGCTCTACTACCCCTCGGTGCGCGACGAGCCCGAGACCTCGCACCGCCCCCGGCACGCCTTCCACCTGGCCAGGACACTCCAGTGCGCCTCGCTGGTCTTCGCCGCCGGCCAGGACTTCATCGCCACGCCGGCCATCCAGGCCCCGCTCTGGCAGAGCTTCATCGCCAACGGTAAGCTCGTCGAGTGGCACTTCTTCTCCGACGCCAACCACGGCTTCCGCCACCCGGACAACGCGGGCTTCCAGCCGTACTACGCGGAGCTCAGCTGGCCGCTCACCACCAGCTTCCTGCAGCGCACCGTATAGAGCCCCGAACAAGAGGAGGAGGACCATGAACGAGCCCAAGCAGAAGTTCAGCGCGAGCCTCGCCAAGGACGCCGTCTACCAGCAGGGCCTCCGCAGCTTCATGGAGTATCGCGACCTGGGCATCGCCGATGCCACCCACGGCAAGATGCGCGCCCACGTCGTCCGCGTGAAGCAGGGCGGCGACACCCACGACCTGCACACCACCGGCCTGCACAAGCACGAGTGCGACTTCCAGATGTTCTACGTGCTCAAGGGCTCGATCAAGTTCGTCTACGAGGGCCAGGGCGAGCGCACCTTCGGGCCCGGTGACTGCGTACTCCAGCCCGCCGGCATCGTCCACAACGAGCTCGAGTGCTCCGACGACCTCGAGATCCTGGAGATCTACTCGCCCGCGGTGCACCCGACGGTGGTGGTGGAGCGGATGCCCGAAGCCGCTGCGGCATCCCACTGACGCCCGCTCTCACCCGTCCCCTCACCCTAACCCTCTCCCCAGAGGGGAGAGGGAACCGAGGAACCTTCTCCCCGTCTGGGAAAGGGTAACCCGAGGAACCCTCTCCCCTCTGGGGAGAGGGCAGAGGCCAACCATGCGCAAGACCATCACCGGCACCGGCGGCATGCTGCTCCTCCAGACGCTCAAGGACGCGGGCGTGGAGTACCTCTTCACCAACCCGGGGTCCGCGGAGACCGGCCTCTTCGCCGCGATCGCCGAGGATGGAGACAACCGGTTGGTGGTGGGGAAGCACGAGGGGCTGGTGGCCGCGATGGCCGACGGCTACCACCGCGTCAGCGGCAAGGTGGGGGTGGTCATCGCGCACGTCATGGGCGGCTCCTACCAGCTCGCCGGCCAGCTCTTCAACGCCCAGGTGGCGGGCTCCTCGCTGCTGGTGATCGCGGGGGACTGGGCCTCGGAGCTGCAGGACTACCGCGGGCTCGCCCCGTTCCCCGGGCTGAGCCAGGCGGAGTCGATGCGGCCGATCACCAAGGAAGCGCGCTGCGCCTACCAGGTGCACACGAACCCCAAGGCCATCAGCGTGGCCACGATCCGCGCCCTGCGCGAGGCCACCACGCCGCCCACCGGGCCGGTGTACCTCTCGATCAGCGCGGAGCTGCTGCACACCGAGGGGCTGGAGGCGACGATCGGCGAGGGGGCGGGCTATCAGATCGAGCGGCCGGGGCCGGCCCGGGCGAAGACCGTCGAGGCGATCGCCAGGCGGCTCGGCGAGGCCCGGTGCCCGGTGCTGATGTTCGGCGACGACGTGTGGCGGGAAGGCGCGCAGGCCGAGGCGGTGCGGCTGGCCGAGGCGCTGGAAGCGCCGGTGTTCGCGAGCCGGCAGATCTTCCCGAACTTCCCGACGCGGCATCCGCTCTATTGCGGGAACTACCCCGTGTCCAAGGACTTCACCAAGATCACCGGGCTCGAGCCGGACCTGATCTTCCTGGTGGGCTGCCAGGGCGTGCACGGCACCGTGAACGAGCCCGTCATCATGCAGATCGGGCCGAATCCGCTGCTGATGGGCCGGCACTACCCGCTCGACCTGGCCGCGCAGTGCGAGACGCCCGAGACCTTGAAGGCGATCACCCAGGCGCTCGGCCGCGTGCCCGGCGCCGACAAGGGGCCGCGGCAGCGCTCGAAGGTGCGCGCCTTCGCGGCGATGCTGATCGAGCGGGAAGAGAACCTGGTGCGCGAGCACGAGCACGACGCGCCGGTGCACCCCGCGGTGCTGGAGGCGCAGCTCGCCAGCGTGCTGCCGAAGAACACGGTGATGGTGCAGGAGAGCTCGACGGCGCGGACCGCGCTGATGGCGTTCGGCCACGGCGGCATGGACTGGACGCGCAGCGGCGGCGGCTCGCTCGGCTTCGGCGTGGGCGCGGCCATCGGCGCGAAGGTCGCGGTGGGACGTGACCGGCCGGTCGTCCTGCATCTCGGCGACGGCGCGCTCGGCTACAGCGCCTCCGGCTTCTGGACGATGGCGCGCTACAACACCGCGATCCTCACGATCGTGTCCAACAACGAGAGCTACCAGATCGTGCGCCACAACTGGGCCCGGGAGATGCCGGACAGCAAGATGATCCGCGAGGGCAAGTATCCCGGGCTCTGGCTGAGCGCCCCCGCCACCGACCACGTGGCGCTGGCCCGCTCGCAGGGCGTGGACGGCGAGGCGGTCACCACCGTGAAAGAGCTGGAGCCGGCGCTCCGCCGCGGCATGGACAAGATCACGCGCGAGAACCGCCCGTACCTGATCGACGTGTCGGTGGCCCGCGAGGGGATCGGCGCCGAGTCCACCTGGTACCAGGACTGGCAGCTCTGACCGACCCCGACTCGCGCGAGCCTGTCCTGCCGCCGTTCGGCCGGCGCCGGCGGCGGCGCGCCCTGGTCCTCGTCCTCCTCGCCCTCGTCGTGCTGGCCGCGGGCGCGTACGGCGTCCACGCCTGGCGCTACTGGAGCCGCCACGTCTCGACCGACGACGCCTTCGTCGAGGCGCACGTCTCGCCGGTCAGTGCCCGTGTGCGAGGCACCATTCTGGAAGTCCTCGTGCGCGACAACCAGGAGGTGGCGGCGGGGGCGCCGCTGGCCCGCCTGGATCCGCGGGATCTCGAGGTGAAGGTCCACCAGGCCCGGGCGGCGCTGGCGACCGCGGCGGGCCGCCTGACCATGGCCACCGAGGGCGTGCCCATGACCGACGAGTCCACCCGCAGCCAGGTCACCCGCGCCGAGGCGACGGTGGCGGGGGCGGCGCTCGGCATCGACAGCGCCCGGCGGACGCTGGAAGAGCGGCGCAGCCGGCTCCTGGCGCGGCGGGCGTCCGTCCAGGCGGCGCAGGCCGACGTCGCGGCGCGCCAGGCGGACTTCGAGCGCGCCCGCCTCGATCACCGGCGCATGCGGGAGCTGCTCGATCGCGGGCTGATCGCGCGCCAGGAGTTCGACCACGCCGACGCCGCGTTCCGGACGGGCGAGGCGGCCGTCGAGGCGACCCGGCAGCGCGTGGACGTGGCGCGGGCCGAGGTCGCCCAGGCCGAGGCCGAGGTGGCCACGCAGGAGGTGACGCTGACGCAGGCGCACCGGCAGCTCGAGGCGGCCGAGGCCGCGCTCGGCGAGGCCCGCAGCCGGCGGCGCGAGGTGGCGATCCGCGGCGCGGAGGCGGTGAGCGTCGAGGCGCAGGTGGCCGAGGCGCGCGCGGACCTGCGCGAGGCCGAGCTGAACCTCGAGTACGCGACGATCACCGCGCCGGTCGCCGGCCGCGTCACCCGGCGGACGGTGGAGGTGGGGCAGACCGTGCAGCCGGGCCAGCCGCTGCTCGCGATCGTGGACACGGCCAGCGTCTGGGTGGTCGCGAACTACAAGGAGACCCAGCTCACCCACGTGCGCCCGGGCCAGCGCGCGTGGGTCTCGGTCGACACGCATCCCGATCTCGTGTTCCGGGCGCGGGTGGACTCGATCCAGAGCGGTACCGGATCCCGCTTCTCCCTCCTGCCGCCCGAGAACGCCTCCGGCAACTTCGTCAAGGTCGTCCAGCGGGTCCCGGTGAAGCTCGTGCTCGAGCCCGGGCAGAACGGACACGCGCTCCTCGTGCCCGGCATGTCGGTCGTCCCCATCATCGAGCTGCGATGAGCCCGAGCGTGCAGCGGGCGATCGTGGCCATCACCACGATGATGGCCACGTTCCTGGTCATCCTCGACGTCACGATCGCGAACGTGGCCCTCGACCACATGCGGGGCACCCTGTCCGCCGGGGTGGACGAGATCACGTGGGTGCTGACCTCGTTCCTCGTCGCCAACGCGATCAGCCTGCCCATCACCGGGTGGCTGACCGACCTCCTCGGCCGCAGGCGCCTCTTCATCGTGGCCACCGCCGCGTTCACGGTCACCTCGGCCGCGGTGGGGGCGGCCCCGAGCCTGGCCATCATCGTGATCGCGCGGTTCCTGCAGGGCCTGGCCGGGGGGCCGCTGGTGCCGCTCTCGCAGTCGACGATGATCGAGACGTTCCCCGCGCGCCAGAGCGGGATGGCGATGGCCATCTGGGGCATCGGCATCATGTTCGCGCCGATCATCGGGCCGACCCTCGGCGGGTGGATCACCGACAACTGGAGCTGGCGGTGGGTGTTCTACATCAACGTGCCGGTGGGCGCCGCCGCGGTGGTGATGGGGTGGCTGTTCGTCCCCGAGTCCACCACGGCCCGGCCGGCGGTGCGGCGCGTGGACGTGCCCGGCCTGGTGTTGCTGGTGGTCGGGGTGTCCGCGATGCAGTTCGTGCTCGACCGCGGCCAGCGCGAGGACTGGCTCGCCTCGCCGCTCATCGTCTGGCTCGGGGTGGTGGCGGCGGTGGCCCTGGTCGCCCTCGTGGTGCGCGAGCTCTACGCGGAGGAGCCGGTGGTGGATCTGCGGGTGCTGCGCCACTCGACGTTCGCGGTGGCGACCGCCGCCATGTTCGTCATCAGCATCGCGTTCTACGGCATCATGGTGCTCTCGCCGCTCTACACCCAGATCCTCATGGGCTACACCGCGATGCTGGCGGGGATGGTGCTCGCCCCCGGCGGCGTGGCCACCCTGGTCACGATGCCGATCGCGGGCGCCCTCATGAACCGCATCGATCCGCGCTGGATCATCGTCACCGGCTGCGCGCTGAACGCCTACGCGATGTACCTGATGGCCACCCTCACCCTGGAGGCGAGCTACTGGCACATCATGATGCCGCGCTTCATCCAGGGGCTCGGCATCGGCTTCACGTTCGTGCCGCTCTCCACGCTGGCGCTCGCCGCGGTGCCGGCGCGCGAGCTGGGTCACGCCTCCGGGCTCTTCAACTTCATGCGGACCGTCGGGGGAAGCATCGGCATCGCGGCGGTGGCGACCATGCTGGAGCGCGGCTCGCAGGTCCACCAGGCGAGGCTGGTCCAGCACGTGAGCCTCTACGACCCCGAGGTGTGGGACCGCTACCACACGCTGGTCGGGATCTTCGCGGCGCGCGGGGCCGACCCGGCCACCGCCGAGCAGCAGGCGTGGGCGCATCTGTACGAGGTGGTGCAGCGCGAGGCGCTGTCGCTCTCGTTCATCGACAACTTCTGGCGCCTCGTGTGGATCTTCGTGGCGGTGATCCCGTTCGTGCTCTTCCTCCGCCGGCGGCCGCGCAGCGGCGAGAGTCCGGCGGTGGCCGATCGGCCGGCCGCGATCGTCGAGGCTTGATGGCGCTGGTGGGGCGCCCCGGGAAGGGATAGGATCAGCCGACCATGACCGACCGCGGCGACCTGCCCCTGGCGCGCTACTCGGTGCTCGACCTCACGCGGGCGCGGGCCGGCCCCACCTGCGTGCGGCAGCTCGTGGACTGGGGCGCCCGCGCGATCAAGATCGAGATGCCCGGCGGCCGCTCGGGCGACGGCATGGGCGGCAACCGCCACGGGTTCGACTTCCAGAACCTGCACCGCAACAAGAAGGCCATGACGCTCAACCTGCGCGAGCCCGATGGGGTGGCCATCTTCAAGCGACTGGCGCGGGACGTGGACGTCGTGGTGGAGAACTACCGGCCGGACGTCAAGCGGCGCCTCGGCATCGACTACGAGAGCCTGCGCGCGGTCAATCCACGGCTGATCTACGGCTCGATCTCGGGCTTCGGGCAGAGCGGGCCGTATCGCGATCGGCCCGGGGTCGACCAGATCGCGCAGGGCATGGGCGGCCTGATGTCCATCACCGGCATCCCCGGGCAGGGGCCGGTGCGCGTGGGCATTCCCATCGCCGACCTGTGCTCGGGCATCCTGCTCGCCCAGGGCATCCTGGTGGCGCTGATCGAGCGGGAGACGACCGGGCAGGGGAGGTGGGTGCACACCTCGCTGCTCGAGGCGATGCTCTCCATGCTCGACTTCCAGGCCTCGCGCTGGCTGATGAGCGGCGAGGTCCCGCCCCAGGCCGGCAACAACCATCCAACCGGGATTCCGACGGGGGTCTTCGAGACCCAGGACGGCCACATCAACATCGCGGCGGCGGGGGATGAGATCTACGAGCGCTTCTGCACGGCCATCGAGCGCCCGGATCTGCGCACCGATGCGCGCTTCGCCACCGCGAGCGCGCGCTCGAAGAACCGTGACGTGCTGATGGAGGTGCTGATGCCGGTCACCCGGCAGAAGACGAGCGCGGAGTGGGTGCGGATCATGAACGAGGCCGGCGTGCCCTGCGGGCCGATCTACCGCATCGACGAGGCCTTCGCCGATCCGCAGGTGCGACATCTGGAGATGGCGCAGCCGGTGCATTCGCCGGAGCTGGGCGACCTCACGATCCTCGGGCACCCCGTCTCGCATGGCGAGCGGCGCCCGCCGATCCGCGCCGCGGCGCCCGAGCTGGGGCAGGACAACGAGGAGATCTTGACCGGGATCGGTTACTCCAGGGAGCAGATCGCGGACCTCGCCAAGCGCGGAGTCGTCTGACGGTGGGCCGGCGGGCGGGGGGCGGGGGGTGGCTCTCTGACCACGACGCGCTGTCCTCCGGTCGCCCGGCGAGTAGTTCCCAATCTCGGCGGTTGGCGGCCTTGGTTCGCTTGGCAGGAACGGGTCACCCGACCCACCCCCCACCCCCCGCCCGCCGGCCCACCTCACGCGAGATTTCCCAATGATGACACCGAGCGGGGCGCTCGAGCAGGTCTGGGCTGCCGTCGGGGGCGAGCCCGTGGTGCTCGAGCGGGTGAGCGTGAGCGGGGATGATCCGATGCTGCCGACCGATGTGCGGATCGGGACTGCGGCCGCCGCCGTGATCGCGGCTACCGGGCTTGCGGCGAGTGAGATCTGGCGGCTCCGGACCGGGCGGGCGCAATCGGTCGCCGTCGATGTGCGCGGGGCCATCGCGGCGTTCCGCAGCGAGCGCTACCTGCGCGTGAACGGTGGGCCCGCGCCCGACGGCCGCAGCCCGCTCTTCGGCTTCTATCCCACCGCCGACGGGCGCTTCATCCAGATCCACGCGAACCTGCCGCATCATCACGCGGGCCACGTGCGCTTCATGGGCTGCGAGGAGACGCGGGAGTCGATGGCGGCGGCGGTCGCCACGTGGAAGGCGCAGGACCTGGAGGACGCGCTGAACGCGGCCGGGCTCCCCGCGGGCATGGTCCGCCCGAGGGACGAGTGGCTCGCGCATCCGCACGCGCGCGCGGTGGCCGAGCTGCCGCTGCTCGAGATCGTGCGCATCGGGGCCTCCGCGCCCGAGCCCTTCGGCGGCGGGGACCGGCCGCTCTCCGGGGTGCGCGTGCTCGACCTCACCCGCGTCATCGCGGGGCCCGAGGGCGGGCGCACCCTCGCATCGCACGGGGCGGACGTGCTGCTCGTGACCAGCCCGCACCTGCCGAACCTGCCGTCGCACGTGATCGACTTCGGGCTCGGCAAGCGGGCCGCCACGCTCGACCTTCGCCGGGCCACGGACTGCGACCGGCTGCGCACGTTGATCACGGGCGCCGACGTCTTCGCCCAGTCCTACCGCCCCGGCGCCCTCGCCCGGCTCGGCTTCGGGCCCGAGGAGGTCGCGCGGCTGCGGCCCGGGATCGTCTACGTCACGCTCTCCGCCTACGGCCACGCGGGGCCGTGGCGCGAGCGCCGCGGCTTCGAGACGCTGATCCAGTCGGTGAGCGGCCTCGCCCACGAGCACGGGTTCGGCGGCGGGCTCGGGCGGCCGCTCCATCTGCCCGCGCAGGTCGTCGATCACGCCACCGGGTACCTGGCCGCGCTCGGCGCGCTCGTGGCCCTCGCGCGCCGCGCCCGGGAGGGCGGGAGCTATCTCGTGCGCGTCTCGCTCGTGCAGACGGGGCGCTGGGTCGATGCGCTCGGGCGGGTGGCCGGCCGCCACGTGGCCGACCAGACCGCGGCCGACGTCGGCGATCTGCTCGCGACGTGCGAGAGCCCGTTCGGGCGGCTCACGCACGTGACGCCCATCGCGCGCCTGTCCGAGACGGCGCCGTTCTGGGCGCGCCCGCCGGTCCCGGCGGGCACGCACGAGGCGGGCTGGCCCGCGTGAGGCGGCGGAGCCTCGGCGCGAGCGCGCTGGCGCTCGTGCTCGGGCTGGTCGCGCGCGCCGACGGGGCCGGGACGTCGACCACCTTCGACTTCGTGACGTTCGACGGCATCGACTACATCCGCTGGATCGACGAGCCCGGCCGCGAGCTGACCCCGGCCGACCTCGGCGTGGAGTTCGCGACGGTCGCGTGCTCCATCGGCGAGGATTCCCGGACGTGCTCGTACGGGACCGACGCCGCGGCCGCCTTCATGCCGGCGGGCACCCGGATGTACGCGGTGCGCGGGTACGCGACCGAGTTCCGGCTCGCCGCGGCCTGGCGGGACCGGCTCTTCCTCTACCAGGCCTGGCGCAACCCGCGGGCCAAGGTGGGCGGCGACCTCTTCGACATCGCGGGCCGCGTGCGCGCGATCGACGTGCGGCGCCGCGGTGGGCCGCGCCCGGTAGGGGAGGCGAGAAGCCCCGCGCCGGTCGCCTCGCCCCGGGACGTCGAGGCGCTCGTCGGGATGATTCTGCAAGGGACCATGCGCCGGGCGATGCCACACGCGATCGGCGAGCCGCAGTACTGGCTCACGATCTGGCTCGCCGATGGCACCACGCTCGGCCGGCCCTACTACGCCGACACCGGCGAGCTGATGGACGGCCTGGTGGTTCCCCCCGGGTTCCGCGCGATCCTCGAGCGCCATCTCGCCGAGTGAGGGGCCGGCCTCAGTCGCCCGGGCGCCACTCGACGGCGCCGAAGCGAGGGTGCCCCAGGAAGTTGTAGGTGAGGCTGACCGTCTCCACCGACTGGTGCCGGTCGCGCAGGTCGGGCCCGCGCGTCTCGCGGCGCGACACGAGGTACTGGATGCCGATGGCGTGCGGGCCCCAGATGCGCACGGTGAGGCCGACGCCTCCGCGGCCGATGATCTCCTGGCCGAACTCCTCGCTGCGGGTCCCGGCGCCGGAGCCGATCCCGGCCACGTAGTACTGCCGGCCGGTCGCCTCCAGCATCGCCCGGTCGCCGAAGATGAGCCGCAGGCCGAGGAGCGTCTGCGGCACGACACCATAGTGGTAGTCGCGCTCGGCCCGGTCGTCCACGGTCCCCGCGGCGCCGAAGCCGAGGCCGGCCAGCGCGGTGGCCTGCAGCGCGATCTTCCGCGCGAGCCACCACTGGGCGACCGTGCCGAGCGAGACCGCGCTGGTCGAGACCCGGAAGATCTGGGGCGAGAGGTAGTCGTAGTTGCCGAAGAGCCCCCACACCCCGCGATACGTGTCGCCCCAGTCATAGTTCCGTCCGGCGAGGAGCCCGCGGATCGACACGTTCTCGATGGCGTCGGTCACCCGGGCGGCATTGGGCACCGCGGTGAACTCGAAGTGGAAGTAGTCGAACGGCCGCTTGTACTGGTAGCCGGGCTTGCCGGGCAGCCCGTAGGTGATGGAGTAGTCGGCGCTCCCTTCCTGCTCGGTCACGTCGTGGGTCAGGTCCGCGTTGCGCACGTTGGTGGTGAGGGCGGCGCCGAGCCTCAGGCGGACGAAGACCTCCGGTTCGCGGCTCGGGAACACCGCGTCGAAGCGGTCGCCGAAGACCAGGCGGTTGAAACCGGTGGGCGGCGAGATCACCGCCGCGCCCAGCTCGCGCCAGAAGCCGGGTTTCTGGCCGCCCCCTTCGAGCAGCAGACTGGCCATCCGGAACAGGGCCTCGCCCACGAAGGTGCCGCCGACCGCGGTGGTGACGTAGTCGTTGATGGACGGCTTCGTGGTCTCTCCGGCGATCTCCCAGAGAAAGCTGCCGCCGAGGCTGTACGGCAGCGACTCCCAGAAGCCGAGGCCCGCCGATCGCGCGGCGCCGAAGTAGACGCCGCCCTGGTAGGGATGCCCGATCTGGTTGACGCTGAACGGGTCCTCGTCGAAGACGGGCTCGGTCCGGAGGTTGCGCCAGATCGAGCGCCCGTCGCTCCCGTACTCCTCGCTATCGATGAGGTGCCGGTCGACCTGGTTGAGGCCGAAGAGGAATCCGCCGATCTCGAGCGCCGGGATGACGTAGCTCTTGCCCTCGCCGGTCTCCCAGGAGAGTGGCTCCGCGGCCTCGCCCGCGCCCGGGGCGACCAGGGTCAGCGCCAGGAGAACGGCCAGGAGGGCCCGCGGCACGTCAGCCCGCGGGGGCAAGGGAGATCTTGGGCCGCCACTCCAGCCATTCGCTCTGCGGCTTGTCGTGCAGGAGGAACAGGGTGCCGTCCTTCGCCGGGGGCGCGCCCGGGTCGTCCGGGGTGGCGAACGCGATGCCGCCGGCCACGAGCGACCGGAGCGATTCGACGTTGATCTCGAGCCCCCGGAACAGGCCGAGGTTCACGTCCACTCCGCTGGCCGTCCAGAACCGCGAGCCGATCCGGACCAGCCGCTCGTAGCGCTGCGCGATGAAGATCTGGACGTGGGCCGCGGTGGCGTCGGAATTCAGATCGGTCGAGGTCACCGAGCCCACCTCGATGCCGCGGTAGTGGACGGGCGAGCCGGGCCGGAGGGAGCCGAGCTTCACGGTGGAGAGCGTGACCTTCAGTCCGGGCTGGCCCAGGGTCGGCGAGGCGCGCTCGATGCCCGTGAACACCGACTTGGCCTTGCCGGTGCCCGGCAGCACCTGCATGTAAGACCCGCTGATCACGGTGCTCAGGCCGCGGACACTCCCGAACCCGACCTCGGGGCGCACGATCCAGAACAGCGAGCCTTCCCGGGCCAGCGAGGCGGCGGAGCGGCGCAGGCGCGTCTTCACCAGGACGTATTCGCGCTTCCGGCTCAGCTCGATCGCGGTGACTTCGCCGATCGGCACCCCGCGATAGCGCAGCTCGGTCTGGCCGGCCTTGACCCCGCTGCCGTCCCGGAACCGGATCGTGATCGTCGGGCCGAGCTCCTGGAGCCGGCTCACGATCAGGTAGCCCCCCACGATCGCCGCGACGACCGGCACCACCCAGACGATCGCGAACGTCCAGCGCCGCCGCGTCACCGTGGCGGTCGGCAGCGCCTCGTCGCGATCGAGCTCCTCCGGCGAATCCGTCATGGCCGCTCGTCCCGGCCGCCCCAGATCAGGCGGGGATCGAAGCTGCTCGAAGCCAGGATGGTCAGCACCACCATCGCGGTGAACGCGAACAGCCCGGGCCCCGGCAGCACGGTCGCCAGCTCTCCGAGCTTGACCAGGGCCACCAGCACCGAGAGCAGGAACACGTCGAGCATCGCCCACGGGCCGATCACGTCGATGGCCCGATAGATCCACGTCCGTCCCCGCCGCCGGCCCCGGGATCCGAGCGCCGCGGTGATCACCAGGAAGAAGAGCCCCAGCAGCTTCAGGAACGGGATCAGCATGCTGGCCAGGAACACGATCACCGCCACCAGGATCTCCCCGTGCTCGAACAGGGCCTTGCAGCCGTCCCAGACCGTGCTCTCGGAGTGCGCTCCGTAGAGATCCATCTGGAGAATCGGGTAGATGTTGGCGGGTATATATAAGGAGAGGGCGGCCAGCGAGAAGGCCGCGGTCCGCGCGAGGCTATTGGGCTTGTGCCGGGCCAGTCGCGAAGCGCAGCGGGCGCACTCGGCCGCCAGGCCCGGGCCCAGCGGCCCCAGGCGCTGCACGAGCCCACAGGTCTGGCAGGCGACCGTGGTGTCCAAGGCCTCATTGTGCCTCATGGCGCGCGGGCTTTCATGCCTTGACAATCGCGCGCGAAAGCCCAAAAGTCTCGAAGTCTCGACCCTGCTATGATGCTGGCCGGAGCCCAGAGGAGACCTATAGCCGATGCGATACGAAGCACCGGAATCGTTGGAGGGGGCGGTGGCCCTGCTGGCGGGGGCCAAGGGTGAGGCGCGGGTGCTGGCCGGGGGAACCGACCTTCTGGTCCAGATGCGCGCGGACGTCCTCGACCCCGACCTGATCGTGGACATCAAGAAGATCCCGGAGACCCGCGCGGTCACCGAGGAGAAGGGAAGCTGGCGCATCGGCGCGGCGGTGACGGGGGCGGAGCTGAAGGAGCATGCCCGGCTCAAGCACGCGTGGCCGGGGGTGGTCGAGGCCGCGAACCTCATCGGGTCGACCCAGGTGCAAGGCCGCGCGACGCTGGGCGGCAACCTCTGCAACGGCTCGCCGGCCGCCGATAGCGTCCCGGCGTTGATCGCGGCCGGCGCGGTGGCCACGCTGGCCGGGCCCAAGGGGAAGCGAGACCTCCCGGTCGAGGACGTGATGCTCGGGCCCCGGAAGCTGGCGCTGACCAAGGGCGAGATCGTCGTATCCTTCTTGTTGCCCCCGCGCCCACCCCGCTCGAGCGACGCCTACCTGCGCTTCATCCCGCGCACGGAAATGGATATCGCGGTGGTGGGGGCGGGCGTGAGCGTGACCGTCGACGGGGCCGGCATCATCACCGCGGCCCGCGTCTCGCTGGGCGCGGTGGCCGCGCGGGTACTCCTGGTCGCGGAGGCCGCGCAGGCCATCATCGGCAGCCGGCTCGACCGAGCGGCGCAGGACCGGCTGGAGGCGGCGGCGCGGGCGGCCTGCCGGCCGATCGACGACAAGCGAGGCACCATCGAATTCCGCACCGATGTGGCGGCCGTGCTGTCCCGGCGGACCGCCCTGATCGCGCTGGACCGAGCGAGGACGAACTGATGGCCAAGCACCACATCGAAGCGACGGTGAACGGAGACGCGGTCGAGTTCCTCTGCGAGACGGAAGAGACCCTGCTCGACGTGCTCCGCGACACGCTCAACATGACCGGCAGCAAGGAAGGCTGCTCCTCCGGCGACTGCGGCGCCTGCAGCGTGATGCTGGACGGCCGGCTGGTCTGCTCCTGCCTCGTGCTCGGTTGCGAGGTGAGCGGCCGGAGCATCGAGACCATCGAGGGCCTGGCCAAGGGCGAGTCCCTGCATCCCCTGCAGCGGCGCTTCCTGGAGGCGGCCGCGCTCCAGTGCGGCATCTGCACGCCCGGGTTCCTGGTGGCCTCGAAGGCGTTGCTCGAGAAGAACGCAAACCCGAGCGAGCACGAGGTGCGGTTCTGGCTGGCCGGTAACCTCTGCCGGTGCACCGGGTACGACAAGATCGTGACCGCGGTGATGGACACCGCCGCGGCGATGAGAAAGGGATAGAGATGGCCGAGACCAACGGGCATTCCCAGACGAACGGGCAGCACTACGTCGGCACGCGCCAGGTCCGCCCGGACGGCGTGGACAAGGTCACCGGGCGCGCCCGCTTCGGCGCCGACTTCAACCTGCCCGGCCAGCTCATCGGCCGCGTCCTGCGCAGCCCGCACCCGCACGCGCGCATCGTCTCGATCGACACCTCCAGGGCCGAGGCGCTGCCCGGGGTGAAGGCGGTCATCACCCGTGAGGACTTCGGGGACCAGCCGTCGGAGTTCATCCCGGCCGGCGAGATGATGATGAACTACAAGGACGTGGTGCGGAACGTGATGGCCCGCGAGAAGGTCCTGTACGAGGGCCACGCGGTGGCCGCGGTCGCCGCGACCACCACCGCCATCGCCCGGCGCGCGATCAAGCTGATCGAGGTCAAATACGAGATTCTCCCCCACGTCATCGACGTGGTCGAGGCCATGCGGCCCGGCGCCCCGCTACTCCACGACGATCTCTTCACGGTCGGCGTCGAGCCCAAGCCGGACAAGCCCTCGAACATCGCCAAGCGCGTGGAGATCAAGCAGGGCGACGTGGAGGCCGGCTTCAAGAAGGCCGACGTCATCATCGAACGGGAGTTCAAGACCGCGCCGGTGCACCAGGGCTACATCGAGCCGCACGCCGCGCTGGCCACCGTCTCCGAGGACGGCTCCACCGAGCTCTGGACCACCACCCAGGGCCACTACATCGTGCGCGCCCACTGCGCGCGCCTGCTCGGCCTCGACATGGGCAAGGTCCGCGTCACCGCCACCGAGATCGGCGGCGGCTTCGGCGGCAAGACCGTGGTCTACCTCGAGCCGCTCGCCATCGCGCTGTCCCGGAAGGCCAAGCGCCCGGTGAAGATGGTCATGTCGCGCGAGGAGGTGTTCAAGGCCAGCGGGCCGACCTCCGGCGCCACGGTGCGGGTCAAGATGGGCGCCACCAAGGACGGCAAGTTCGTGGCCGGATTCGCCGAGCTCAAGTACCAGGCGGGCGCCTTCCAGGGCTCGCCGGTGCAGCCCGGCACCATGTGCGCCTACGCCCCCTACGACATCGCGGACGTGCACGTGATCGGCTACGACGTGGTGTCGAACCGCCCCAAGGTGGCCGCGTACCGGGCCCCCGGCGCGCCGATCTCGGAGTACGCGGTCGAGAGCGTGGTGGACGAGATCGCCAAGAAGCTCGGCCTCGACCCGATCGAGCTGCGGATGATGAACGCGGCGCGCGAGGGCACGAAGGCGGCCTACGGCCCGAAGTTCGGCCCCATCGGCCTCGAGGAGACGCTGAACGCGATCAAGAAGACCGAGCACTGGAACACCCCGCTGCGGAAGTGGCAGGGCCGCGGGGTGGCCTCCGGCTTCTGGTTCAATATCGGTGGCGAGACCACCGTCTCGCTCACCGTCAACGAGGACGGCACGATCTCGCTGATGGCCGGCACCCCGGACATCGGCGGGCTGCGCGCCTCGCTGTCCTCGGTGGTCGCGGACGAGCTGGGGGTGCCCTACGACAAGGTGCGGCCGATCATCGGCGACACCGGCTCGCTCGGGTTCAACTTCCTCACCGGCGGCAGCCGCTCGGCCTTCTCGGGCTCCATGGCCATCGTGGAGGCGGCCAAGCAGATCAAGGCCGATCTCTGCGCGCGGGCCTGCAAGTTGTGGGAGGCCAAGCCGGACCAGGTCGAGTTCTCGGACGGGTCGGTGAAGCCGCTCGGCGCGCTCGCGGAGAAGGTCAAGCCGATGTCCATCGCGGACTTCGCCAAGGCCGCGGGAAAGACCGGCGGGCCCATCGGCGGCGTCGGCCGCATCAACGCCCAGGGCGCGGGCCCGAGCTTCGGCACGCACCTGGTGGACCTCGAGGTGGATCCGGAGACCGGCCGCGCGACGATCCTGCGCTACACGGTGGCCCAGGACGCGGGCCGCGCGCTGCATCCGGCGTACGTCGAAGGGCAGTACCAGGGCGGGGCGGTGCAGGGCATCGGCTGGGCCCTCAACGAGGAATACATCTACGGCGACGACGGCAAGCTCCAGAACGCGGGCTTCCTCGACTACCGCATGCCGGTGGCCTCCGACGTGCCGATGATCGACGCGATCCTGGTCGAGGTCGCGAACCCGAAGCATCCCTACGGCGTGCGCGGGGTGGGAGAGACGCCGATCGTTCCGCCGCTCGGGGCCATCGCCAACGCGATGGAGAACGCCACCGGCATCCGCTTCACCGAGCTGCCGATGTCGCCGCCCAAGGTCCTGAAGGCGCTCAAGGAGAAGGGCCTCAATAAGGTCTGAGTCGCGAGCGCATGGCGCGAGTGGTGCTGGTCGGCAACCTCGCGCAGGTGACGGGGGGCGTCGCCGAGTTCGATCTCCCGGCGACGTCCGTGCAGCAGCTCTTCCGCCAGCTCGGCGAGCTCCATCCTGCGCTCGCGCCGCATCTCGAGAGCGGCGTCGCGGTGGCCATCGACGGCCAGATCTTCCAGGACGCGCTCCTCGAGCCGATCGGCGCCAACAGCGAAGTCTTCCTCCTCCCGCAGATCGCGGGAGGACGCGACCACCCCTCACCCTGCCAGGGGGGGGGTCAGGTCTTACATTCCGACATTTCCTGGCGCGCAGCTCCCGGCAACCGGGTGAAAATGTCGGAATGTAAGACCTGACCCCAACGGAGGCACCAATGGCGAGGATGGACCCACTCCCGATCCACGAGCTCGACGCCGAGATCCGGCACATGTGCGAGGAGTCGGAGCAGCAGATCGGCACCTCCGCGAGCACGCGCACCTACGCCCGGAACCCCAAGGTGGTCAAGGCGCTCGCCGCCTTCCGCGGCGCGCTCGCGCGCGAGGGGACCATCGACCCGGTGATCCGCGAGCTGGTGCGGATCAAGATCGCCGGGCTCAACGCCTGCCGCTACTGACTCAAGGCGCGCTATGCCGGGGCCCGGCATGCGGGAGCGACCGAAGCCAAGATCGCCGCGATCAACGACGAGACCTCGACCCTCCTGACGCCGCGCGAGCGGGCCGCGGTCCGCTTCGCCGAGAAGCTCGCGGTGGATCACCAGAAAGTGGACGACGCGCTCTGGGCCGAGGTGCGCGCCCAGTTCTCCGAGGCCGAGGTGATCGAGCTGGTCGCGCACACCACGCTCTACATCGGCTTCGGCCGGTTCAACGAGATCGTGGGGATCGATCCGGCCTAGTGTCGCGCGCGCGGCGCCTCGTCCTCGTCTTCGTGGTGGACGGGCTCCGGCCCGATTCCATCACCGCCGGGGACACGCCCACCCTCTTCCGCCTGCGCGCCGAGGGCGTGGACCTGGCGAACAGCCACGCGGCCTTCCCCACCGTGACCCGCGTCAACGCGGCCGCGATCGCCACCGGGACGCAGCCGGGCACGAACGGCCTGGTGGGCAATCAGATGTTCGTGCCCGCGGTGGACGCGCGGCGTGCGTTCGACACCGGCAACTACCGCAACTTTCTCGAGCTCGAGCAGGCCACCGGGGGCCGCGTCCTCCAGGCGCCGACGCTCGCCGAGCGGCTCCATGCCCGCGGGCTCCGGCTCGCCGGCGTCAGCTCGGGCTCGACGGGCAGCGCGTTCCTGCTCGATCCCCGGTCGCCCGCGGGCGTCGGCGCGCTCGTCAACGGCTACTTCGATCCGGGCGAGACGGTGGGCTACCCGGCCGAGGTCAGCGAGGCCGTCCTGAGCCGCTTCGGGCCGGCGCCGGTGAAGGAGCCGGGGGGCGCGCGCTTCGACGCCTCGGTCAACTGGACGCAGCGGGTGCTGCGCGAGTACGTGCTCCCGGAGCTCGCGCCCGATGTCGTCATCAACTGGCTCACCGAGCCGGATCATAGCCAGCACCACGTCGGGGTCGGCTCGCCGGCCGCGCGCGAGGCGCTCCGCAACGACGATCGCGAGATCGCCCGGATACTGGATGGACTGGACGCCATCTCGACCAGCGTGCTGGTGATCTCGGACCACGGGTTCACCACCAATACCGCCGGGGTGGATGTGGCGGCCGCGCTCGTCCGTGCCAAGCTGAAGGCGGCGCCCGATTCCCCCGACGCCATCCTCGCGAGCAGCGGACAGGCCGTCGCGCTCCACGTCGAGGGCCACGACGCCGAGCGGATCGCGCGGCTGGCCCGCTTCATCCAGTCGCAGGACTGGGGCGGGGTGGTTTTCTCGGCGGGGCCGGTAGAGGGCGCCTTCCCGCTCGAGCTGATCCACCTGGCCAATCGCGAGCGGAGCCCCGACCTGCTCTTCACCTTCCCGTGGACCTCGCGGCCGAATGCCTTCGGGGTGCTCGGCACCGACCTCGCCAACGTGAGCGCGGGCGGGGCGCCCTACGCGAGCGACCACGGCAGCATGAGCCCTTGGAACGTGCGCAATACCTTCCTGGCCTGGGGCGCGGGCGTGAAGAAGGAGGTGATGGTCGGCGTGCCCGCGGGCAACGTGGACGTGACGCCGACCGTGCTCGCCCTGCTCGGCATCGACGGGGAGGCCGGCCTGGATGGCCGCGTCGTCACGGAAGCGCTCGCGGGCGGGCCCGATCCGGAACAGGTGCCGGTGGAGACCCGCGTCCACACGGTGGCCGCCGGCGCCTACCGCGCCGCGCTGCAGATTTCGACGGTGGCCGGCCGGCGCTACGTGGACAAGAGCTGGCGGCTCAGCTGAGCTGCGCCACCGTCGGCCGGTCGCCCGCCAGGGTGGTCCGGCGCACGTCGCGCGGCTCGTGCTCGGGGAAAGGCCGCGCGCGGTGCATGGTCTGCCGGTTGTCCCACATCACGAGGTCGCCCACCCGCCACTGGTGCGAGTAGACGAACCGCCGCTGGGTGGCGTGCTCGACCAGGTCGCGCAGGAAGGCGCGCGCCTCCGGCACCGGCCAGCCGATGATGCCCCCGGCGTGTGAGGACAGATAGAGCGACTTGCGCCCGGTCACCGGGTGGGTGCGCACCAGCACCTGGCGCACCGGGGCGAAGCGCGCGCGCTCGTCGTCGGTGAAGTCGGTGAAGCCGAGCTGCTGGCGCGAGTAGAGCTGCGAGTGCTCGCAGAGCAGGTCCTCGCACCTCGCCCGGGTCTCCTCGTCGAGCGCGTCGTAGGCCGCGCGCATGTCCGCGAACTCGGTGTTGCCGCCCCGGGACGGGATGCTATGGGCGTGCAGCAGGGAATACTTCGCGGGGGTCGGCTTGAACGAGCTGTCGGAGTGCCAGAGGCGGTTCCCGAGGGCGAAGAGCCGCGTGCGGCTGTCCCGCTCGAACACCCGCTGGTCCTTGTCGAGATTGGACACGTCGGCGAAGGTGGTGGGCAGGCGGTAGTCGTCGTCCTTGCGCAGGCCGGTGCCGACCGCGTGCTCGATCGGGCCCAGGGCCAGGGTGAAGGCCATGTGCTGCTCGGGGGTGACGGGCCGGCCGTGGAAGACCAGCACCGCGTAGCGGTCCATGCCGGCGTGAATCGCGGCCGCGTCCTCCGGGGAGAGCGGCCGGGCGAGGTCGACGCCGTCCACCTCGCCGGCGAGGCAGGGTCCGACCGGTCGGATCGTGATGGCCATCGACGCGGCCTCCTACGGGTTTGAGGGAGCCTCGATCACGGAACAGGGGGTATGATGCGCCAATCATGGCGGAGACACCAGCCCCCGTCCTGTCCGTCGAGCCGGTCGCGCGGCCCTTCGACGCGGAGGTGGCGCTGCCCGGGTCGAAGAGCTACAGCAACCGCGCGCTCCTGGTCGCCGCCCTCGCGCGTGGGCGCTCGGAGATCACCCAGGCTCTCTGCTCCGACGACACGCGCTACATGCACCGGGCGCTCGAGGCCCTCGGGGTCCGGGTGCGCGTGGACGAGGCGGCGCGCACGTTCGTGGTGGAAGGCGTGGACGGCCGCTTCCCCGCGCCCGGGGCCACGCTCGAGATCGGCAACGCGGGCACCGCCGCGCGCTTCCTGACCGCCGCGGTGGCGCTCGGGCAGGGAACCTACGTGGTGGATGGCTCCCCGGCGATGCGCAAGCGGCCGATCCAGCCGCTGCTCGACGGGCTCCGCGCGCTCGGCGTGGACGCGGAGAGCCGCGAGGGCAACGGCTGCCCGCCGGTGGTGGTGCGCGCCGCCGGCATCACCGGCGGCCGCGCGCGCATGCGCGGGGACATATCGAGCCAGTACTTCAGCGCGCTCCTGCTCGCGGCCCCTTACGCCCGCCACGACGTCGAGATCGAGGTCGAGGGCGAGCTGGTCTCGGCGCCGTACATCACGATGACGCTCTCCACCATGGAGGCGTTCGGGGTGAGCGCCGAGCGCGAGGGCGATCGCCGCTTCCGCGTCGCGGCCGGCCAGCGCTACCAGGGGCGCCGGTACGCGGTGGAGCCGGATGCCTCGGGCGCGTCCTACTTCTTCGCCGCCGCCGCGGTTACCGGCAGCCGGGTGGTGGTGCCGCGCCTCGGCACCGACTCGGCCCAGGGCGACCTCGGCCTGCTCGACGTGCTGGCCCGGATGGGCTGCGAGGTCACCGTCGGGCTCGATACCGTATCCGTGCGAGGCCCCGATCGGCTTCGGGGCATAGACGCCGACTTTACCCGGATGGGCGACGTGGCGACCACGCTGATGGCCATCGCGCCGTTCGCGGACGGGCCGGTGACGGTGCGCGGGATCGCCCAGACGCACTTCGAGGAGAGCGACCGTCCGGTCGCCGCCGCCACCGAGCTCCAGCGCATGGGCCTGCGCGTAGACAGCGCCTGGGACTCGGTGACCATCCATCCCGGCGTGCCCCGCCCCACCGACGTGCAGACCTACGACGACCATCGCATCGCGATGAGCTTCGCGGTGACCGGCCTCCGCGCGCCCGGCATCCGCATCGTCAACCCGGCCTGCGTGTCCAAGACCTTCCCGGACTACTTCGACGTGCTGCGCGGCCTGACCGCCAAACCGTTGATCTCCTGATCGCCCGAGAGAGGAGCCTCCCATGCCACGTATCGCCCCCATCACCGGCAAATCAGATATTCCCGCCGCCCACCACGGAGTCGTCGACGCGGTCGTCAAGGTCTTCGGCGGCGTGCGCGGGCCCTTCAGCATGCTGCTGCACAGCCCGCAGCTCGCCGAGCGCCTGCTGCCGCTGGTCACGTTCTTCCGCGACGAGAGCGCGGTCGAGGGCAAGCTCCGCTCGGTGGCCATCCTGGCCGCGGTGCGGGAGCGCGAGGCCGCCTACGTCTGGTCGGCCCAGGTCGGCCAGGCGCGGCGCAATGGGGTGGCCGAGGCGATCATCGACGTGCTCCGCGCCAAGGGAGACCCGGCCGGCCTCCCCACCGACGAGCGCGACATCGTGGTCTACGTGCGCCAGCTCATGCGGACGAACAAGGTGGACCAGGCGGCCTTCGACGCGCTCGCCAAGCGGCACGGCGCCCAGTGGATGGTGGAGATGACCGCGGCCGCCAACTACTTCGTGATGCTGTGCGGCGTGGTCAACGCCTTCGAGGTAGAGGCCCCGCCCGACGGCGACAAGCTCCCCGCGTGACCGGGGAGGCACAGCGCCCCTCACCCTGCCCTCTCCCCTCAGGGGAGAGGGGGAACCACCGGCTCCCACGAGATCCATGGCGCGTGTCATACCACAGACCCTGTGATACGCTTCGCCCGCCCGCCGGGCGACTCCGGCTACCCATTTCAGGACGAGGTGTGACGATGCGGCCGAACAAGATCAAGCAGATGTGGCGCGAGGGCAAGTGCGTGACGATGGGCTGGCTGTCGGTGTCCAACGGGTTCACCGCGGAGGTGATGGCCCGGCAGGGCTTCGACGCGCTGGTCATCGACATGCAGCACGGGCTCACCGACATGACCAACCTCTGGCCGATGCTGCAGGCGGTCTCCCAGACCGACACGGTCCCGGTGGTGCGGGTGGCCTGGAACGACCCGGCCGCGATCATGAAGGCGCTGGACCTGGGCGCCTACGGCATCCTGGTGCCCCTGATCAACACCGCCGAGGACGCGGCGAAGGCGGTGGCCGCGTGCCGCTATCCTCCGGTGGGCATGCGCTCCTCGGGGCCGGTGCGCGCGGTGCACTACGGCGGCGCCGACTACGTGGCCAAGGCCAACGACGAGATCGTGGTGATGGGCATGGTGGAGACCAAGGAGGGGCTCGCCAACCTGGACGCGATCTGCGCGACCCCCGGGCTCGACTGCGTGTACATCGGCCCCTCCGATCTCGCGTTCGCGATCGGCATGACTCCGCGCCCCGACAACCCGGACCCGGCCCACATGGCGACGTGCGATCGGATCCGCGACGCGGCCCACAAGCACAAGATCAAGGCTGCCATGCACTGCGCGAGCGCGGCCTTCGCGGCCGGGGCGGTGAAGCGGGGCTTCGACCTCGTCATGCTCACCTCCGACCTGGCGTGCATGGTCGCGGGCGTCCGCAAGCAGCTCGACGACCTGAAGGCGGCGACCGCGTAGCGCTGTGCCATGACCAGCGTCCCGCTCCGGCCCACCACGCTCGAGATCGATCTCGGCGCGGCGGCGGACAATCTCCGCGCGGTCCGGGGCCTCGTGGGCCCTTCGCGGAAGATCTTCGCCGTCGTCAAGGCGGACGGCTACGGGTTCGGGGCCGCCGAGATGGGGGCGGTGTTCGCCCGGAACGGCGCCGACTACCTGGCGGTGGCCGATCTGACCGAGGGGGTTCGACTTCGCGGGCGCGGGATCACCGCCCCGATCCTCGTGTACCCGAGCTCACTCCCCGACGCCGCGGCCGAGACGCTCGCCCACGGCCTCGTCCCGACCTTGGTCGATCTCGATGCGGCGCGGGCGTACTCGGAAGCCGCGACCGGCCCGTGCGAGATGTTCGTCAAGGTCGACGTCGGCCTCGAGCGCCTCGGCGTGCCCGCCGAACACGCGGTGAAACTGATCGTGGCGATGCTCGAGCTTCGTCATCTCCGCCTCGGTGGGCTGTGCGCCCATCCCCACGCCGAGGTCGGCGGCGATCCGGCCTATGCGGACTGGCAGCTCGGCCGGTTCACCGGGGTCGTCGACGAGCTGGAAGCGCGTGGCGTGCGGGTCCCGGTGAGGCTGCTGGCCGCGAGCCCGTTCGTCCTGCGCTTCCCGCACACGTATCTCAACGCGATCGACCCCGGCCGGATGCTCTACGGCATCACGTTCCCGGGCGAGACCCTGCCGGTGCCGCTCCGGCCGGCGCTCCGCGCCCTCACCACGCGCGTCATCGCGCTCAAGGAGCTGGCCCCGCGCGAGCGCTTCGCCGAGCTGGCTCCATTTCCGGTGACCGCGCCGCTGCGCCTCGGGGTGGTCCCGATGGGATCGGCCGACGGTCTGCGCTGGCTTCACGCCGGGCGCGTCCTCGTGCGCGGCCGGGCCGTGCCGCTGATCGGCTCGCCGTCGCTCGAGCACACGCGCATCGACCTGACGTCGGTCCCCGACGCCGTGGTGGGCGACGAGGTCGTGATCATCGGCCGCCAGGGCGATCTCGAGATCTCTCCGGCCGAGGTCGCCGCGCGACACGGCCTCGGGCTGCACCACGTGGCGACGACGGTCGGGCCCCGCGTCGCCCGCGTCTACCTCGAAACTGGCGCAGAAGCGACGGTGGGAGATTGACCATGCGGTATCGTCCGTTCGGCCGGACCGGGTTGCAGATCTCGGTGGTGGGGTTCGGCTGCTGGCCGATGGCCGGCGATCGCTACGGCGCGATCGAGGACGACGAGGCGGTGAAGGCCATCCACCGCGCGCTCGACCGCGGGGTGAACTGCGTGGACACCGCGCCCGCCTACGGGGCGGGACACTCGGAGGAGGTGGTCGCCCGCGCGCTGGAAGGCCGCCGTAAAGACGTGGTTCTCGTCACCAAGTGCGGGGTGAAGGTGCCGCCGCCGGGCCAGCCCGGGCCGCTGCGCGACGCGAGTCGGGCCAACATCCTCCGGGAAGTCGACGCCAGCCTGACGCGGCTGCGCACCGACTGGGTGGACGTGCTGCTCGTGCACTGGCCGGATCCGGCGACACCGGTGGAAGAGTCCATGCGCGCGCTCGAGGAGGTCGTGGCCTCCGGCCGGGCCCGCTTCGTGGGCGTCTCCAACTTCACCGGCGCCATGCTGGCCGAGTGCATGGGCGCTCGGCGCGTGGACGTCTCGCAGGTGGGCTATCACATGCTCGACCGGCGCCAGGAGCAGGAGACGTTCCCGTACTGCCGCGCCGAGGGCATCGGCGTGATGGGCTACGGCTCACTCGGCCACGGGCTCCTGACCGGCGCTTTCACCGCCACGACCGCCTTCGACCCGGCCCGCGACTGGCGCGCCGGGGGCGTCGCGTTCGGTCAGCCGATCTTCCGGGGGGAGAACCTGAAGACGAACGTGGGCGTGGTGGAGCGGCTGCGTCGCGAGGTGGCCGAGCCGCGCGGGGTGCCGCTGAGTCAGATCGCGCTGGCCTGGGTGCTCGCGAACCCGGCCATCAGCACCGCGCTGGTGGGGGCGCGCACCCCCGCGGAGGTGGATGCCAACGACGCGGGGGCCGAGCTCGAGCTGTCCGCGGCCGAGCGGGCCACCATCGACCGGATCCTCGGCGGCGTGGCGGGCCGCGTGCGGGAGTTCACCCCGCTGCGGCCCGCCATGGAGCCGTGGGGCGAGGAGCTGGCGGCAACCCAGTCCGTCTGAGGAATTCCCTCTGCGCGCTGGTCACCGGATCGAACCTGACGTCAATGCGACGGTGGTGCGCGCGGGGCGCCATCCGCATTTTCCACTTGACGGTTCCGACCGGGTGGCATGGCCGAGAGTCGGCGGTCCCTGAGGAACGCCGGCCCAGCGGCGCGCACGGGCCCGCACGTCCACCACGACGAGGACGGCGGAGGCGGGCGCGCTGCTCCTCCGCGCACTGGCCGCCGCTCGCGAGACGCTGTATCAGAAAGTGGGGGGGTACCCGGGACCGCCC
>JBBDXN010000075.1:2091-27614 GCA_040902305.1 Candidatus Rokuibacteriota bacterium | reverse complement strand
GGCGCGACCGCCTGGTCCAGCAGCCAGCGGTAGGCGGCGGTGGCGTCGTCCACCGCCGCCGGGTACGGATGCTCCGGCGCGAGGCGATAGTCGAGCAGGAGCGCGCTGGCCCCGGCGGCGGAGGCGATGGCCGCGGCCAGGTGGCGGTGCGAGCGCGGCGAGCCGATCACGTAGCCGCCGCCGTGGAGGTAGAGCACGACGCGGCCGGCCGCCGCGGCGGGCGGCCGCAGCCACTCGGCCGGGGCGGTGGGCGCGTTGACCCGCTCCACCTTCACGTCGGGCGGGGTGGGGAAGACCTTCTCGGCGCGCTCGTACTGGGCGCGCCGCTCGGCGGTGGTCAGCGAGTCGGCCGGCGGAAGCTTGGCCAGGTGCGCGCGAACGACGTCGATGCCGCGGTCAGCCATGTCTTGCCTCCATGACCCGCGATTCTGCCCCGCGGCGAGGCGCTTGGCAAGGAGCGGCAGCACGATCGCCTCGGTCGTGGCAGAATGGCGCGATGCCAGCCTCGGCTCCGGATTTTCTCTACGGCACCGCGTGGAAGGAAGACCGCACGCCGGCCCTCGTGGAGCTGGCGCTGCGCATGGGCTTCCGGGGCATCGACACCGCCAACCAGCGACGGCACTACTTCGAGGCCGGGGTCGGAGAGGCGCTCGCCGCGGCCTACCGCGCGGGCCTCGTCACGCGCGGGCAGCTGTTTCTCCAGACCAAGTACACGTATCAGCCCGGCCAGGACCATCGCCTGCCGTATGACCCGGACGCCGATCTGGCCACCCAGGTGGCCCAGTCCATGGCCAGCTCGCTCGAGCATCTCGGCACCGACCACGTGGACAGCTACGTGCTGCACGGGCCGGCCTCCGGCCACGCTTGGACAGAGTACGACGCGGAGGTCTGGGCCGCGATGGCGCGGGAGCGCGACGGGGGCCGCACGCGGCTGCTCGGGGTCAGCAACGTCTCGCTCCGCCATCTCCAGCAGATGGTGGGCACCGGTGCCGAGATGCCGGCGTTCGTGCAGAACCGCTGCTTCGCGGTCCGGGGATGGGATCGCGACGTGCGCGCCTTCTGCGCGCAGCGCCGGATCGTCTACCAGGGCTTCTCGCTGCTCACCGCGAACCCGGACGTGCTGCGCCACCCGCTGGTCTCGAGCATCGCCGCGCGCAGCCAGGCCACGACGGCCCAGGTGGTGTTCCGCTTCGCGCGCGCGGTGGGCATGCTTCCGCTGACCGGGACCTCCGATGCCCAGCACATGAAGCAGGACCTGGCCAGCCACGCGCTGGCCCTCTCCGCCGACGAGGTGCTGGCGATCGAATCCCTCGCGGGCTAGGCGGACCGCGTCGCGCGGTCGCGCGGAGGAGGTGCCGGTGCGTCGACTGACCGTCCTGATGCCGTTTCATACGCCCTTCTACGCGCCGCTCGCCGCGGGCGTCACGCTCGGTCACTTCCGCGAGGAGCGCCTCGACATCACCACGATGCCCGCGGCCGCCTTCGGGAAGGGCACGATCCCCGCGCTCCTCGACGGAGACGTCGAGATCAGCCTGGGCGGGCTCATGCGGAGCTTCGAGCTGGCCGATCGATCCGGTCCCATCGTGGTGCACTTCGCCGAGGTCTGCAGCCGGAACGGCTTCTTCCTCCTGAGTCGGGAGCCCCGGCCGCGGTTCCAGTGGTCGGATCTGATCGACCGGACGGTCCTCTCCTTCGCGGAGGCCCCGACGCCCTGGCAATGCATGCTGACCGTGCTGCGCAAGCACGGAGTGGACACGAGCCGGGTGCGGATCGAGCGGACGCGCCCCGCGCCCGAGGCGGTCGCCGCGTTCCGGGCCGGGCACGGCGACTTCCTGGAGCAGCCGCAGCCGGTGGTGGAGCAGCTCATGGCCGACGGCGCGGCCCACCTGGTCGCCTCGATGGGCGAGGCCACGGGCCCGGTGCCGTTCTCCTCGTACATGACCACGCCCGCGTTTCTCGCCCGCGAGCCCGACGTCGTGCGACGCTTCACCCGCGCGGTCTACCGGACGCAGCGCTGGCTCGCCTCGAGCGAGGCGCCGGCGATCGCGGCGGCGATCGCGCCGGTCTTCCCCGAGACGGAAGCCGCGATCCTGGAGCGCGCGGTGGCCCGCTACCACGGGCAGGGTACCTGGGCCCGTGATCCGCTCCTGCGTCGTGAGGGCTACGACTACCTCGAGGAGATCCTGCTCACCGGCGGCTTCATCGCGAGGCGCGCGCGCTACGAGGACCTGGTGAGCACGGACGTCGCCCGGCAGGTGATGGCCGAGGCTCCGGGCGCCCGCGAGTAGCGGTTCAGCGGCCGAGGCGGCCGAGGCGGTCGGGGCGCTCCTTGACAGTCCGCGGGGGCGTACTACACTACCCGGCGTCATGCTTCCGTCCGCTCGAGTCGTCGGGCTCGAATGCCTGCGGTGCCACACGGTGTTCGACGATGCCCGCGGCTTCGCCGGGTGTCCCCGGTGCCGGGAAGCGGGCGTGGCCGTCAACCTGAGCGTCCGCCTCGACCTGGGCCCGCTCGCGGGCCTGCGCCCGGAGAGCCTGCCGTCGACGCCGCGCGGCCTCTGGCGCTACGCCGCGGTCCTGCCGGTGGCGGCGGAGCACGCGGTCACCCTCGGCGAGGGGGCCACGCCGCTGGTGCCTCTCGAGCGCCTCGGGAGGCGCCTCGGGCTGCCCCGGCTCTTCGCCAAGGACGAGAGCCGGAACCCGACGTGGTCGTACAAGGACCGGCTCTGCGCGGTGGCGGTCAGCCACGCGGTGGCCACCGGCGCCCGCGTCATCACGATCTCCTCCACCGGCAATCACGGTGCCTCCACCGCCGCCTATGCCGCGCGCGCCGGCCTGCCCTGCGTGATCTTCACGCTGGCCTCGGTGCCCGAGACGATGAAGACCCTGATGCAGGCCTACGGGGCCGCCGTCGTGGCCTGCCCGACCTCGGAATCACGCTGGCAGCTTATGCGCGAGGGCGTCGAGCGCCGCGGCTGGTATCCCACGAGCGGCTTCGTCATGCCCCCGATCGGCTCCAACCCCTACGGCATCGAGGGCTACAAGACGATCGCCTGGGAGATCGCGGAGGACATGGGCTGGACGGCGCCCGACGTGGTGGTGGTGCCGAGCGCGTACAGCGACGGCCTCTACGGGATCTGGAAGGGCTGGGCGGAGCTGCAGGGGCTGGGCCTCGTGAAGGACGTGCCGCGCATGATCGCGGCCGAGCCGTTCGGGCCGCTCGCCCATGCCCTCGAGCGCGGGCTCGAGACGCCGGAGCTGGTGCCGGGCGGCGCCTCCGTCGCCTTCTCGATCGCGTCCCGCTACGGCACCTGGCAGGGCCTCGCCGCGCTGAAGGCGTCCGGGGGCGCGGGCGTGCGCGTCACCGACGAAGGCCTGTTCGAGGCCCAGCGCGCCCTCGGGCGCGAGGAGGGGATCTTCGTCGAGCCCTCGTCGGCCACGTCGCTCACCGTGGTCATGCAGCTCGCCGCCCGGAAGGCGCTCGATCCCGAGCAGACCATCGTGGTCGTGCTGACCTCGGGCGGCCTCAAGGACCCGGGCGCGAGCCGGACGTGGCTGCCCGCGGTGCCCGACGCCCCCGCCGACTTCGACGGCGTACTCCGCGTCCTGCGCGAGCAGTACGACCTCCGCGACCTGTGATGGAACGTCGCTGGGCCGCCAGTCCGGGCATCGCCCTCATGGGCGCGGATGCGCCGTCGCACGTCACCGCGTGGGCGCGGGCGGCCGAGCGGGCCGGGCTCGGCAGCGCGTGGATCATCGAGGACTACTTCCACCCGGGCGCCTACGCGCTGGCCGCCGCGGCGGCCGCGGTCACCGAGCGCCTCGCGATCGGCCTGGGCGTGGTCAATCCCTACACGCGGCACCCGGCGCTGCTCGCCATGGAGACGGCCGCGCTCGCCGGCATCGCGCCCGGCCGCGTCGTCCTCGGGCTCGGCTCGAGCAACCGCCGGTGGATCGAGGCGCAGATGGGCATTCCGTTCAAGGCGCCGCTCGGCGGGCTGCGGGAGTCGGTCGCGATCGTGCGGCGTCTGCTCGCGGGGGAGCGGGTGACCGTTCGAGGGGAGGTCTTCACCCTCGACGACGTCGAGCTCGAATGGACGCCGCCCGAGGCGGTGCCGGTGCTGCTCGGGGTGAAGGGGCCGAAGGCGCTCCGACTCGCGGGCGAGATCGCCGACGGCGTGCACTGCTCCGTGCTGGCCTCCCCCGAGCACGTGCGCCGGGTGCGCCAGACCGCGGGCGCCGGCCGGCCGGACTTCGCGGTCCTCGCGTATCTTATCGTGGCGATCGGCCGCGACGGCGCCCGCGCCCGCGCCGCGGTCAGGCCGCTCATCGCGCGCTACCTGGGCGTGCTCCACGGCCAGTCCATCCTGCTGGACGCCGGCCTCGGGCCCGACCGCACCCGGCCGTTCCGCGAGGCGCTCGGCCGGGGCGCGGCCGCCGCGGAGCTGGTGGACGACGCGCTGATCGACGCCCTCGCGGTGGCGGGCACGCCCGAGCACTGTCGCGGCCAGCTCGCCCGCTGGGCCGAGGCGGGGCTGGACGCGCCGATCGCGGTCCTGCCGCGCGAGACCGACATGACGGAGCAGATCGCGCTCTACGCCGAGACCGCGGTGCCGGCGTGGAAGGCGCTGAGATAGGCGCGATGCGATTCGGCGTCCACATCCCGACGTGTATAGAGGGGATGATGTATCCGGTCCCCTTCGCGAAGCCGTCCGACATCCTGCCCACCGCGCTCCTGTGCGAGCGGCTCGGGTTCGACTCGGTGTGGGGCAACGACCACATGACGACCCAGCGCTACGTGCAGAAGGAGTTCCCGGATCCGCCGAACTTCTTCGAGCCGCTGATGACCTTCGCCTATTGCGCCTCCCGCACGACCCGGCTGCGGTTCGCCACCGGCATCATCGTGCTGCCGATGCGCAACATGCCGGTGCTCGCCAAGCAGGTGGCCACGCTCGATCAGCTCTCGGGGGGCCGGGTCATCCTCGGAGTCGGCACGGGCGCCTATCGAGAAGAGTACGAGGCGCTCTTCCCCGACGCCCGGGACGTGCGCCGCGGCACCATCGTGGACGAGGGCATGCAGGCGCTGCGCTTGCTGTTCACCGAGCGCCGGGCCACGTTCCGGGGGAGCGCGGTGCACTTCGAGGAGGTCGAGTGCTTCCCGAAGCCGGTGCAAGATCCGATGCCCATCTATGCGGGGGGTAACCATTCCGAGGTCCGGCGGCGCGCGGGGCAGTACGCGCAGGGCTGGATGCCCGCGGTCCTGTCCCCGGAGGAGATCGAGCGGGGCGTCGCCGACATCCATCGCGCGGCCGCCGCGGCGGGGCGGGACGGTGGGGCGATCGACATCGCGCCGCAGTTCGCGGTTTCGATCGGACGCACCCACGACGAGGCGGTCCGGCGCTTCCGCGGCTCGCAGCTCTTCAAGCACCTGGAGTCGCTCAAGCGGTCCACGCTGCGGGAGCAGACGGGTGGGTTCGACCAGCGCAATCTCATCGGCAGCCCGGCCGAGATCTCGGAGCGCATCCGGGTGTACGAGCGCGTCGGGGTGACCACGCTGTCCGGCATGCTGTTCGTGGCGGGCTCGGTGACCGAGATGCAGGAGGCCATCGAGCTGTTCGGCCAGGAAGTCCTGCCCAATTTCAGGAGGTAGGTAATGGATCCGCACGTGAAGGCGCGGCTCACCCGGGTGCTGGACGCCGAGAACCTCGACGCCCTCGTCGCCACCACCCCCGAGAATCTCCAGTACGTCACCGGGTTCCGCTCGATCGCCCACGCCCTCTTCCGGGGGCTCGAGCTGTACGGCGTCTTCACCCGCCATGGGGTGGGGTTGGTGATCCCGTTCATCGACGCCACCGGGGTCTCCGCCGACGGCATCGCGGTGGATCGGCTGGCCTGCTACGGGAAGTTCTTCTTCAATTATGCGGACCCGCCCGGGCCGATCGGGGCCCGCGTGCGTGAGATCACGAGCGCCCCCGCGGCCGGCCCCGGCGAGGCGCTCCGCGACGTGCTGGGCGCCTTCGGCGCCCTCGGCCAGCGGATCGGCGTGGACGAGGCCGGCCTCTTTCCGGCCACGTGGCAGCGGCTCGGCGAGCAGCTCGCCGGGACCAGCCTCGGGTCCGGCTACGCTCATTTCAGGGCGGCCAGAATGGTCAAGAGCGCGGAAGAGGTGCGGCGGCTCGAGCGGGCCGCCTTGATCGCCGAGGACGGCGTCGCCGCCATCCTGGGCATGCTCAAGGCCGGCGTCACCGAGCGCCAAGCCGCCACCGTGTTCGAGCAGGAGGTGCTCCGCAAGGGCGCCCAGCCGTTCTTCACCGTGGTCACGATGGGCGAGCGGGCGGCGCTGGCCGACGTCTACGCGTCGGACCGGGCCCTCGCCCCCGGCGATCTCATCCGCTTCGACCTGGGATGCGTGTACCAGGGCTATCGCTCGGACATCTCCCGGACCGCGGTGCTCGGGCGGCCGAGCGACAAGCAGCTCCGCTACTACAACGCGGTGCGGGACGGCGAGATCGCGGCCATCGCGGCGATGAAGCCGGGGGTGCCGGTCAGCCAGATCTTCGAGACCGGCATGCGGGTGACGCGCGAGCACGGCATGCCGCACTACGAGCGGAATCACGTCGGCCACGGCATCGGGCTCGAGCCCTACGATCCGCCCACCATCAACGCGGCGACCCAGACCGCGCTGGAGCCCGGCATGGTCTTCTGCGTGGAGACGCCGTACTACGAGCATGGCTGGGGCGGCGTTCAGGTCGAGGACGCGGTCGAGATCACCGCCGGCGGCGTCCGCCGGCTCACCCAGTCCAGCCAAGAGCTGGCGATCCTCGACTGAGAAGCCGGGCTGCGAAGCCGGGCTGAGAGCCGAGGCGAGGAGAGAGCGATGGCACTGAAGCGGCGAGGCACGATCGGAATCGCAGTCGGACTGCTGCTCTTGCTCGGGGGGGAGCGCCCGGCGGCGCAGGGCGGGCCGCCCATCAAGGTGGGCTTCTCCTCGGCGATGACCGGGCCCTCGGCGATCACCGGCGAGGGCGTGAAGTGGGCCGCGCAGATGCTCGCCGACGAGTACAACGCCAAGGGCGGCATCATGGGCCGGAAGATCGAGGTGTACTTCGGGGACAACGCGGGGACCCCGGGCGAGGCGGTGAGCGCGGTGCGCCGGCTCGTCGACGTGGACAAGGTCGACGTGATCGTCGGCCAGACCCACAGCGGGGCCTGCCTGGGGGCGCTGCCGGTCGTCAAGGAGCTGCAGGTGCCGATGGTGATCGAAGCGTGCAGCAACCCGAAGATCCGCGACCTCATCGGCAAGAACGGCAACGAGTGGGCGTTCCGGGTCAATCCCGACGACGTCATGCTCGCCAACCAGTTCGCCAAGTACATCGCCCAGTCCACCAAGACGGTCTCGATCTTCGCTCAGAACGACGACTTCGGGCGTGGGGCGGCCGCGGCCTACGACGCCGCGTTCAAGACGACCGGCATCAAGCTGGTCAGCACCGAGTTCTTCGACCGGGGGCAGGCGGACTACCGCCCGGTGCTCACCCGGGTGAAGCGGGCCAACCCCGAGGCGGTGCTGCTGGTCATGCTGGCCAGCGAGGGCAGCGTGTTCATGCGCCAGTTCCGCGAGGTCGGCCTGACCCAGAAGCTCTACGCGCGGGGCAGCATGGCCACCGTCGAGTTCCTGCACCAGGTGCGAGACAGCCCGTCGATCGCCGACGGCCTCGTGGAGGCCACCTACTGGACGGCGGCCCTCGATCCGGCGTGGGAGAAGCAGTGGCTCGAGCGCTGGAAGGTGCCGGTCCGCGTGCACGGCAGCCTGGCCGCCATCGCGTTTCGCTACGCGCTGGCGCCGGCCATCGAGCAGGCCATCAAGAAGACGGGCAAGGCGGACCGCAAGGCCATCCGCGACGCGCTGGAGACGGTGGACGTGCCGGACACCCCGGTGGGCCGGGTCCGATTCGACGACACGCACCAGGCGTTCATCAACATGCTCCTCGTCCAGATCAACGGCGGGCAGCTCAAGCTCCTAGAGAAGATCGCGATCCAGCCGTAGCCGACGCTTGGGCGACCTCGTCGAGCAGCTGGTCCACGGCCTCACCCTGGGCTCGCTCTATGCCATGGTGGCCACCGGGCTGGCCCTCATGTTCGGGGTGGTGCGCCTCGTCAACTTCGCCCACGGCGAGTTCTACATGCTGGGTGGCTACGCGTTCTGGTACGCCTACCGCGTGCTGGGGCTGCCGTATCCAGTGGCGGGGGTGGCCGCGGCGGCGGCCACCGCGCTGTTCGGGCTCGCCTACGAGCGGACGGTGATCCGGACGATCCTGGCCCGGACGTGGCACGTCCAGCTCATCGCCACCCTCGCCACCTCGATCACGCTCACCAATCTGGCCATCATCGTGTTCGGCACCCAGCCCAAGGAGGTGCCGACCATGCTGTCCTCCGCCATCGCCGAGGTCGGCGGGGTGCGGCTGGCCTGGCAGCGGCCGCTGGTGCTGGTCGTCGCGGTGGTCGTCTTCGCCGGGCTCGAGTGGTTCGTGACCCGCACCAAGCTCGGCCGAGCGATGCGGGCCATGTCCCAGAACCGCGAGGCGTGCGCGGTGGTGGGGGTGGACGTGCAGCGGGTGGCCCTGGCCACCTTCGGGCTCTCGGCCGCGCTCGCCGGGGCGGCCGCCGCGCTCGTCTCGCCGCTGTTCAACATCTTCCCGGACGTGGGCGCCCTGCTCACCCTGAAGGCCTTCGCGGCGGTCATCGTCGGCGGCTTCGGCTACGTCAAGGGCGCCATCGCGGCCGCCTTCCTCATCGGGGTGGCGGAGTCGCTGGCCGCCGGCTACCTCTCCTACGCCTACAAGGACGCCATCGCGTTCGTGGTCATGGTGGCGGTGCTGCTGGTGCGGCCGCAGGGGCTCTTCGGCCGGCGGATCGGGATCTGACCGTGCGCGCCCTGCGCTGGAGCCTCGGGGGGGCCTTCCTGGTCGCGGTCCCGTGGATCGTCGCGGCGGTGGCGCCCGGCCAGCAGCGCTACATCCTGCACGTCCTGATCTTCACCGCGCTCTACGGGGCGCTCGCGCTGAGCTACGACCTGGTCGTGGGCCACGTCGGGAGCCTCTCCCTGGCCCACCCGGCCTTCTTCGGCATCGGCGCCTACACCGCGGCACTCCTCGCCACCGAGGCGCGCTGGCCGTTCGCGGCCGCGCTGCCCGCCGGCATCGCGGCGGCGGGCCTGGTCGCCCTCGTGGTGGGGGTGCCCATGTTCCGCCTGACCGAGCACAGCTTCGCCATGGGCACCCTCGGCTTCGCCCTCGTCGCCCAGATCGTCGCCACCAACTGGGTCGAGTTCACCCGCGGGCCGCTCTGCGTGACCGGTATCCCCAAGCCCGAGCTCGGCTCGCTCCGGATCGCCACGCTCCCCGCGTTCTACTGGATGGGGCTCACCGCGGTGGGCCTGGTCGGGCTGCTCTACCACGGGCTCACCACCGCCCGGCTCGGCCGCGCCTTCCACGCGGTGCGCGACAACGAGACGCTGGCCTCCGCCGCGTCCATTCATCCGCTGAAATACCGCATGCTGGCCTTCGTCATCGGCGGGGCGGTGGCGGGGGGCGTGGGCACCCTCTTCGTCTCCTACGTGGGCGTCCTCTGCCCGACCGAGCTGGCGGTGAGCCTGAGCGTCAACCTGCTCGTGATGCTGTTCCTCGGCGGCGTAGGCAGCCTGCGGGGCGTCCTAGTCGGCGCGGTCGCCTTCACCGCGCTGCCCGAGATCCTCCGCATGGCCCCGACGTGGCGCATGGTGATCTACGGGCTCCTGCTCCTCCTCATCGTCATCCGCGCTCCCGACGGGCTGGAGGGCGTCATCCGCCGCGGCTCGGCCGCCTGGCGGCGGCCGTCGTCGTCCGGCCCGTAGCCATGGCGCTCTTCGAGACCCGCGGGCTCACCAAGCGGTTCCTGGGGGTGACCGCTGTCGACGCGGTCGACCTGAGCATCGAGGCGGGCGAGCTGGTGAGCCTGATCGGCCCGAACGGCTCGGGCAAGACCACGCTGTTCCACTGTGTCACCGGCTATCTCGCCCCCGACGGCGGGCGCGTGCTCTTCCACGGTCGTGACGTCACCGGGGTGGCCGCGCATCGCATCGCGCGACTCGGAGTCGGGCGCACGTTCCAGGTCGTGAGCGTGTTCCCGCGGCTCTCCGCGCTGGAGAACCTGCTGACGTTCCTGCAGCAGCACCAGGAGGAGAGCGTGCTCGCCCGGCTGGTCCGCGCGCCGCGGGTCCGGCGCTACGAGGCCGCCGCGGTCGAGCGGGCCATGACGCTGCTGGACTCGGTCGGGCTGGCCGCCCGGGCGGACGCGCCGGCGGGCAGCCTGTCCTATGGCCAGCGCAAGCTCCTCGCCTTCGCCGCCGCGCTCATGCCGGATCCCGAGCTGGTGCTGCTCGACGAGCCCGCGGCCGCGGTCGACCCGACGATGATCAACCAGATGAAGGAGCAGATCCGCGCGCTCCATCGGCAGGGCAAGACCGTGCTGCTCGTCGAGCACAACATGGACGTGGTCATGGACATCTCCCAGCGCGTGATCGTGCTCGACCACGGCCAGAAGATCGCGGAGGGGCCGCCCGAGGTGGTCCGGCGCGACCCGAAAGTCATCGAGGCGTATTTTGGGCGCTGAGCGCGACGGTGAGGCGCTGCTCCATCTGGAGGACGTGCACGCCGGCTATGGCGAGATCGAGGTGCTGCGCGGGGTGTCCGCGGACGTCCGCGCCGACGAGATCGTGTCCATCATCGGGGCGAACGGAGCCGGGAAGTCCACACTGCTCCGCACCGTGTTCGGCATGGTCAAGCCGTCCCGGGGCCGCATCCGGCTCGGGGGCGAGGAGATCGGGGGCGAGGACCCGGTGGCGGTGCTCCGGCGCGGCTGCTCCTACGTGCCCCAGGGCCGCTGCAACTTCCCGGCGATGAGCGTCGAGGAGAACCTGGAGATGGGGGCCTACACGCGGTCCGATGCCGGGGTGCGCCGCGACATCGAGGAGCTGATGGAGCGCTTCCCCATGCTGGGAGCCAAGCGCCGGGCGCCCGCGGGGACGCTCTCGGGCGGCCAGCAGCAGATCCTCGAGATCGCGATCGCGCTCCTGCTGCATCCGCGGCTGCTGCTCATCGACGAGCCATCGCTCGGGCTCGACCCGCGCATGGTCGAGATGGTCTTCTCGACCATCATGGCGATCAACCGCGCCGGCACCGCGGTGCTCATGGTGGAGCAGAACGCCAAGCAGGCCCTCGCCATCTCGCACCGCGGGTTCGTGCTCGAGCTGGGCCGGAACCGCTTCGAGGGCACGGGCCGGGCGCTTCTGGACAACCCCGACGTCCGAGCCCACTACCTCGGCGGCTGAAGGAGAGCGGTCATGGGTCCTGGCGTAAGCGGGAGGTCAACACGACACCGAGTGCTCGCTCCGATGGAGAGCATGCGCCTGATGACGTTCACCGGATGCATGGAGGTGGAGGACATCGATGGGATCGAGGCCAACTACAAGAATAAGCGCGGCTCAGGGCAGCGTCTCTGTAAGGAGAACGCAGTGAAGCATATCGCCGCTGGCGTTCTGGACGTCGCATATCTAGAGGCTGGTCCGCCGGACGGTACTCCGGCCTTTTTGTTGCATGGCTTCCCATATGATGTGCATGCTTTCGATGCTGTGTCAGAGCGCCTCGCTGCGGCCGGGCGGCGTTGCATCATCCCCTATCTTCGCGGGTACGGTCCCACGATGCTCCGGACGGCGGATACGCCCCGTTCGGGACAACAAGCGGCATTGGGCACCGACCTTCTGGCTTTGATGGATGCCCTGGCGATCCCACGCGCCGTGCTCGCCGGCTATGATTGGGGCGGCAGGGCTGCCTGTATCGTGGCTGCCCTCTGGCCGGAACGGGCAACGGGTGTGATTAGCTGCGGCACCGGCTACAACATCCAGAATATCCCTCAGGCGGGTAACCCGGTCGCACCTGAAGAAGAGTATCGCTACTGGTACCAATACTATTTCCACTCGGAACGAGGCCGGGCGGGGCTCACGCTCAATCGGCGCGAGTTGTGCCGCCTGATCTGGCGACTCTGGTCACCGACATGGGACTTCGACGAGGCAACGTTCGCTCGAACTGCTGCGGCCTTCGAAAACCCGGACTTCGTGGACATCGTCATCCACTCATACCGCCACCGCTTTGGCGGCATCCCCGGTGATCCGGCGCTGGATGCAATCGAGAGCCTTCTGGCGGGCCAACCTGACATTGCTGTCCCCGGCATCGTCTTGCAGGGTGGGGACGATGGCGTCGACCCCCCGCAGATCGGCGACAGCGACGCACCCCATTTCACTAGCTTCTACGAGCGTCGGATTGTCCCCGGCGTCGGGCACAACTTCCCGCAGGAGGCCCCGGAAGCCTTCGCTAACGCCGTGCTCGCGCTCGCTTAGTAGGGCGTGAACCTCATCATGCCAACATCCGCTTGCGCCGCCGATCGCTGCCTCGCCCATGTCGCGGAAAACTGAGGCACTTCCCGGCTCCGGGTCGGGCGATCATGTGACGCGCCCGGTGCGGGCCGGGATCGCGGCGCGGAGCGAGGCCCGGGCCGCCGCGGTCTCCTCCGTGGCGACCTGGCTGATACGCACGACCCGCTCCACGAACTGGTCCTCGTCGCCCACGACCAGCAGGTCGAGAAATCGCAGCGTCCCCGGGATCCGATGCCGGAGGCCGGGCGGCGCGCCGGTGGCGGACTGCTTACTGAGCAGGGCCTGGATGGTGCGGGTGACGCGCGGGGCGACGAGACGCGCCGGCTCACCGTCCACCTGCACGCGGTAGACGCCTTCGGGATCCACGCCCTCCACGCTCAGCGGCTGGGCGCGGCACACGAGGACGAGGAGACGGGTCTCCCCGCGGCGAGGATCGTGGCGCGCGTCGAGCACGACCAGGCCCTTGTTGCTCGGCTGGCGGATCAGGGGAGCCTCCGCCCCCTCCGTCCGGAAACGAAGGGTCACCGCCGCGTTCGGTTCCAAGGGGGGCACCGTGACGAAGGCGTCCCGGACGACGTGGGTCAGCTCGTCGGCTCCGTCCCAGACGCTGCCGAACGGGATTCGCTGCTCGACCACCATCCCGGCGATGCGGCGGGCGGTCGGGTTGCGGACCGTGACCTCCCGGCCGCCGTCCCGCACCTCGAAGACGAGCGCCTCGTAGTCGGCCATGCGCTGGTATAGGTCGCGCTGCGTGGCGATCCAGAAGTTGCTGCGCTCGGCCAGGTTGATCGCGTGCCTCAGATAATCGAGGGTGCCCTTCCCATCGTTGACCGACGGATCCCGGGCCAGCTCGGGATGATACTGGAAGCTGTACACGCCGTTCTCCAGGCGGTCGTCCACCCCGGGGACGCGGGCGCTGTGGCCGCCGAAGATCGTCTCGACCAGCTCGTAGGTGGCGTCGAACTCGTGGGTGCGGTCCCAGCCGCGGAGGGGGCGCCACTCGGTGTCGGTGGTGACGACCGGATGGAACGGGAACCAGATGCCGGGGGTGGCGATCGTGCGGCGGACGTCGGTCACGTAGGTGAGGGGCTTGCCGCCAATCTGCCCCCCGACCATCACCGCCGGGTTGCGCACCCCGTACTCGATCATGTGGTAGTAGCAGAACGTGCACGTGCCGAGGACGCGGTCGTCGTGGGCGTACAGATAGTCCATCGCGTCGATCGTCTCGGGGTGCATGTGGCCGCCCGCGTGGCGGCCGCAGGTGTAGACCGGGAACCCCAGGTTCTTGGTGGCGTTGCGCACGTGCTCGTGGAGGCCGGTGCCGTGGATGGCGGTGGGCGGGTCGCCGATCGAGCTGTCGTTGTGCAGGGCGGGCTCGATGAAGCCGTGGCGGCTCGTGCGGGCCACCCAGTCCGCGGCCATGGCCTCGCTGATATTGGTCGAGAAGGCCGGGTCCTCGATGTCGTAGCTGGCCGGGATCAGGTTCTGGACCTGGTAGTCGAGGAAGGTGAAGTCCCGCATCCCGTGCACGTCGTGGCGGAACGAGAGCACGCCGTCGTGGGCGCCGAACGACCGCAGGCGCGTCTGCCACCGGGGCTCGAGGCCGACCTCCAGGAGCAGGCGCCGCAGGAAGAACAGCAGGGTGTCGCCCCAGTGGGTGGGGTTGGCCCAGTGACGGACCGCTTCCACGTTCAGGTGCGCCTGGAGCATGCCGCCCACGAGCTCGAGCACCTGGTTGGCGACGTAGGCGGTCCGGTCGGTGAGCACGATGGCGGGGCCCAGGGTGGCCGTGGTGGCGGTGGCGGCGGTCGACAGATCCCCGGTGAGCTCGACCAGGTCGGCCAGGACGCGGCTGCCCGGCGCGGGCTCGACCCGCTGGGCCGCGTGGCCGGCGTAGCCGCTCACGTAGAGGCTCTCCCAGGCCGCGCTCCCGAACGAAGAGTCCGGGCGCCAGCGCCAGCCGGTATAGCCGGCGACCGGCAGCGGCGCGCACGCGGTGAGCCCGAGCAGACGCGGCGGGAGGTTCGTCTTGCCGGTCGCGATCAGGCGGCGCTCCGGGCCGCGGAGCCAGCGCGCGAGGCGGTCGATGGTCGGGGAGGCCAGATGCGCGGCGTTCGGCACCAGCACCGCGCGATACGAGGCGAGCCGATCGTCGGTGAGATCGCCTTCCTCCACGACGTCGTGCTTGAGGTTGCAGCGGGCCAGCAGGACGCTCGCGGTGGCCGGCGCGAGATAGGCGTACTCGGACTTGAGCCAGGTGCGGGGACGCCCCCAGGCGTCGGTGAACGTGTAGGCCGCTCCGCGGGCCACCGCTTCGGCCGCGTAGGCGTCGCGGCTCCGCCGGCTGAACAGGACCGCGAGGTCGTGACCGCGGGGACCGATCCAGCCCGACACCGGACTATCTCCCACCCCGGCTCCGGACCGTCACCCCCGTCCACTGCTCGTAGAGCCGGGTGACCCCGGCCATGTCGAGGCCGCCGAACCCCTGCGCGTGGGCGGCCTCGTACACCTGGCGCACCGCCGCGGCCAGGGGCACCGGCATCTCGAGCCTGGCCGCCATCGCGAGGGCCAGGGAGACGTCCTTGCGCGAGAGGCCGATACCGAAGTGGGGCGTGAAGTCGCCGGCGAGCACGTTGGGAAAGCGCTTGAGGAAGTGGTGCGAGCGGCCCCCGCTCGTGGAGAGGATGTCGAAGAGGCGCTGCGGGTCGACGCCCGCCTTCACCCCGAGCACCATGGCCTCGGCGGCGACCGCCACGTTCGCCATCGACATCATGTTGTTGACGATCTTCACGACGAGGCCCGAGCCGAGCGGGCCGACGTGGTGGATGTCGGTGCCCAGCGTGAGCAGCAGCGGACGGCACCGCTCGAGGACGGCCGCGTCGCCGCCGACCAGGAAGACCAGCTTGCCGTTGCCCGCCTCGGCGGGCCCGCCGCTCACCGGGGCGTCGAGGCAGTCCACGCCCGCGGGCTTTCCGGCCGTCGCGACCACGCGCCATGTATCGGGGTCGATCGTGCTCAGGTCGATGAAGGTGGCGCCGGAGCGCGCGGCGGACAGCACCCCGGATTCGCCGAGGTAGGCGCGCCGGACGACGGCCGGGTCCGGCAGGCTCGAGAGCACCACGTCGGCGCCCTTCGCGGCTGCGGCCGGAGACGCGGCCGGATGCACGCCGGCCTCCGCGGCCTGCCGCGCGCGGTCCGCGCTCACGTCGTGGCCGGTCACCTCGTACCCGCTCGCCACGAGGCGTCTCGCCATCTGCCCGCCCATGGTGCCGAGCCCCACGAATCCGATCTTCGGCGTGGTCGTCACGTTCTCGGTCCTTTCGATCTGACGTTCACTCGCCGGCCGCCTGCGCGCCCGCGAGGCGGCCAAAGACGGCGCCCGACATCAGACCGGTGCCGCCCGGATAGTTGCCATGGAAGAGCCCGCCCACCATCTCCCCGCAGGCATAGAGGCCCGGGATGACCGCCCAGCTCGTGCTCATGACCTGCGCGCGGTCGCTGACGCGGACGCCGCCGAAGGTGAAGGTGATCCCGCCGGTCACCGGGTAGGCCGCGAAGGGCGGCGTGTCGAGGCGCTGGGCCCAGTTGGACTTGGCGAGCGGGAGCCCGCGGGTGGCGAGGCCGTCGCGCTCGGTCGGATCGAAGCGGCCCTCGGTCACCGCCGCGTTGTACGCCTCGAGGGTGCGCCGGCACGCGGCCCCGTCGAGCGGGAGCTGCTCGACGAGGGCGTCGAGCGAAACGGCGGTGAGCGGGGTGCCCGTCTGGTAGCGGCCCTCGAGGAGGTGGGTGACCTTCGAGTCGAAGATCTGCCAACCGATGCCGCCGGGCTCGTTGAGGATGATGCCGCCGAGCTTGGCGTACGTGTAGAACTGGAAGTCCTCGCCCTCGTCGAAGAAGCGCGCGCCGCGCGCGTTGACGAGCACCCCGTAGGGATACGAGAGCCGGTTGGTCTTGTCGGTGAGCTTCCGGTCGCCGTGGGGTGGCGCGTCGGCGTCGATCGGGGTGGAATGGCAGCCGGTCCACTGGCCGTGGGGCAGGGCGCCCACCTCGATCGCCATGCGCAGGCCGTCGCCGGTGTTGTAGCGCGTGCCCCGCACCTTGGCGTGGTCCCAGGGCCGGCCCAGATAGCGCGCCCGCCACTCCGGGTTCGCCTCGAACCCGCCGCAGCCGAGCACCACCGCCCTGGCCGAGAGCTCCGCGAAGCCCTCCGGCCCGCGCACCCCGACCCCGGTCACGCGCCCGCTCCGGCCCTGGAGGAGCCGGACCACCGCGGTGTCGTAGCGAACCGCGACCGCGAGGCGCTCGGCGGCGCGGAACCACATCGCCGACAACCCGACGCCTTCGTGCTTCGCGCGGATCACCGCGCCGGGGGACCACTTGATCGTGTCGCCCACCCGGACCGCGGAGAGCGAGACCGCCGGCTCCATCTCGATGCCCTGGCGGGCCATCCAGCAGGCGGTGTCGTAGGACCGGCCGATGAGCAGCTCGGCCAGCTCGGGGTCCGTGCGCCCATCGGTCACCCGCAGGAGATCGGCCATGAAGCGCCGGTGCGGGTAGGGCTCGACGCCCGCGTAGAAGCCGGGCACCTCGCGCTCGGCGTCGGGGACGAGCGCGCGCAGATCCTCGGCCCGGTCGAAGGCGATGCGCAGGAGCCCCCCGCTGTAGTGCGTGTTGCCACCGCGCAGCGCGCGCGGCGCCTTCTCGAGCGCCAGCACGCGCCCGGCTCCTTGCTCGCGGGCGGACACCGCCGCCGCCAGGGCGGCATTGCCCGCGCCCACCACGATGACGTCGTAATCGCTCACGGCCCGCCAAGGATACGCCGCGCGGGCGCCCCGGGCCAGACCAGGATCGTGTCGCCGGCGTCGGCCTCGGCCGGGCCGGGCCTTCGACGTTGACACACCTCGGGTCGCGTGATATTCGCGCAGTGACGCCGGGTACACGCGACAGGGCTTGTCTCACCGACGAGAGGAGAATCGCGATGGCCTCAGTCACCGTCAACGGCCGCCGTCACCCCGTCAACCTCCCCGACGACACCCCACTGCTGTGGGCCCTGCGCGACGAGCTGGGCCTCACCGGCACCAAGTACGGCTGCGGGATGGCGCTGTGCGGCGCCTGTACCGTGCACGTGGACGGACAGCCGGTGCGCGCGTGCATGACGCCGATCTCGGCGGTGGCCGGCAGCAAGGTCACCACCATCGAGGCCATCGGCACCGACCACGTCGGCCGGGCCCTGCAGGCGGCGTGGGTGGACATGGGCGTGCCGCAGTGCGGCTACTGCCAGGCCGGGCAGATCATGTCGGCGACCGCGCTGCTCCGGCGCAACCGGAAACCGACCGACGCGCAGATCGATGAGGCCATGAGCGGCAATATCTGCCGCTGCGGCACCTACGGGCGGGTGCGGGCCGCGATCAAGCAGGTGGCGAGCCGGACGGGAGCCGGGCGATGAGCGCGCCGCGGGCGGACGTCGCGACCGAGCGCGCGGTCGTCCTCGCCAACCTGAGTCGCCGGGGCTTCCTCCAGGGCATGACCGCGCTGGGGAGCTTCGTGCTCGCGGCCGGGTTCCCGTCCGCCGTGCGGGCCGCCGATCCGCCGAAGTACGGCGCCGACGGCATGCCCAATGGATGGGTGGACGACCCGCTGGTCTTCGTGGGCATCGCCGCCGACGGCACCGTCAGCATCGTCTGCCACCGCTCCGAGATGGGGCAGGGCGTGCGGACCGGCATGCCGATGATCGTGGCCGACGAGCTCGAGGCCGACTGGAAGCGCGTCCGTGTGGTGCAGGCCCCGGGCGATGAGAAGCGCTTCGGGAACCAGGATACGGACGGCTCGCGCAGCACGCGGCATTTCTTTGATCCCATGCGGCGTTGCGGCGCAGCGGCTCGGACCATGCTCGAGGCCGCGGCGGCCACGCGCTGGGGCGTTCCGGTGAGCGAGGTGGAAGCCCGGAACCACGAGGTCGTGCACGCCAAGACGGGGCGGCGGGCCGGCTACGGCTCGCTCGCCAAGGAGGCGGCCCAGCAGCCAGTCCCGGCCAGGGACGGGGTGCGCCTCAAGGATCCATCGAAGTTCCGCTATATCGGCAAGGGGCAGATCAAGCTCGTGGATGGCCGCGACATGGTGACCGGGAAAGCCCAGTACGGCATCGACACCCGGCTGCCCGGCATGCTCTACGCGGTGGTGGCCCGCCCGCCGGTCTACGGGGGCAAGGTCGTGAGCGTCGACTCCACCGAGACGCTCAAGGTGCCCGGGGTGCTGAAGGTGGTGGAGATCGAGGCGAGCCCGGCGCCGGCCCAGTTCAACCCGCTGGGGGGTGTCGCGGTCGTGGCGCGCAATACCTGGGCCGCCATCCAGGGGCGCAAGGCGCTCAAGGTCATCTGGGACGACGGCCCTAACGGCAGCTACGACTCCGTCGCCTTCAAGGCCTCCATGGAGGAGTCCGCGCGCAAGCCCAGCAAGGTCGTGCGCGACAACGGCAACGTGGACACCGCGATGGCGGGCGCCGCGAAGAAGGTCGAGGCCGAGTACTACATCCCGCACCTGGCCCACGCGCCGATGGAGCCGCCCGCCGCGACCGTCCGCATCACGAAGGGCAAGGCCGAGGTGTGGGGGTGCTTCCAGTCGCCCCAGGCCACCAGGGATCTGGTGGCGAAGCGGCTGGGCCTCCAGCCGGCGGACGTCACCGTTCACGTGACGCTGCTGGGCGGCGGGTTCGGCCGGAAGTCCAAGCCCGATTTCGGCATCGAGGCCGCCGTGGTGTCCAAGGCGATGGAGGGCAAACCGGTCAAGCTGACGTGGACCCGCGAGGACGACCTGATGCACACCTACTTCCACACGGTCTCGGTCGAGCACCTGGAGGCGGGGCTGGACGCGCAGGGCAAGCCGGTGGCGTGGATGCACCGCAGCGTCGCGCCCACGCTCTTCTCGACCTTCGACGCGGCGGCCAGGAACGAGCACGCGCTCGAGCTGGGGATGGGCGTCATCAACGTGCCGTTCGCGATCCCCAACATTCGCATCGAGAACCCGGAGGCCACCGCGCACACCCGCATCGGCTGGTTCCGCGCGGTCTCCAACATCCCGCACGCCTTCGCGGTGCAGTCGTTCGTCGCCGAGCTGGCCGCCGCGGCCGGCCGCGATCCCAAGGACTATCTGCTGGAAGTCATCGGCCCGGCGCGCCGCATCACGCCGGAGGCCCTGTCGGACGCCTGGAACCACGGCGAGTCGCCGGAGAAGTACCCGGTGGACACCGGACGCCTGCGTCGCGTGGTGGAGACGGCCGCGCGGGAGGCGGGCTGGGGTCGCCAGCTGCCCAAGGGGCGCGGGCTGGGCATCGCGGCCCACTACAGCTTCGTGAGCTACGTGGCCTCGGTGATCGAGGTGGCGGTGGACGACGCGGGGGAGATCAGCATTCCTCGAGTCGACATCGCGGTGGACTGCGGCGCGACGGTCAATCCGGACCGGGTGCGCGCGCAGATGCAGGGGGCGGCGGTGATGGGGCTGGGCATCGCGACGGTCGGTGAGATGACCTTCAAGGCGGGCCGGGCGCAGCAGGACAACTTCCACACCTACGAGGTCACGCGCATGTCGGGGGCGCCGCGGGAGACACGCGTGCACATCATTCCGGGCGACTACGGCCAGCCGATGGGCGGGGTCGGCGAGCCCGGGGTGCCGCCCATCGCGCCGGCCCTTTGCAACGCGATCTTCGCGGCCACCGGCAAGCGCATCCGGCGCCTGCCTATCCGCGATCAGCTCAAGGCCTGACGCGGCTCAGGCCGGGCGAAAGAGGAGCGCGTCCCGGCTCAGGGTGACGTCGAGCGGGCCGAGCGCGGCCAGACGGTCGCGCGCGCGCGCCCCGCCCGCTCGTGGCGCTCCAGGGTGAAGTGCGCCGCGAACGCGGCCGCCGCCGGCTCCACCCGATCCCGCAGGAGCCCGCGACCCAGGACCGCCTGGCGCAGCTCGACGAGATCATCCGGCCCCGGGATCACCAGCAGGAGCCGGCCGTCGTCGCGGAGGACGCGGCGGAACTCGCCGGGGTTCCGGCGCGCGGTGATCGACGCCACCGCCCGGAACGAGGCGTCGGCATAGGGCAGGAAGCGGTCGGCATTGGCCACGACGAAGTGGAGCCCCGCGTGCCGCCCGGCCGCCGCCTCGATGGCGGGCACCGAGAGGTCCACGCCGTGCCCCGCGCACCCGGAGCGGTCCGCGAAGGCGGCCAGGTAGTGTCCCTCGCCGCAGCCCACGTCCAGGAGCGCGTCGGCCGGGGTGAGCGTCAGCAGGCCCGTGATCGCGCGGGTGAGCTCCGCCTCGAGGCCGCGGGAGAGGAAGCGTCGCCGCGCCGCGACCGCCGCGGCGGAATCACCCGGCCGCGCCGACCGGCGATCTTGTGGTTGCAGGAGGTTGACGTAGCCGCGACGGGCCACGTCGAAGGAATGGGCGCGCGGGCACGTCAGGCGCCGGCCGTCGCGCGCGAGGGGGAGCCGGCATCCGCGCACCGAGCAGAGCAGGGTGATCAGGGCGGACGTTGCCGCGACGTGATGACGAAGTCGACCGCGCCGGCCTCGCGCGTGACCGTGAGCCGGAGCCGCCGGTCGAAGGCGGACAGGGCGCCGTGCCACAGCTCGCTCCAGGCATCGAAGGCGGCGGGATCGAGCGGCGTGAGATCGCGGGCGAGGCGCCAGCCCTTCTGGCGCACCCGGGCCTCGCCGGCGCCGGCGGTGACCTCCACCTCCTCGCCCTGGGCGGCCGCGAGCGCCCCGAGGTAGCGGGCGAAGGTCGCGGGCCCGGTCCCGGTGATGCCGAGGAGGCGCGCGGTCTCGTCGTGGTACTGCATGCCGATCAGCCGCGCGGCGTGGCCGAGGAGACGCCGCGTGTCACCGGGGCCCAGCAGATCGAGCAGCACGGGCAGGGTGGTTCGCACGTACTCCATCGCGTAGCGCGAGACCACCGTGTCGAGGCGCTCGGCCGGCCAGAGCGCGGGGTCGAGGCGCGGGGCCCGGGCCGGATCGGCATCCGGCATGTCTTCCCCCCGCGCGAAGCGCACGCGCTCCTCCGGGGCGAGGTCCCGGTCGTATTCGAGGTAGTAGCCCTCGAGGCCGGGATGGCCGTCCACCGTCTGCCCGGTGCAGACGAAGCCCAGCCGCGGATTGCCCAGGGTCACGCCGTTGTGGCCGTGCCAGCCGTGCAGCATCGCCGCGTTCACCCGGCTCGGGATGCCGCAGATCGCCGAGCCGGACCAGATCCACCGCGGGGGCGGGTAGCGCACCCAGGCCTTGCGGTCGGATTCGTGGGCGTACTCGGTCTTCACCCCGCCGAGCCGGTTGGAGAGGTAGTGGTACTGGGCGCAGGCCACCGCGGGCGGCAGCCGGTCGAGCCCGAGCTTGACGAGACCGGGCCGGAACTTCTCGAGATGCTGGCGGCGAAACAGCCGGAAGACGAACGCGGCCGCGTCGTCCTCGCCCCGGCGCGTGACCAGGGTGAGGACGAGGCCGGTCAGCAGCGCCTGGTAGAGAACCGAGACGGCCCGGTGGCCCTCCGTCACGGCTTCTTGAGCCGGATGTCCTCGTGGGACGGGAACGGGTACATCGGGATCGAGTTGATGGTGTGGTCCGCCACCCGCGGGCCCACCGCGATCAGCCCGCGCAGGTCCATCAGCGGCGCGAACATCACCCGGTCGATCGTGAGCTGCTGGATGCGGTGGAGCAGGGCCTCGCGCTTGGCCGGGGCGCGCTCCCGGGCCTGCTGCAGGAACAGGTCGTCGATGTCTGGATAGCCGCCGTAGGCCGCGTTGCCCTTGGAATAGATGAAGGCCTCCACCCGGCTGGCCGCATTGCCGGAATTGCCCACCGCGGTGAGGAAGAGCCCGCGGAGCTTCTTCTCCTGCCAGGCCGCGTAGAAAGCGGCGCGCTCCATCGGGCGCATGCGCATCCGGATGCCGACCGCGGTGAGGTTGTTCAGCGCCGCCTCGCCCACCGTGGCGAAGCCGGGGATGGCCACGAACTCGCCCGCGTCGATGCCCTTCGGGAACCCGGCCTCGGCGAGGAGCTGCTTGGCCTTCTGCGGGTCGTAGGCCGGCGGCTGGACCTGCAGGGCGAAGTCCATGACCCGCGGGACGATGACGCCGGCGGGCGGGCAGTGGCCGAGGCAGGCCGCCTCGCTCGTGGCCTTGCGATCGAGGGCGTGGGTGACCGCCAGCCGCATGCGCCGGTCATGCCAGGGCGACTTCGTGTCCCACTGCTCGGCGAACTCGATCCAGAAGATGGACGCGTGCCGGGTGGCCACGAGCTGCAGGCGCGCGTCCTTCGTCACCGCCTCCGCCTCGGGGCCGTCCAGGAAGTACGCGTAGTCGGTCTCTCCGCTCTTGAGCATGGCCAGCCGGGTGGTGCTGTCGGGGACGCTCTTCATGGTCAGCTTCTTGATGTTGGGCACCTTCCGCCAGTGGCCCGGGAAGGCCTCCAGGGTCACGTCCACGCCCTGCCGCTGGCTCATGAAGCGGTACGGCCCGGCCCCGATCGGCCGCGCGCGGAAGCCGTCCGCGCCGACCTGCTCCACGTACTTGCGGGGCAGCACGATCCCGGCCGCGGTGGCGGTGGTCCCGTAGAAGGTCATGAAGTCCGGCCACGGCTCTTTCAGGTGGAACCGGATCACCAGCGGATCCACGGTCTCCACCTGCCGCATGCGCGCGCGAAATTCCTTGGCCCCCGCGCCCTGGTAGCGCTCGAAGCTCCACTTGACGTCGTCGGTGGTCAGCGCGTCGCCGTTGTGGAACTTGAGCCCGCGGCGCAGCTTGAACTCGTAGACGAGCCCGTCCGCGCTCTCCGTCCACGACTCGGCCAGGCTCGGCGCCATCTTCTGCCCCGGCAGCGGGCGGACCAGCGCGTCGTGGAGCGCGTAGAGCACCCCGAAGGGGGTGATCTGGGGCGGGGCGGTGGACGGGTCGAACCAGCTCGGCGCGAGGGTGACGTGGAAGGAGACCGTCACCTCACCCGCCGGGGCCTGGGCGGCCGCGGGCGGGAGCAGGCCGCCCCAGAGCACCACGGCGCCTGCGACGATCGGACCCATCAGGCGAGGGGATATCCGCATTGGTAGCCCTCTCTTCCATCCCTCAGGCGTAGGCGAAGGCGCGCCGGGGGTTGTCGATCAGTAGGGTCTGGATGGCCTTGTCGTCGGCGCCCTTCGCGCGGAGGCGCGGGATCACGTTGACGAGGAGATGGTGGTAGCCGAAGCCGCCCCACGCAGTCAGGCAGTGCTTGTAGGCGATGTCGTGGGACATCAGGATCTGGGCGAGGTGGCCGCGCTCGATCAGGAACAGGATCTGTCGCATCCGCTCGCCGTCATTCGGCATGTCGAACGCGGGATTGTACGGATAGTAGGACGTCTCGAGGCCGAAGAGATCGTACTCGAGCCGCACCCCGGTCGCGGCCAGCTCGAGCAGCACCGCGGGGTCGGCGATCGTGCGCTCGACGTGGCACATGATGGTGCGGCCGAGATCGGCGCCTTCCTTCCGGATGAAGTCGACGATCGCGAGCGGCAGCCGCTCGTGACGGCCCGGGTGGATCATCAGGGCCGCGCCGGTCTCGCGCTGGGCGGCCACCGCGGCCCGCACCACCTTCTTCTCGCCGTCGCTCCAGGGCCAGGTGGTGCCGATCTCGCCGATGAAGCCGGCGCGCACGCCGGTGTCGCCCACCCCCTCGGTGAGATCGGTCACGATCTCGCGCGTGATGTCCTCGGCGGTCTTGCGATCCATGTCGGGCGGGTGCGCGGCGGCCACGTAGTAGCCCGAGCCCATGATGACGTTGAGCCCGGTGGCGCGGGCCACCCGGGCGAGCGCGAGCGGATCGCGCGCCAGTCCCCGGTTGGTCGGGTCCACGAAGGTCTGGCCGCCCGCGTGCTTGAAGAGCAGCGCCTCGTCGCGCGCGACCCGCTCGTCGAGGAGCTGCAGGTTGTCGAGGTTGGAGCTGAAGTTCTGCCGCACCCAGCCGAGGTTGGCCAAGCTCACCGGCTGGCGGGCGAGGCCTCGCTCGCTGCCGTTGGCGGGCTCCTTGAACATCACCTCGAAGTCGATGAGCAGGTGCTCGTGGGGCAGGGTGATACCCATCGCCTCCCCGGCGATGGGGCCGAGCACGGTCTGGGCCTGCCCCGAGAGCTCGGGTCGAGGCATGCGGCTCCCCGCTCTAGACCCCCTCGTACACCGCGGTTTCGAAGCGGCCGAGCAGGTCGAGCGCGGTGGCGTCGTAGAACGGGAACAGCTGGGAGATGAAGACCCCGCACACGCGCTTGAAGTCCGCCATGGTCAGCCTCCTTGTTCGTGAGCGGCTGCTGGTGAGCGGGGATGGGCCCGCGTCCGGGCGCTTCCGACGCTACGCCGGTGGCGGGCCGAGATCAAGCGCTCAGGCCGGAGCGGGAGCCGCCGCGGGCGCGCCGCCGCCGCGGCGACCGCGTCCGCCGCGCCGCCGCCGCCGCCGGCGCCGGCCGGAGGAGCCGGGCGCCGCGTCCGCGCGGGCGGCCTCGTTGCCCGGTGTGCCTTCGTCGCCCGATATGGGCTCGTCGGAAGCCGCGTCGGCGTCGAGCTCCGCCGCCTCGGCCGCGGCGTCCGAGGCGGGCGGCTCGTGCGCGCGAGTGGGCGCGGCGGCGGTCCCGACCAGGGTGATCATGCCGGTCCGGCTCACCTCGATCTCGCGGATGCGCCGCAGGCGCGTGATGAGCCGGGGCGATCCCGGTGGGCGGCTGAAGCCGCGCTCCTTGAGCGCGCGGGTGAGCGTGTCGATGAGCACCGCGCCATTGGGCGCCCGCCCGGCCAGCTCGCGCACGACCTCGACCAGCTCGTCGAGCGGCGCGGTATGCGCGGCCGCGTCGTGGTGGACGCGGGCCGGCTCCGGGGCGCGGGTGGGCGCCGGCGGGCTCTGGCCCCCCGCGCGCGCCGGCGCCTGGCCGCGGCCGTGGTCGGATCGTCCGTGGCCGCGGCCCCGCCCCCCGCCCCCCCCCCCCCCCCCCCGGGGCGGGGGGGCGCTCGGTTCTCCTGGCAACCGGCAACCGGAAACGGGCAACGCCTCCTGGCCTCACT
>JBBDXN010000075.1:0-2081 GCA_040902305.1 Candidatus Rokuibacteriota bacterium | reverse complement strand
CGAGGCGCCGCCGCCGCCGGCGATGACGCCTCCTCGGCCGCGGCCACCCCGGTGAGGCCGCGGTGGGAGAGGCGCCGGTACTCCACGCCCAGCACGGCGGCCACGTCGCCGACCGCGTCGAAGGCGCGGTCGTCCGACACGATCTCGATCAGGTCGCCGGGCCGGCCGCCGCCGAGCCAGACGCCGGCGCCCACCGCGATGCGCAGGTCGCTCCAGTCCCGCACGCCGGTGGACGGCGCGCTGTGGACGAGCTGGGCGCCCCGCCGGGCCAGCAGGCGCGCGCAGTCGGCGCCGATCACCCGCCAGTTACCCACCGCGATCAGGTCCACGCGCCGGTCCGCGCGATCGATCGCGAGATGGTCGAGCACCCGGCCGATATGCTCGGCCCGGCTCGAGTTCTCCACGTCCACGAAGATGGCCCGTCGCCCCGTCGGCAGGGCCGGGGGCGCCGCGGGCGGCCGCACGCGGCCGGCGAACGCGCGCTCCGGCGTGGCCGTGCGGATCGCGAGCGCGGTCGTTTCGGGCTCCGCCGGCTCTGCGGTGGGGGCGGCGGAACGGGTCCGGGTCGGCTTGCTGAGCTTGGTCTTGACGGGCTTTCGGGTTCGGCTGGGGGTGAGGCGCTTTTTCTTTGCCATGGCTGCTGAGCCTAGCACTTCCTCGCGGGGCGTGGTCGGTCGAAATCCCGTCTACGCGAGCATCCGGCCCAGAACGGCGCCCTCGACGGCGTCCATCCGGAGGCCCAGCACGGTCGCCACGGTCGGCGCCACGTCGCGGCTCTTGATCCCGCCGAGGGCCACGTCACGGCGGATCCCCGCGCCGGCGGCCAGGAAGAAGGCCGCGTTGTCCCCGTAGAGCGGGCGCTGGCCATGGGTGCCGAGGAACTTCGGGGCGCCGTGCTCCTCGGGGCCCTCGGCCGCGTCGCCGTAGGAGTAGCCGGGCGCGGCCTCGAACATCACGTCGGCCACCTGGGAATGCTCGTCCGGGGTGGGCAGGCCCAGCGCGCCGTACTCCGCCGCGGTCCACATGCCGCTCACGCCGTCCATGGCCGCGATCTCGCGGGCGAGCTGGTGCACGGCGGCGAGGTCGCCGTCGAGTCGGTAGAGAGCGCCCGCGCCGTGGTTCATCACGAAGCGCGCCTCCCGTTGCGCGCCCAGCTTGCGCAGCCTCACGTTGGGCCGGATCTCCCGATGCGACGGCAGGAAGCCGTGGTCGGACACCACGAACACGGTGGTCCGGTCGAGCCCGGGGTCGGAGAGGGAGTCGAGGAAGCGGCCGATCAGGCCGTCCACGTACTCGAGCGCCCAGTACGCCTCGGGCGATCGGGGGCCGTGGAGATGCTGGAAGCTGTCCACGCAGAGGAAGTGCAGGAGCAGCAGGGCCGGCTCGTGCCGGCGCGCCACGTGGGCCGCCACGCCGCCCACCATCTCGTCCTTGAGGAAGCGCTTCGGCAGGAGCGCCCACTCGCCCTGCCGGTGCATCGGGTAGCCGAGCGCGGCCAGCTCCTCCCACACCACCCGCGCGGTCTGGGTCTCGAACACGCGCTGGTCCTTGAAGAAGGGCAGGTTGAAGTCGAGCGTGGTCGCGTTGCGGGTGGCCGGCCAGTCGATCGCCGCGGTGCGCCGCCCCGCGCCGTGGGCGAGATCATAGACGGTCGGCGCGCGCAGCAGCGCGGGCGCATCATAGATCGGATCCCCGGTGAGATCCTCGGCAACGCGCGTCTCGCGGTTCAGGATATGATTCGCCACCACGCCGTGCGCCCGCGGACTCACGCCAGTGACCATGCTCACGTGCGTGGGCCACGTCGTGCTGGGAAACACCGTCTCCATACCGGAGGCGATCGCGCCGCGCTCCGCCAGCCGCCTGAGCCGCGGCAGCCGCGCCTGCGGGTCCGCCCAGTAGAACGCGGCGAATCCGTCGATGCTGATGACGACGACCCGCGACTTCACGCGCGAGCTCCGAGTCGCGATTTCCGGACGCGCGCCGCGGACGTGATTCGCCGCCTCGTGGCGGGTGGCGCCGGGGGCGCGGGCCGGCGGGCGAGCGGAGTGGGCCCCCCGAGTCCGGTGCGCCGCTCGAAGAGC
>JBBDXN010000074.1:0-27654 GCA_040902305.1 Candidatus Rokuibacteriota bacterium | reverse complement strand
TTGTAGCCGCAGAACGCGATCATGGCCATCGGATCGCGGCGCACCACGCCCACCTGCCCGGTGATGGCGGCGGTGGTCTCGGTGCCCATGGCCGAGCCCAGGAAGACGCCGTGGTCCCAGTCGAACGCCTCGAACACGAGCGGCACCACGCGCGCGCGGCGCGACCCGAAGATGAAGCCGGAGAGCGGCACACCCTCCGGATCCTCCCAGTTGGGCGCGATGGACGGGCATTGCTCCGCGGGCACCGTGAAGCGCGAGTTGGGATGCGCGGCGGGGCCGCCGCCCGGCTTCCACGGCTGGCCCTGCCAGTCGAGCATGCCCTCGGGCGCCTCGGGCCCCATGCCTTCCCACCACGGCTCGGTCGACGGGGTCAGGGCCACGTTGGTGAAGATCGTGTTGGAGCGCACCATGGCCGCGCCGTTCGGGTTGGTCTTCGCGCTCGTGTTCGGGGCCACTCCGAAGAAGCCGCGCTCCGGATTGGTGGCCCGGAGCTGGCCGTTCTTGTCGACGTGGATCCAGGCGATATCGTCGCCCACCGTCCACACCCGGTAGCCGGGCAGGCTCGAGACCACCATCGCCAGGTTGGTCTTGCCGGAGGCGCTCGGCATCGCGGCGGCCAGGTAGGTGATCCGCCCCTTCGGATCCTCCAGGCCGAGGATCAGCATGTGCTCGGCCATCCACCCTTCCGCGCGCGCCTGCGAGGACGCGATGCGGAGCGCGTGGCACTTCTTGCCGAGGAGCGCGTTGCCGCCGTAACCCGATCCCACGCTCCAGATCAGCCGCTCCTCCGGGAAGTGGAGAATGAAGCGGCGGTCCGGCGAGAGGTCGCCGAGCGAGTGCAGACCGCGGACGAAATCGTCGGGGCCGCGCATGTGCTCGAGCGCCACCGCGCCCACCCGGGTCATGATGTGCATGCTCGCCACCACGTAGGCGCTGTCGGTGACCATGACGCCCACCCGGCTCATGGGTGAGCCGGCCGGGCCCATCAGGTAAGGGATCACCCACATCGGCCGCCCCCGCATGCTCCCCCGGAAGAGCCCGCGGACCTTCTCCTTGCCCTCCGCGGGCGCCATCCAGTTGTTGGTGGGCCCGGCCTCCTCCCGCGTGCGCGTGCAGATGAAGGTGAGCTGCTCGGTGCGGGCCACGTCGGAGGGGTGGCTGCGATGCAGGTAGCAATTCGGGTACGTCCGGGGGTTCAGCGGCAGCAGCGTGCCGTCACGGAGCATGTCGGCGACGAGGCGCTCGTACTCCGCCTTCGAGCCGTCCGCCCACGCGACCTTCACCGGCTCCGTCAGCTCGGCGACCTCATCCACCCACTTCTCGACCTGACTCGTGAGGCTCATCGACGATACCCTCCCGTCGCCTGGGATGGAGTGTGTTGACGAATTCTGACCGCGGGATCGACGCCTGTCAACGACGTGATGGAGCCGGTCACTCGGGCCGCGGAGCCCGGCGGGCCAGCGCGTCGCGCACCATCAGATCGAGATCCCGGCGCGGGAACGGCTTGATGAGATAGCCGCAGGCGCCGCGGCGCAGCGCCTCGTTCAGGGTGGCGAGCGAGGCGAACGCGGTGATCATCACGACCTCGATGCGCTCGTCGAAGGCCTTGATGCGCTCGAGGGCGTCGAGCCCGCTCATGCTCGGCAGCAGCCGCACGTCGAGCAGAACGAGGTCGGGCCGGAAGCGCGGCAGCTCCTCCATCGCCGCCTCCCCGCTCGGTACGCTCGCGATCCGGTATTCGCGCTCGAGCAGCGCGCGCAGGCTCATGCGCACGCCCTCCTCGTCGTCCACCAGGAGCACGCGCGGCTTCAGGCTCTCGGGATCCGTCATTGAGAAGTTTCTGCGTGGTGCGATCGGCACCAGAATAGGTGCATCGGGGGTGCCAGCCGAGACGGGAGGGAAACCCGCGGAAAGCCGCGGCGTTCACCGCTCTCCGGCCGCGGGGGGGCAGCACGGAGCGGACAAAAATTGGCGACGTGTTCCTCAAGGCCGGGAGCCGCGGCGTCGCGTCGGCTCCACGATGCCGATCAGGAGCGCGGCGCTCCCGCGCCGGGCCGCAGGCGTTGCGCGATCTCGTTGACGAGGTGGTTGAGACGCTCGGCCGCCTCTTCGCGCTCTTTCTGGTGCCGTTCGTTCTCGGCGCGCAGCTCGCCCGCGGTCTGCCGGAGATGCTCCGCCTGGCGCTCGGATGTCTCGAGCCGGTTGCGGAGCTGCTCGTTCTCGTACGTCACTCCGCGCAGCCGCTCGTTCTCGCGCTCGGAGGACTCCACGCGCTCGCGCAAGCGGTCGTGCTCGTGCAGCAGCTCCAGGAGCGAGGCCAGCTGGGTCGGCCCGGCCTCGAGCCAGCGCCGCACATCGTCCCCGTCGCGCGTCTGCTTGGAATCGACACTCATCATTCGAGCTTCTCCTTTCGTACGATTGAGGGGAGTGTAATCCAGTCCGGGCCGCGATTCCCGGCGAATCACCACCGAGGGGTCGTCGCCGCGCCCGCCGGCTCCGCGGACGCGCCGATCCCGCTGGCGACGCTCCGGCGGGGGGGCCGCCGCCCCAACCCTGCGCTCGCGGCGCCGGCGGTCGAGCATCACGTTCACCTCGCCCGACTCGGACGCGAAGACCCGCTCGATCCGCGGCACGAGCGTGGGCCGGTCGCGGCGGACGATGACGAGCAGCCGGCGGGCGGGCGTGTTGCTCCAGAGCCACACCGACATCCGGCGCAGACGCCCGGTCAGCAGCATGGTCAGCTTTTCCCGGGCTCCCGGGGCGTGGGCGACTCCGTTCCCTTGGCCAGGAGCCGAAGGCGGTGTGTCCAGCAGAGGCCGGGCACGTCACGGTCATCACCTGGGATGTCGATCGTAACCAGGAGACAGGGCTTGCCTTCCTGCTGACACCGCGGGCAGATGACTCTCAAGGCGGGCCGTTACTCGGCAAACTCGGTGCCATCCCGCCGCGGTGGCGCAGGCCAGCGCCGGGCACGGATGCCCTTGAAGGCCGAAGCCAAAACGAACTAAATAAGTATACGGATAGATGAGTCTCAGCCATGGCTTAGAATGATGTCTCAGATATTTCACTTCATGGGGCTCGCAGGACGTGGCTTGAGGCTCTGCCGTGGGCCTATCCGCCTGCCGCCGACGCCATGGGAAGTCCTCGGCCGTCCTTGGGCGCGCCCGCTCCCTGAGTAGGTAAGGACCTTCCCATCGCTCGGCGGCGAGGGTGCGCACGATCGACACCGGCTACGCCCGCACAATCTTCCGGAAGACCAGGGCGCCGCGGCTCCGGGTGTCGGCCACGATCTGCGGTGCCTCCGCCGCGAGCACCGCCACCGTGCTGTCCCCGGGCGCGAAGCCGTGCTCGACATGCAGCGGCTCCCACGGGCTCGCCTCCTCGTTCTCCCCGATGCAGTACGTGTGGCGATCGGGCCCCCGAAGGTCGTGACCCAGCAGAGGCGTAGGGCCCGGCCGATGGTCGCATTGGCCCGCCAGCCCGGCCCGAATACGCCCGCGCCGAGTTGATGTCGGGCGCGGCCCGGATGGGGCCGTTCACGATGATGAGCGGGGCCACCGCGTCGGTGGTGCCGGACGCGACGGCGGCACCACCGGCAGGTAGTCGGGGCGGCATCTCCGCCACCAGCTCATCGGGGGCCCGACCCGACGCGGCCACCGCCGCTGCGACGCGCTCCGCGGTGGGCGGGACCACGGGCAGGCCGTCGGTCACGCTCCGGGAGAAGAGGACCTCGATCGGGTCGTCGCCGGTGGCCAGACGCCTAACGCGGGCGAGAGAAGGGCGAACGGTACTCGAGCCGCTCGCGGACCTTGTTCAGCAGCCGCTCCACCGTGAATGGCTTGGCGAGGAAGGCGTCCACCGGGATCAGCACGCCCGCGTCGCTGATCACCTCGGCGGCCCGGCCGGACATGAAGATCGCCTTGGCATCCGGCCGCGTGACGATGAATCGGTCGGCCAGCTCCTTGCCGTTGATCCCGGGCATCATGATGTCGGTGAGGAGCACGTGGATGAGCCCCGGATGGTCCTCCGCGACCCGCAGGGCCTGTTCACCGTCCTCGGCTTCGAGCACCCGATAGCCGGCCCCCAACAGGATGTCGCGGGCCAGCGTCCGGACCTGCGCTTCGTCGTCCACCACCAGGATCGTCTCCATCGGCGGGCCTATTCTACCCCGGTCGCCCGGGATTCGCGCTCGCCCTGAGGCCTCGCCTTGACACCCCCTCGGTCCGGTCCTACAGTCGAGCCCACATGCGAAAGTGGGTCGGCGCACTCAGTCTGGTCTGGCTCCTCTGGTCCGACTTGACCGTCATCTCCCGGGACAACCCGCTCGACACGATCGCCCTGCGCTGGCTGGCGCGCGTTCCCCGATTCCAGACCGACCGCATCGTCGCCGGCCGCTACGCCAGCGCCGAGGAGTGCAAGACGGCGCTGGAGCGGCACCTGGGCACCGTCAAGGCGATCAACGCGAGCTGGTCGGGCGACGCGTTCGAGCGCGAGGGCGACACGGAGACCATCCGCTACTATCCGGGCGGCACCGTCCACGCCCGCGTCGCGCTGAGCTGCGCTCAAGAATAGCCCCCGCGGCGGGAGGCCCGGCTCAGCGGCTGCCCGGCAGCGGGTTCGGCGAAGCAGGGGGCGCGTCGGTACGAACCGGCGGGCGCGATTCTCCCGGCGATCCTTCGAAGAAGTCCATCAGCCACGGCACCGAAAGCACCACCATGATCGCCAGCACGATCAGGACCAGCGTGGCGCGGAACCAGCCGCTGACGAAGATGCTGGGAGCGCCGTCGTAGACTTCCGCGTCGCCTCGCAAGAGAGCCAGCTCCGCCCGGAGCTGCTCCTGCTCATCCTCGAGGTTCTCCACCCGCGAGCGGAGCTGCCGCACCGTGCCGGTCAGATCGCGCGCCGACGGGCGGGCCGGTCGACGATTCTCCGCGGGCGGGACACTCCCGACCGCGGCCGGTAGGCGGCGGCGGCGCGAAGGCGCGGCGGCCGGAGGCCCCTCGCCCGCGTCGCCGCTGAGGGCGAGCTGCCGCCCGGGTGCCGCCTGCACGATGATCTCGGAGCTCGAGGTCTCGCCGTCCCCGCCGCGCGGCCGGCGCACTGGAGGCCCCCCACCCTGCGCCGCGACCGCTTCGACGGGCCGGCCCATGGCTTCCAGGTCATCGCGCGAGAGGCTCTGGATCCGCGCGAGCAGGCTCTTCACGGTCCGCTCGGACACTTGATCGGCGAGCAGGAGGCGTCCCGGCTGACCGCCGTTCTCGAGGTAGGCCACCCAGTCCTTCAGGCTCCGGGTGCCGTGCCAGGCGACCGTGAGGCCGCTGACCTGCATCCGCTTTCGCCCTTCGATCTTCGCCAGCGGCTTCCGGGGGGCCTCCATGGCGCCCAAGATTACGACGCAGACCGGAGACTGACAAGGCCCCTTCGCCAACGCGGAATTCGGAGTAAGTTTTACACCAGTGTCATGTAAAACCTACACATGCTGACACTTTCATCGATCCCGACCGGCGCAGCACCCCCGCCTATGGTAGGGGACACGGCCTCGGCAACCATTTCGCGTCTTCTCCCTGCACCATCCTGCTGGCACATCCGTTGCGTCCCTTGCCTGCCCCGAATGGACCGGGCATGGGTCTGAGATCCCTCGCAAGCTTCCTGGCCGATGACTTGGCGGTCGATCTGGGGACCGCCAATACCCTGGTGTACGTCCGGGGCCAGGGCATCGTGCTCAACGAACCCTCGATCGTGGCCATGAAGGATGGCGTCGTCCTGGCCGCGGGCCACGAAGCCAAGGCCATGCTGGGCCGCGCGCCCGGGAGCATCTCGGTGATCCGGCCGCTCCGTCACGGCGTCATCGCCGACTTCGACTCGACCGAGAAGATGCTCCACCACTTCATCGGCAAGACCCGCCAGCGCCGCAGCCTGGTGCACCCGCGGGTCGTGGTGACGGTGCCGTCCGGGATCACCCAGGTCGAGAAGCGGGCGGTGCGCCAGTCGGCCAAGCAGGCGGGGGCCCGCGAGGCTTACCTCATCGAGGAGCCGATCGCGGCGGCCCTCGGCGCGGGCCTCCCGGTGGCCGAGCCGGGGGCGAACATGATCGTGGACATCGGCGGCGGCACCACCGAGGTGGCCGTGATGTCCCTGTCCGGCATCGTCTACTGCAAGTCGGTCCGCATCGCGGGCGACGAGATGAACACCTCGGTGATCCAGCACATCCGGAAGAACTACAGCCTGCTCGTGGGCGAGCGCCACGCGGAGGACATCAAGCTGCGGTTGGGCTCGGCCTACCCGATCCCGGGCGAGCACTTCACGATGGAGGTCAAGGGGCGCGACCTCATCGTCGGCATTCCCAAGACCATCCTGGTGACCGGTGAGGAGATCCGCGAGGCGCTGCGCGAGCCGATCATGGCCATCGTGAGCGCGGTGCACACCTGCCTCGAGCAGATCCCCCCCGAGTTGGCCGCCGACATCGTGGACAAGGGCATCGTGCTGTCCGGCGGCGGAGCGCTCCTCCGCGGCATCGACTCGCTGCTCCACGACCAGACCGGGCTGCCGATCCGCGTGAGCGACGACCCCCTCACCTGCGTCGTCCGCGGGGCGGGGGCGCTGCTCGACGACGTCAAGCTTCTCTCGCGCGTCGCGCTGCCTGCCTAGCTCGGGCGTCCTCCTAACCCGGGCTATGCGTGAACACGAGGGCTACCCTCACCCGACCCTCTCCCTCGCCGAGGGAGAGGGGGCCGTTTCGATCCCCTCGCCCCCGGAGGGGAAGAGGGTCAGGGTGAGGGGGCGGGGCGGGCCGGACGCGGGACACGCATTCGTGAATAGCGCGAGCTAGCTGTCGCGCGGGGTGAGCGAGTCGTAGAGGTTGTAGAAGTAGTTGACGGTGAGGACCTGGGTGCTCCGGCCCGGGTCCATGGTGGTGGCCTCCGCGGGCTGGGCGATGGAGATCTGCGTCGGCTGCGCGAGCGCGGGCGACGCGCCGATCGTCAGCAACAGGGCCACGAGGCCGGCAAAGAACGCCATCGGTCTTCCTCCTCTATGCGGGTCGGTCGGGATGGTCGAGGGTATCGCAGTCGGGCGGGCAATTCTATAATCTCGGGCGAGCCGGATATTCCACGTACCGCCACCGACTGGAGGCCCCATGAAGGGCGTGACCCTGCCGACCGAGACCGTGTTCGTGATGGAGAACTCGCCGATCAAGTTCGGGCTGGGCGCCATGGACGAGATCGGCTTCGACGCCAGCCGCCTGGGCATCCGCAAGGCGCTGATCTTCACCGACCGTCACGTGTCCGAGCTCGGGCTGCCCGAGCGGGTGCGCGCGCTCCTCGAGGAGCAGGGCGTGAAGGCCGACGTCTGGGACGGCGTGGAGGTGGAGCCCACCGATCGCTCCATGGAGGAAGCGGGCGAGTACGCGCGCAGCAAGGACTTCGACGGCCTGATCGCGGTCGGCGGGGGCAGCACCATCGACACGTGCAAGGCGGCCAATCTCCTCACCTGCTATCCGGCCCCCCTGCTCGACTACATCAACAAGCCGGTCGGCCGAGGCGTGCCGGTGCCCGGCCCGGTGCGCCCGCTGATCGCGGTGCCCACCACCGCCGGCACCGGGAGTGAGACCACCGCGGTCGCGGTGACCCACATCGTGGACCAGAACGTGAAGGCGGGCGTCTCCCATCGCCTGCTCCGCCCCGCCCTGGGGGTGGTGGATCCACTCAACACGCTCACCGTCCCGCCCGAGGTGACGGCGGCGGCGGGCGCCGACATCCTCACCCACGCCATCGAGTCGTACACCACGCGCCCCTACAATGCGCGCGCCAAGCATCACCCGCCCGAGCGGCCGGCCTATATCGGCGCGAACCCGGCCAGCGATATCTGGTGCGAGAAGGCCATGGAGTACGCGGCGCGCTACCTCCGCCGCGCGGTGCTGAACGGCCTCGACCTCGAGGCGCGCCTGCACCTCGCTCTGGCCGCGAACTACGCGGGCATCGGCTTCGGCAACGCGGGCGTGCACATCCCGCACGCGGTGGCCTATCCGATCGCGGGCCTGGTGCGCGACTACGTTCCGAGCGGATACCGCACCCGGCATCCGCTGGTGCCCCACGGCATGTCGGTCATCCTCACCGCGCCCGCCGCGTTCCGCTTCACCTACACCACCGCGCCCGAGCGGCACCTGCGCGCCGCCGAGCTGCTGGGCTGGCCGGTGGCCGATCTCAACGAGGCGGAGCGGCGCGACGCGCTGCCCCAGGCCCTGCTGTCGCTGATGCGCGACATCGGCATCCCCAACGGTCTCACCGCCATCGGCTACGCCGAGCGCGATCTGCCCGCGCTGATCGAGGGCACGCTGCGCCAGCCACGCCTCCTGTCGGGCGCGCCACGCCACGTAGGCGCGGCCGAGCTGGATCTGATCCTAAGAGACGCGATGCAGTACTGGTAGCCGGGCCTTCATCAGCGCCCGCCTCAGAGCTGGCCGGAGTCGCCCCAGGTGTCGAGCAGCTGCTGGTAGGCGGGGTCCTGGTAACGGTCCAGGTGAAAGGCGGGCGCGTAGTGGGGGAGCGGGCGCTCCGCGATGTAGTCGGCGAGCAGATCCGCGGCCCCGTTGGACGACATCATCCCGTAGCCGGAGAGGCCGCCCAGGACGTACGCGCCCTCGACCGGCAGCGGCCCGGACAGGAAGCGGTTCTCCCGGGTCTTCGTGTAGTAGCCGCCGTCCACGAAGGACTTCGGAAGCCGTGAAAGGTAGGCGGCGAGACCGGGGAGCGGACGCGTCAGTCCGCGCAGCACGATCTCCGCGTAGGCCGGATCGAACTCCACCGGGAAGCGCGCGTCCATCGGCTCCGCGTCGTAGGTCCACACCCCGAGCATGACCGGGCTGTCTGCTCCGCCCTCGGGCCGGCCGTGCACGCCGGCGGGCATCTCGTCCAGCAGGTGCCGGAGCGACTCGCTCTCACCCAGCTCCGCGCGCTCGTCCGGAGCCCACGGCAGCCGCACCGGATCCGTCCAGATCATCATCGGCGCGTGGCGCGGCACCACACCGAGCGTGTCGTGGAACGCTACCTTTGCGTGCCGCTCGCAGAACACGGGGAGATCGACGCCGAGGAGCCGCCCCACGTCCTTGACGAACGGGCCCGCCGCGTTCACGAAGCGGGACGTCCCGATCGTGCGGGCGCCGTCGCGCCCGCTCACCGCCACACCGGTGACGCGCCCGCCCGCGGTGTCCACCCGCTCCAGCCGCCCCTCGATCAGGCGCACGCCCTTCTCGCGGGCGCGCTCCAGCATGTACATGCCGAGCTGCTGGCCGCTGAACCAACCGCAGCGCCGCGCGTGCAGTAGCGCCACCGTGTCCGGGGCGAGGTACGGGAAGTGACGGCGGATCAGGCTCGGATCGGTGATGACGTCGGAGCCGGTGGGCTGCCCTTCGTAGCCGACCGCGGGGGCGGGCTGATAGGGATCCCCGGGCGAGCGATGGACGCGCACCGGGCCGGCGCCGAAGCTGGCCGCTTCCTCGGCGGCGCGCACGTAGCGCTCGATCTGTTCCGGCTGGGCGGTGGCGAAGAGGTAGCCGCGGCGATTCATCAGGAACACGTTGCCGCTCTCGCGGGCCAGCTCTTCCATCAGGTCGATGCTGCGGTTCATCAGGGCCACCATGGCGTCGCCGGGCCCCGGCCACCAGTTTCGATAGGACTCGGCGGACTTGTCGCTGGTGAGCGAGAGCGCCGGGCGCTCGTCCACCAGGACGACCCTCGAGATCCCGCGGCGAACGGCCAGATGATAGGCCACCGCGATGCCCGCCATCCCCGCCCCGCAGATCACCACGTCCGCCGTGGCCGCGCTCATGGCCCCCGACTCTACACGCTTCGGCAGCCGGCCGACACTGTCAGCGTCACGACGCGCCGCTGACGGTGCGCCACCGCGGTGACAGCACCCTAAGTTCCCGTGAACAAGCGGTTCCCGCTGAGGCATGCAGGTTGCTCGCACCGCTGGCATGCTCAGCCGACAGGCCGACCGCCGCCGTCACCCCCGCTCGGATGTCTCCTGGCTCGTGGTCGTGGAGGCCGGGAAGCGCCGCTTCCTGCTCCAGACCGTGGACATCTCGGCCCGCGGGGCCAAGGTGAGACCCAAGGAGCGGCTCGATATCGGGACTCCGGCTCAGCTCCGCTTCCGCCCGCCCGATGGGTCGCCCTTCAATGTCCCGGCCCTGGTGTGGCGGGCGGACTCCGACGGCCTCGCCTTCCTCTTCATGGGGGACATCCAGGATCGCCTGCGCCGCTTCGGACGCCTGCTCGCGAGCTGACCGCTCGCGCTCCTACTTCTTCCACCAGTCCCAGACCTTGTCCCACCAGCGCCCGATCTGCTCGGTGACGCCGCCGTGCGTCTCGCACGACGGAGGCTCGGTGCCGGCCAGGAACACCTCGGTGGCCACGAGCGGGCAGAAGACCGTCGCCCGCTGGCCCGTGGTCTGGTCCACCTTCGCGCGCGTGATGCCGGTCGGCTCCGCGAACGCCCCGCCCGGGTAGACGTCGAGCGCCTGGCGCATGAAGTCGGACCAGATCGGCAGCGCGCCTTCGGACCCGGACAGCCCCGCGGAAGAGTTGTCGTCGAAGCCCACCCAGACCAGCGCGAGCAGGTTGGGCGAGTAGCCCACGAACCAGGCGTCGCGACCGTCGTTGGTGGTCCCGGTCTTGCCCGCCACCGAGCCGGGTACGCCCGCCGTCCGGGCGGAGGCGCCGGTGCCCGCGTTGACCACGCCCTCGAGCAGCGAGGTGATCAGGTAGGCCTCGGGCGCGCCGATCACCGGGCGCGCCTCGCGGCTCGCGCTCCAGAGGGCGCGGCCGCCTTCTTCGGCCACCGCCTCCACCGCGCCGCCCACCGGGGCCAGGCCGCCGTTGACCAGCGGCAGATACGCGCGCGCGAGCTGGAGCGGCGTGATCTCGAAGACGCCCAGCGCGAGCGCGGGCACCGGCTTGAGCTCGACCTCCATGCCGAGGGTCCGCGCGGTGTCGATGACGGTGGTGAGGCCGGTTTCCTGGGCGAGCCGCACGGTCGCGGTGTTCAGCGAGCCCTCCAGCGCCCGGCGCACCGTGACCGGCCCCTCGTACCGGTCCTCATAGTTCTTCGGCGTCCACGGCTTGCCGTCCACCGATACCGTGATCGGGGAGTCCTCGATCAGCGAGGCGGCCGTGAACGACTTGGCGTCCTTGCGCGGGGTGAGCGCGGCCAGGTACACGAACGGCTTGAACGCGCTGCCCGGCTGCCGGCGGGCGAGGACCGCGCGATTGAACTGGCTCGTCCGGTAGTCCCGGCCGCCGACCAGCGCGCGCACCTGGCCGGTGGCCGGGTCGAGCACGATCATCGCGGCCTGCAGACGCTCCTCCGGCCCCTTCCGGCGCAGCCTCGGGCGGGCGGTCTCGAGGCGGTCCATGCCCTTGACCACCGCGGCCTCGGCCAGGCGCTGGAGCACCGGATCGAGCGTGGTGTAGACGCGCACCCCGTGCAGATCGCCCAGATCCAGCTCCCCGTTCCGCTCCAGCTCGGTCCGCACGTGGTCCACGAAATACGGCGCCACCAGCCCGTTGCTGGGGGCGGTGCGCACGCGCACCGGCTCCTTGCGGGCCCGGCGATACTCCGCGTCGGAGATCTTGCCGAGGTCTCGCATGCGGGTCAGCACGACGTCCCGCCGCTCGCGGGCGCGCTGCGGATTGCTGGCCGGCGAGTAGCTGTTGGGGCCGCGGATCATCCCCGCGAGCAGCGCGGCTTCGGGCAGCGTGAGCTGGTGGACTTCCTTGCCGAAATAGGCGCGGGAGGCGGCGCCCACTCCGCGGACCGCGGCGCCGCCCCCTTGCCCGAGGTAGATCTCGTTGAGGTACGCCTCGAGGATCTCGTCCTTGCTGTAGCGCCACTCGAGCACGCTGGAGAGCAGCGCCTCGTTGATCTTGCGGATGAGCGTGCGCTCCGGATTGAGCAGCCGGCTCTTGATGAGCTGCTGGGTGATGGTGCTGCCGCCCTCGGCCACCCGGCCCTTGCGGATATTGGTCCAGAGCGCGCGCAGGATGCCGCGGGGATCGACGCCGCCGTGCTCGTAGAAGCGCACGTCCTCGGTGACGAGGACCGCGGTCCGCAGCACCGCGGGCACGTCGGACAGGCGCACCGGGCGGATGTTCTCGCCCATGTCCGCGCCCGCGCTCGCCAGCAGCTCGGGGGGGAGCGCCACGCTCTGGACCGGGGCGCCACCCTGCGAGAGCTGGGTGATGCGGCCGCCCGCCAGGGCCAGCGTGACGCGGCCCGCGTCCGAGGCGCCGGCCACGCGAATATCCCACGCGATATCCGACCGCGAGAACTGGCCCGGCGCGCTCGGGCTTCGCGTCTCGCGATAGCCGAGACGGTTCAGGATGCCCGCCAGGTCGAGCGCGCCCACGTGGACCCCGGGACGGAGCACCGGCGGGGCGGCGTAGAGCACGGTGGACCGCCGCGCCTCCACCCGCTCGAACCGGGAGAGGGCGCCCGCCGCGTAGATCGCGAGGCCGCCCCCGACGAGCGCCAGGATGCCGAGGAGGGTCCCCGCGAAAAGGGTCCGGCGGCGCAGGCCCCGGAACCGGCCTCCCCACCGCTCGGACATCAGGCCTCCACGCGCACGATCAGGATGCGGTCAGGGGCTAGGACCCGGCGCCCCTCCGCAAGGTGACCATCACCAGCCTCGCCACCTCCCGGTCGCCCGCCAGCTCGAGGACGACGAAGTCGCCGATCCGGATGTCGTTGAGCGTGATCGTGCTCTCCTGGAACGAGTCCTTCAGGTCGCGGCCGGCGTGATTGCGCTGCGACAGCAGCACGAGCGCATCGCGGGGCACCTCGACCCGCAGGGCGCGCCGCTCGGCATTCGCGCCGAACTCGTCGACGGTGAGGATCCGGGCCTGCGGATCCACTGCGAGCACCGTGCCCGCGTGGCGCCCGCCCGCCTCGCCCGGCGCCGTCCCGAGGAGAGCGGCGGCCAGCGCGCAGCCGGCCAGGAGCTTTCGGATACCCCGGCCGGCCACGTCGACGCTCACGAGCGCGGGCTGGCCGGCGCCCCGACTTCGGCGGCCTTCATCTTCCGGACCAGCTCGGCGTACGACGAGGTCTGGATGATCTTGTCGAACTGCGTCCGATAGTTGTTGATCAAGCTCACGCCCTCCACCTGCACATCGTACACGAGCCACCGGTCTCCGCGCTGCTGCATCCGGTAGTCCACCGGGATCTCCGTCCCCTGCTTGGTCACGAACCGGGTGCGCACGGTGGCGAGCCCGCCATCCACCGCCTCGCCCGCGTACGAGATCCGCTCACCGCTGTAGCGCTCGATTCTCGCGATGTACGCGCGCTCGATCAGATCGGTGAACAACGACGTGAACTCCTTCCGGTCCTTCTCCGACAACCCCTGCCAGTGACGTCCGAGCGCGCGCCGGGCCGTCTCGGTGAAGTCGAAGACGACTTCGGCTTCCTTGCGAATCGCGGCCCGTCGCTCCTTCGCCCGGACCTCGGGCCGCAGCGCGGGATCTTCCAGCACCTTGACGATCTGGTCGACCGAGGTCCGGAGCTGGTCGGTCGGCGCCCCGGCGCCCGCGGGCCCCGGGGCCCAGACCAGGAGCCCCGCCAGCACCATCAGGATGAGAGGGCTCATACGTGGCTGAGGACGCCCCGGTCCACCGAGATCCGGTTCTCGATTCGAAAGTCGGGCCGGCTGCGGGTGATCTCCCGCTTCGCGACCTCCACCGCGGCCTCTCGCAGCTCGGGGGTGGGCACCGCTCCCTTGATCTCGAGGACGAGCGGGGATCCCTTCCATAGCGGCAGGTGGGCGGTCGGGGTCAACGGCAGCCCCGCGAGGGCCGAGTCCATCAGCAAGGCATCGGAGATTCTCGACTGCGCTGCCACCGCTTCCTCCTCACGCTTGCGCTTGAGGTCATAGAGCTTCACGGCAAATCCGAGCAGCACGACCAAGATCAACATCATAGCGACCACGGTCATTTCCATGATGTCACCTCCATGGAGCCCCGCAGGCTGCATCGGGTATGCCAGCCTTCACCACTCCGCGAAGGCCGGCCAAGTCGGGCCGCGGTAAGCCCTGGCCCGCGGGTGCGTGGCGAAATCTCTCGACCGGGTAGGAAATTCCGGCCCGATCGTGTAAACGTTTCCAACCGCCAACCGGTTTCGGGCCGCGTCACGGGGCGCCCTGGGGAAGGGCGTGGAGGGCCGGCTCGCCGGCCAACACCTCCCGGGCCACGTCTCCCAGCCGCTGGCGCGAATCCATCGCCTGCCGGCGCAGCCACTGGAACGCCTCGGCTTCGCTCAGCGCCCGATCGCTCATCAGCTTGCCCTTGGCCTGATCCACGATCGGCCGGTCGGTTCGCGCCTGCTGCAGCCGGCGAATCTCGCGGAAGCGCGCGAGCGCCAGATCCAGCGTCGGGGCCAGCTCGGCGGCGCGCAGCGGCTTGAGCATGAAGCCCATCACCCCGGCGCGATTGGCCTGCTTCACCACCGCCACATCGGTGTCGCGCGTGAACAGCACCGCCGGACAGTCGACGCGGGCGGTGATCTGCGGCATCAGGGCGGGCTCGCGCGAGCCACAGAGGCTCGGCGCCATGATGACGACGTCGGGCCTCGTCTGCTGTATCACCGCGATCGCGTCGAGTCGAAGCGGCGCCTCGACCGCCACCACGCCACCCGCGTCCTCGACGGCCGCGCGCAGCATCGCGCGCGATGGGATATCGCCGTCGAGGATGGCCACTCGCCAGCGCGGCTCCACACCACGAAACATCCTGCGGATCGCTCGCATGAGAACCTCCTGAGCCGCCGTCCCCCCGCAACCACCGTGCCAAGGCCGGCGAGTTGCGGGCGCGCGCATCGGTAAGAATATCCCGCACCCCCGGGAAATATTGCTCACCCCTCCGCCGGGCGCGCGTCGTTTCGGCCCCGCCCTCGCGTCTTTGTCTCGTCGCGGGCATGGCATGTGACTTGCCTGTTCCTCGAAGCATGCTCAGATTGAAAGGCGAAGCCGAAGACGAGACCTTCGAGGAGGCGCTCCCGGAGCCATCCGAGCAGGTCACCGCCAACGACCAGGAAGCGTACGACGTCGAAGACCTCGAGGCGGACGAGCTGAGCGCGGCACCGCGCGACGGTTTCGCGTCTCTGCTCCGCGGGCTCGGGATCGCGACCGCGACCTTCGTGCCGACGTTCCTCGCCGTTTTCTTCGGCCTGCCCTACCTGTTGGCCCCCGGGACCATGGGGCGTACGACGAGTGCGCCCCCGGCGATCGCCGTCGCGCCGCTCCCCTTCGACCTGGGCGGGCGGGTCACGCCGTCCCCGTCAGAGACCATCCGGGATCCGTTCGTCCCGCCGCGGCTGTCGGAGCCTCCGCTGGCGCGCCTGCCGGACCCGAGCTCGGATCCTCGAGAGGTGCCACGCCCCGGCGACCCGCGGGAATCGCCACGCGAACCGAAAGTCGACGCCGCCCCATCGCTGAGCGAGCCAGCCCCGCGACGTGACCCCCCCCAGCGCGGAGAAACGTCGCCCGCCACGCCGACGCTGCCTCCGGCCGAGCCGTGGGCGGGACAGCCCCGCGCCGCCGAGTCGCGAGCCGCCGAGCCGTCGACGCCCGAGCCGCCCCGCCAGGTCGCGCCGCCGCGGCGCGCACCGGAGCCGGTGGCCGAGCCACAGAAGGCCAGCGCGGATTGGACGCCCGCCGCCGCCTTCACGGACCGGGCGGCTGCCGGTCGGCTGGCCACCAGCATCGAGCAGCAGGGGTATCCCGTCGAGATCCGACAGGACCGCTCCTCGACCCGGCCCTGGGTCGTGTGGATCGGCGCTCAGCCGCGTAGCGGCCGGCGCCGCCGCAGACCCGCACCCTCCGCGGCTAGCGCTGCTCCGTCTGCAGCTCCCGCCACCGCCGCGCCTTGTTGTGCAGCGTCTTGGGCGTGGTGCCGAGGATCTCGGCGGCGCGGGTCTTGTTGTTGTTCACGGACTGCAGCGTGCGGAGAATGAGCTGCTTCTCCCCGTCGTCGAGCGTGGTGCCCACCGGGAGCACCACCACGTTCGCCCGCTCGGCCGGCACGGCTCCCAGGGGCGCCAGCGGCACGCAGTCCGCCGTGATCAGGCCGTCCTCGCAGGAGACGACCGCGCGCTCGATCACGTTGCGCAGCTCGCGCACGTTCCCGGGCCACGGGTGCTCCTGGAGGAGCTTCAGGGCCGCCCCGTCCATGCCCCGCACGTGCCGCGCGTACTTCTCGCTGAACTCGACCATGAAGGCTTCCGCGAGCAGCGGGATGTCCTCGGGTCGCCGGCGCAGGGTGGGCAGCGGGATCGTCAGCACGTTGACCCGGTAGTAGAGATCCTCCCGGAACGCGCCGTCCTGAACCGCCTTCACCACGTCCCGGTTGGTCGCGCACACCACGCGCACGTCCACCGAGATCTCGTCGTGCCCGCCGACGCGCCGAACCTGGCTGTCCTGCAGCACGCGGAGGTACTTGGCCTGCAGGTTCGAGCTCATCTCCGCGATCTCGTCGAGGAAGATGGTGCCGCCGTCGGCGAGCTCCAAGTAGCCCGGCCCCCGCGCCATCGCGCCGGTGAAGGCTCCCTTCTCGTGGCCGAACAGCTCGCTCTCCAGCAGGGTCTCGGGGATGGCCGAGCAGTTCACCGCCACGAACGGGCCCTTGGCCCGCTGCGAGAGCTGGTGGATGGTACGCGCCACCAGCTCCTTGCCGGTCCCGGTCTCGCCGAGGATCAGCACGGGCGCCGGACTCGGCGCCGCCATCTCGATGAACCGGTAGACCTCCTGCATGGCGGGGCTCACGCCCAGCAGCGGCCCGAGCCCGCGCGTCTCCTTGAGCTGCCGGCGCAGGACCGTGACCTCACGATTGACCTGCACCTTCTCGACCGCCTTCTCCACCAGGACCCGAAGCCGCCGGGGGTCGACCGGCTTCGTCATGTAGTCGTAGGCGCCTTCCCGCATCGCCGACACCGCGGTCTCGATGGATCCATGGGCGGTCAGGAGGATGACCGCGGCCTCGGGGACCGCGGCGGCCAGCGGCTTGAGCAGCCCGATCCCGTCGATCACCGGCATGATCATGTCGGCGATGACGACATGCGGCCGGAAGACCGGGGCGCGCTCGAGCGCGTCCTTGCCATCGACGGACTCCTGGACTTCATATCCCCACATGGTCAGCAGGGCCGCCAGGCCGCTGCGGCCGGACTCGTCGTCGTCGGCGATCAGGATCCGATGCTTCATCGTCGTCCCCCTTCGGAAGGCTGGCGAGGGTTCATATTCGCGCTGTGAGTCGTCGCGGCCCACGCTGCAAGCGATATGCCCCGGGAATTGTCACCCCGACCGGTAGAAGCCAACCATACGCGTTCCGCCTATCCAGACACTGAGTTGCCGCTCCACGAGTGAGCCGTAGCTCGAATACGCTGTGCCGGCGGGCGCCACAGGACAGGGAATGTTTTACCGTGTAACTACAACCGATCCCAGGGGACGTCGAGTAAGGCCAACCCGGTCGCGGGATCCGTCTTGCGGCGGAGGGTTGCGGGCGACTCGACGATCATGACTTCCAGCGTCGGATCCACGCGCCCCCCGAGCAGGTGCCCGCCGAGGGCGCCGCCGTCGGACCGCCCCACCACCACGTGGACGTGCACCCGCGGCTCGCCGCGGTCGAGCGCGACGTTGCCGATCAGCGACACGACCTCGACCTGCTCCCGGATGACACGCCGGGTGTAGTCCCGGCGGGCGTGGTCGAAGAAGCCGAGGGTCACGCCGGAGAACGCTCCGATGCCGCTCAGCGAGGCCGCCGACAGGTCGAAGCGCTTGGCTCCGGCCGTGAGGGCCTCCACCGGGTCGTCGTCGCGGTCGCACACCAGCACGAAGCTGCGTCGGCCCCCGATGTCATCGAGCTGCTGGATCCTCATGTCCGCCTCCCTCAGGCGCGCTCGGCCACCGCCTCTTTGTCGCGTTTGCGCAGGCCCACCAGACATGCCACCAGGACCCCGGTCATGACGGTGAGCAGCCCCAGCTCGATCATGGCGTAGCGGAAGGCCGACTCGCCCTGCTCCACGAGCTTCCCGAACTCCGCGGTGATCACCAGGATCCGCCGCACCGCCGCGATCATGGCCACCAGCACGAAGGGCTCCGGCACGAGCACGTGCTCCCGGAACGACACCTGCACCGTGTACAAGATCTCGATCATCATGAGGATTAGCAAGAGCTGGTCCAGCACGCCCACGATGCCGCCCCCGACCGCGCCCGCCACGACGCTGCGCACGAACGCCAGCGCCGCGCTGATCAGCAACCCGACCGCGCCGGCGGCCAGCACCACTCCGATCCCCACGTAGAGCACGTCTTCCACGTGGGTGAACGCCTGCGCGATTCGCTCGCGCACCGGCGGCCGCGCCCGGCCCGCGGGGCTCAACCGCGCCTCGGCACGATGATCACCTCGAGCCCCATGTGAGCGATCCCTCCGCCCCGTGGCACCGGCAAGCTCTGTGCCACACGCCGGCTCTCCACCCTGGGCGCGCTAAGCGCTGGAAAAGCCACCACGCCGCGGGGGCGCTCCGGGCGCCCGCGCCTGGCGCCGGCGGGCGCGGGAGCGGTAAACGTTACCGTCGGCCCGGTAACCCCGACGCGGCGCCCGCGGGCCGGGCAACCTTTCTGGGGCCTTGCCCGCGTGATACCGTGAGGACACTCGCGCAGCGCATCGGATAGAAGGAGGCGCGGATCATGACGGACATGTGGGGCGATCTCGTGTGGACCTCTCTCGCGGATCTGCAGACGAGGCTGATCCTCGTGCTCCCCGGCATCCTGGCGATGCTCACCCTGGCCATCGTGGGCCTGGCCGGCGCGTGGATCGCCGCACGCGTGACGCGGCGGGTGGCGCAGGCGGTGGCGTTCGACCGCCGCGCGGAGAGCTGGGGCATCGTGGCCCAGCTCAACCGCGCGGGGGTGCGCAAGCCGCCGTCCCAGGTACTGGGGCTGGTCGTCTTCTGGAGCATCCTCGTGCTGTTCCTGTCCATGGCCATCGACGCGCTGGCGATCCCGGGCACCGGGCGGCTCACCGAGTTCGTATTCTCGTGGGTCCCGCGGGTCATGGGCGCCGCCTTGATTCTCCTGGTCGGCTGGCTCGTCGCGAACTTCGTGGGCGAAGGCGCCCTCATCGCCGCGGTGAACGCGCGCGTGCCGGAGGCTCGCCTCGTCGCCCGCGCGATCCGCTGGGGCGTGCTGCTGTTCGCGAGCGCCACCGCGGTCACCCACCTGGGCATCGGTAAGGAGATGGTGCTGGTCGCCTTCGGCATCACCTTCGGCGGCTTGATCCTCGCCCTGGCCTTGGCCTTCGGGCTCGGGGGCCGCGGGCTGGCCCGCCAGATACTCGAGCGCTACCTGCGCAGCCGCGAGCCCCACCCGCGTGAGACCCTGACCCACCTCTAGCCCGCGCTATTCACGAATGCGTGTCCCGCGTCCGGCCCGCCCCCTCCACCAGCCCCCTCACCCGGCCCCTCTCCCCCGGTGGGGGAAGAGCGTCGGGTTGAGGGTGGCGCCCGTGTTCACGCATAGTCCGGGCTAGCCGCATGATCGATGTCGGCGTGCTCTTCCAGCAGGCGGTGGCCGCGCTCCGCCGCGAGCGCCGCGCCACCTATCGCCTGCAGCTCGGGAGCGCGCTCGGCTTCGACGCGGTGGCCGCGCTCGGCCCGTACCTGGAGGCCCTCGGGGTGAGCAACGCCTACCTCTCTCCCTGCTTCCGGTGCGGGTCCGGCAGCTCGCACGGCTACGACGTCACCGACCACAACGCCTTCAATCCCGAGATCGGCAGCGCGGCCGCCTTCGACCGCATGGCCGCCGCCCTCGCCGAGCGCGGGCTCGGCCTCATCCTCGACGTGGTGCCCAATCACATGGGCATCGCGGGCGACGCCAATCCGTGGTGGCTCGACGTGCTGGAGAACGGCCCCGCCTCCCCGCGCGCCGGCTTCTTCGACATCGACTGGAACCCGGTGAAGCCGGAGCTGCACGACCGCGTGCTGCTGCCCATCCTGCCGGATCAGTACGGCCGCGTCCTCGAGTCGCAGCACCTAAAGCTCGAGCTCGCGGACGGCGCCTTCCATCTCCGCTACGCGGGAGCGCGCCTGCCCATCGCGCCCGACTCCTACGCCCAGGTCCTGGCCGAGCGGCTCGACGCCCTCGCGGCGCGCCTCGGCCCGGACGACGCGGGGCTCCAGGAGCTGCGCAGCATCCTCACCGCGCTCGAGCACCTGCCCGGCCGCACCGAGACCGATCCGCACCGGCTCGAGGAGCGGCTCCGCGAGAAGGAGATCGTCAAGCGCCGCCTGGCCACGCTCGCCAAGGAATCGGCGGAGATCCGCGAGCACGTCGAGGAGACGGTGCGGCGCTTCAACGGCACCCCCGGAGAGCCGGCGAGCTTCGATTCGCTCGACCGTCTCCTCTCGGCCCAGACCTACCGTCTCGCCGACTGGCGGGTCGCGGGCGACGAGGTGAACTATCGCCGCTTCTTCGACGTGAGCCACCTGGCCGCGATCCGCATGGAGCAGCGCCCGGTCTTCGACGCCGCCCACGAGCTGGTCCTGCGGCTAATCGGCTCCGGCCAGGTCGTGGGGCTCCGCGTGGACCATCCGGACGGCCTCTACGCCCCCGGCGAGTACTTCCGCCGGCTGCAGGAGGGCGCGCTGGTCGCGACCGCGCGGCGGCTGATGCCCACGCTCGGCGCCGGCGAGGCGGAAGCGCTCGGGGCCCTCTACCGCGCCCGCGCCGCCGACCCCGCCGCCGCGCTGGACGCCCGCCCGCTCTGGATCGCGGCCGAGAAGATCCTGGGCCCCGGCGAGCCCCTGCCCGACTGGTGGGCGGTGGCGGGCACCACCGGCTACGACTTCCTGGCCTCGGTCAACGGGCTCTTCGTGGACCGCGGGACATCCAGACAGATGAGCACGCTGTACGCTCGGCTGGCCGGGGTGGGCGGGCCGATGGACGACCACGCCTACGCGGCCAAGCGGCTCATCATGCAGGTCTCGATGGCGAGCGAGATCAACCAGCTCGGCAATCACCTCGACTCGATGTCCGAGCGCAACCGCCTCTCGCGCGACTTCACGCTGCCCAGTCTGGTGCGCGCGATCCGCGAGGTGGTGGCCGCCTTCTCGGTCTACCGCACCTACGTGGGCGACGACGGGCGCGACCCGAGCGCCCGCGACCGCGCCTACATCGAGGAGGCGGTGGCGGAGGCCAAGCGCCGCAACCCCACCGTCAACGTGTCGATCTTCGACTTCCTGCGCGACGTGCTGCTCCTTCGCTCTTCGGGCGGCCGCGACCCCGACGAACAGGCCGCGCGCCGGCACTTCGCGATGCGCTTCCAGCAGACCACCGGCCCGGTCACCGCCAAGGGGGTCGAGGACACCGCCTTCTATGTCTACAACCGTCTCGTGTCCCTGAACGAGGTCGGCGCCGATCCCGCGCGCTACGGTGAGTCGGCGACGGTCTTCCACGACAAGAATGCGGCGCGCCTGGCCCGCTGGCCCGAGTCCCTCGTCGCCACCGCCACCCACGACACCAAGCGCGGCGAGGACGTGCGCGCGCGCATCAACGTGCTCTCCGAGGTGCCCGCCGCCTGGGCCGCGGAGGTGCGGCACTGGCGCGCGCTCAACCGCCGATTCAAGTCCGAGGTCCACGGGCGCACCGCGCCCGACGCCAACGACGAGTACCTCCTGTACCAGACCCTGGTGGGCGCGTGGCCGGCCCGCGACGGGGACGAGACGCTCGACACGCTCACCGCGCGTCTCGTCGCCTACATGGAGAAGGCGACCAAGGAGGCCAAGCGCCACACGAGCTGGGTGAACCCGAGCGCGGCCTACGACGCGGCGGTGCGCGAGTTCGTGGCCGGGGTCCTCGCGCCCGGCAGCGCGTTCCTCGCCGCGCTCCTGCCCTTCCAGCGGCGGGTGGCGGCCCACGGCGCGAGCAACTCGCTCGCGCAGACCCTGCTCAAGATCGCCGCCCCCGGCATCCCCGACTTCTACCAGGGCACCGAGCTGTGGGATTTCTCCCTGGTGGATCCCGACAACCGCCGGCCGGTGGATTTCGCCCGCCGGCGGGCGACGCTGGACGACCTGGGCGCCCGCATCCGCGCCGAGGACGCCCGCGCGGGGGATCTCACCGGCCTCTGCGCCGAGCTGCTCGAGCGCTGGACGGACGGGCGGGTGAAGCTCTACCTCATCCATCGCGCCCTCACCCTGAGACGCCGGCGGGCCCGACTCTTCGGCGGCGGGGAGTATCGCGCACTCGACCCGGGCGGGCAGCACGCCGAGCACGTGGTGGCCCTCGCGCGGCTCGACGGGTCCGACGCGGTAATCGTCGCGGTGCCGCGCTTGACCGCCCGGCTCGGCGGTCTCACCGGCCGCTTCGCCCTGGGCGAGGCGGCGTGGGAGCACACCTGGATCACGCTGGGCGACGAGCGGCTCGCCGGCACGTACCGCGATCGATTCACCGGGTTGACGGTGGTGAGCGAGCACCGCGAGGGCGCCTCCGTCCTGTCCGGTCCCGCGCTCTTCGGCCATTTCCCGGTGGCCCTTCTCGAGCGCGAGGGCCGCGAGCCATGAGCCCGGCCCCGGCGGCACGGCGCGCGCACGCGATGCCCTTCGGGGCCGAGATCCGCGACGGCGCCACCCGCTTCCGGCTCTGGGCCCCCGGCGCCCGACAGGTCGAGCTGTGGCTCGAGGAGCCGGGACGCGCCGTCGCGATGGCGCGCGACGCGGGCGGCTGGGCGGAGTACGTGACACGGGAGGCGCCCGCGGGCACGCGCTACCGGTACCGCATCGACGGCGAGATGCTGGTGCCGGATCCGGCCGCGCGCTTTCAGCCGGGCGACGTGCACGGGGCGAGCGAGGTCATCGATCCACTGGCCTATCCGTGGACCGACACCGCCTGGGGCGGCCTGGCGCCCGAGCGGCTCGTGTTCTACGAGCTGCACGTGGGCACCTTCACCGCCGCCGGCACCTACGCGGCGGTGGCCGAGCGGCTCGACCATCTGGTCTCCCTCGGGGTCAGCGCGGTGGAGCTGATGCCCCTGGCCGATTTCCCCGGGCGCCGGGGCTGGGGCTACGACGGGGTGCTCCTCTTCGCCCCCGACGCGAGCTACGGCCGTCCGGAGGCGCTCAAGGCGCTGGTGGACGCCGCCCACGCCCGCGGACTCGCCGTCTTCCTCGACGTCGTCTACAACCACTTCGGCCCCGAGGGCAATTACCTCCACCGCTACGCGCCGGGGTTCTTCGATGCCCGGCACCAGACCCCCTGGGGCGACGGCATCAACTACGACGGAGCCGGCTCGGAGGTGGTGCGCGCGTTCGTGATCCACAACGCGCTCTACTGGATCGAGGAGTATCACCTGGACGGCCTGCGGCTCGACGCGGTGAACGCCATCGTGGACGACTCGATGGCGCATCTGCTCGTCGACATGGGCCGCGCGGTGGCCGACGGCCCCGGCCGCGAGCGCCTCGTGCATCTCATCCTGGAGAACGGGGCCAACGAGGCCCGCTACCTGCGGCGCGAGAAAGGGCGCCGCCCCCTCTACCAGGCCCAGTGGAACGACGACGTGCACCACGCGCTGCACGGGCTCCTGACCGGCGAGACCGGCGGCTACTACGCGGACTACCAGCCGCCGCTGCCGCACCTGGGGCGTTGCCTCACCGAGGGCTTCGCCTTCCAGGGGGAGCGCTCGCTCTATCGGGAAGCCGCCCGCGGCGAGCCGAGCGTGGACCTGCCCCCGACCGCGTTCGTGGGCTTCCTCCAGAACCACGACCAGATCGGCAACCGCGCCCTGGGCGAGCGGATCACCGCGCTCGCCCCGCCCGGGGCGGTGCGCGCGGCCACCGCGGTGCTCCTGCTCTCGCCCGCCCTGCCGCTGCTCTTCATGGGCGAGGAATGGGCCGCGCCGGAGCCGTTCCTCTTCTTCAGCGACCTCGGCCCCGACCTGGGCCCGCGGGTGGCCGAGGGGCGGCGGCGGGAGTTCGCGCGCTTTCCCGAGTTCGCGAGTGAAGCGGTGCGCGAGCGCATTCCCGACCCGCAGGCCGAGACGACGTTCAGGCGCTCGGTGCTGGACTGGAGCCGGGTGAGCGCGGCCGGCCCTCAGGAGTGGCTCGCCTTCCACCGCGCGCTGCTCGCCCTGCGGGCGCGGGCGATCGCGCCGCTGCTCGCGGGCGAGCCGGCCCCGGGGGCCGCCTGGAAGGCGCTGGGCGATGCCGCGCTCGAGGTGAGGTGGAGGTTCCCGGCCGGTACCCTGCGGCTCGTGGCCAACCTGGGCGACGCGCCGGTGGCCCAGGAGGGGCCCGGCCCGGACTGGGGCCATCGGCTCTACGCGCTCAACCTGCCCTCCGCGGCGTGGCCGGAGCTGCCGCCGTGGAGCGTCGCGTTCTACCTCGCCGAGGCCCGCCGGTGACTCTCGATCGCGTCCCGGTACACCGCCAGCGTCCGCTGCGCGATGCGGTCCCAGGAGAACTGGGCCTCCACGCGCCGGCGGCCCGCCTCGCCCATGCGGCGGGCGCGCTCGGGATCGGCCAGCGCGTGCCGGAGCGCCCGGCCGAGCGCGGCCGCGTCGCCCGGCTCCACCAGCCAGCCGGTCTCGCCGTCCACGACCACCTCGGGGATGCCGCCCACCCGGCTCGCCACCACCGGAGTGCCGCAGGCCATCGCCTCGAGATTGATCAGCCCGAAGGGCTCGTAGATCGACGGGCAGATGAAGACCGCGGCGTGGCTGTAGAGCTGCGCCACCTCGGGCACCGGCACCATCGCGTTGATCCAGTGGATCTCGGGCCGGCCCGCGACGGCGGCCTCGAGCCGGGCCTGCAGCTCGGGCGTGTCGGGGCTACTCGCGCAGAGGACGAGCTGGACGCCCTCGGGCAGCGCCCGCGCCGCCTCCAGGAGCTGGAAGATGCCCTTCTGCTCGCTGATGCGGCCGACGAAGAGCACGTACGGTGGGAGCACCCCGTGACGCGCGAGGGCCTCGCGGCGCTCGGTGCGGGCGAAGGCCTCCGCGTCCACCCCGTTGTGGATCACCACCACCCGGTCGGGATCGACCTGAAAGTGGGTCGTGATGTCCGCGCGCATCTGGGCCGACACCGCGATGACGCGATCGGCGCGCTCCACGGCCAGGCGCTCGGCCCAGCTCGAGACCGCGTAGCCGGTGCCGAGCTGGTCGGCCTTCCACGGCCGGAGCGGCTCCATGCTGTGCAGCGTGACCACGAGCGGGACGTCGTGGATCGACTGCACCAGCATCCCGCCCAGCCCCACGTACCAGGTATGGGAGTGCACCACGTCGGCGGCCACCGGGTCGCGCGCCATCGCGAGCCCCACCGAGAGCGCCTCCAGCGCGGGAGCGTAGGGCGCCTCCGGCCCGCCCGCGAGACGGTCCCACCGCGGGTAGCCCCGGACGGTCAAGCGCGGCTGCGCCGGCTGGTCATCGCCGAAGCAGCGCACCTCGACCGACGCGTGGCGGGCCAGCGCGCGGCTCAGGTGGTCCACCACCACGCCGGCGCCGCCGTAGACGTGCGGCGGATACTCGCGGCTCAGGAGCAGGATTCTCACCGGCGTCGTCCCCCGGGAGAGCTTACCGCATGAGCCCGACCGAGCCCTTCGTCTTCCTCGGCTGTCTCGAGCTGAACGAGCTGCTGCCCCACGAGGCCCACGATGCCCGCGAGCTGCTCGAGCAGCTCGAGCGCGTGCCGGTGGAGTCCATCTTCTGCCACACCTCGGCCGCCCTCCTGCACCGGCCGGTGCTGGCCGAGGCTTACCCCAACGACTTCTCGCTCTGGGTGGGCACCGAGGTGCGCGACGTGCGGCTGGCCGAGCGCCTGGCCGCGGTGGACGCGTTCCACGCGGGCTCGATGGAGCGGGTGCGCGAGGAGCTGGTCGCCATCGTCAGCGATCACCTGCAGCACCTGGGGACGGCGCCGGCGCGCACCCAGGGCAAGCGCTTCCGCTTCTTCCAGGTCCACCTGGTCCCGGTGCCCACCGGGCACCAGGCCCGCACCCTCACCGAGCTCCGGGACGCGCTCGCCGAGGTCGACGTGAGCGCGCTCTTCTACCACACCACCGAGGCGCGCTACCGGGCCGGCCGCGGCCGCGGGGACTTCGCGGAATGGGTGGGGAGCGTGCTGGGACTGGCCGACCTGGCCGACCGCCTGGCCCACATCGATCCGCACGCGGGCAGCCTCGAGCGGATCCGCGACCGCCATCTGAGCGTGCTCTCCGACGCCATCGACGGGAAGGGCGCCTGATGGCACCGGGAGCGCTGGTCAAGCTGGACGACTATCGCCAGGTGGCGCCGCGCGGCGCGGTGGACATCCTCATGCGCATCGGCGAGCGCCTCCGCGGACGGCGCCTGACCCACGTGAGCGCCTCGCGCTACGGCGGCGCCGGGATCGAGGTGCTGAACCGGCTGGTCCCGATCATGAGCGACCTGGGCGTCGAGACGAGCTGGGAGGTCACCATCGGCACCGCCGACTTCGACCAGGTAGGGCGCGCGGTGAACAAGGCCCTCGCGGGCACCGAGCAGGTGATCACCGAGGCCATGCTGGCCCGCCTGCGGGAGACGGCGGTCGAGAATGCCCGCCGCCTTCGGCTCGACGCCGACGTCGTGATGGTCCACGACGCCACCCCCATCGGCCTCGTCGAGCAGCGCGGCGGGGCGGGACGCTGGGTGTGGCGCTGCAACCAGGACCTCTCCTCCGCCCAGCCGCAGGTCTGGAACGCGCTCCGGCCCATGGCCCAGCGCTACGACGCGGCGGTGTTCTCCCTCGCGCGCTTCGCGGCTCCGCTCTCGATCCCGCGCTTCATCGTGTATCCCTCCATCGACCCGCTCTCCGAGCGCAATCGGGAAATGAGCCGCGTCGAGCAGGCGGCCCAGATGGACCGTCTCCGCGTGCCGCGGGACAAGCCCATCCTGCTCCAGGTCGGGCCGTTCGAGCGCCTTCACGATCCCCTCGGCGTGATCAACGCCTACCGGCTCGTCAAGAAACACCACGACGTCCGGCTCGTGCTGGCGGGGCCGCCCCCGGCGCCCGGCGATGACGTCCTGTCCGACGTGCGGGAGGCCGCGGGCCAGGACCCGGACATCACGGTGATCGTCCTGCCGCCGGATCCCCAGACCGAGCTGAACGCGCTCGAGCGCGCCGCGACCATCGCCATCCAGAAGCCGCTGAAGGCCGATTTCACCATCGAGGTGGCGACCGCGATGTGGAAGGGCAAGCCGGTGATCGGCACCATCGCGGGCGGCATCCCATTTCAGATGGTCGTGAACGTGACCGGGTATACCGTGGAAACTGTGGAGGGCGCCGCGTTCCGGATCCGGCAGCTCCTGAGCAACCCGGAGATGATCGGCCGCATGGGGGCCGCCGGGCGCGAGCACGTGCGCCGTAATTTCCTCGTGACCCGCCATCTGAGCGACTACCTGGCGCTGGTCGCCCATCTGACCCGGTGATGGAGACCGCCGCGCTTCCCGACGAGGTCCGCGCCGCCATCGAGCGCATCGGCACCGCCGACCTCGTGGTGGGCCTGGCCACCGCCGGCCCGAGCGCCACCGCGGGCGTGGTGGCGGCCGCCGCGCGGGCGGGGCTCGACGCGCACGTCGGGGGCCAGGCCGCCGCGGTCATCCACGTGGACCAGGG